>CAJUHZ010000005.1 GCA_910585945.1 uncultured Bilophila sp.
ATTTATATGGCAATTTCTATTATCTTTTTAAGATCAATTGTGAGATAGCTTCTACCGCCTGACGTTAGAAGTCATTTCACAGGAATCATGAGATGACTTCTAATAACCAGATGCGGCCGCCACCGTGCAAGCTGCTGCCGCAACACGGCCCGGAGCGGGGTTGGCCCCCCTGCGTGGCCCCATCCTCGCGGCAATATATTTTATTGCAGCCAGATACACGACCGTATCAGCCATAACGCAGGGCCATCCCGGTTTGTTATGTCCGGCGGCTCTGGCGCCGCCGGACGTGCAAGGGAGCCTCCGGCAAAAATCAATGAGAGCCGAGGGCAAGCCGCTCCTTACCGAGATGAGCAGCCTTGAGGTTGATCTCGACAAGCCGTGTAGGGAGAAAAGAGCGAATCCCCCGCTCCAGAGCATCGAAGCCAAAAGGCAACAGGCCAGAGGCGCACAACGCGCCAAGCAGAACGTTGTTGCCGCTCTGCGGAGATCCAATCTCCACGCCAATGGATCGACAGGGAAGGAAACAGGCAAACGAAGCCCGGGCCAACACACGGTCACGGATCACGGATTCTTCCGGCGCCTTTTCCCGTCCAGCGGAAACGCCTGGCGTGGCAATTCCGTCGGTTCCGGAAAACACGGCTCCGCCCTGTTTGAGGTACACGATGCCGCGCAATGTTTCCAGCGGCTCAAACCCGAGCAGGATATCCGCTTCACCCAAGCCAAGTTTCGGGCTTTTCCAGCCGCCAAGCAGCACGCTGGACTCCACTACCCCGCCGCGTTGGGCCATGCCGTGTATTTCACCTGCCACCACCTCGATCCCTTCCTGCAAGGCGACTCGCGCGAGCAGTGTCGTGGCTGTAAGCGTCCCCTGGCCTCCCACACCAGTCATATAGATACGGATGCGCTTATTCATGGCTTTCACTCCGATTGCAGGCGCGAATGGACGGCGCGTTTTGCAGGCACACCATACAGCCTGAACACAACGTGGGATCCACATCCACATTCCCGTCTTCCTGCCGGAAGGCAGGACAGGCCAATTCCGCCATGCACGCCAGCACGTCCGCATCCTGCCGCACGATCTGCGCTACCCGCGCACGTTCCCGTTTGAGCGTTCTTTTGGCAAAAAGCATGCACGGCTCCTCGGCTATAATCACCCGGACGCCTGTTCGGGCTTTCATGGCCTCAAGCGCGTTCACCGTGGCGCGTGTGTTGAAGGGCTTGACCTTGACGACATCGGTAACGCCGACGCCCCGCACGATAGTCTCTATGTCAAGGTGCTCGCAATCGTCCCCGAGCACCGTGGGGACAACGCCGGGATTGGGCTGGTGCCCGGTCATGGCCGTTGTGCCATTGTCCAGAATGACCAGGAGCAGATTGTGCTTGTTGAACACGGCGTTGGCAAGGCCCGTGATGCCCGAATGGAAGAAGGTGGAATCTCCAATGAACCCTACTACAGGACGATCGGACACCATTGCGAAGCCGCTGCCCGCGGACACGGAAGATCCCATGCAAAAGAGGAAATCCGCCGCCCGGAGCGGAGCCGCCATGCCAAGCGTGTAGCAGCCGATATCGCTTGAGTACACAGCATCGTCGCCGAACACCTTGCGCACGGCATAGTAGACCGCCCGGTGCGAACAGCCGGCGCACAGGTTCGGCGGCCGCCCGGGAAGAAGATCGGTCTGTCCCGCGCAGGCTCCATCCTTACCGGAGGCAGGCAAAGGCTCGCCCAGGGTCAACGCAAGAGCCTCGGCCACAATGCCTGTGGAATATTCGCCAAAAATCGTCAGCGGTCCGTCCTTTCCGACGATCTTCACAGGAATGCCGCGTTCCTGGGCGAGTGCGCGCAGATCGCGCTCCACCAACGGCTCCAGTTCTTCCAGCACCAAGACGGTGTCACAGGTTGTCAGAAAATCGCCAAGGCGTTTTTCCGGCAACGGCCATGAAAATCCAAGCTCAAACACCTTGACGCGCTTCTCCCACCCGTGCTCGGCCAGCGCGTCCGCAAGATAGGCCCGGCTGATCCCGGAAGCGACGACGCCGATGCGAGTTTCGCCGGGGTCCGTCACCTTGTTCCAGGGCGAGGCATCCGACAGGGCCGTCGCCTCTTCAAGTTTTTGCGCCAGAACCCGATGCCGCGCCCGCGCCACGCCCGGAACAGGAACAAACCTGCCGGGGTTACGCTCAAAGGTCACAACAGGGGCCGGCTTTTCAGGCAACGGGCCGAAATCCACCCGCCCGCGCAAATGATTCACGCGAGTGGTTGTACGCAGCATCACAGGCTGGGCCAGCTCCCGCGCGAGCAAAAGGGCGTCGCGCGCCATGTCTTTGGCTTCCTGGGCAGAAGCAGGCTCAAAACATGGCAGTCCCATGAAACGCGCATAGGCGCGGTTGTCCTGCTCATCCTGGCTGGAGTGACAGAAAGGATCGTCGGCAGAGAGCAGCACCAGGCCGCCCGGCAGCCCCATGTAGGCCGCCGTGAACAGGGGATCCGCCGCCACATTGACGCCCACATGCTTCATCGTGACCAGACACATGGCTCCGGCCAGCGCCGCCCCGGCCGCCACTTCCACGGCAACCTTCTCGTTGACCGCATATTCCACCCGGTAACGATCCGATGGCAGCATGCGTCGAAACGTATCCGGAACTTCAGAAGACGGCGTGCCGGGATAGCAGGTCACGATATTGACGCCAGCTTCCAGCGCCCCCCTGACGACAGCTTCATTGCCGAGAAGCAGATGCCGGCCCCCGGCCTCGGGACTGAGGAGAGGATGACTCATGGGTACCTTCCCTGAAACAAACAGTGTTGACGCGCCGGTTACGACTGAAACCAGCACACGATCCGTCCCTGTAACGGTTCAATGCCGCTTCGCCCAATATTTGCCCTTGCCGGCCGGAAAGTACCGGCTTTTCGCAAACAGGTTTTTCATGAATTCTGGCCCTGATGCGTCGCCTGCTGAGCGGCGGATTGCGCCATACGGGCTTTGAGTTCGACGATTTTGGCCTGGTAATACCCCAGTTCGTCGAGGCCGGAGTTCTTCACAATGGCCTCGTACGCCTCCAGAGCGCGTTCAAGCCGGCCGGCCTGTTCCGCCGCCGCGGCCTGGCCTTCGCGCACGGCCTGCCGCACGGGATCAAGCAAGGTTGCCGGCGCCGACGCCATGAGGGCGTCGAGCCTGGCCAATGCCTCTTCCGGACGCCCGGCGCGAAGGAGCACATCCGCCTCGTTGAGTCCCGCCATGATGCCGAGCGATCCCTGAGGATCGGCGGCACAGACGGCCGCGTAAGCCTGGGCCGCCTTCGACGTGTCGCCCAGTGCCGCGGCCGCGGCCGCGATCTCAAGTTGCACGCCCAATTTCATGGAAGAAGGCGCTGCCTGGAGGAATCCCTCCAGAGCTTCCAGCCTCTCCCGTGTCGCGGGGGTGACAAGGATACGCCCGAATTCGAGCTGCGCTTCGCGTTCAGATCTGGCGGAATGCCAGTGCCAGACGCCCGCAGCGGCCGCAACGACCACCGCCAGCACGACGATTGTGACAATCGCCCTGATGTGGTCGAGCACAAAACGCAACAGGGGCGTAGCCTCGACTGAAACTTCTGACTGAAGTTCTCCGAGCATGCCGCCGGGAACGCCGGGGCCGCCCGGCCGGGACAGTGGGGTAATGGAAGGACGAAGAGGATCTGCCATGATGCTTGGATGCTCCTTGATGGAGTCGCCCCGCGAAAAACTGCGCGGGCAAGCGAAAAAGCACGCTTTTTTGCAAAGCCCCGCAAGAATTCCCGCCAGGACGCTGCCTGAATGTTTGCCATGAGACACGGGAAATGTTATCGCAAAAAAATAAGAAAAAATATCGGCATTGTCAAAAGAAAATGCGTTTCCGCTTTTCGTCTCCGGCCGCATGCCGGAAGCGCCGGACGCGAGTCAGGCGCGGAGCGAAAAGCATCGTGAATGAGCCGGAAACCATGTTTTTTGGCGAATGATCCTCATGATTCAGCCCCCGGGCTGAATCACGGAATGAGCTTACGAACGGAGAACACTGCAGCATGACAGAGCATTCCCTTACGGAAGAAATACGTCAAATCGGCCGACGGGCCAGAAACGCCGCCCGCATGGTCATGAGCGCTTCGCCCGCCGTCAAGGCGCAGGCATTGACGATCCTTGCGGAACTTCTCCGTACCCGGCAGGCTGAAATCCTCGCGGCCAATACGCTTGACGTGCAGGCGGCGGCTACGGCCGGCATGGACCCTGCCCGCCTGGATCGCCTTGCCATGACTCCTGCCGTGCTTGCCGCCATGGCCGAAGCCTGTCTCCAAGTAGCCGCCATGCCCGATCCCGTGGGCGTCATCGAAACTCAGTGGCAGCGCCCCAACGGGCTGCTGGTGGGAAAAATGCGCGTGCCGCTCGGAGTGGTGGCCATGATCTTTGAATCACGCCCAAATGTCACCATCGACGCGGCCATTCTTTGCCTCAAGGCGGGCAACGCCGTCATTTTGCGGGGCGGTTCCGAGGCGATTCGATCCAATCTGGCCCTGGCCGCCCTGCTGCATGAATCTCTGAAGCGTTCAGGGCTTCCGCCGGACGCCGTGCAGGTTCTGGACATGACGGATCGCGCCGCAGTCACCGAACTGTGCCGACTGGACGAATATGTCGATGTGATGATCCCCCGCGGGGGCGAATCCCTGGTGCGGGCCGTGTGCGCGGCGGCAACCATGCCCGTGCTGAAGCATTACATGGGGGTTTGCCATCTGTATGTGGATGAGGGTGCGGACCCTGATATGGCCCTGGCCCTGGCCTTCAACGGCAAAGTCCAGCGCCCCGGCGTATGCAATGCGCTGGAATGCCTGCTGGTTCATGAAAAAGAAGCTCCTGCCTTCCTGCCTCGCATGGCCGAAAGACTCGGTGCGGCCGGCGTGACCTTCAAGGCCTGCCCCCGCTCCCTGCCGTTGCTTGGAGCTTCGGCCCTTCCGTTGCAGCCGGAAGATTGCGGCCGGGAATTCGGCGATCTCACGCTGGCGGTGCTTGTGGTGGACTCGCTTGATGCGGCTCTGGCCCATATCGATCGTTACGGCTCCCGTCACAGTGAAGTGATATGCACCAATAATCACGCCCACGCCATGCGCTTTGTGCGCGAAGCAGACGCCTCCTTCACGGCCGTCAACGCTTCAACCCGTTTCAATGACGGCGGCCAGCTCGGACTCGGCGCGGAAATCGGCATCAGCACCTCCAAGCTCCACGCCTACGGTCCCATGGGAGTGCGGGAACTTACCACCGCCAAATTTGTGGCTTTCGGCTCCGGACAAATCCGGGAATAACCATCATGGATCATGACTTCATGCCTCGCCTGCCTTCCATTCCCCGCACGGGCATCCTTGGCGGAACCTTCAACCCGGTCCATGCGGCGCATTTGCGCCTGGCCTGCGCCGCCGCCGACGCCCTTGGCCTGGATCGGGTGGAACTTACCCCGGGGGCCGTGCCGCCCCACAAGGCCGCGGAGGGAATCCTGCCCTTTGACCTTCGCTGCTCCCTGCTTGAAGCCGCCATTGCCGGGGAACCGCGCCTTGCCGTCAGCCGTCTGGAAGGACAACTCCCCCCGCCTTCATATACCTGGAACCTTATCAGCGCATGGAAAACAGCTCACGAGGGGGAAGTTCCGCTTTTCATCGTCGGCGCGGAAGATTTCAACCAGCTTGAAAGCTGGAAAAACGGACGCGAACTGGCGCAGATAACGAGTTTTCTCGTGGTGCCGCGAGGAAGCGCCGACGAACACGCCTTTCGCGATATGACCGAACGCCTGTGCCCCGGCACGCGCGTCTGCCCCGTTGCTCCACATGACGCTCTTGCGGAGAATATTTCGACCGACGACGCAGATACGCCCTCTCCACTGCTGGCTGCGCCCCTGTCCGACGACACAATCGCATTGTATTTGCCGCTTCCCCTCCTTGACATAAGTGCCTCGGCAGTGAGAATACACTGGATGCGCAATGAATCAATCCGCTCTTTGACGCCGGATTCCGTCATTTCGCTGATTGACGCCCATGCCGGGGAAATCAGAAAATGCTGGAGCGTATTCTGCTGACCCCGCAGCGCGAATTCACTACGGACAGCCTGACATGCCCACGCCAACCATCGAAGCCGCAAAAGCCGTTCGGGAAAACATCGCCCGCGCCAAAGGCGCTCTCCGGCGCGATGATCTCATCCGAACGCTGAACGTCACCGCTGACTCTCTGGACATGTACGCCCGCGTCAAGGTCATGGGGGCTTTGCGCTTTGAACTTGAGGTCAATCTGGACGAACTCCTGTCGGACCTCTGTCGCCACACCACCATTCTGCCCATGCTCCCTCCAGGACCCAAGGGCAAGCCCTTCGTCTTGCGCTACACGCGCGGCAAGGAAGCGCTGTTGAGCGATGCCTTGCGCCGCATCGCGAAAATCCTGGAGCAACGCAAGGCTGAAGCAGCGGAAGAGGAACTCAAAAGAATCGAACGCCACAAGCAGGAACTGCTGCAACGCGGGCAGGCCCTGCTTGATTCGGGAGATCTCCCGCGAGCGCGCAGTTTTCTGCGAAGAGCGGCTGACGAGTTCGGCAAGGAAAAAGGGATGTACCTTGATCTGGCCCAACGCTTCCGCAAGGCCAAGCTCCCCCTGGAAGCGGCGGAAATGTACGAACTGGCTCTGGAAAATTTCCCCAAGGAAAGCGCGGGGTGGTCCGGAGCCATTGATATGTATATGGAATTGCAGGAATTTGAGAAGGTCGAACAACTTTATGTTCGTGTGTTGCAACAGTTCGGCCAGCATCCGCGCACGCTGTGCAATATCGCGAATTTTTATCTGCAATGGCGCCGCAAGGGGCAGGCCGTGGAATACGCCCTGCGTGCGCTCCAGCGCGACCCGACCCTTGAAAAGGCACGCGAGATTCTACGCGAGGCTGAAAGCTGAAAAAACGATATCCTCCGGCACATGACCGCAAGACGCCCGCCAGCTATGCTGACGGGCGCTTTTTGTACAAAAATCAATCTGGCCAGATTTCGGGCCAGCGTTTCAACTTCTGTCCATGTTGCGTGAGACGACCATCAACGCGCCGAGCATGATCACCACAAGCGCTGTTCCCATAAGCAACGCGTAATCTTCCATCTGAAGAATCGCGTACAGCAGGGCATACA
The DNA here is from genome assembly GCA_910585945.1 of uncultured Bilophila sp. Taxonomy (GTDB): domain Bacteria; phylum Desulfobacterota; class Desulfovibrionia; order Desulfovibrionales; family Desulfovibrionaceae; genus Bilophila. The sequence continues at coordinate 7,155 of CAJUHZ010000005.1, forward strand.
ATGCCACAAGCAAAAGCCCAACTCCCCCACCCTGACGCACGGAACGCAAGGCCGCTCCTGCATATGCAGAAATCATGCAGATTGTGCATATCGCCGCCGCGGCATATGAAACAGAAAAGGCAGTATGTTCCGCAAGTGAAAGCAGAACCAGATAAAATACAACCATTGCCAAACCCACAAGACCATACTGCACAGGATGAAGCCGCGTGCATCGGCTCATCTCAAAAACAATGAATGCGAGGAACGTCAGACTGATAAACAGAATGCCATACTTCACGGCTCGTTGCACAAGCTGGTAATGCCCTCCGCTTTCAAAGAAATCCAGCCCAACCGAAAAATCCTGTTGTCTTGAAATTGAAGGCCAGTTGCTGACTGTGCTCAATCCTGGAAAAGGCCGCGCCAATGAAGGAATACTCCAGGAAGCAGTGAATCCACTGTCGGACACCTCTCGTTCATGCGGGAGAATGTCTCCCTGAAAACTCGGATGTGGCCACGGAGAGGCAAAGGTGATGGAAGTCTGTTCTCCCGTCGGGGTCACCCGAATGCCGCCGCTTCCGCTGAAGACCAGATGTTGGGAAAAAGTATAGGCTTCCGTAGCGCGCGAAAGCCGCACGGGGACACGAAACCCTGCCTCCAGCCCTGAAAAGGGCTGAGTGCCCGGTTCGGCCTTGAGTGGCATTGCGTTCCACACGAACGCGCCTGCTTCGCGCACCGCCCCAGGATACTCCAGACCCATGACGACAAACGCCTTGGCGTAATCCACAGCGATCAAATTCGGGGCTACTCGTTCCAGGCTTTCCGGCGACGGCAAGACAAAACGTCCCTGCATGGTGACGTCAGCCGTATACACAAGCGAACGATAAATGCCCCTGCGCCGTTCTTCCGGTTGCAATTGGCCTGAAAAAGATACGTCGTCCGGAAGAATAACCAAGTAATCCAGGACAACTGTAATGCCGTCTTTCACCTGGTCTCTCTTGCTGAAAGGAACAAGCAGGTACGGTCCGGAAAGCCATTGCATACCTCCGGAAGTACGACTGATATCTCCTACAATCTTTTGATATAGACGAGATCTCTCGTATGTTAAATTTTTGACAAATGATAGCGGAATGAGCAAAATAACGATAATGACTCCAACAATGGCAAATCGAATTGACGAATTTCCCCGAAAAAATAAGTTATATGATTTATTTGTAGATTTATTTATACTGCTTTTATCTGATTGATTGACTTCAAATACTGTCTCACTAGATTCCCGATCGTTTGATTCACTATTGATAATACCTTTTCTATATGAAATAATGCGTTGAATAATAACCCATACTCCAGTCAAAGCGCATACGACGATACCTGCCAGGGCGACTAGACACAGCATAATAAAAAAGCTATCCATTCTTGATTACACCTCCAAAAGCTATAAGAAGTTATTTTACCAATATCTCTACAGAGAGATGGCAAAACAAGACAAATCTGTGATATACTTGGCAAGACTCAATGGACGCCGTCATGCTACATGACAACATTTATAGCATTACGCTTGAAAAACAGGAGAGTATCCCTCATGAGTCATACTGCACCGAATGGATCAGATCCAACTTTCGCACAAAAGGTTATTGACTTCAACACAAATCTCCTTTTTGACGCGCCCCTGCCGCCCGGCATCTCCGTCATGAACCCTTTTCGTGAAAACGCCTGCGCCATACCCGCATCAACGGCGTTTTACCGCAAATATTACGACGATCACCGTTTGCGCCGTATCATCCTGGGCATCAACCCGGGCCGCTTCGGGGCTGGCCTCACAGGCATTCCTTTCACCGATCCCAAACGGCTGGCGGAGTGTTGCCAGATCCATATAGCCGACTGTCCATCCGCACACGAACCCTCAAGTGTCTTTGTATATGAGGTTATTGCGGCTCTGGGCGGAGAAACAGCCTTTTACCGTGACTGGTATATCAATTCCATTTGCCCCCTGGGCTTTACGAGCAATGGAAAAAATGGCCGCCAGAAAAATTTCAACTATTACGATCACCCCGACCTGCAACGCGCCGCGTTGCCTTTCATGCTCGAATCATTGCAACGGCAACTCGCCTTTGGCATCAGGCGCGACGCATGTTTCTGTTTCGGAATGGGAAAAAATGCGGTATTCATTGAAAAACTGAATGATAGATACGGATTTTTCGAAAAAATTGTGCCCCTGGAGCATCCCCGCTACATTGCACAGTACAAGTGGAAAGAGCGTCGAGAATATATCAATAAATATATATCCCTGTTTGGAATGTACAGTTCATGACGAGCGCCCCGCTTCATAGAGGTTCAAAGAGACCTCTCCAGCTTATTCCTTCCCTCGGGGGGATCCATGAGAACTCACTTTCCAAAAAAGATGAGTTTGAGTCCGTTCACGGCGGACCACCGACGCTCCTGCCGCACGGGTTGTTCACAGCGGTTTGCAAGGCGTTGCAAAGAAGCGTAGAACTCATTTCATCCCGGCCAGAAAGTCAGGTATTGAAAAAATCCCCCTGATTACCAACAGCCAGGAGCAGCCACATGGTGAAACAAACGTATTTTCCCAGGAGGCAGTATTTCATGAAAAATAATCCTGACTGCCGGCCTTTCCTGCCCCGCCCTCTCTCCGGCTCGCGCGCCTTGTGCGCATCTCTAGGGATCATCGGGGCGCTGCTGCTTTCCGCCTGTACGCTTCCCTATGGAATCTATACGGATGAACGAGATGTTTCAACTCAGGCGAGCGACAAAAGCGTGGCTACCGATATCAAAACTCGCCTGATGGGACAGAAACTTTCTGAAGGCTGGGCTGTATCCGTGTACTGTTTTCAGGGCAATGTGTACCTTGTGGGAGAAATACCGGAGGCGCAACGAGAGTGGGCGGTCAACCTCGCCAAACGTACCGAAGGAGTCCGCAGTGTTGTCCCCCACTGGTTTGACGGACCTTCCCTTGATGGCGATACTCTTGCCTCAGTCAGACTGAGCGCCAATCTGATTAGCGCGCCGAATCTCAACTCCACGCAAATCCACAGTGAAGTTCATGCGGGCGAGGCTGTCCTGCTTGGCGTCGTTTCCGATCAGGGGGTGGTCAACCGGGCCGTCCGCACAGCGAAAAACACTCCCGGAATTGTCAAAGTCACTTCGTATCTGCTGTACTGACAGAGAATCGGGGCAAATACGACGCCTGATGCCCATCGACTGCGTGGGGGGGACAGACGCCGCTTTATTGCTGGCGCGCCTTGTGCTCAAGATGCTTCCTGATTGCAGGAAGGGTGACCGCTGTCGGAGAATACTTCCGCAACTCCGCCTTGGCGATCCTTTCCTCCAGCCCATCAAGAAATTTTCCGATATCGGCCGGATCAAGGCCATGAAAATCCGTAAAACGGTATTGCCACCATTGCAATTTTTCCAAACGCTCCGCTGTCTTGCCGTCAAAGCGCGGACGTATCAACCGTGCAGGAACGCCGCCTACAATGGAGTAAGGTTCCACATTCCCCGTCACTACGGCTCCAGCGGCGACCACTGCGCCGTTGCCGATGCGTATGCCCTTTTTCAACTGCACGTTCTGCCCGATCCAGACGTCATTGCCAATACGGATCGGCATTCGGCCTCTGTCATCGTACTCCCTGAGGCGGTACAGATCCCCTGCTGAAGAATCTTCAATTGCCTCCCTGAAAATGGGGGCTGCGTCAGGATTATAAGAAAAAGGAGATGTGGAAATCCAGCCGACAGGATGCTCGGAGTTAAAGGCTGTCACCGCATTGGAGATGGAACAGTAACGCCCCACTTCTGTTTCCAGAGGCAACGTCGACTGGGAATAGGAAAAGGCTCCCATAGACCACAACCTTCCCCCTGTAATAAACATGCTGTAAGGCTCAATCCGTATGGAGAGAGGAAATTCCAGCAAGGCTGCATCTTCTTTCCCCGGAGAACCACGCCAGACAAAAGAGATGCGCCTCTGTGCAAAAAGATCCTTAACCAAGCTGTATTGCAATGACAGCATGTGTCAGATTCCCTGTCAAAGCCTCTTTAATTGGGATTCATTACATGGTGACTAAAAGTCATTTCATAGTTCCCATGAAATGACTTCTAATGCATACGGTAGTCTGGCGCGGCGCGAAGAGCGCTGTGAATGAGCCACAAAACACATTTTTTGGCAAATAAATGTACCCTTATAGGGCTTATGATCGATAAATGATATAAGCATTGATATCGAAAAGTTGTATTTTCAAATTCGGCTCCCAAATGGAAAAGCGTTGGCCGCCATAGATAGAGAACCAAAGTTATAACTGCGCCCAGCGCCTATGTCTCACTCCCCAAAAGACGGGAAAGAGTACTCAAACTGCCGTTCGGCAACATATAAAATGTCTTTTTGTGCTTTTTGGCCAGTTCCTTGACCTTGAGGCACGCGCCATGGCTGTTGCAGTTTACAGGGCAGAGGATGATATCCGCACGGCACAAACTTCGCTTCAGGCTGTCAATTCCATTTCTCAAGTGGCCGCTGTGATAGTCAAGCTCTCCGCCGCGACCCTCAATAAGGGTACGATAGAGCGCCTCCATCCGCTCCACACCGCCGACGATAAGCACACGCTTGCGGCAAAGCTCAAAGGCAGGGCACCGCTCATCACAAGAGCCGTCCCCACAGCAGCCGGCCGTGGCGCAGGGAGCAGCGAGACATGCTTCATCTTCCCAGGCAGGGGAGGTTTTTTTCCATTTGCCTGCCTGCCATGCAACAGATTCACTCTTTTTCCGGGTGGAAGGGATCAAAACGGACGTGCCGGAATGACTGCTCTTTTTGTTCTCGCGCATGGTTGTTCTCCTTGCTCGGCATACACCTTAACACCCTCTCAACAAGGCTACCTTTCCCTAGTTGAGAGAGATTGTCAAGATTATTGATACCAAATTTCAATAGAACAACCATGCGCGAACCGACCAGGCTCACCCTTCCACAACCCCTACCTCATCGCCCACTCAAGAATGGCCTTCTGCACATGCATCCGATTTTCCGCTTCATCCCAGACAATGGAAGCGGGGCTTTCCATCACCTCATCCGTGACTTCCTCTCCACGATGAGCGGGCAGGCAATGGAGAAATTTGGCTTCGGGCGCGGCCAGAGCCATGAGGGCGCTGTCCACGCAGTACCCCTTGAAGGCTTCTTCGCGTTTCTTTTGTTCGCTTTCCTGCCCCATGGAAGCCCAAACGTCGGTGTACACATAATTGACGCCCGCAACGGCTTCGGCCGGATCGCGGACAATGGTGAACCTGCCGCCTTTCTCCCTTGCGGCTTCAAGGACAGCCGGGTCAGGATCATACCCTTCCGGAATGGCAAGCATAAGTTCAAACGGGAAGTAGGCGGTCGCCTCGATCCAGGATGCAGCCATGTTGTTCCCGTCCCCGATCCACGCTACACGCACCTTGGACAAGTCTGGCGTGCGCTCATAAATGGTCAGGATATCGGCCAGAACCTGGCAGGGATGCCCCTGATCGGTCAGGGCGTTGATCACCGGGATGGAACCGTAACGCGCCAGTTCGTCCAGTTTTTCCTGACCAAACGTCCGCACGATCATGCAGTCAACATACCGTGAAAGCACACGTGCCGTGTCACGCAGAGGTTCGGAACGCCCGAGCTGACTTTCCACCGGCGTCATGAAGATCGTAGTGCCGCCAAGCTGGCGAACCGCAAGTTCAAAAGAAAACCGTGTACGGGTGGACGCTTTTTCAAAAATCAGGGCCGCGACCTTGCCGGACATGCAGTCCCCGCGAAAACGGGTATCCTTCATTTCCTTCGCCCGTTTGATCAAGGCATGGGCGCCTTCTTTTCCCAAATCACCGATGAACATGAAATGCTGTGCCATACTGACTTCCCTCTCCTGCAACTCTTTCATAATTCGGTTTGGGCCGAATTACGGGAATTCTTCTGCCGTTACGAACATCTCAAAGCGGCGTTTCCGTCGCTTCACGGAAAAACCGCGAATCGCACGGTAAGGTGCCGCATAGCCTGTTCCCCACATCCTGAACAAAACGTGAAAAGCTCCCGCTCGGAATACAGGAAGGCGCGCCGAAGCGAAATTCCGAACGGGAGCGACACCGCCCTGCCCGGCCGAAGGCGCGGGCGATGCGGAATTCAGTTTGCCTGCTTGCGGATGAAGGTCGGCAATTCGATTTCTTCCTCATCAAAAATAAAATCTTCACGCCCCGGCGCGTGGCTGGCCTGCCGCGCGAGCTGATCCCGAACATATGTGGGCGTGTGCAAGTCAACTTCGGAAAGATTGCCGATAGCGCGCGGCGTACGAAAACGCGGGCGCTCCTCACCCCGTCCCTCTCCGCCGATCGAGGGAGCAACGCCAGAAGCAACCGGACCGGAAACCGGAGCGCAGGCGCGTTGCGTGCGGAAGGAAGTCACATTGGCGGTCTGCCCCCCCTGCCCCGCGCCCTGGCTGGCCGATCCGGCCTTGGAGGAAGAAGCGGCAAAGCCGTTCCCGAGATTGCTCGTTCTGCCTTCGATGCCCGTTGCAATGACTGTCACGCGGATTTCGTCCCCCGCGCCCTCATCAAAGGCCGTGCCGATGATGATGTTCGTGTCGCTGCCCGCGCCTTCCGCCGCTTCATGGATGTAGTTGGCGGCGTCGCTGTATTCGTCGATCCCCAGATCGGCGGTCGCCGTAATGTTGATGAGCACCGCCTTGGCCCCGGCGATGGATACATCTTCCAGAAGGGGGCTTGTAATGGCCCGGCGGGCGGCCTCGATAGCGCGCCCCTCCCCGGAGGCTACCCCGGCTCCCATCATGGCCAGGCCGGAAACGCTCATCACCGTGCGCACGTCCGCAAAGTCCACATTGATGTAACCGGGGACAGTGATAAGATCGGAAATGCCGCGCACCGCGCTGTACAGCACATCATCCGCCCGCTTGAGCATTTCATTGAGCTTGGCGTTCTTTGGCGCAATGGTCAGCAGCCGATCATTGGGAATGGTGATCAGGCTGTCCACATGATCACGCAACTCCTCAATGCCCTGCTCCGCCGACCTCGCGCGCTTGTTGCCTTCAAAGATAAAGGGCTTGGTCACGATGCCCACGGTCAGCGCGCCCATTTCCTTGGCCGCCTGAGCCACAATGGGAGCCGCTCCGGTTCCGGTGCCGCCGCCCATGCCGGCGGTTACAAAAACCATGTCCGCCTCGCCAATAGCGTCCTTGATGGCGCTGATGCTTTCCAAGGCGGCGTCGCGCCCCACCGCGGGATCGGCTCCTGCCCCCAGGCCCTTGGTCAGCTTTTCACCAATCTGCAGCTTGCATTCCGCCTTGGAGCGAAGCAGAGCCTGAGCATCCGTATTCGCGCAAATGAAGGCCACGCCGCGAAGCCCCGCTTCGATCATGTTCTGCACGGCGTTGCTGCCGCCTCCGCCCACGCCGATGACTTTTATTTTAGCCGGGGGGATGATTGCATCATATTCCATTTCCATTGCCTTCCTTCTCAAAAGAAACGGTGCCTTCTCGCACAGTGTTACGAAATATCAGAAAACCATTTTTTCATGCGCGACAGAATGGAATTGAACGCGTTCCCGTCGCTTCTGATCCGGAACCTCTGCTCCATGCCTTCCTTTTCAGCACCAAAGCGGAGCAATCCCATTGCCGTGGCGAACTTGGGGCTGTTCACCATATCTTTCAGTCCGCCCACGTTACGAGGATACCCTATCCGTGTGGGCAAGTTAAAGATCTGCTCGCCAAGCTCCTGACAGCCCTGAATGAGGGCTGTTCCGCCCGTGAGAACGACGCCCGCGCCGATCATCGTCTTGAACCCGGATCGCACCAGTTCCTGATCAATGAGCGTAAGAATCTCCTCCATTCGCGGCTCACAGATTTCAGCCAGAACCTGTCTTGAAAGACGCCGGGGTTCACGCCCGCCAACGCTCGGCACCTCAATATACTCGTCGGAGCGAACCATTTCGGCAATGGCGGCCCCGTGCTTCACCTTGATTTTTTCCGCCGCGGCCATAGGCGTGCGCAAGCCAAACGCGATGTCGTTGGTCAGGTTTTGCCCGCCCAACGCCATCACGCCCGTATATTTGATGGAATCGTTGGCGAACACGGCGATATCGCATGTGCCTCCGCCGAGATCCACCAAAGCCACGCCGATCTCCCGCTCCTCCTCGGTAAGCACGGCCTTTGCCGAGGCCAGGGATTCCAGCACAATGTCCGACACGTCCAGTCCGCTCTTATGGCAGGAACGCACAATGTTCTGGGCTGAAGTCACCGCTCCGGTCACAATATGCACCTTGACCTCAAGGCGCACCCCGGCCATGCCGAGCGGATCGGCGATGCCCCGCTGGTCATCGACGATGTATTCCTGGGGCAGAATATGAATCACTTCCCGATCCAGAGGGATGGCCACGGCCTTGGCCGCATCCAGCGCCCGCTCAATGTCGCGCTGGGAAACTTCGCCCCCCTTCACGGCAATGACGCCATGACTGTTGAACCCCTTGATATGGCTTCCGGCGATGCCCGCATAGACGGAGCGAATCTCGCAGCCAGCCATCAGCTCGGCCTCTTCAAGCGCCTTTTTGATGGACTGAACCGTCTGCTCGATATTGACGACAACCCCTTTGCGCAGTCCCGTGGACGGGCTTGTCCCTATACCGACGACGTCCATCGCCCCGTTGTCGTTGGGTTCGCCCACGACAGCGCAAATTTTGGTTGTGCCGATATCAAGACCGACAATGAGTTCGGATCTGGTCATGCGTTTCTCCTTGGCCCCAATCTCCCGCGTGGCGCGTGAGGCTCTGCTCTCCGCTCAATGAATGATCTGTCGGCTATCCCGACATGTGCCCGTCACGGCAGTCGCCCCACAAAGGCCCCCGACATGAACAACTCTTTCATGCGGCATAACGCGCCCGACTCCGTCTAGCTGCATCATATTTTTACAAAAAAGTCTAGACTTTTTTTTATAAAGTTCTGATGTTCAGCATCATCACGGCTCACTTCTCTCATGCCCTCCGCCCCGAACGCATTCCTTCGCGGGAAAACAAAACTGCAGCATTTTCAGAAAATCGCTCCATGTTCTTTCGGAAAGACAGGAACTTGCGTCGCGTGTTCATACGTCGGCCACAACCCACACATTGCCATCCGCTGCCCATACTTCCCGTGCGGTTTTCAATTCACCGCGCCGCGCCAAATCCATAAGCACTTCGCCAAGCCGTCGCAGATTCAAATCCCAGTCCTCTGCGGCAATGCACAGAACCAGGTTTCTGTTTTCAATGAACACCTCAAAACCTTTTGCCGCGCTTACCCGGAACAGCGAGACGCCCGCCATATCCACGGGAAGCCTTGCGGATTGAAAGGCTCTGGCCAGTTCGTCCAGACGCGGCAAAAGCGCATCACCGCCAGGCATAATCTCAAGCGTGGGGAGTGAAAGAAAATTGCCGGCATCCACAGGAGCAATGATTGCCCCCCTGTTGTCCGCATAATACAATATTCCATCCTTGCGCATCCAAAAAACCGGCGATCTTTCCCTGATCCGGATTTCAAAGGCATCCGGCAGGCGACGCTTGACCGCAACTTCCGCAACCCACGGATTATTGCGCACGCCAGCTTCCACATCAGCAATACTGACTGTCAGGCTGTTTGTTCCTTCATGCAGACCGGCCGCCTCCAGAACGGCTTCACGCTTGAAATGCGCTGTTCCCCTGATTTCAATCCGACGAATAGCGAAAAAATCGCTTGTCGTCGCCAGACGGTGCAACTGCAAACCGCCAAGAACCAGTCCCAACAGCGCTGCGCCTCCACATGTAAGTCCCACAACCCACAACACGACAGTTGTGAAACGCCCTCCCGCGCGTTTTTCCTCCGGGAGATGCGGCGACCATGTTGCCCGGGGCGAATGTTCCGCAACGACATGGCTACGGCGTTCTCCGCCTGATTGCGCCGGCTCCGGACGAAAGCGCTCCACCCGCTCGTTGCGTTTGCCCCGATTCAGGGACAAACCGAGCCGATCGCCGCGTCGTTCCCCGGAACGTCGCGAAACAGAAGAAAAATCTCTGGCGTAACGATTGCCGCCGCTTTTCTTCCCGCGCAAAAACGAGTTCAGGAGTCCCAAATCCTTACCTCCGGCTGCAATTCCACGCCATGCACACGCAAAACAGTCTCACGCGCCTGCTGAACAAGTTCCAGAGCCTGCTCGGGCGTCCCCCCTCCAGCATTTACCAGAAAATTGGCATGCACCGCTGAAAACGCCATGCCGCCCAGGCGCTTGCCTCGAAATCCCGCTTCTTCCAGCAGCTTTCCCGCCGATACGGAACCGGGATTCTTGAAGACGCAACCCGCGCTGTGCGCCCGCACAGGCTGGCTTTGCAATTTGCGCCGCACAGCGGCGCGCATATTCGCCATGACGCTCCCCGGGGCGAGAGGTTTGAAGGCGAAAAGCGCATGGGTGATCACATGCCAGGCCTTTCCTGTCTCCGGGGCGTTCCGCTCAAGGGCGGGGATAGAAAAATGCCGATATCCGGCGCGCACCTCCTCTACAGGGAAATCCAGCGCCCCCTGTTCCGCGGAAAATACGCTGACCCGGCGCAGCACGCCGGCCATATCCGATCCAAACGATCCGGCATTCCCGGCTATGGCGCCGCCAACCAGACCGGGCACGCCGGCCAGTCCTTCCAGGCCCGACAAACCGGAATGCGCGCACCAGGCGAGCAGGCGCGACAGCCGCATCCCCGCGTCCACACGCGCCAGAACATGGCCGTCGGCATCAGTCCCCGCAATCTGCGGAGACTGTGCGCACACGGGACAGAGCAACGTCGCGTTTTCTTCTCCCCCAACCGCAAGGATGTTGCTCCCTCCGCCAAAGGGCACAGGGCGTCCGCCCAGGCGCGTGACAAGCGCGGGGACGGCGTCAGCCTCCCCAGGAGAAAAACGAATGCGCGCCACGCACGCGCCGCCAAGGCGCAGTGTGGTGAGATCCGCCAGACGAGGAGCCGCGTCAACGTGAAGCATGATCACCGCCGCTCAAGCGAAGAATCAAGGTAGCGCGGTCCCACCGTGGTCACATTGCCCGCTCCCACGGTAAGAAACAGATCTCCGGGGCGGAGAATGCCCGGCAACGCCGCGACCATTTCATCAACATCATGATAGTAGGCGACGTCCGTCCGGGAAAGCTGGCGGATGCCGTGCGCCAGATTCTGGGAATTGACGCCGGGAATCGGCTTTTCGGAAGCCGGGTAAATTTCTGTCAACAGAAGTTTGTCCACGGTTCCGAGCACCTGGCAAAATTCGCCAAAGAGGGCTTGTGTCCGCGAAAAACGGTGGGGCTGAAACGCAACCACAATGCGGCGCCCCGGGTAGGCCATGCGCGCCGTCTCCAGAGTCGCCGCGATCTCGGCCGGATGGTGGCCGTAATCGTCCACAACCAACACGCCGTTTTTTTCACCCTTGCGCTCGAAGCGCCTGCCCACGCCGCCAAAACGCGCCAGCCCTTCAATGCAGCACCGGGCGTCGATGCCGGCTTCCAGGGCCACGCCGATAGCGCCCAGGGCGTTCAGAACAGCATGCCGTCCAGGCTGGGCGAGTCGCACTTCTCCCCATTCAGCGTTCCGCACAAACACCCGAAAGCGATTGATGACGCCACATTCCAGAATCTCCGCGCGAATGACGCAGTCCTGTCCGAAACCATATGTCGTCACCGGCCGTTTGATGCGCGGCAACAGCCGTCGTACGCCCGGGTCATCGCCGCATACAATGTTTCGCCCGTAAAATGGAACCTGATTCATGAACGCCACGAACGCTTCGTCAATGGCGGCCAGATCCGGATAATAATCAAGGTGGTCGAGGTCCACGTTGGTCACCACGTTGACGATGGGCAGCAGACAGAGAAAAGACCCGTCGGATTCGTCCGCCTCGGCGATAAGGTATTCCCCCTGCCCCAGCCTTGCGTTTGCGCCATAGGCATTGAGCCGGCCGCCGATAATCACGGTGGGGTCAAGGCCGGCGGCGTCAAAAATGGCTGCGGTCAACGATGTGGTTGTCGTTTTGCCGTGGGCGCCCGCAATGGCGATGCCTGTGCGCAGACGCATAAGCTCCGCAAGCATTTCAGCCCGGGGAATGACCGGCACGCCTTTTGTGCGGGCGGCGAGGACTTCGGGGTTCCCTTCCCCGACAGCCGACGACTTGACCACCACGCTTACGTCACCCACATTTTCCGCCGCGTGCCCAAGGCATATGTCCGCCCCAAGCCCGCGCAGGCGTTGCACCGCCGCGCTGTCGGTCACATCCGAGCCGCTGACGCTGTAGCCCATGTTGAGCAAAACTTCGGCGATGCCGCTCATGCCAGATCCGCCGATACCTATCATGTGAATCTTACTGATATTTCTTTTCATATCCCGCTTTTTTCCCCATGCCGCGCCGCGGCAAGATCAAGAATGCCCCTCGCCACTGCCGCGGCGGCTTCGGGCCGCGCCACGGTGCGAGCCGCACGGGACATATTCTGCAGGCGCGCCCCATCGGCCAGCAGCTCCAGCATCAACCCGCCCACGTCCCTCATGCCGATTTCGTTCTCGGGAACCAGACAGGCTGCCCCGGCCTGAACCAGCGCCTCGGCATTATGCGTCTGATGATCGTGCGTGGCATGGGGGAAGGGAATCAGCACAGCGGCCTTTCCGGCCGCCGCCAGTTCGGCCACCGAAGTGGCCCCCGCCCGGCAGAGCGCCAGATCAGCCCAAGCATACGCTGCAGCCATGTCATCGATAAAGGGCGTTACTTTTGAGACATCAAAACCATGTGCGCTGTACCCGGCGCGCACACGCTCGAAATCGCGAGCTCCGCTTTGGTGCCAGATTTCCACACCAGCCCCGCGCAGTCGGGTCAGATTGGCCAGCACCACGGAATTGATCGCCCGGGCGCCCTGACTGCCGCCCATGACGAGCAAATGCTGGGAACCACCCTCCACGCTACGCGGCGCACACGCCGCTGCAATGGCCTGACGGACGGGGTTGCCCGTAACCACGCACCTGTCATGGGGAAACGCCCGTTCGGCTGCCGGCAGAGACAAAAAAATCCGGGCGGCCGTTTTGCCGAACAGCCGGTTGGCAAGACCCGGCACAGCATTCTGCTCATGCAGGACAACAGGGATGCCGAGCAAACGCGCCGCCAGCAACGGCGCTACGGAAGCATAGGCGCCAAAACCGGCAACCACGTCAGGCCGAAACCGCGCCAGCACGCGACGTGCCGGAGCGACGGCCGCCAGCAGGCCGACGGCCGCCCCGAAAGACGCAAAACCTCGCCCAAGCACCCCACGCACAGACAATCCCTCAAAGGGAATCCCCGCTCTTTCCGCCAGGTCAGCCTCCGGCCCGAAGCGGGAACCGATAAAAAGAAGCTCCGCCCCTTCCTGCCGCAATTGCTCGGCCACGGCCAATGCCGGAAAAATATGCCCCCCCGTGCCGCCGGTAGTGAGAACAACACGCGCCCGCATGTGTCTTCCGTCCTTATTGCCGCGCCGTGCGGGAAAAATTGAGCAAGAGTCCAACGCAAATCATGCTGGTCAGCAAATTGCTCCCTCCATAACTCAGAAAGGGCATGGCCACACCCTTGGGAGGGACCATTCCCATGATCACGGCGAGGTTGAGTATGGCTCCCAGCGCAATGACCAACACGATGCCAAAGGCCGAAAACTTGTCTCGCAAATCGGACTGACTGATGACAATCCGATAGCACCGTATAAACAGCATACCGAACAGCGCCATGATTAGCGTGATGCCGAAAAAGCCCATCTCCTCTCCCACAACGGACATAATGAAGTCGTTGTGTGCCTCGGGCAGATAGAACATTTTCTGCGCGCTCCCGCCCATCCCCACGCCGAACAGGCCGCCGGATCCGAGCGCGTAAAGGGACTGCACCAGTTGATACCCGGCATTCTGAGCATCCCGAAACGGGTCAAGAAACGCCGCCAGGCGTTGCGCGCGATAGGGAGAATGAACGATCAGGGCAAGCCCCCCCGCTCCCGCCATAGCGATGGACATGAAAAGATAAATGAACCGCGTTCCGCCCACCAGGCACATGAAAAAAAGAATCATGGCAAGCACGGCCGCGCCCCCGAAATCCGGCTGCGCCAGCAACAGGCAACAGAACAGACCGGTTACGGCAAACGGGGGAATAACGCCCCGACTGAAGGTTTTCACCAGCGCCTGCTTGGTGCTCATGAAATAGGCCAGATACAGGGCCAAGGCTATCTTGGCGAACTCCATGGGCTGAATGGAAAAAAGCTTGAGTGAAATCCAGCGCTGCGCTCCGTTGATACGACTGCCGAACGGGGTCAGCGTCAGAAACAGGAGAAGCGCCACGAGAAAAAGCCCCGGGTACTGAAGACGGTAAATCGTCTCGCGTGACATGCCTGCCGTAATCCACAGGGCGATGCCGCCGATCCCCGCGTACAAAAGCTGACGCTTGAAAAAGAAATACTTGTCGCCATACATGCGCTCGGCAACGACGCCGCTGGCCGAAAGCACCATAAGCAGGCCGATGCAAAGCAGCATCAGCACCACGGCCAAAAGCCGCCAGTCGCACGCGCCGAGGGCCTGCGCCGCCGCCTTGCCCATATGCGGGCCGGAATCTCCACCCGGCATTTTTCGCAACGCCATCAACGACATGAAAATATCCTTGTTCTTGCGGCATGTTCACAATCCGAACTGCCGTTGCACCCATTGGCCTGCTCTGCCGGCAGACTCCGCCTTCAGGCGCGAGGCTCCGCACAAGCGGAAGTCATACTGGCGAAGATGCGTTTGAAATCCTCACCCCGTCGCCTGTAGTTTTCATACTGATCAAAGCTGGACGTGGCCGGAGCCAGAAGCACCACATCGCCCGGTCTGGCCTGGTCATTCAGGCGACGCATGGCCTGTTCCAGAGTTTCATCCCAGCTTACCGGGACAATGCCGGAAAACGCCTGTTCAAAATGATCGCGGCTCGCTCCGTACAGGGCAAGGTGTCGCACCTTTTCCTTCAGCAACGGGCGAAGAGCAGCGAGATCTCCACCCTTGAACTTGCCCCCGGCCAGCAGCAGGATTGCCCCGTCAAAGGCGTTCAGGGCCACGCGCAACGCTTCCACCGTGGTGCACTTGGAGTCGTTGACAAACAGCACGCCGTTGCGTTCCCCCACCCGTTCAAGACGATGCTCCAGCGGCCGAAACGCCGCAGTCGCACGCACGGCGGCCTGTTCCGCCACGCCAAATTCACGGCACGCCAACCAGGCAGCCTGGGCATTGGCAAGATTATGCGGACCAAGCAGACGAATGCCGGAGAAACGCGCCAGATCCTCCCGGGAAGTCGGCGTGTCGTGCCAGACAATGCGCGCCTTCAGCTTGTAATGCGCCGCCAGTTCATCCATGCCGCGGTGCAGCACGGCCACATCCTCTGGACCCTGCCTGGCGAAAAGACGCATTTTTGCGCTGACGTATTCCTCCATGTCCGCGTGATAATCCAGGTGATTCTCGCTGATATTCATCAGAACAGCCACATGGGGGCGCAGAGTCGAACAGGTCTGCAACTGAAAACTGGAAAGCTCCAATACCACGATATCGGCTTTGGGAGATCCCGCGCGCCGTTCGAGAATGTATGTCGAAAGCGGCGTGCCGATGTTGCCGCCGGTAAAAACACGAAAGCCCTGCGCCTCAAGCATGGCCGCGCACAAACTGGTTGTGGTCGTTTTACCGCTCGTGCCGGTTACGGCCAAAACAGCTTCGCCCTGGAGTTCTCTCCAGGCAAGCTCTGTTTCCGCCATGATTTCCGGCGTATCCCGAATCGCATCCGGGGCTGACAGAAAAGGCCGGATCGAAGCCGCGGCAACGCCCGGACTGGGCACCACAAGGCGCGCCCCGGCAAAATCCTCGGGCCTGTGTTCTCCGCAAACAATCTCAATGCCCGATGCAGCCGCCTCTTCTCGAAAGGCGACCGGCACGTTCGCCTCCCGGCGCTCAAGCAGACGCACACGCGCCCCCAGAACGGCCAAAAGCCGCGACGCGGCCAAACCCGAAACGCCTGCGCCCACCACAACCGCCAGATCGCCGGGGGAAACGGCCGGAACAAGCGAACGACTGCCGGAGAAAGATTCCCGATTCATGAACATCTCCCTATGCCACGCAACCAATTCGGCGCGCTATCGCAATTTCAGAGCCGACAACGCGATCAGTCCAAACATGATGGACAGAATCCAGAACCGGATGATGATCTTGGATTCCGGCACTCCTTTCATTTCATAATGGTGGTGAAGAGGCGCCATGCGAAAGATGCGCTTGCCGCCTGTCCATTTGAAATACCCCACCTGGAGAATCACCGACAATGTTTCCATGACAAACAGGCCGCCCACGATGGGGAGCAACAATTCCTGCTTGCACAGCACGGCCAAAAATCCGAGCACTCCGCCAAGGCCAAGTGAGCCGACATCACCCATAAATACTTGGGCCGGATAGGCGTTGAACCAGAGGAAGGCAAGCCCTGCCCCGGCCAGAGCGCCGCAAAAGACAGTGACTTCGCCAACACCCGGAACATGCTGCACCTGAAGGTACTGTGCAAACTTTACATGTCCGGTCACATAAATGTACACGGCAAAGACAAGCGTCGCCACAATCATCGGGCCAATGGCCAGCCCATCCAGCCCATCTGTAAGATTGACGGCATTGGAAGCGCCAACCATGACGAACATGGCAAAGGGAATATACAGATATCCCAAATCAGGATCCAGCGCCTTGAAAAAAGGGAATGCCAGCCGCGTGGAATAGGCAGGTTCGGCAACCAGAAACAGCATGACAATGCCAGCTACCGCCAACTGACCGCAAAATTTCGCCCGAGCCGAAAGCCCCTTGTTGTGTTTGTGGGAAATCTTCATGAAATCATCAAGAAAACCTACTCCCGCAAAACCGAGAAAAACAAAAAGCGTCATCCAAAGGTATGAATTATGGAGATCTCCCCACAATACTACGCTGATGGTAACGCTGAAAGCAATTAACAGCCCCCCCATTGTGGGCGTTCCCGCCTTGCACTGATGCGCCTTCACATCTTCATGAATCTGCTGTCCGCACTTGATGCGACGGAGCCAGCCAATAAATCTGGGTCCAATCAGGATTCCAATCAGAAGCGCGGTGACCAAAGCCCATACGGAACGAAAGGTAATATACCGAAATACATTGAAAACAATATATTCCGTACCAAGAGGATAAAGGAGATTATACAGCATCCGGGCGGTCCCCGCAGTTCTGAATGTCTGTTTGAGAAAAAGCAGCGAACGGGGCACGTTTTTCCCGCTTCACGCGATCCTGAAAGGCGTTGACCAAATCTTCCAGATGGTTGGCGCGCGATCCCTTGAACAGGATCACGCCTCCGCGCGCACCTTCGGAAGCAAGCCCTTCCAGACCGGCAAGGAAGCTCTCCTCTCCGGCCACAGGCATGAACAATCCCTCGTATCGCCCCTGTCGCAATCCCGCCTCAATATCCTCACAATGCCCGCCTTTCCAGAATACGGCCCGGACTCTCAATTCGGCCAGGATCTCTCCAAGACGCTTGTGTTCGATTTGGGCGACATTTCCAAGCTCTCGCATTTCGCCCAGAACACATACGAGCGGGGCAAAACGGCCTGCTTGTGTCTCCAGCCCGGCTGCCATTTCAGTGGCCGCCTCCAGCATGCGCACGGTAGACAGGGGATTGGCGTTGTAGCTGTCATCAATGACGAGCCATGAACCGACTCGCGAACAGGCAAAGCGTTGCGTGGGCAACGCCGCCCTGCAAAGCCCCTCGCTGATTTCGCCAGAGCTTGCGCCGAGCCGATGCGCCGCGGCTGCTACGGCAATGACGTTCTCCGCGCCGAACGTGCCCCGGAAAGGAGCCTCCACATCCACGCTTTCTCCGTCAAGCCAAAGCCTGAAAAGCCCGCTGGTCTCGCCTGTCGGCCTTACATAGGCCGACCGATACTCCACCTGACGCCCGCAAGCGGAAAAAAAGACCAGCTCAGGGTGAACGCCTCGAGCCTCACGCACCAGATCCGGATAGTCGGCGCTGACCATGGCGATTCCGCCCGGGGCCAGATGCGCGAAAAGACGCGCCTTGTAATGCGCCACGCCGCGATCGCCAAGCCCTTGCGTATGGCCGGAGCCGACATTGAGCACAAGCGCCAGATCCGGCTCAAGCATTGCGCCAAGCTCGTCCATATCGCCAGGAAGGCTGATCCCCGCTTCCATCACCCAAAACCGCTCCGCTCCGTCTGTCGCAAGCATGGAGAGGGGGAGACCTATCTGATTATTCAAATTGAGGTGGTTGCGCGCCGTGCGGCCAACCCTGCCGAGCACCTGGGCCAGCAGTTCCTTGACCGTGGTTTTGCCGGCCGTTCCAGTGACGCCCACCACATGCGGACCATCTTCACGAGATCCCGCCAACGCGCGCCAGGCGTGCGCCAGGCGGCCAAGCGCGCTCACACTCTCCCGCACAAGAATGACCGGCACGGGTGGCGATCCGTCAAAGGGATTGCGTTGCGCAAGTATGGCCGCCGCGCCCGAAGCGACTGCGTCTGCAGCAAAATCGTGCCCGTCCACACGTTCGCCCGGCACGGCGACAAACAGTGATCCCGGACTTGCCCGCCGGCTGTCCGTGATCACGGAAGACAACACTTCTCCGTCTGCTTGCGATGCGGACTGTACTCCACCGGAACGAAGAAGTTCACCCCCAACGGCGCGAACAATGGCGTCAAGACTCAGGCGCATCCAAGAATCTCCCGAATGATCCGCTGATCGCTGAAAGGATGTTTGACGTCGCCAATCTGCTGGGTACGCTCATGCCCTTTGCCGGCCACCAGCAGAACATCGCCGGGTTTCAGCAGATCCAGCGCCTTCAGAATCGCCGTTCCCCGATCCGGCTCCCGCAGCACCTGTCCTGCTCCCTTCAGACCGGGCATGACATCAGCCATGATAGCCTCGGGATCCTCATGTCGCGGGTTGTCCGAAGTCAGCACGGCAACATCCGAAAAACGGGCCACGGCCTCGCCCATGAGCGGCCGCTTGGTGCGATCCCGATCGCCCCCACAGCCGAAAACCGTGACGATGCGCTGAAATCCAGCCCCACGTAACGACGTGAGCACATTGACCAAAGCGTCGGGCGTATGGGCATAATCCACAAAAATATCAAGATTGGCGGGGTTTGGAATGCGCTCCAGTCGGCCGGGAACGCCATTGAACGTCTCAAAACACTGAAAATCTGCGGGAGTCAGATCAAAGCCCAGGGCGAGCGCCTGAACAGCGAGCAGGTTTTCGGCATTGAATCGCCCGACAAGCGGCGAATGCAGTTCCCATGTCTTGCCGGCGTACCGCATACGAAGTCGCAGTCCGGCCGTGCCGCTCGAAATCATCTCGCCGCCCAAAAAGGCCGCCCCGGCCGGCTGCGCCTGAAGGCCGTATCCCCACGCCTCGGGCACAAGCTCAAGCAGAGTGCGCCCCCACTCGTTGTCCGCCCCAACAACCCGCACGGCGGAAGAGGAGCACAGCTCGCGGAAAAGACGCGCTTTCGCCTTGAAATATCGATCCATATCTCCGTGATAATCAAGATGATCCTGCGTCAGGTTGGTGAACACCGCGCCGCTGAACTCAAGCCCGGCCACCCGCTCCTGATCAAGCGCATGCGAGGAGACTTCCATAAACGCGATGCCCACGTCCTGCCGCTGCATGGCGGCAAGCATGGCGTGCAGATCGGGGCAATCGGGCGTGGTCATGGGCGCGTCTTCAACATGCCCGGGCCAACGATATGCAACTGTTCCCAGCACGCCCGTCTTCCGTCCGGCGGCTTCAAAGAGGTGCGCGAGCAGATAGGTGCAGGTGGTTTTTCCGTTGGTTCCCGTGACGCCCACAAGAGGAAACGAAAGCAGATCCGTGCCATATCGCGCGCGGAGAAGCTGGCCGAGAGCCTTGCGGGGTTCGGCGCAGTCCACCACTTCCACCTGATCGGCCGGGCAGGCGACAGCCTGTTCGGGGGCACACACGATATAGCCCGCCCCTCTGGCGAGGGCGTCGTGGATAAAGGCCGCCCCGCCCGCGGCGTGTTCACCGACGACGCCGACAGGAGGCAAAGCCACAAATACGGATCCCCGCGTGACCTTGCGCGAATCAATGCATACATCCGGCCCCAAACCACCTCGATCCCGCCTCAGGCGGGATTCAAGCAAAGACAGCGAGCACATTCCCATGTCAGTTCTCCGAAAGCCAGAGCACACATTCACGCGGGGCGTGCTCCTTGCCCGTCCATCGCACGCCGGGGTTCGGCTCCTGACGCACCACGCGCGCGCCCTCGCCCTTGATCACAGGCACAAGGCCCTGCCGCGCGAACATCTCCACAGCGCGCCGTACGGACTGCCCCACCACGTCCGGAACAGCACCCTTCTCCTTTGGCGTGATTGTAGTGGCGACGGCCGCAAGCTCCCGCCGCACTTCGCCAAGGACAGTCTCTTCCTTGCGCTGTCGACGCGCCCTTGCTCTGGCTTCAGCCTTGGCGGCGCGCTCTTCCCTGCGCTTGGCCTGTTGCGCGATCGCCGCGCCGGGATCGGGCAAGGCCCCCTGATAGGCCATAACCCTGGTGATCACCTCTTTGAACAGCGGGGCCGC
Source organism: uncultured Bilophila sp. (assembly GCA_910585945.1). Lineage (GTDB taxonomy): Bacteria > Desulfobacterota > Desulfovibrionia > Desulfovibrionales > Desulfovibrionaceae > Bilophila. The sequence continues at coordinate 27,766 of CAJUHZ010000005.1, forward strand.
AATGGTGCCGCCGTATTTGGACTTGCTCGGTTCATCAAGCACGATCAAGACCAGATAGCGCGGGTTTGCCGCCGGCGCCAGGCCGACAAAGGAAGCTGTCCGCTCCTCGCCGTACGCGGATTTGTCCGCCTTCTGGGCAGTGCCCGTCTTTCCGGCCACCGAAATGCCGGGAACGGCGGCCCGTCTGCCTGTGCCGGAATCCACCACCTCTTGCATCATTTTCAGGACTTCCCGCGCCGTCTGAACGGAAAAGACGCGCTGCCCTCCACCGTCGCCAGCTTCAGCGTCACTGAGAACAAGACGGAGCGGCTTGTAGGCCCCGCCATTGGCCAGCGTCAGATATGCCTGCGCCATCTGCGCCTGCGTCACGGAAAGACTTTGCCCGAACGAGGCGGAAATCAAGTCCGCCTCGCTCCAATCCCGCGGCGCGCGCAAAATGCCCTTGCTTTCGTTCACATGCAGGCCCGTTCGTTGCCCGAACCCGAGAAGGGAAAGATACCTGTGAAACTTGACGGCCCCCAGCTCCAGCCCGATCTTGCCGCAACCGATGTTGCTTGAGTGAACAAGTATCTGGCTGACGGACAAATCCTTGTACGCCCTGTTGTCATCGCGGATGACGATCTTTTTGGTCCGCCAGATTCCGTTTTCGCAATAGAAAATCGTGTCACGGGTAACCGTGCCTTCCTGTAGAGCGGACGCGACAAGAAACGGCTTGAAGGTGGAACCCGGTTCGAGAGCGTCCAGCGCAAGTCGGTTTCGGTATTCGCCGGGCTTGTAGCTTCGGTAGGCATTGGGGTTGAAAAACGGATATTGCGCCCAAGCGAGCACTTCTCCGCTTTCCACGTCCACCACCACAATGCCGCCCCACTTGGCGCCGACTTCTTCAACCCCTCTGGCCAGCACTTCTTCGGCTATGAACTGAATCTGCACGTCCAATGTCAGACGGAGATCGGCGGCCTCCGGGGCGTGCTCCCCGCTTTTCACATAAAAACGGCGGCCCGAAGCGTCACGCTGCACGACCTGGCGGACGGAAAGCCCGCTCAGATCGTCGTCAAAGGAACGCTCCAATCCTTCCAGCCCTTTTCCGTCCACGCCGACAAAACCGAGCAATTGTCCGGCCACCTGCTTGTAGGGGTACATCCGTTCGTATTCACGGACGAGACCCACCCCGGGCAGATCCGCCGCGCGCACGGCTTCCGCCGTAGCGTCGTCCACCCGCCGCATGATCCACACAAAACCGCGGCCCTTGCGCAAGGCAGCGCGGATATCCGCGGCAGGACGCCCGAGCAGCCCGGCAAGCTTTCCGGCGGTGGCGTCCACATTTTCCACTTGGCCCGGATTGGCGTATACAGAGCGCACTTCCACGCTTCGCGCCAATATCTGGCCATTACGGTCAAGAATCATGCCGCGGGGCGTCTCCACATGCTCCGCAGACGTATGCTGCCGCCTGGCCCGCTCCGCAAGTTGGGCCCCGTTCCACAGCTGGATATACCCGGCACGCGCCCACAGCGCCGCCCAGATCACACAGAACAACACCGCCACCATCCGGAACCGGAAGCGATCCCAATCCACGGCCGCAAACCAGCCCCTGAGGTCGCCCGTGCGCGGAGACCTGCCTCCACCGCCGGTTTGCCGACGCTTCGGTCGGAATCCCCGCCGTTCGGAAGGCTTGGCCGCCTGTCTGCGCGCAGCGCCAAAATACGACATCGTGGTGAAATCCTTCAATGCGAGCGGCCAGGCTGCTCGCTTTTCTTTTCCCATCCAGCCGGGCTGTCGCCAACGGGATCGGGAAGCTTCCGGATCTGGCCGGGTCTCGCCTCGCGCATGCCAAGCTCCTCGGCCTTGCGTCCCAAAATATGGGGAGAAAGAAGGCGGTCCCTCTCAATTTCAAGTTTTGCTTTAAGTACAATGCGCTCCTCCAGCTGCCCGCGCAACTGGCGGATGGTAAAGGCCATATCCGTGCGCTCTATGCTCAGCCATACCAGCGCCAATCCCATGACCAGGCTGAACAACAGGGAAAGAACAAGCAAAAGAAGCCAGCCGCTCGAAGACGTCTGACTCATCGGACTCGCCCCTCCCGCCGCCTGGCATGCGTCCGCAACAAGGTTGGGGACGACTCGGGCGATCCGGCCCGGCCTCGCGCCGCACGTTTGGCTTCGTAGCGTTGGCGGCGATCATCTTGCGCAGCTTCACCCGGCGCGATTTTTTCGGCCACCCGCAACTTGGCGCTGGCCGCTCTGGGATTTTGCGCCGTTTCTTCATGTGAGGGGAGAACGGGTTTGGGCGTGATCACTCGTGCTTCAGGCGTGTGCCCACAGACGCATACGGGCACATGGGGAGGGCATATACACCCGCACGCCCATGACCGGAACAGATGTTTGACGATCCGGTCTTCCAGGGAGTGAAAGGAAATCACCGCAACCCGCCCCCCCACAGCAAGCCTCGACAAAATCGCTGCAAGAAAACGCTCAAGTTCCCCAAGTTCATCATTCACCGCCATGCGCAACGCCTGAAAGGTTCGGGTAGCCGGATGGTTGCGGGAACGCGCGCGCCACGCCGGGGGGTAGGCCCGCTCAACAAGCGCGGCAAGTTCTCTGGTAGTTTCAATGGGCTTGCGCGCCCGTTCTTCCACAATGCAGCGAGCGATGCGCCCCGCCTGAGGATCCTCCCCATAACGGGCGATGATATCCTTCAACTGCTCAAAACCTGCCCGATTCACCATCCGGCTGACAGGAGCCTCTCCCGAATCACGATCCATGCGCATGTCGAGCGGACCGTCGGCAAGAAAACTGAAACCCCGCTCGGCACGATCTATCTGAAGCGAAGAAACGCCGATATCAATGAGCGCACCGTCCACCGTCTCCCAGCCGAGACCGTCCAAAACTTCCTCGAACTCGCTGTAGCGACGGTGAAAAAGATGTACCCGATTTCCAAACGGCGCGAGACGCGCCCGCGCCAGTTCCAGCGCCTCAACGTCACGGTCAAGGCCACAGAGTTCAGCCTCCGCATCGGGACAGACGGATCGTTGGCTCATGCATGCCCGGGCATCGGCTTCAGCCGCAGTTTCGACCGCTCGCCTGTCTCCTCGCAAGGAGGCGCGCTGCAACAAGGCGAAAGCATGACCGCCAAGGCCCAGTGTTCCGTCAAGATAGCGCCCGCCCGGCCTGGGCTGCAAAGCGTCAATTGCCTCTTTGAGGAGCACGGGAACATGCAAATCCGGCAGAGAAGAAAAAAATTCGGTATCCATCAAAATCCTGAGCGGCTCCAACCCGTTTCATAAATCTCCATCAGGCGATCCATGAAGAACATTGATCGAAAAACATGTTTTTCTACAGTTCACAATTTCATGCATGCAGCGTCAGAACGAAAAATCAATGCCGCTTTCCGCAAGTTCCTCTGCCACGTCGTCAAAATCCTGTTCCAGTACAGCCTTGAACCTGGCCTGATCCCATATTTCAAACCGATCGCCCTGACCAAGGATCACAACCTCACGCGAGATCCCTGCGTACTCCTGATGCGCGCGGGAAAGGCGAATCCGCCCCTGCGCATCCGGGAGCTGCTCCTCCGCGCCTCCAAGCACAAGCCTGCGAAAATCACGCAGCTTTCTGGACGAATTGCGCAACCGGGCAAATTTTTCTTCCAGTTCCAGCCACAACGCTTCCGGATAGGCGACAAGACAATCATCGTATGTCGTCAGCACAAACTTGCCTTCCGCGGAGCGTTGGAGAAGGGCGTCCCGGAAATCCGGCGGGAGCATGAGGCGCCCCTTGGGATCGACGCTTCTATAAGACTGACCGCGAAACAACTTCATGCTTTGACCTGAGGGGCTTCAGCATTGCCCCTTCACCCACAATTTACCACTTTTTTCCACTTCTCCTTCATTATCCCCCGCTCTGTCAAGAGCCTTGCCGGCATTTCCCGCACGGTCCAACAGGTATCCGGGGCATGACAAAATCAATTTATATTATTGTTTTTATTTATATTTTATCAAATCCCCATCGAAACCAAAGAGAACCCCGCCCCTTCGCCAACAGTTGCCGCTCTGCCCGGGGCGCCGGGCGCGCCCCGACAGGAGAGGCACAATGCGCTCACCCTGCTCGCCGCGGCCAAAAGACTTGACAGAAACATTCCAACGACAGAAAATGCGGCGTTATGAAAACAAAGATTATCGCAACCATCGGACCGGCCTCCAGCAGGCGGGATGTGCTTTCTCAACTCATTTCCGCTGGGGTACGCATCTTCCGTCTCAACTTTTCGCACGGCGACAGTTCTTCTTTTGTCGATCTTATTCGGACAATCCGCGAACTTGAAGTTGTGCACAAAACGCCCCTTACCATTCTGCAGGATCTTTCCGGCCCCAAAATCCGCATAGGGACACTGAGCGGAGAAGGCTCCCTCAATGTGGTGAAAGGCGATCAGATCCTCCTCGGTCCCTCCTCCTCGGTCCGGGAGGGTGAGCCTTACATTCCTTTTGATCACGAAGAAGTGCTGGCGGATCTCGAAGCCGGGGACAAGCTGGTGCTGGCCGACGGCACATTGCAATTCCGTGTCGTGGAAGCCAGAGAAAAGACCGTCTTCCTCCTTGAAGCCCAGAACAACGGCATCATCACCTCGCGGAAGGGTCTGGCCCTGCCCGGAAAATCGGTTCGCCTGCCGGCCATGACCGACAAGGACAAAAAGGATCTGGTGGACGGCCTTGCTCTCGGCGTGGACGCCGTGGCCCTGTCCTATGTGCAGACCCCGGAAGATATCCGGGAGGCTAAAGCCATCATCCGTGCCAATGGGCGTGATATCCCGGTCATCGCAAAGCTTGAGCGGCGCAATGCGGTGGACCGGCTGGAGGCCATCCTTGAAGAGGTGGATATCGTCATGGTCGCACGGGGGGATCTCGGCATCGAATGCCCCCTGCCCGAACTTCCGGCCATGCAGAAACGTATCATCCGGGCGTGCAACAAGGCGGCCAAGCCGGTTATTGTAGCCACGCAAATGCTTTTGTCCATGGTGTCCAGCCCGGCCCCGACACGAGCGGAAACCACCGACGTGGCCAACGCCGTACTTGATGGGGCGGATTGCGTCATGCTCTCCGAAGAGACCGCGATGGGCAATTACCCCGTGGAAACCGTGCGCGTCATGCACGAAATAGCCACCAAAGCGGAAGAATTGATGGCGGAAACCCACCCCATCATGGAACCCGGAAACGAAAAGGGGCCGGCCGATTTTCTGGCCTATGCCGCCTGTCTTCTGGCTGAAAAGGCGGGCGCCAAGGCTATCGTGGCGCACAGCGTAAGCGGAACCGCGGCGCGGCTCCTTGCCGCGCGTCGGCCGACGCAACCCGTGCACGCACTCACGCCCAATACGACGTCGCTCAAGGCGCTCAATTTTTCCTGGGGCATTCTTCCTCACCAGGTCGGCGACGATAACGAAGGACACCTGACGCGGGCCGAACGCTTCATCGCTTCTTCATCCATTTTCGCGGCAGGCGACGACATCATCATCACGGCAGGACAGCCTACTTCGTCAACGCCGCAACCCAGGGGAACCAACCTGGTGAAAATCTACAGGAAGTAGCTATGGCTCGGAAACGAAAAGCTGCCATCCCGGACAATATCGCGGAAGAATACTACCAGATCAGTCAGGAAATCCTTTCAAGTTTTCCCAAGTATCGGCCTCCTGTAGATCTCTTTCAGTTCCGTGCCGACATCGCGCAACTGTACCCCTATTCCCGTAAAGGGGCACGACTGAGCAACGAGCAGGTTGAAGAAATCCAGCAACTTTGCGAGTCGGGCGATCTTTTTGTTTCACGCACGGATCATCCGATTTATTCCGAGCATATCGTCAAACAGGTGGATCTGGTTTTGCTTGACGGCAACCTGAAAGAAAGCGAATGCGCGGATATCATTATCCGTGCTCTGCACATGAGGCTCAATGCCTTCATGGAACAGCCGGTAAAGCCTGTTTTCGACACCTTGTACAATGACCTGATGGTGTTCACGGAATACCTGTGGCAGGATAAACACCATATCAAACTTTTCATGCGCCGCCTTCAAACGCAGTATTCGCTTGTCAATCACTCGCTCAATACGCTGTTTGTAGGTCTGTGGTTGTTCATTTATACTTTCTCTGGCGATGGATACAACCGTCGTCAACTGGATCGCGCGTCTGTCGGACTGCTGCTGCATGATATTGGCATGAGCCGTGTCCCGCTCTTCCTTCGAGATAAAACCACGCCTCTCAAGAATGAAGAAAAAGACAAGATTCTGCTTCACCCCGTAGCGGGGCTGAAAATGCTGCAAAAACTTGAGCTGGGCTTTGATGAGTTGACGCAGGCTGTCATTGAGCATCATGAACGTCTGGATGGATCCGGTTATCCGAACCACGCCAAGGAAGACTTGCTCAGCCGCTTTGGCCGCCTCTGTGCCGTAGCGGATTCTTTCTGCGCCATGATCACCATGCGCCCTTATGGTCCGGCCAAGGAGCCTCGTGTGGCCGGTGCAGAACTGGCGGCGGACAAAACCCGTTACGATACGCGTTTCGCCACGCCTTTGGCCAACGCCTACCTCACCGGACTGTTTGAACTTCCTCAAACAGAAGCCACTCAGGAAAAAACACCCTCCACGCCTGCTGAATAGGCTGCTCGGGGTCCTCGTCAAATGTCTGCCCGCCCGCAAAAAGCTGATTGTTATGTGTGACTGCGTGACGAATCAGCTTTGCGCGGCGGTCAGAGTTTACCCCTTGCACACCTTGCAGGGTCTGTATCCCGCCTGTTGCGCCTCCTGAGCGGATTTGAATACAACAGTACATTTTTTGCAATTGAAATACTTGCATCGCGCGTTGTGATAGATGCGGCTTGTGACATTGCCGTGGTATCGTTCTGCCGCCTGTACCCAGAGCGCGCCGAAAGAAATGAAGGCCCAAACCGTAAAAAGACTGGCCGCCGCCCGGAATGCAAGACGCTTTCTCACTTTCTATCCTTTACGCTTCCTCACGGGAGCACGCGGTATAAATCGCTGGACCCAATTTGCAGAAAAAGCCCGCTCATATGGCCGGCGGCAGGCACATGCACAGGAAGCGCATACACAGGCGCTTGACTGTCTGGCCGCGCCATTACATCTGCCGGCTCATAAACTCGAGCGACCCCCGCCAGACGTTCCAGGGAAAACGCCGTGCCACTTGCAGGCAATACAGTCTGTTTTATTGCTCTTTCCCCAAGTCGTCGGCCGACTATCTGGGGAATGGAACCCTTTCCGTTTTCAACAAGCGTCAATGTTGTCAAAGAAGGAAGCGGACGCGACGCCTCGACAAAGAGCCAATCACGAACAAATGTAGGGTTTGGTCCGCCCGCAACGCCCCGAACCAGCCTCAGCCGCTTCACCCCCTGACGACGCAACGCTTCCGGCACCTCTCTCTCTCTCTCTCTCTCTCTCTCTCTCTGGAGAACTCAATGCCAAGGTTGGCGGGCTGCGCGTGTTCAACCGCGGCCAAGGCTGTTTTGGCATTCAAAGACACCCGGCACACCCCACCGGGAAGATCAAACATTTCTGCGATATGCTTATTGGGCCAGAGAGTTGTTTGCGTCTGTACTGCCTCGGAAACGAAAAGAAACGGGGCCACCCCCAGATCCGCAACCAGTACCGGTTTTTCATCCCGCGCCTCTGGAGAGCGGAACCAGGCAAACCGATCTTCCAGGGCGGCCGCATACACTGCGTTTTCCCCTGTGAGCAGGTTTGCAACCGTGCGACACATATTGGGAGCCGTGCAAACAACGACAAAAAGCGGCGGGATCACCAGCCAGGCAGGCAGGGCAGAAAGCTTGCGGCGCAAACCATCTCCACAGGCAAGCACAAGAAAAGCAAGCAGATATGCAGCGAGAAGGGCAAGACTGGCGGGCAGTTTGCTCGTCTGGCCGATAGTCACGTCACTCAGAGCATGTACAAACACGATGCTTGCGCTCAGCAGAACGTACGCCGCCCCGCCAAGGCTCATCACCACAGGGATGGAGAGTTTATCGGCAAGCGAAGCACGCCAGCGAGGGCGCGACAACCCTCCGGCGACAACCGCCGCCACAGGCAGTACACTCGCAAAAACCCAAAACCCGTACGTCAGCCAATCGTCCCAGGCATTGCCGAACTGGTCGGAGATTACATGGATATCCGTTCCCCGTTTGGTCTGACGGCGGAAATTTCCCCGACAGAGAAACGACAACAGAAAAAAAGCGCCGATCCAAAGCATGACCTGCCGAAAGGCGGCTTCATGCGGGTGCCGGTACAGCCGCGCCATGCCCAAGGCAATCCCAGCGGCCAGCAAGGTGGCCAAAGCTGAATGTTCATAGCAGCCAATTGCCAGAATGCCGCTGATCACCGGAAAACACACTGTCCCACGGGTCACTTGGGGCGCAAACCAGAGCCGGCACATTGCCCAGAGAAACAGCAGCGTCATCCCGCCGGACACGCCGATGCTGAAGATCCCCGTAATGAAATAAAAACTTTCCGAGAGATCCTGATACCCACAGTATATGACCAGCAAACAAAACAGGGCCAGAAAAACGCTTTCCCGCCGCCTTCCACCCTGCAGGGTGGAAAAAATCCCGTATAACGGGATAAGATGAAGCAGCGCCATGCCTGCCGCAATCAGCGCGCAGGCTTCGCGAGAGAGGACCACGCGCCCGAGGAAAACCACCAGGAAATGGTGCGTGTAACGGCCGCTCCATTTCCACCAGGCTCTCCCCATCTCGTGCAATCCTCCGGTCACGTCAAAAAGACGGCTCGCCATATTGCATCGAGCGAAATCATCACCGGCAGGAAATATAAAACCCATGGAAAGCACGAAAGGGATCAGCAATATTCCTGCCGCCACACTGTATTTCCATGATATTTTCATAGCTTCCTTGTACCTTGCGCGCTCGCGAAACTATCCCGGAACGGGGATTATAAAAAATCAATACCCTGTAAAGAAAATCTTTACAGGGATTCCAAACGCTGTTTGCGGATTGGCGGAGACGTATAGGAGTCGAACCTACCGACGACCTTTCGACCGTCCACTGGTTTTGAAGACCAGACGCCACACCGGTGACGAAACGCCTCCCCATTCATTTTTTGAGATCTATACCTGATCCTGCCAGGCTGCGCAAGGCAGGGTAGCGAGGTAGTTTGGCGTGAGCAATACATGCCGCCGTGATTGAAAAGCGCATTGTCACCACAGCATGCTCAAGGGGCGGAACTCATTACGCCGCCCGAAAAAGCCTGTATTTTCCGGCCGGCAAGGAGCACGGCAAGTATTGAAAGTCAATGTCTTGTCTTGTAACGCTACCGGGCGCAAAAAGCGACTTTGCAGCAGGCGGATGCTCTCTGCCCCTAGCGCCGGCGCATGACGTCACGCCGCGGCGGCTCCCCAAACATTCTTTTGTACTCGCGGCTGAACTGTGTTGGACTTTCATAACCTACCGAAAGACCGGCGCTGGCTGCATCGGCGTCTTCCATCAACATCAGGCGTTGGGCTTCATAGAGACGCAGGCGTTTATGATATTGCAATGGACTGAGCGTCGTTACCTGTTTGAAATGTCGATGAAAGGTGGAAGTTCCCATATTGACGCGCCGTGCCAGATCCTCAACTCGTAACGGTTCTTTATAATTCTCTCGCAGCCACGCGACAGCTCGCGCAATCTGATTGCTGTGCGTTCCACAGGTGCTGAACTTTTGCAAATTTTTGCCCAATGGTCCGGTAAGGAGACGGTAGTGAATCTCCTGAACGACGGCGGGCGCAAGAAACGCGACCTGATCCCGATTTTCCAGCAGTCTGACCAGACGCAGAAAGGCATTCACCAGATCAAAATCGGCATCCGCCACAACCACGCCCTTGCATGTATTGCTTCCAGGATCCGAAACAGCAGGAAGCTCCATCGCCAGACGAGCAATCAAAAATCTGTCCAAATCGAGCGATACCGCGAGAAAAGGACGGTCATGACTCGCCTCGGAAGAGGAAAATGAGCTTGGCATATCCACACTGACCAAAAGGCACTGATTCTCGCCGTAGGTGTACTCCTCGGATCCGACGCGGGAATGCTTGTTTCCCTGAACAATCAGACCAATGGAGGGCTTGTAGAAACAGTTTTCCACATGGGATCCAGATTCACGCCGCAACATGGACAAGCCTTCTATCGCAGTGGAAAACTTTCCAGGTTCGGGCATACACTTCAACAGATATTCTTTGAGCAAACTGCTCTCCTTGATCACCGCTGCGCGTTCCGCTTCCGTCATACAACATAACCTGACATGTTATCACAGATTCATTGGGATAAACTTTTCACGCTTGTGGACCGCATAGCACAAATTTCCCGGTATGGGCAGGTGTGCGAGAGTATCAGGCAAGGATTGGGGGCAATACGTCCGCGGCGGGCGGGAAAAAACGGAATCCGAAACGATTCCGCTGCCGAGCGATGCGGTTATCGATCCTCGCGCCCGGGATTTTTTTCGGCTTCCCAGTACAGCGTGACGCGGCGTACGAACTCGCGGGTTTCCGGAAAAGGCGGAATGCCTCCGTACCTTTCCACACTGGCCGGGCCTGCATTGTACGCGGCCAGGGCCAGTTCCACCGAACCGAAACTGTGGATCAAATGCATGAGGTACTGTGCCCCCGCGTACACGTTGGCACGAGGATCAAAGGGATCGAGAAGGCCCAGTTCCTCCTGCGTGGCAGGCATGACCTGCATGGCTCCCTGTGCTCCCGCAGGGGACTCGGCGGCATGATCAAAAGCGGATTCCACACGGATCACGGCCAGCACCAACGCGGCGTCCAGGCCAAAAATCTCCGCGGCTTCACGGGCAAGCTTCCGCCATTCGGCAGGAGCCGGCTGCGGGGAGGCAGGTTCGCGTCTCTCCTCCACGGCGCGGCCGGCGCGTCGGGGGGGAAACACGCACGAACGCACAGGCGGAAGCGGCCCTGCCGCAACATTTGATCGACGCGCCGCCACAGCCGCAGGGACGCGGATATGGCGACCGTGGCTCCGCGCGCTGTCCGCTCCGCCAACGGACACGGCATGATCCGGAACGGGAACGGAAATCACGCGGCTCATGCGAGGGGTGATCTCGCTCACCTCATGTTCGTGGGATACGATTCCTGTACCTGAAACGAAAGAGACAAGAGCGCCTTCGGAAGAAAACTCCTCCGCTGAAGGCAAAGAAGGAGCAGGCAAGGGGGAAGAAGGCGTGACCGGCCGCCCGCACCCGCCCAGAACAAGAGAAAAAATCAGGAGCGTCGCCCCGCCCCACCCTCGTGAAAGGCGAAAGCGACATGTTCCCGGGCATGGCACGGATCGCATCACCCCTGCCAAGACGGCATCTTGAAGTAAAGCTCGATGGTATTTTCCCCGTCCTCGCCGCTGTAGCAGTGATGGGCGGAGACGTTTCTGACCAGGTGCACCCCAAGCCCGCCCAGCGGACGATCTTCCGCATCCAGCGAAGTATCCGGCTTCGGCGCGTTGAGAAAGGGGTCGAAAGGCGCGCCCCAGTCGCGGATCCATACGCAGAGAAAAGGCTGATCATCCATGCTGGCCTGACGCAGACCCAATTCCAGCATCCCCCACTTGTCGGGGGAACCGCCCTCTCCGGAATCCGCCCGGCCGGCGTAGGCATAATTGACCACATTGACCAGAAGTTCTTCAACAGCCAATTCCACAAAGCCAAGCATGTCCTCATGCCCTTCCGCAAGATTCTCGCGCAGAAAAGCCATGGCCACAGCGCAATTTTCAAGCCTGGCGGGGAGAAGAATTCGGGGCACGAGACACCTCCTTGGACAATACGCTGAAACTGTCAGCCCCGCAGAACGCCGATCGCTTCCTCCCGCGTGGCGCGCACGGCAAGCATGGCGTTGAAACCGGAAATCCGAAACACTTCGGCGGCCATGGGTTGCAGGCGACAAAACGCCAACCTCCCGGAAGCCGCCTTGATCGCCTTGACCAGCCCGAGGATGCCGCGCAACCCGGCGGAGCTGATGTATTCCAGCTCCTCCATGTCGATAAGCACCACGTTCTTTCCCTGGCCCAGCAATGCCTGGGTGGCCCTGTCAAATTCCGGCGTAGTGCCGGCGTCCATGCGACCGGAAAGAGCCAAGATGCTGATGCCGTCCTGTTCCGTAGCCCTGATTTCCATACAACCTCCGCCCCGGTCTTACTGATAGCTGAGCAGCAAGCCCTGGCTGATTTTCAACCAGCCGTCCAGCGTGACAAAAAGCAGCAGCTTGAACGGCAGAGAGATGGTCATGGGCGACACCATCATCATGCCCATGGCCAACAGTATATTGGAAATAATAAGGTCTATGGCCACGAAAGGCAAATAGAGCAGGAAACCAATCTGAAACGCCCGGGTCAGTTCGGTGATGGTGAACGCGGGCGTCAGAATGAGCATGTTGTTTTCGGTAATGCTTTCCCGGCGATTCTGGGGCCAGATGCGGTGCGCCGTGCTCATGAACGCCTTGAGCACCACGGCATCGGTATTTTTTCTCAGAAAATGCCGGAGCGGGGGCGAAATTTCCTCGGCCACGCCCAGCAGTTCCTGCGGCGTGGGGTTTTCGCCCAGGCGCTGTTTTTCCAGCAGTTCCATCGTTTCCATGCACATGGGCGCCATGATGAACACGGTAAGGATGATGGCCAGCCCGTTCATGACCATCGCGGGCGGAACCTGTTGCACGCCAAGGGCGTTGCGGACAAGGCTCGTCACCACCACAATCTTCACATAGGAAGTGACGAGCATGAGCAGAAAGGGAGCCAGGCCCAGTACGGCCAGACCCAGCACAAGATACAGCGGGTTCATCCCGGCAATGCCCATGCTCATTCCTGCGCCGTCCGCTCGGCTTCTGCCGGGGCAACCAGTCCGGTGATCTGCACGCCGGGCATCCCGCCCACGTCCACCAGCCGGCCTTTCGCCGCCAACCGGCCCCCTACCCGCACGAAAACGGGAATCGAAGCCACGTCCCCGCCAAGAGCAAAGGTATGCCCCGGAGCGAGCGCCGCCGCTTCATCCACCCGTATGCTGAGGGCGGCAAGCTCAAAGACGACAGGCAATTCCATCCCCGCAAGGGTTTCCTCGTCCAGGAGCCGGACGTCCCCGCCTTCAGCGGGGGATTCAACTGCCGTGACAGGGGCTGCCTCTTCCGTCATGAGCACCTCGTTTGCACGATCGCGTCCCTTTCCCAGAATGGAGACGAGACCATTTTCCAGACGGCATTCCAGGGCCGTCCCGCCCGGCAATCGCAAGCGCGGATTCCCGGGCGTCCAGTATTCGGGCAAAAGAACATCGCCAAGGGCAAGCTTACGCGCTTCCTTCACTGCGAGGCTCAGCCCGCCTATTTCAACACGGCATTGCACCAGGGCGGCCGCTGCGCAACCTGCCGGGCGGCCGACAGCGCGCGGGGGCGCGGCTTCCAGGCGTTCCAGCACAAAGCGGGCCGCCCCCTCCTCCGCCCAGAATAGCCGCAAGCTTACGTTCTCCCCCTCAGGCAGGGTCAGGATCAGCGGCAACGGCTCGGACCATTCAGGCTCCGAACGCGGCGTGGAAGCAAAACACGCCTCGCAGCCCAGCCACAAGGCCAGGCTGTCCACGGCAGGAGCAAACAGACGCTCCAGCACCGCGAGGCTCAAACCGGGGGGCAGGGAGGAAAAATCCTGCCCGGTTTCAGCCCGCCATGCCGCAAGTTCCGGCCGCAGGGCCACAGCCGCCAGGGAAGCGCATTCGATCTTCCAAAAAACGTCTCCGGCAAGCAGGTACAGCGTCGCGCCAACGGAGAAAGGCGCGGGGCTTTCCAGCGCCGCGAGCGTGCCGTTCACATCGAGCCGGCATTGCAGGGCAGGTTCCCTGCCGGCATCCACTGCGAACGACACGGGCAGGGCACGGGAAATCAACGCATTGAGCAGCCGCGCCCGCAACGGCGATACGGAAGGCAACATGGGGGAAGAATATGCTGTGGGCATCGGGGAATTCATCAATCCTTTTCACTCCACCCTGCGTAGGTTGCGGAACGACGCCGGGCATCGCCTTCACGGCCGCCGCTTGCGTCCGATCCGCGCGTCACTTCGACATGGACGTTCTCGCCATTGCGCTCCAGGGCCGCCTGCAAAGCGTCCCGCGCGCCTACGGCCGTCTGAAAGGAAGCCGCATCCACGCAGGAAAGACACACCGAGAGCTGACCATCCACCGCGCGTGACAGCGCGAGTTCCGCCCCGGCCAGCACCCCGCCGCCCAAGGTCAGGCGCACTTCCGGCGCCCCCCTGCCAGGCTCGGAAACCAGAATGCGCTCTACCAGCTTCCCCACCATCTCGTCCACATCTCCGGGCAGTGAAGAGCTTGACTGCATCCGCTCCACGGAACCATCCTGCATTCTGTCCATCCGCCCGCCGAACAGGCTTTCCATAAGCGCGGCGGGCGAAGGAACGACGCTCTCCCCGCCCGCCGTCCCGTCCTGCGTCGGACGCCTTGCGGAGCCACGCTCCATAGCCTTTTCAAAGCTGTCTTGCGTCGCGGCGTCAGGAGTCCGCCGCGAGTCGTCTTTTTCCACATGCCCGCCTGCATCAGCCTGCCGCAGACGCTGTGAAGAGATTTCCATCGTCATAGAACCTCCCTGTAGCGAAAAAGACCGCCCCTCAAATGCTTGGCTTCAAGACAATCGTACCCGGCGCTGTGCCTTCGCGCTCGCCTATATGCCCTCTTCGCCCTGTCCGGGCGGCGCGGCAAACTCTTCCAGTTCCAGATCTTCCCGCCGTTCGCTTTCCTTTTTCTCCCGGATCAGCCAGAGATCCCGGTGGGCTTCGATTTTGGCCGCTTCCTTGCGGGCGGCGGCCACGGCCTGACGCCCGGCGGCGGCTTCGCGCTCGCGGCCGGCCAGAACATCTTCCGCTTCGCTCACAGCCGCAAGGCGCTGCTGTTCGCCTTCGGCCAGGGTCGCCAACCATGTGCGAAATTCGGCAAGCGCGTCCGGGCGCATGACTGTGCCCAAAATAGCGGCGTAACCCCGCTCTTCCTCTTGCGGCCGCCACTGGCGGTAACGCGCAAGCTCTCTCTGACGCGCCTCCAGCTCCTGCCTCGCTTCAACCACCCGGCGATCCGCCGCGCGTGCCGCGTTCTTTGCCCCGTCTTCCCGAAAATACCGAACGGCAAGCAGGGATTGCAGAGGATAGCCTGCCACGGAAGCCCCTACCGAACCACTTTTTCCAGGGCGTCCACGGCTTCCGCAAAGTTGCTTTTCTCGTCAAGTCCCTGTCTGAGAAACGCATTGACGGCCTGAATATGGGAAAGGGCGAAATCCGCCTCGGCGTCCGCGCCCTTTTTGTACTCGCCGATCTGGACCAGAAGTTCCACTTCGGCGTGCTTGGCCAGTATGGCGCGCAGGGCTTGCGCCGCCTGCTTGTGCTCCCGGCTCACAATGGCGTTCATCACCCGGCTGACGCTGGCCTGCACGTCAATGGCAGGGTAATGATTGGCAGCGGCCAGTTTGCGCGAAAGCACGATGTGCCCGTCAAGGATGGAACGGGTTTCGTCCGCAATGGGTTCGGTCATGTCGTCGCCTTCCACCAGCACGGTGTACAGGGCGGTGATGGACCCCTTGTCGGAATTGCCCGCCCGCTCCATGAGTTTGGGCAACTCGGAAAAGACCGAGGGCGGAAAGCCGCGGCGAGTCGGCGGCTCGCCCGCCGCCAGGCCGATTTCGCGCTGGGCGCGGCCGAAACGGGTGACGGAATCCATCATGAGGAGCACGCTTCTGCCCTGATCGCGGAAATATTCGGCAATGGCCGTGGCCGTATAGGCGGCCTTGAGCCGCTCCATGGACGACCGATCCGAGGTCGAGACCACAAGCACAGCCTTTTTGCGCCCCTCCGGACCGATATCGCGCTCAATGAATTCGCGCACTTCCCGGCCACGCTCACCGATCAGCGCCAGTACGCAGACATCCGCCGCGCATCCCTTGAGGATGCTGGACAAAAGCGTCGATTTGCCGCCCCCGGCAGCCGCGAAAATCCCCATGCGCTGCCCTTCCCCACAGGTGAGCACGCCGTCGATGACGCGCAGTCCAAGCGAGATGGGGCGAGAGATGATTTTGCGGGTCATGGGGTTGGGCGCTTCGGCAAAAATGGGGTACTGCGTTCTTGCCCTGATCGCCGGACCGCCGTCCATGGCCTGCCCCAGCCCGTTCACGACGCGGCCGAGCAACTCGTTCCCCACGGGAACGGACAGAATTTCCCCGGTGGGGATGACTTCCGTGGCCGGAGATATGCCCTGCATGGACCCCAGGGGGGAAAGCAGGGCCACGTTTTTGACAAAGCCGACGACTTCCGCCCTGAGCGTCCATTCCTCCCACGGGTTGCGCAGAATGCACAGTTCTCCCACCTTCACGCCCGGAACCACGGCGCGGATGATGGTGCCCACCACCTGCTCCACCCGCCCCCGCGTCTCAACCGGGTTGACCTCGCGCACGGCCTCCTCAAGCAGTTCGCCGATGTACTCGAAAGCCATTAGCTCTCCTTGATCTTGCCTGCCAGCGCGTTTTCTATGGCCTTGAGCTGCGTCTCCACCCCGGCGTCCACCACGCCAAGCTCGCTTTCCAGAATGCAGTCGCCCGGCTTCATGCGCGGATCGGCGGCGACGTCCAGAAAACTCACCCCACCCGGCGCAGCCGTGATCATGGCGGCCAGAGCCTCGCGCACGGCGGCTTCATCGGCCGGACAGACGCGGATCAGCACCTTTTGCTGACTGCGCACGGAAACCAGCGCGGCTCGCACCACACGCACGATCCGTTCCCGATCGTCCAGATCCCCGATGATCTTGCGCACGGCGGAAGCAACCACTCTGACCAATGTTTCTTCAATATTTTCAATATACTCTACGGCCTGAACGGCCGTTTCCATCATTTTTTCGGCCTGCTCCATGCGGCCTTCCGTCAGCCCGTCTTCATACCCCTGGCGTTTGCGCTCCGCATACGCCTGTTCGGCCTCGGCGCGAATGGCGTCCGCCCGCTCATGCGCGGCGGCAAGCAGATGCTCCGCCTCGATCAGACGGCAGTAGTCGGCGGCACGGATCACCCGCGCGCCGGGAGGCGGAACAATGGCATCGCCCGTCAGTCGAAACACGGCGTCCATGCTGGAGCAACCTCCTTGAGCAGCAATTTTTTCAGCGCGATCCACACGTCGCGGATTTCCGCCTCGCCAAACTCGGGCACGTCCTGCGTCAGGGGAGCATCGGGCAATTTTGAAAAAAAACGCCGCGCAAGCTCAGCCGGCCAGCCTGACGCCACGAGCCGCAAGGCCATGCTCCCATGCAGGGCGCACCGCTCCGCCAAAGGAAGCGAAGGATGCAGGCGCGCGAACAGTCGCCGCACGCCGCCAAGCTGGTACTGACCGCGGTGCAGGGCATACCGGTACAGCTCCTCGCCAAGGGCATGGCGCAACGCCAGCACCTCCTCGCGGCGCAGAGTCCGCGCGATCTCCGGCGCGTGCAGGGCCGCGCCGGCAACACGGCACAGCGCGTCCAGATCCGACCCGGCCAGCAAAGCAAGACGGCGCGATTCCTCCGCATAATCCCAGAAAGACGACGTCTCGCCCTCCGCGCCGTGCCGCCGGAGAGGACGAAGCAGCCAGGTCCGCAACGAAGCGCCGCCAATCTTTTCGGCGCATTCGGCCAACTCCCCAGCGGAAGAAGCCGGGCCGCAACCGGCGCAGTCGGCGCGGATCATCGCCTCCCACAGCAAGGGACGGGCGGCCAGAACATCGGCGAAAAACCCCTTGTTCATCGCACCGTTCCATCCTGATCCGGCTGAACGCCATGCTTGCGCTTCGCGGCGGCCCGCCGGACCAGCAGCGAGACGCCGCCGCCTATGGCCGCCAGAAGCAGGGAAACGGCCAGCACCTGGAGCGCAAGAGCGGACGTGATCGCGCCGGGCGCAAACAGGGAAGAAGGAGGAAGCGTCTTTTCCGGCACGGTGACGCTTTCACGTACCGGCACCAGCATAACGCTGACATTGTCGTATTTGAGCGAAGCGACAGCCGAGGCGGTCAGTCTCCGAATTTCCGGCACCAGGTGAACGACGGGAGAATCAGGCGTATGCCGGAGAAAAACGGCAGCAGAAGGCTCCACCGTGATATTATTGACCGTATCGTTCGTTCCAAGCACCACATGAACCCGGGCGGTGAGCACGCCATCAATGCGCGACAGCGTATCGGCCAGTTCCTGCGAGAGGGCATAGGCCATGCGCGCCTGTTCTTCGGATGAAGACGAAATCATGCCGTCGCCGCTGAAAACTTCGCCCATGCTCTTGAAGGCTTCGCGCGGCAGGCTGTTTTCCTTGAGTATCTGGAGCGCCTGCACAAGCTGACCGTCTTCCACCGACAGCGCATGACCGTTTTTGCCCGCGGCGACTTTTTCCGCGGCGATGCCGTGCCGCAAAAGAGTGGAGAGCATCTGGTTGGCCTGCTCTTCGCTCAAACCGGTGTATATTTCCACCTTGCAGCCGGCAAGAAGCAGCACGAACGACAGGATCAACAGCAAACGGGCGGTACAACGCGGCATACGGCACTCCTGAAAAAATCCGGCGGAAACATTCACCCCTGTTGACGCAAAACGCTTTCCATCCCTTCCGACGCGCTCTGGGAAGTTCTGAGGCCGGCCTGAGCCTGGACCTTGAGCATCCCCGTAAGATACTGCGCCCGAAACAGGGCTTCCGGCCCGAGAGTTGCCCCAGGGCGGGAAAATGCGTCCAGCAGGCGGCCAAGCTCACGCACAGGATGTTCATCCCCGAATTCCGGCCGGAATGCTTCCGTGCCGGAAAACCCTCCCTCTTGCTCCGGACCGGAACCGCCGATGCGATCAAGCGAGGGGACGGATTCAGCCGGGCCGGGATCTGGGGATGCAAAAGCATTCTCCGCCGCCGCGTCGCCCGGAACGGGCATATCGGAACCGGCAGGCTCTCCGGTCATGGCCTGTTCAAAAACGCGCACAACATCATCGGAAGGCGGCCCGGAGGGTCCATTGCCGCCCACTCCGTTTCCCGCCCATTCGCCAAGCTTTTCCAAGGTCTGCACAAGGCGGGAAGCTCCTTGCGCCAATTCGGAAAGCACCGCTCAACCCCCTGTCCGAAAAAACGCGTTCGCTTCAATAAGGCGCTTCCATAATCGCCCTGGCCAGATCCGCGGCCGTTCCGTCCCGGGGAAGGCGGGCGAAAACCCGCTCCGCATCGTCCCGGCGGCCGGCAAGCATGTGGGAAAGCCCCAACATGGCCAGCGCATCTGCATCATCCGGATTGACCGCAAGCACCTGGTCAAGAATCTCTTGCGCCCTGTCGAAATCGTCCACCACCACATGGCTGAAAGCCAATCCCACAAGCGCGGGAGCAAAACCGGGCTTCAGGGCAAGCACGCCGTCAAAAATGATGCGGGCGTTTCCCACCATGCCCTTCTGACAGGCCAGATTGCCAAGATCGAGGAGGCGGGCGATGTGTCGTTCGGAAAGCATGAACGCTCCTTGCGCATGTGGGCCGGAACGCATCCGCGCCCGGCCTGTTTCGGGTTGTTCCACACCGGTGAACCGCAAGGACTACCCCGTCCGCTGAGCCAGCGACTTCAGCATGTCCTGAATGCTCTTGGTCACCGAGGAGATGGTTTCCAGCTTGGCGTTATACTGCCCCATGGCGAACTGCAATTCAAGCAATTGCGTCTGATCGATCTCGCCGTTGGCGCTGATCTGATCCATTTTCGCCTGCAGGGCCGCGCCATCTTTGGCCAGGCCGCTTGTGGCGTTCTGGAACATCTGGCCAACGTCAATGCCGCTTGCGCTTCCTATGTTCATGACAATACCTCTCAGTACCCGCAATCATGAAGTGCAAATGCACCGGGCTTGTTCACACGACAAAATGTTGTTCTCCGGTACAGCTAACCATTCCACGAAGCATGGACACGCCCGGCCACCTCATCGGCGCATTCCACAGCCGCAAAAACCCGCTTCGCCACGCTCATTTCATCGGCGGTCATGCCGGCGTCCATGACGCGCTTTACCGTTGTCCGCATGTCAAACAATTCTTCACGCAGTTGCTTGAGATGATAACCGGAAGGATCTTCCGCCAGAACTTCCAGTGCCGATTCCATTTCAATCATGGGAACCTCGCAGCATATAGGTAAATACATGGTCGCCCCGCCGCAGGGTCAGCACTTTCGTGCCGATGCCTTCCAGGATGCACCCGCCGGGAAGTTTCGCCCCCTCGAACAGGCGTCGCCCGTCAGCCGTAACGATGAAACGCATGGGCGACATGGTGACCCCGGTCACGCGCAGACCACCCAGGGGATCCTGCTCCTCGTTCGTCCTCGAAGTCTTGCTCCTTCCCGGCGCTCCGGAAGAGGAAAGGCGCTCCGCCGCAACGTGCGGCCGCACTGCCGCTCTTTCCGTGGATGCGGCCGGCAGCGCGGCGGAAAAGCTGGATCGCCCATACAGCGGCACTCCAAAACGCTGCTCGGCATCACGCCGCAGGCGGAGCAGCGCCGGCGCATCTTCAGGCCGGAAATCCCCCGCAAAATCCACCTGTCCGGGCAGATAGAGGACACGAACGGAAGACAGCCCCGCCTTTTTCAGCGCTTCTTCCAGCACGGGCGCAAGCTCCTTTTCGTGCACGATGCGGCGCTCCTGCACAGGAAGCCCCTTCACCTCGCTCTCCAGCGCGGCAAAGGCCGCTTCTTCCAGCGCCGTATCCTTTATATACGCGGCCACCGTCAGCCGGGGCGACGCCTCGTCTTCCACCATGTCCACCTGGGGGTGAAAGCCCCGAATGGCAAGCGAACTGCGCACCGCGCGCACGATATCCTCCCGGACGCCAACCTCAAGATAGACAGGAAAATGCAAAGCGCGTGCCATATCCCGAAGACGGATCATCGCCGCGTCATCTTCCACCGATCCGCGCACTTCCACCCCTTGCCCGCGCAAGGAAACCGACAAACCGGCAATGCCGGCATCCGCCAGATATTTTTCAACAACCGATGGATATTGCAACGAATTTTCTACAGGAGGCGCCACAGCCACAGACAACCCCGCCAGCATGACGCCCGCCAGCCCCAACAGGAAAAAGCGCATGAGCGGGCGGCGTTTCCTTTGCCCGACGACAACCAGCGGCGCCGGCAAGGCCACACCTGAAAGGGCAGCGCCCATCATTTTGTCGTCTTCCACAGGCATGACAGCGCCCGACATGGCAACTTCGTTGCCTTCGCTCAAAACGGAATCCGCCCCCACATCGGCTGAAGACGCCGCCACAGTATGGGGTCTGCATGCATCCGGATCGATGAGGGGTTGCTCAACGCCCGGCCTGTTCCAGACAAAACAGGTATGCCCCAGCCACCAAGCTCTCCCTGCCGCGGGAGCAATCCGTGCGGAGGAATCGTCAGGAGCGGAAGGCGTCGCCCCGCCGTCATGCAGGCGCACCTCTCCATCCAGTGGAGACAATGTGGCGGAAGGATCGCCGGCAGGTGAAGAGCTAACCTCCAGCACGGCATGGCGGGCCGCCAATCCACTCAGAATGATATCGCAGGAATCGTCCGATCCCAGCACCCAGCTTCCCGTGCCCAGATCCAGGCGAGCGCCAAGATGCAGGCCGGAACAGACATAAAGAGTCAGGCCGCGCTTTCCGCCATCGCCGTTCACCGCGCGCCTCCAGAAGCGGACGAAGTCCGGGGCGGGGGCAAAACAACCGGAGAAGCCGGCTCGGCCCGCCGCGCGCAGCCGCCAACCGGGCGGGCCAGGGGAACGCGCTCCGCATAGTCCGCCTGAAGCGGCGTCCGGCTGAAGCGGGGATCGTCCACGCGGGCGGGAACTTCCGGAACGGCATCCATCCGCACGATGCGCGGCGTGATCAGAATAAGGCGCTCCATGCGCTGGTGCTTCTTGCCCGTGGACCCGAACAGTCCGCCGAGCACCGGAATGTTTTTCAGGCCCGGAACGCCGGTATCGTTCTCGCTCTGCGTTTCATAGTAATAGCCGCCGATAAGCAGGCTTTGCCCCTCGGCCACAATGGCCTGCGTGTTGATCCTGGTTTGCTTGATGGGAGAAAGCCGGGATGGATCCACGGAAAAGGAGTTGGCCCCGTCGTCCCGATCATCCTGCACGCTGACCATGAGCTTGATGCGATTCTGTCCATTCTCTGCAAGAATGATATGCGGCGTCACCTTGAGGATCGTGCCGGAATCGACCTTGAACAGATCGGAGGAATCATTGCCGGCCACCGGGATATAATAGGTGCTGGTGTTTTCCAGCGAAGCCTGCACGTTGTCCATGGTCAGCACGGAAGGCTTGCCCAGTACACGGGCCTGGCCGTCTTCTTCCAGGGCGTTGACGCGCGCCAGAAAGTAGTCCGTGCCGTGGGAATACAGGGTGGAAAACGAAAAGCCGCCGTCGGACGCAGCGCCGGCAATGGGGAAAATTCCCGCGGACGCGCTCCCGCCGCCGTTCCCTCCGCCCGCCCAGTTGCCCCCGAAACTTCCGGCTCCGGACCAGTTGATGCCCAGCTCACGCGAAAAATCGCTGTCAATGTCCACTATGGCGGCGTGGATTTCCACCAGTTCCACCGGCTTGTCCAAGTCGGCAATAACCCTGGCGTAATAGCTCATGCGGTATTCGGCATCCGTCACCACCACGGCATTGACGCGCGGATCGGCAATAATCTTCGGCCCCGGCGCTTCTTCGGCCGGGGAACCGCCGGTTTGCGCGACGGGCGCGGTTTTCGGCTCTTCCCGCGCGCTGCCCATTGCGGCCATGCCCTGACCGCGCAAACCCGTTTGGGCGGCAGGCAAAACCGCAGCGCCCGCGGCCGGCGTTTTTCCCGAAACCATCGCTTGCAAAATGGCGGCCACGCCGGGGATGGTCACCACGGCGTCCATACTGTTGATGGTCATGTCCTCCGCCCAGGCGTATCTGAGCGGAAAGACCCGCATGATTGTTCGCCCTTCCTGTGCCGCTTCAAAGGCGGTCATGGCGTCGCGCAATTGATCCACATACAGTGGCGGACCGTTGACGGCAAGCAACCCCTGCCCGCTCAGAACCCGCACGGGCAACTGAGGGGAAACCAGACCCGCGGCATGGAGCATGTCGGCCAGTTCGGCTGCCGAAACAATGGAAGGAGCAAGAAAAGCGCGCGTATCTTCTCCCTCATGCCAGAAGGTCACGGCCCTGCCCTGCGTGTACCAGCGCACGCCAAAGGCCGAGCGCATCCCCTCCAGAAAATCACGCGGCGAAAGCTGGTCAAAACGCCCGCTCACCTCGCCTGTCAGAGCCGGACTGCATGTCGCGCCATAGCCCTGAGCGCGGGCGAAATCCGCCAGCACGGCGCACAGATCCTCACTTTCCGCATAGTGTGAAAAGGGCTGCTGAAAGGGAAAACGCTCGCGGTTTGCGGGCGCGCCAAAGCCTTCCGCGGTGAAGACACAGCAGATGGCAAAAAAAAAGCAAAGCGAAAGCAAGGTGTTTTTCAATAAAAACTCCCGGAAAACATGGCGGGCATGGCGAACGGGGAATCTCCTCCCCATCCTTCCCGATCCTCGCGCACGTCGGCATTTCCACATGCGGTCTTCCACCAGGCAAGGTCATTGAGAAAATCTTTGACGACAGTCTCAAATGCTTCCTGCCCGGCGGCCAGATCCACTGTGCGGTGCAGAACCAGCCTGTCTCCCGATGTGGGGGAGGATACGGGGACGGATGCGAGCAGACTTTGCCCCGGCCCCTCCAGCGCCACAATGGAAGCGCGTGCCCGGCACACGCCGACCTGAAACTGTGCCGCCGCGTGCAGACGCTCTTCGCGATCCGGACCGGAACCGGGCAAGGTCACAAGTTCCGCCCGTAGAACAGCGATACGCTCGTCCGGCGAAAAAACGGCGAAATCCAGGCCGCCGTTCAGGCGGAAACGGTACGCGCCGTCTTCGCCGCGCCGAGGGCTTTTCCAGCCGGCGCGGGATGACAACAAGGCGACGGCATTTTCCAGCAGGGGCATCACAACTCCCGATATCGTTTACCTGAGGGGCAGCCCTCATTCCTCCCGTCTGTTACACAAGGCAATCTTTTCACGGGCGGCGTTTTGATGAAGACTTTCCCCGCGTTTCTTGACGCTATGCGCGAGGAGGCCCAAAAGTCAATGCTGCGGTCCCGTCAAGCTTCAAAGAACAATACAGCACTCAGCGGCAAACCGGTTCCCGTCTCAGCCAAGAATCTTGGTTCTGGTCTGGTTCATGTTGGCCTGCATGGCGTTCATAAAATCAAGTGACTTGGCGATCAGGTCCTTCAACGCGTCGTTGGTCTGCTTGGTCTGCTCCATCATGGTGCGGACCTGTTCCTGTTCGGCTTCCAGACGCTTGGCCTCGGCAGATCGCAGACCCTGGGCGTAATCGCCGCCCGAGGAAATGATCGTCCCGGCGGAAGAAATCATGGTGCTGACAGCCTGAGCCTTGGCCGCGGCAAGCTGGGCGTTTGTTCCGGACGAGGCGACACCTATGCTGGCGGCCCCGGCCGCCATGTTCACCACGGCTCCGGCCACGGCGCAAGCGAATTTCTGCATCGCCCCCTGCTCGATTTTGTCCGCCTGATCTTCCATAAGGCCCACAATCTGCGTACCCTGAGCCTGGATGATGCTGCGGTTGGTGCGGCGCTGTTCCGCCGCGTCCTGCAAAATGACGCTGGCGAACATTGCTCCGGGGCTGGGCAGCCCCACCCAGTCCTTCGGGTTGGGCATGGAGCTTGTGGTCGGGGCCGCCAGTTCGGGCAAACTTCCCGTCACATGCCCGACAGAAGCGGAAAAATCCTTGCCCGCCTGAACGGCGGCAAGCAACGCCTCATCAACTTTGGAAGAGGAAACCCCGCGCGCTTCGGCCTGTTCCACCAGCGCATTGTACTGAACGGCATTAAAACCTGTCACATCCTGTATGTTCATAAGCATTCCTTGTAGCCGTTGCCCGCGACCTTTTGATCAAGCCATGGCGGGATTGCCGGAGAGAATGGAGGTATTGGCTTGAACGCCTTCCTGCACGATATCGGAAACCGTCTGAAGGGTTTGTTCGGATCGCTGCATCATTTCCTTGATATGTTCGATATCCAGATCGTTGGCCATAGCGATTTTTTCAAGAATGGCCTGAAGGCGTTTCTGCTGAGCCTGCAGAAAGCCTATTTCCTTTTCGTTCACGGCGGAAGCGATGCTCGTGCCGCCCTGAACGATGGTATTGACGCCGCCGGCCACGGTTGCGGCCCGAGCGGTCAGCGAGGCCGCTTTCTCTATTTTCTCAACCGCCTGAGCGGTTTTTGCCGCGGCACCCGTGACGGTCTGTGCGGCCTTGCCCGCCGAACCCGCCGCGCCCGCGCCAAGGCTGCCCACAACCAGAGCGATGGACGTGGCGAGATCCACAGCGAATTTGGTCCACATGGTAGCCGTTTCACTCGCCCCGGCGGCCTCCATGATCTTGCCGGTAATGAACGCCGGGCTGAAACCAGCCTTGCCGTCCGTGGCCTCCTCCGTAATGGAACTGGCCAGAAGCGCCATGGAAACAAGCCCCACGGCAATGAGGGCCGCGCCGGATCCCCCAGCCGCCAGCCCCACAGCGCCGGCAGCGATCAGGGCCACGGAGCCGATGGCGGCAAGCGCCATGCCGATGTATTTGAAGGCCTTGAGCAAACCATCAAGAAAACCTTGAGACTTGGCTTTCTCCAATTGCTCCTGTACGGCCTTGAGCTTTTCCTCATTGGCTTCGGCGCGCTCCTGCGCCCGGGCTTCCAAACTGGAAATGCCGGCTTTGGTCTCGGTGCGACGCTGCTCCATGCCCACGGCATCCAGCAGGGTTTCCAGCGAAAGACCACCCAGGGAAAGCCCGCCCGCAAAGGACGACGATCCGGAAGCTCCCGTTTTCGGCTTTTCCAGTTCCGGCAACAGGGAAGAAAGCCCCACCATGTTCTCGAACAGCGCCTTGACGCTTTCCTGCGATCCGGGAACAGTCGCCCGTCCCAAAGTCTGCGTCTGCTCGGCCGCAAGCCGGGCCAGCGCGGTAAAATCCAGAGAGCCGGAAACTCCTTGAACGGCAGTGCTCATGGCTTACCCCCTGACCTGCGCCAGCGAGGCCAGCAAGGCGCGGATGCGCTCATGGCAGGTCTTGTGCGCGGGAATGGATTCATCTCCAAGACCGAGCGCGGCACGGAAGGAAGCCGCCGCATTTTCGCCGTCTCCAAGCTTCAGATAACACAGGCCCCCATGATAGAACGGCGCGGGATCTTTGAGCGCTCCTGCCACGCCGGCCATGCCGTACGTGTCGATGGCAAGCTGATACGCCTCGCGGGCCTGAAGGCAACCGGCCAGCCCCATCCAGAAACGGGGATCATTTCCGTCGTAGAGACAGAGGCCGCGGAACATGCTTTCCGCATCCTTATAGTTGCCCGCCTTGTACAGATTGTAGGCGTAGGCGTAGGCGGACTCCAGAGCGTCCCTGCTGATGTTGAACACATCGGCGAGCGTCGCGCCCTTTTCCAGAGCGGCTTGCATGGCCGTGAACTCTTCTTCCGTAAAGCCCGCTGCCCTGGCCATGTCCAGCATCGCAGTGCGGATTTCCTGTTCCTGTCCGGCGGTCTGGGTCATGCTGACAACTCCTGAAAGTATCGGTTCTTCTGTTTACGGCAAAAAAACTACTGCCCACGCGCCAGGCTGGTCAGGGTCTGGTTGGAGTTGGAAATCTGCGTGTTCGCGCCCTGAAGGTAGGAATTGTACTGGCCCATGTAATCCTGAATATACACCATCTGCTGTTGCGTGTCCGTGCCAAGTTCTTCCAGCCGCGACTCAAGGGCGGTGATCGCCACGTCCCATTCCTCCTCGTTGTGCATATGGTCCTTGCCCGTATTGTCGTAGGCGAGATTGTGCTCATCCATATATTTCACCATCTCGGGACTCATGGGATTGTATTTCGCCCCCTCGGGCGCGGTTTCCGTATAGGACCCGGTCACGTTTCCATCCTTGTCATAGGTATTGTAGGTGGTGGTGATAGCGCTGTCGTTTCCGTTCTTGGCGTCAGCCTTGGACTGCCGCGCCTCGTTGAGCAGTTGGGAAACCAGCTTCTGCTCTTCCTGCGACTTGGCGATGGAGTCCATCCTGTCCATGGCTTGCGTCTTGGCGGTTTCCGCCAGCTCAAGCTGGAGCTTGGCGAACATGAGCTGAAGACTGGAGGAAGGGCCGAGCGTGGCCGAAGTGATGGAGGACGGGCCGGAATTGCTGCTGATCGCTTCTGTCATTTGGGATACCCCAGTAGAGTTTTTACTATTGAAAGTGATACATGAAGAATGGACCATTACAGCCGCACCACGCCCCGACGTCCCGCGCCGGGTCTGGAACCGGAAGACGTTCTGGCCGGGCGGCTCTGCGCGGCGCGGGCTTCTCCGGCGCGCTTGGCGTCGGCTATCGCCTGATCGACGTACCGGCGGATTTCGGGAGAAAGCGCCTCCATATCCAGCGGCTCCCCGCCCTGTTCGGGCAGACCCGCCTGCCGGCGCAGGCTCTTTTCCAGAGCCTCCAGCCGGGAAAATTCTTCTTTCAAGGCGGCGAACGCTTCCATTTGCTTGTTCATAAAATCCTCGAAAACCATGTTCAGACTCCTTGACGGGGATAACGCCACACATGTGACTGTATGGCCTTGGCGCAACACGGTTATAGCATGTACTGTGCCAAAGCAAGAACCCATTGGAAAAAAAAGAAAAAAATGCAAACACCTCCACAACCTTGCCAAAAAAGTTGGCGAAAAACGGCTTCCACCGCACTTGAACTCCATCATAAAAGGCGAACCCGTGTCCCCACAAGAAAAAAATGCTCCGGCTGCATCGGATGGGCCGCGGCATAAGCAGCAGTCACAGGCAGGATATGCGGACGTCACGCCAAGCTGACCCGCTGCCCTTGCCGTCCTGAAACGGCCATGCTATTTCCGCACAAAGCCGAATGAGAATTCGGCACGATTCTGGCAAGGGCATGTAAAACAGGACGTGTCCGCCAACTTTTGTGGAAATCCGGAGTCTTGATCATGTCCATCGACTTTTCCATCGGGCCGCAGTCCCTGAATGTTCAGGGGAGCGCGGGCATGAGCGCGTCATCCTCCGCCGTGGGGGCGCTGTTCGGCAATGCCGCGACGGTGGTGGAATCTCCTCTGTCGCTCCTGGCCGACGCCGCCGAGGAACTGACCTTTGCGGCTGACGCCACGGATGAATTCGAGCTGGACGAGCGCAAGGAGCGCGACGACATTGATGAGGCTCTGGCCGAACGGGTGAAAAAGTACCAGGAACTGATGCGCGAAAAGGGCGAGGCCGAACAGATCGATCAGTTGAAGGACGCCATTCGCGCGCGTGAGGGGCGGGAACATGCCTTGCGTCAGGCACGGGAACATTTTCCCGATCCTTCCGATGCCTGGGCCGCGCTGAAAGCCGTCCGCGACGATCTGACGGCCGAAGCCGATCCCGCGCCCGAAACCCTGCGCGGCGTGGACGAGGCGCTGGCGGAACTGGAAGCCTCGGAAGGTCCGGCCATCCGTTCCGGCATCTGCGGGGCGCTGAACGCCCGCGACTTCGCCGCTCTGGACGGCCCGGGAGAACTGGGCGCGCTGTACCGCGGCGCGGTCTGCGATTTTGCCGACGTCAACGAACTCTACGCCCATATTCAGGAAAAATACGGCAACAATTTCGACGCCGCGGTCGACTTTCTGTACAAGGCCCTGGCCAGCGACATGGCGGCCGATATGCCAAGCATGGACAAGAGCCACCTTGAACATGTCAACGCGGGTCTTGGGGAACTCCGCTCCCTCCAGAGCGCGCGCGGCCTCTGCGCCCGCCTGCTGGAGCGCTGGTCCAGCGTGCACGGGGTCACGAATTGCCCGCTGGACGACATGACTCTGCTCGGCAAGATGATCGAACTGCGCAAGGAAGCCTTTGTCAGCGGCACGCGCCTCGCCCGCCTGGCGGACGAGGCCGCGGCACCCGACATTGAGCGCAAAGTGCTCTTTCTGCAGGAGTTGCTCAACACCACGCGTTCGTTCGCGCCCTCGCTCTTTGACGGCAACGAGGGCCGCATGAAGGTGCTCGACGCCGTGCAGGACGCGGTGGACGCCGCCATTGCGGAAGAAGACGCCTGGCTGGCAAGCCTGGAGTAGGGGCCGCCCCCGCGCTCCGCAAAGGAGAACGTGTTCATGCTGGAACGGGAACTGAGCGAATTCGGCAGGCGCATGGGATTACAGGAATTGGCTTTTGGCCAAAACGGATTGGTCGCTCTCGACGTGGAGCGGCTCGGGCGGCTGCATCTGGAAAAAAACGAGCGCGCCGGCGGGACGGAACTCCTGGTCTACCTGGCGCGGCCCTGCCCCGCGCACGATCGGCAAGCGCCGGAACGGGCGCTCGCGCTCTGTCATTACCGGCATCCCCGTCCCTTCCCCCTGAGTGCGGGCGTGCACGGCGATCAGGCCATTGTGCTGACGCGCCTGCCGGAAAGGGAAGCCACCGCGGCCAACATGGAAAAAGCGGTTCTCCTGCTTGCCGACGCCATGCGCACGCTGGCTCCGGAGGTGTGACATGCCTTCTCTCCCTGTCAATCTGCTTGATTCCGGTCTCGGGATCCAGAATATTCTGGATCCCGGCAGCCAGACCCACATGCCGGAGGCGCGCCCCCTGGCCTCCACCGTGTTGCGTGAAGCAGGGCTGGACGAACTCTACACCCGAAGCGGGGCGCAAAAACAGATCGAGGCGGCGCTCTGCCCCCCGGTGGGAGACGGTTCAATTCTCCAGCCCGAAATTTTCCATGCGCACTTGCAGGGAGCGCTTGACGCGCTGAAGGAGAGCCGAAACCCGGCCGTGCGCACCCTTGTGCGCGACGAACTGGGGCCGCTCCTTGAAAATACGGAATTGCTCAGGGCCTACACCGGCCTGATGCTGGGAGGCTAAGAATGGCGGAAGGCGAAAACGCCTCTTTGAGCCGACAGGTTCTGAGTCAGGATCAGCGGCGCGCCCTGCTGGTGCTTGGCTCGCTCTTTCTGCGCATGGGGCTGTTCGCCCGGGCCAAAAAAGTCTTTGCCGCACTGATCGCGCTTGAGCCGACGGACGTGCTGGCCCGGCGCTGTCTTGCGGCCGCGCATCTGGGCATGGGCGAAGGGGAACAGGCACTGGAACAGCTTGAGCAGGCGATGGGCAGGCAGCCTCTGCCCTCGCGCGATGCCGGCCTCTACCTGCTCAAGGCCCGCGCCCTGTGCCTGAGCGGACGGCCCGACGAGGCGAAAAATGCGGTGAACGCCTGGATCGCCGCCGGAGGACAGCGGCAGTGAGCCTTTTTTCCGACGCGCGAAAAATCGTTTCCCTCACCACCCGGCACAGCGATCTCGCGCTGGTGGGGCTGCTTGTAGCGGTCATTGCCCTGATGATCATGCCCCTGCCGACCGCGCTGGTGGATACGCTTATCGGGGCGAACATGGCGCTTTCCTTCGCGATCATGATGATGACGATGTATGTGAGGACGCCGCTGGAATTTTCCTCCTTTCCCACCATGCTGCTGTTCACCACCCTGTTCCGGGTGGGGCTGAACATCACCACCACCCGTCTCATCCTGCTCAACGCCGACGCGGGGGAGATCATCCAGACTTTTGGAGAGTTCGCGCTTGGCGGCAACTTTGTGGTCGGCGCGGTGGTCTTTCTCATTCTCACCATCGTGCAGTTTCTGGTCATCTCCAAGGGCGCGGAACGGGTGGCCGAAGTGGGCGCGCGCTTCACCCTGGACGCCATGCCAGGCAAGCAGATGTCCATTGACGCGGACATGCGCGCCGGAGTCATCGATATGGAGGAAGCCCAGAAAAGACGCGACGCCATCAGCCAGGAAAGCAAGATGTTCGGGGCGATGGACGGGGCCATGAAGTTCGTCAAGGGGGACAGCATTGCCGGAATGATCGTGGCCGTGGTCAATATCGTGGGAGGCACGATCATCGGCATCGCCCAGCACGGCATTTCCGCCGGAGAAGCCCTGCAAATCTACGGTATCCTGACCATCGGAGACGGGCTGGTCTCCCAGATCCCCTCCCTGATCATCGCCATTTCGGCCGGCATCCTGATCACCCGGTCCGGAGACGCCGAAGCGGATGTGGGAGCACAGATCGGCGGGCAGTTCTTTGCCCAGCCCAAGGCCCTGCAAATGGCGGGCGGGCTGATCTTTCTCTTCGCGCTCATTCCCGGCTTTCCCAAGCCGCAGCTTTTTACCCTGGCTCTGGCCCTGGGCGGGCTTGGCTCTGTGCTGAGCCGGCTCAAGGCAGCGCCCGAAGAGCGTGATCCCAGGGCCGATCTTGTGCACGCGCTCAAACCCGCGGTCAAAAGTCGCGCCAAGAGCGGACGCGCACCCGCGGGCGACGAATTCGCTCCCACCGTGCCGATCATTCTGGATATTTCGGAAGGGCTTGGCGCTTCTCTCGATTACGACAGCCTGAACGACGAGTTGACCGCCCTGCGTCGCGCCCTGTACTTCGACCTCGGAGTGCCCTTCCCCGGAATCAACCTTCGGATCTCGCCGTCGCTCGACGGGCTTTCCTATGTGTTGCAGGTCAATGAAATTCCCATGTCGCGCGGGGCGCTGGAAGCGGGCATGGTTCTCGCGCGGGAAAGCGAGGACACTCTGCGCGCCCTCGGCATAGACATGAAGAAGGGAGACCCCTTCCTGCCCGATGTGGAAAGCCTGTGGGTTCCACAGGAAAAAGCACCCCTGCTGGAGCAGGCCGGACTCGCCTGCATGAGCCATTCGCGCATTCTGGCCTACCATCTCTCCCTGGTGCTGGCGCGCCACGCCTCAGGCTTTATCGGTCTGCAAGAAAGCAAATACCTGCTGGACAGGATGGAAGAGCGCGCGCCGGATCTGGTGCGGGAAGCCACGCGCCTGTTGCCGGTGCAGCGCATCGCGGAAATTTTTCAGCGCCTGACCCAGGAGCAAATCTCCATCCGCGATCTGCGCGGCATTCTGGAAGCGATCATCGAATGGAGTCCGAAAGAGAAAGATACCGTCATGCTGACCGAATATGTGCGCGGCGCGTTGAAACGCCAGATCAGCTACATGTATTCACGCGGCCAGAACATGCTCCCGGCCATTCTTATGGATCCGCCTGTGGAAGAAACCATCCGCAAGGCTATCCGCCAGACCTCGGCCGGAGCCTTTCTCGCGCTGGATCCGGACACCACGCGCCGCTTTATCGCGGCCGTGACCGCCGCGGCGGGCGACTACCGCCGCCGGCCGCAGGTTCCGGTCCTGCTGGCCAGCATGGATATCCGTCGCTATGTCCGCCGGCTTATCGAGGGGGAGCATTACAAACTGCCCGTGGTCTCCTACCAGGAAATCACACCCGAAATCAGCGTCCAGCCCGTGAACAGAATACGGCTGTGAAGAGATCAGCGTATGGAACTTGCCGTGGACTACGCCGTAAAGGCGCTCTACCTGGTGATGATGCTCTCCCTGCCGCCCATCGTGGTGGCTTCTGTCGTGGGCATCGTGCTGAGCCTCATTCAGGCCATTACCCAGTTGCAGGAGCAGACCCTGACCTTCGGGGTCAAGCTGCTTGCCGTGGGGCTGACGCTCTTTCTCATGGGCGGCTGGCTCGGGGGAGAAATACTCCGCTACAGCGGGGAAATCTTCAACCGGTTTTACCTGATATGATGTTCAGGGTCGCGCGCAAGGCGTGGACGCTGCACAAATGAGAATTGTACAGCGCAACTGCCGTGAACGAGCCGAAACCATGTTTTCGGCAAGGTGCTCATCATGAATCGCCCCCAAGGGGATTTATGAAATGCGTTGCAGGGAGGCACATGGATTTCGCAGGGCTGCTCGAAGCGCTGGACGCCTACCGACACCTCACGGCGATCCTCATCGGGATGCCGCGATTGTTCATGATCGTGCTGGTCGCGCCGTTTTTCGGCGCATCAGTGGTGACGGGACAAATCCGGTTGGTGCTGGTGCTGGCCCTGTATCTCCCTGTGCACCCGGCGGTTGTCGAGAGCCTCGCCCCCGACATGCTGCTTTCCACCACGCTTTCACTGGAAAGCGGCGCCAGAATCGCCCTGCTCCTGTGCAAGGAAACGCTGATCGGTCTGATGATCGGCTTTCTTGCGGGCATCGTCTTCTGGACGGTGCAAAGCGCGGGGTTTTTCATCGACAACCAGCGGGGAGCAAGCATGGCGGAAGGCGCGGATATTCTCTCGGGCGATCAAAGCAGCCCCCTGGGGCAATTGCTGTTCCAAAGCCTGACCTATCTCTTTTACTCCTCCGGAGCCTTTCTGGCCTTTGTCGGCGTGCTCTACGCAAGTTACGAGATCTGGCCCGCCGCCCATCCATTGCCGGTACGGCTCACTCCGGCGGCTCCGCTGTACTTCGCGGGCAAGGTCGGCTGGCTGCTCGGGCACATGCTGCTCTTCGCCGGGCCGGTGGCCGCCGCCTGCCTGCTCACCGACATTTCACTGGGGCTGGTCAACCGCTTTGCCTCGCAGCTCAATGTCTATGTTCTGGCCATGCCGATCAAAAGCGGTCTGGCCGCCTTTCTGCTGTGCTTCTACTTCGGCCTGCTGCTCTCCCACGCGCCGGAACTTTTTCAATTTGCGCGAGAATCCATCCTCACCCTGCCCAACCTGTTGAAACCCTAGCATCGCGACAACTCCCCGCAAGGAACGCACGCCAGCATGAGCGACGAAAAGACAGAACAACCCACCCCCAAACGTCTGCGTGACGCGCGCGAAAAAGGACAGGTGGCCAAAAGCCAGGACGTTCCCTCGGCGCTTACGGTCATGGCGGTGGCGGTCTACCTTTTCGCCCTTGCTCCGGATATGCTCAAAACCATCATGACCATGAGCGAAATTCCCATGCTGGTGATGAATCGTCCCTTTCCTGAAGCGCTCGGCATTGTGGTTGCCGCCACGCTTTCCTGCGCTCTCCGTGTGGCCGGGCCGCTGATCGGCCTGGTCATGGCCACGGCCCTGTGCGCCAACCTGATGCAGGTGGGGGTGCTCTTTTCCATTCAATCCGCACTGCCCAAGCTGGACAACATCAGTCCAGACAAATGGTTCAAAAAAGTCTTTTCACTCAAAAACGCCGTTGAGTTCCTCAAAAACATTCTTAAAATAGCGGTGCTCGGGGTGACGGTCTTTTTCGTTTTCACCCGCGCTCTGCCGGGCCTGTTCAGAATTCCCGGAGGCGAAGCGGGCGACATGTGGAGAATACTCGGTTCTGCCGCCGGAGACTTGCTGATCGCCGCCGCGGGCGTCTTCTGCGTGATCGCCGCCGCGGATTATTTTTTCCAGAAATGGCAGTTCAACAAGCAAAACATGATGAGCAAGGACGAAGTGAAGCGGGAATACAAGGAAAGCGAGGGCGACCCGCTGATCAAGAGCAAACGCAAACAGCTGCATCAGGAAATGATCGCCCAGAACCAGCTTGCCGCCGTCAGAAAGGCGAAGGTGCTTGTGACCAACCCCACCCATTTTGCCGTGGCGCTTGAGTATGAAAAGGGCGTGACGCCGCTGCCCGTCGTTCTGGCCAAGGGCCAGGGCGTGCTGGCGCAGCGCATGATCCGTTTGGCCGAAGAAGAAGGCATCCCCATCATGCGCAATGTGCCTCTGGCGCGCGGCCTGTTTGAACAGGGAGCCGAAAACGCCTACATTCCGCAAGACCTTATCGGACCCGTGGCGGAAGTGCTCCGCTGGGTGCAAAGCCTTCAGGGTTGAAGACCCCAGACGCAAGCCGCTTCTGCCTGGAACAAAAAAAGTACGGACAAACCCGCCATGAGCACTGGAACACGCGACACCGTCGACGTGCTGGAAAAACTCATCCGCTTGTGCGACGACCTCGCCTGGGGCCGCCCCGCCGATGAAAACGCCCTCTTTGCCCTGACCCGCAAAGGCGCGTCCACCCCGCAGCTTGAACGCCTGGCCGAAGCCTTCGGCATGATGACGGTCAAGGTGGAAGCCCGGGAATTCCAGCGCGCCGGACTGATTGAGGAACTGGAACAGCGCAACCAGGAACTTGAGGAAGCCCGCGCCCGTCTTCAGGAGCGCAATGTCCAACTGGTGGAAACACTGCGGCGTGAGTACAATGTCCGTCGCGTCATCGGCCATTGCGAGGCCATGCGGCGTGTGGTGAATCAGGCACTGGCCATCGCGCGCCGCCCCATCAATACCCTGATTCTCGGCCCCACGGGCACGGGCAAGGAAGTCATCGCCAAGACCATCCACTACCATTCTCCCCGGCGGGAGGCTCCCTTTATCGCGGTGAATTGCACGGCCATTCCCGACTCCCTGTTTGAAAGCGAACTCTTCGGCATTGAAAAGGGCGTGGCTACCGGGGTCAACGCCCGCCGCGGCCTGGTGGAAGAAGCCTCGGGCGGCACGCTCTTTCTTGACGAACTGGCGGACATGTCGCTGACCAACCAGGCCAAACTGCTGCGCGTGCTGGAAGAGCGCGAAGTGGTGCGGGTGGGCAGCGCCAAACCCACGCCCGTGGATATCAAGGTCATTGCCGCAACCAATGCGGATCTGGAGCGGGCGGTAAAGGAAGGACGTTTTCGCGAAGACCTGTACTATCGCATCAATGTGGCGGAACTCCGCCTGCCTCCCCTGCGCGAGCGCGGCGATGACATTCTGCTGCTCGCAAGGCATTTGTTGGAGCAACACGGGCGGACCATGGGCAGGCCGCGTCTCCGGCTCGCGCCGGCCACGCAACAGTGTCTGCTGGCTTACGACTGGCCCGGCAACGTGCGCGAACTCAACAATGAAATGGAACGCTCCGCCGCCCTGGCTGTGGAAGACGTCATCCGCCCTTCCGATCTTTCTGCCCGGCTCCTCACGGCGCTGGCCGAAAACGGCGGCATCGGCACGGCCGCGCAACCGGAACCCGCCGCCCCTGCTTCAGCTTCCCGGCACGAAGCCCTGCCCGACGACCTCTTCAATCTGGAACGCGCGGAACGCCTGCTGGTGCAGCGCGCTCTCGAGGCCGGCAGGGGCAACAAGAGCCGGGCCGCCGCCCTGTTGGGCGTCACCCGCGAAGGTCTGCGCAAGAAACTGTTGCGCCTCGGCATTCGTGCAGAGAAAGAAAAGGACGGTGAGGAGTGAACATGACTCTGCGGACCCGCCTGGCCCTGCTGGTCACGCTCGCCGTCTCCGTCGCGGTGGGGCCGGTGTTGTACCTGACCTGGCGGATGGGCGGCGAAACCATGATCCGCATGGAAGAAAAAACCTTCTCCTCTCTTCTGCTGGCCGAAGAAGAAAGCCTGAACGCCGCGTTCATGGGGCTGCTGGCAAGCAAGGTGCTGGCCGTGCACGAACGCAAGAACCTGCTGAGAGAACACGCCGACAAGGCGATACGCGTCCTTGCCGCGCTTGAGATCGGGAAAACACGCGGATCGAAACGGGAACGACTGATAGAGCGTATCATGGAATGTTTCGATTCCGGGCGGATCCGGGTGGAACTCCTGCACCCGCAAGAGCTTGCCGCCGGCGGCCTCAGCCGCCTTGGCCTCAGTTTCGCAACGCGAGACGCCAAGCAACGCCCCCTGCATCGGATTCTGGAACGCCTGCCGCGCGACGGGGATTTCGCCGTCATGGAACTGCCGCGCCGCCTGGCCATTGCGGGCGACGCGAAGGGGCTGACCTCCAAACTGGAAAGGCCGGCACTGGCCTTCTTCCTGCCGCTGGACAATTCCGCATCCGGCGTTTCTCCGTCAGGGCAGGTGTTCGTCGCCCTGACCTCGCTTGAGGATCTGGACGTTCAGACAGCCGCCTCGGAAACCGCCCTGCTGCAGGCCGCCAAAGACAAATTCGGGAGCATGAGCCTGTACCAGCACGGCCTGGTCTCCCTCCTGGACAGCCGGGGCAGGATCCTTGCCGGGGGCGGATCGCAGACGCTTCCCGCCGATCTGCCGCTGGAGGAAGCCCGGCGGCGCGGCCGCGCCAGCGCCACCCTGCCTTCCCCCCATGGCGACATGCTCTGTCTTGTCGCCTACAGCCGCGCGTTCGACTGGTATACGGTCATGGCCGCTCCGCTGTCCGAAATCCGCGCTCCCTCGGACGCGCTGCTTTTCCGCCTTATCGCGATCAGCCTGGGGCTGGTGATCCTGACGGCGCTGCTCGCGCTGGTCATGCTCGTGCGGGCGCTGCGGCCGCTTGAACTCCTTACGAACAAAACGGCCGCCCTCGCGCGGATGGATTTTTCCGATTCGGACGCGCTGACGCAGATGGAACCGCTGATGACGCAGGGACTGCCCCATGATCGTAGGGACGAACTGGGCCGGTTGGCCCGAACCTTCGCGCACATGGGCAGGGCGCTGGCCGCGAACATCCGCAATCTCATGGCGGTCACCGCCAGCAAGGAGCGCATGGAAGGGGAACTGTCCGCTGCGCGGGACATTCAGATGGGCATCCTGCCGCCCCCGGACGGCGCGCCGGAAATCTGCGGCTTTTCAGCCTCCGCCTTTCTGGACCCCGCCAAGGAAGTGGGCGGCGATCTGTACGACTTTTTCATCACCCGCGACGGCAGACGCGC
This sequence comes from uncultured Bilophila sp., assembly GCA_910585945.1. Lineage (GTDB taxonomy): Bacteria > Desulfobacterota > Desulfovibrionia > Desulfovibrionales > Desulfovibrionaceae > Bilophila. Next base: position 65,314 of record CAJUHZ010000005.1, read on the forward strand.
GCTGGCCCTTGGCGATGTCTCCGGCAAGGGCGTGCCGGCCGCGCTGTTCATGTCCATGACCGTCACCCTGGTGCGCTACGCGCTGGATTCCGGTCTGGACCCGGCGCAGGCCATGACGCGGGTCAACGCCATGCTGGAGGCGCACAATCCGGGCAACATGTTTGTCACGCTCTTTCTGGCCCTCTACGATCCGCAAAGCGGAGAACTGGCCTACGCCAACGGCGGGCACTGCCTGCCGCTCGTCGTGAACGACCAGGACGCCCCTCCGCGAGTGCTGGACAAACTGAGCGGGCCTCTCGTAGGCGTCATGCCCGATGTGGAATATCAGGCATTCAGCGACCGCCTGGCCGAAGGCGAGACCTGCCTGCTCTTTACCGACGGCGTGACCGAAGCCATGAACGAACGCAAGGAACTGTACGGCGAACAAAGACTCATGGCCTTCCTGACGCGGCACAGAAACGCCCCGCCAAAAGAACTTCTCGCCCTCATTTTCAACGACCTGACCCGTTATCGCGGCAACGAACCGCAATCCGACGACATTACCATGCTTGCCTTCTGCCGCCCTTCACCCGCGTATGGTTGTGGAGCGGCGCAAAAAAAAGACAAGATTTCAGAGTGTTGAGGAGCATTCCCTTCTTTCAGGAGAACAGATGAGCACGCTTTCCGCAAAACGCCGCGCCACGCTGATCGGCTGGCTCGCTATTCTGGCGTGCAGCCTGATCCTTTATGACGCGCTGCTTGTTTCTTCCCTGCACAAGGAGCTGTGGAACAGCGCGACAGCCTCGGCCCGCGTGGCCGTCGGGAGCCTGAAAAACAAGGTCGCTCTCGGCGTCCGTTTTGGGAAAAAGCTGGAAAAGTACCAAGGGCTTGAAATTATCGTGAAAAAGCTGGGGCGTGCAACGGGCATCCCCCTGGCCGTGCTGGGCGCGGATGGCAAGCTTCTCCATTCGCACGGGGATGTTCTGGTGACGGCAATCCCGATCAACCCGTCGGAAAAGCGACACGCCATGAAGGGAGGAGACAACATCCGCCTGCATGAGGACAGGGAAGGAGCAAGCGTGCTTGCCCCTGTTCTGCGGCGGGACGGCGGAGTGGCGGGCTACATTGCCGCCAGGGTGATCCGCGCGCCTCTGGAAGAAGAAACAGCCCGTTTGTTCCTCAGACAAGTGAAGGGACAGGGCCTGATCGCCCTGGGGGGGCTTCTCCTGCTCGGCGGCCTGTTCCATATCCGCCGGAAAGACGATGAGGAAAACCCTCGCCGGGAAGAAAGGTTCATCCGCATCGCCTGCTTCTGCGTTTTTCTCCTGGTCATGCTGGGCAACGGGGCGCTGGCCCTGCACGCCATCAGCGCACGATCCGCACAGGGTCTTGACGCGGATGCGGAACGCACAGGCGCGTTGTTGACGGATGACCTGAACCGGCTGTTGCTGGTGGGCGTCTCCCTGGATCGCGCCGATCGGGCGGATGCCTATCTGGCGGGCATTGCCGCCGCCCACGGCGGCGATCTTGTTCTGGATATCATCAATTCCGAAGGGACACGTTTTGCCGGAAGCGCTCCTCCCGATGTCGAGCTTTTGCCGGGCGGCCACTCTTTCGCCCTGCTCGATCGCGCGTCCTCCCTGCATCAGGCTGCGGACAGCGGATGGACGCTGCGCGTTTCCATCGCGCGAAGCCCGTGGATGGAACGCATGATCGCCGCCGCGCTGGATATCCTCACCCTGGTGATCATTGCCCTGATTTTCATGGTGGAACTCTTTCTGCTGATCTCGCGCGGGATGGAAGCCCGAAGCGCCGGCCTGACCCACGCGAGATGTAGCGATCTGTTCCGTCCGCTGATGTTCGCGTTCATTCTGGCTATGGACATGTCCGTTTCCTTCATTCCCCTGCGCATGGCCGAACTCACGCCGTCCGGCGTTTTTTCCCGCGATCTCGTTCTGGGACTGCCCATCTCCGCCGAAATGGGCATGACCGGAATCAGCGTCCTGATCGCCGGGGCATGGATGAAACGCCACGGCCCGCGTCCTCCCCTGCTCACGGGCATCGCCTGTATGACCATCGGTTATCTTGGCTCCATGCTTGCGGCAACGCCCTGGCAGTTTATCGCCGCCAGGGCCGCCGTCGGCCTGGGGTATGGTCTTTCTCTCCTCGCCGCGCAGGCCCATACCGTCAAGGACGGCAAGCTGGCCGACATGTTCGCCGGGGTCTACGCTGGCTCGCTTTGCGGCAGCGCCCTGGGCGCCATGCTCGCGGAGCGCCTGGGCTACCCTCCGGTCTTCGCGCTTTCGGCATGTGTTCTTGCCTGCCTTGTCCCGCTTGCCTGGCTGCTGCTGAAGCGCGACACAAACAATCGCGGCGCGCGCCGGCCGCAGGAAGACAGCACGGCGGAAACAACAGCTTCGGTCTTTGCATCCTGCTTCGCGCCAGGCATTGCAGCAGGTTTTGCACGCTTCCGGCGGCTGCTTGCGGATCGGCGTCTTGTCGCCTTCAGCCTGCTTGGCGTCCTGCCTTCGGCCATGCTGTGCGTGGGCTTTCTCAACTATTTTCTTCCCGTATATCTGAAGGGCGCGGATGTGGCGCAATCCAATATCGGGCGCGTGTACATGCTCAACTGCCTCATCGTCATTTACAGCGGCCCGCCGCTCTCCGCGCTGGTCATGAAATCGACGCGCAAGGCGCGCATGGTCTTCTGGGCGGGTCTGCTTTCCGCCCTCTCCCTGCTCGGTTTCATACTCCTGCCGCCCCTGCCCGCGTCCGTGCTCGGCTCCGTACTGATTGGGCTGGCTACAGGCCTGAACATCCCCGCCTACAGCGAATACCTCCTGCAACTGGATCTCGCCCGCGCCATTGGCGTGGATCAGGCCATGAGTCTGCTGGACGCCCTTCAGCGGATCGGGCAGGTGCTCGGGCCGATCTGCGTGGGCGGCGCGCTTGCCGTCATGAGCGTGGACAGCGCGGCCCTGTGGGCCGGAGGGGGGCTTGCCGCGATCTCCCTGCTCTTTCTGGTCCTGGTCGCGCCGGTGGAAAAAACGCGCGAAACCCGGGAGAACAAGGCATGAGCACGGCGCGCGACAGCCTTCGCGGCCTCATTCCCGCCGCCATGAAGGCGTTCGAGACGGGGGCGTCTCTGCCCCTCGCCGCCTATGCCGCATCCTTCACAGGAGACACGCAAACCTTCAAGCATTCCTTGCAGGATGGCGGAGATCTGATCGATCTGGCTGTGGAAGAAAGCGCACGGCTTTTCTCTGCTCAAACAGGCGCGGCGCTCCGTCGCGAGCTGGAAGAAAACTTCCATGCCCTGACCGCCAACCATCACGGCGTGGATTTTCACCCGGAATTCATGCAGGGCAACCTGTTGTTTGCCATGAACTGCCGGCACGCCGTGCCCCTGTTCTCGTGCGGCGGCGTGCCAGGCAACAACGTGGCCTACCCGCGCGGCATTCTGCTCGGACGCGGCGATCCCGACAATCCGGACAAACCCGGCATGACATGGCGGCCAGGCCGTCTGCCTGTGCTCCCGGATAAAAACCGTCATACGCTGGTCAGCGTGCAGCCCCCTTTTGGCGAACGCCCCGTGCGCGCGGCGCTCGCCGCCCTTCCCCGCAAGAGGCTGACCCTGAACGAAAGGGAAACGGCAACGCGCATCCTGCACGAAATCTACCTGCACCCGCGCGTGCTCGGGCAAGCCTCGTTTCGGGAACAGGCAAGCGTCATGAACGCCTTGCTGTGGGAGCGCCTCGCCGCTCCGGAGTGTGGATTGCCGCCCCTGGCGGCGCTGGACATGCAGTGCCTTTCGGGCCGTTTGATCGCCAGGGATATCGGCCGGACGCATACGCTGATCCATGATCTGCTGCTGGAACCGCCCCTTGCCTCCGCCGTGCGGGAAGAGCTGAACGGAGAACGTGCCTGCTGGACCACGAGCGATCGGGGGCAGGCGCGCGGCACCTTCCTGTTCTGGGGCGTGGATGAGGCGGGCAAGGCCCTGGCGCTTGCGCCTTCGGCGGACTTTCGGGAACTGTATGCTGTCGGACGGCCCCAATGGCGTATCCCGCTCCGTCCCGAAGCCTTGCGCGACGGTCTGGAGCGTCTGTACCTCCTGCCCTCGCTCTTTCTCCTTTTCACCGCCATCGCGCTGGCACGCGGGCTGCTCTGCGCGGGCGGCGTGTTCCAAAGCACGTACCTGCCGCGCATGGCTTCCGGGCTGGCCGCGGCGTTGCGCCGTTGCGGCGAAAACGCTCTGGCCGATCGCGTGACCGTCCTGAGTCCGAGCTGTACAGGATTGCTGCCCCTGCGTCTGCCGTGGCCGGATGCAGCGTCCCGGGAAAAAAAAGCTGTGGGGCGAGCGGCCGGGGCACTGGATCTCGCCGCCGGCGGGGGTCTCAGCGCCCCCTTGTGGGAACGCGTGCGACATGTCCTGGTGGCGGATGCCCTTGCCGTCTCACTGCCCTATCACTACGAGGACTTGCTGGGAGAAAAGACGGACGACGCAATCATGACGGCGCTCATGCGCGACGCCGCAACTGCCAGCCACCTGCCCATGCTGCCCTCTGCGGAGCCGAACAGCCAGTGCAACGGGCCGGAGAGGGAAAAATCCAGCGCCGCCGGCGGCGATTCCGGAGACGCGTATGCCTGAGATTCAAATCAATACAGAGGCCGTGCTCCACAATCTGGAGGTCATTCGCGGTCTGGAACACGCCTGGGGCTTCACCCTTCTGCCGGTTTTGAAAATGGCCGCCGCCCACCCCGGGATTACCGCCCTGCTCCATGCCCGGGGCCGACCGAGCTATGGCGTGGCCGATGTGGACGAACACCTGGCGCACAGTTCTCATGCGCCCGACAGCGAAGGCCGCGTCCTTACCAACATCCCTCCTCTCCACAGAACGGATGATGTAACGCGCCTTTTCGAGCGGAGCGCCTTTTCCCGCGCGGAGGGCTTTCACGCGGTGGATGAAGCCGCACGGCGGCAAGGGCGAAAGCACGCCGCGCTGCTCATGGTGGATCTTGGCGACATGCGCGAGGGAGTTCCAGCTCCGGAAGCCCTTGCCCTGCTCCGCAAGGTGGCGCCTGCTTCCCGGCGGGCCTGCCGGGAAAACGGCGCGCGCGTCATCGGTCTTGGCGTGACCATGGGCTGTCTGTACGGCACATGCCCGGATGAAGAAAACATGGCCTGCCTGGAAGATCTCGCTTCCAAAGCGGAAAACGCCCTCGGCCATTCACTGAACGTGATCAGCCTGGGAGGAACCGTCTTCTGGAACTGGTTCGCGGAGCGAAAAAAAACATTGCGCCTCCCCGCTGGCTGCGCGCTGGAATTTCGCATGGGCGATCCCCTGCTGCTGGGCTACGACATGTACCGCAATCTCCCCTTGCAGGGCGGCGATTTTCGGCGGGACACCTTCCGACTTTCAGCCACGGTTCTCGAAGTGCACGATCGAGACATTCGTCCGCCCCGACACAGCGTGCACAATGGACACGGGCTTTCCGTCGCTCCCTTGCTGACGGGAAAAAGAACGCGCGCCCTGATCGACTGCGGAAGCCTGCACACGGATGTCGCCGGTCTTTCCCTGCAAATGCCGGGCGCGGAAATTGTGGACTTCAGCGGGAATTACGCCATTCTTGATGTCACGGACTGTCCACGGCCCCCGCTCGTGGGGGAACATGTTCATTTTCTGCCTTCCTACTGGGCCGTCGCGCGCGCCTGCCGGGTTCCCCAAGTGATCAAAACAACCTACACCGCAAGGAATACATGATGAACACCCCCATATGCCGCTGCTTCCTGTTTTTCATCCTCCTCGCGTTCATGTTGATCCGGCCTGCACCGTGCGCCGCGGCGGGAGAAGAGCGCCCCTCCGAAAAAGTCTGGCGGCTGGCGTATCTGGAGGGCGGCCCCTTTTCCGATTACCAACGCATCTTTCAGGGCCTGTCCATGGGGCTGCAAAACCTGGGACTGATCAAAAACGGCCGTGTTCCCCTGCCCCAAAACAGTGAAGAAGCGGCCGGCATGTGGCGCTGGATGGCGGACAATGCAGGCGGCGACCGGCTGATCTTCCTGAGTGACGGCTTCTATTCCGCCGGTTGGGACGCCGGCAGGCGCACGCAAACCACGCAGGATCTGCTTACGCGAATCAAGGAAAAAGGCGATGTGGACATGATTCTCGCCTTCGGCACCTGGGCAGGTCAGGATCTTGCCGCCGCCGACCTGTCCATCCCGGTTGTCATCTCTTCCGTGACCAACGCCGTGGAAGCCGGCATTATCCCTTCCGCCGAAGATTCGGGCCGGGACAACCTGGCGGCCGCCATTGAGCCGGAACGCTTCAAGCGGCAGGTCATGCTGTTCCATGATATTTTCGCCTTCAAAAAACTGGGAATCGCTTATGAAGACACCCCGGCCGGACGCGGAAGCATTGCGCTCGGGGAAATAGAAAGCGCGGCGCAAGAGCTGCATGTCGAACTGGTGCGTTGTACCGACACCTTTGATGTGGAAAATGTCGCCCTGGCGTCCGAACGTCTGCTGGCCTGCCACAAAAAACTTGCGGAGGCAGACGTGGATGCGGTCTACCTTACCTACAATGTGGGGATGCAACCGGATACCGTGGCAGGCGTGCTTCGTCCGCTGGCGGACGCACATATCCCCACATTCTCGCAACTTGGCGTGCCGGAGGTGGAACACGGGGCGTTACTCAGCATTGCGCAATCCAGCGCGGCGGAAGAAGGCAGGTTCAGCGCGGATCTCATCAACGGAATTCTCCAGGGGGCGCTTCCCAGAAATCTGTCCCAGATATTTGAAAGCCCGGTCAGCCTTGCCCTCAACCTGCGTATGGCAACCCTCATCGGCTGGAATCCTCCTCTGGAAATTCTTGCGGCTGTTGATGAATTCTATCGGAATATGAAATGAGACAGTCCCCATTTCGCTGGTGCAAAGCCGCCGGACCAGTTTGTATCGCCACAAGACATTCAAAGCCTTCTGCGTGGAATGGCCCCCTAAACAATAATACATCAATACATACCTCCTGAGGTCATCCCTCATGAACTCGCCTGCTGCAAAGCCGCCTTTTTGCGTCCGGCGTTTTCATGAGGGATGCCCCTAAGAATAAGAAAACAATCATTTTCTGACGTGGAAAAACCATCTTCCCATTTCAGATGATTCTTTGAACACATACGATTGCCTCAGAATCAGAGTTTGGCTGGCTTGACAATCCAGGCAAATCTCGTATGTTTTCCCCACATTTTTTTAGAACGGTATTATTTATCTTTAAATAAACCACCCGAAAAAATTTATGAAATGGCTTCTACCGTCAGACGAGGGCCTGATCTGGCTGCAAGATCGCCGGGAACGATCCGAAAAACATGCTTTTCGATGAAATGATCCCCATGCATCGCTCGCGGGGATTTTATAAAATATACTGTATATAAAAATTATACGCTTAAAAATAGCAAAAAAACATATACTGCAACGGAGAAGATATATGCCGAGAGAGAGAGAGAGAGAGAGAGAGAGAGCAAACTTCAGGTAAAGCGCTTTATACATTGGCTTGCTTCAGGTATTGTACCAGCCTTTCTTTTAATGTTTGGCAGTATTGAAATTTTATCTCTTATCAATGGGTATATTCTTTATTCAACAGGAACATCAAGCAGCATATGGAAATATGCAGGGCGCGAGGTCTTTTTTTCACTTACCTTGCTTTTACCAATACTGATTCCTGCATGGATCGGAAAAGTATACAGTATTTTCTTGTACCTGCTTCTGGCCCTATTGACCTCCATAAATTGGGTTCACGCTACACTTTATAATACTCCTGTCGCATCATACCTGTTCAGGATTCTCCAGGAAACCTATTTTACTGAAATTCAAGAGTTTATTCAGCAATTTTCGAGCTGGAACCTGATTTTTCCCGCCCTTGCGCCATTCATCCTGCCTCTTCCGTTTCTGATCCTGAGTATGAAAAAAAGGCCGGCTTCCATAAAAGATACATGGAGATCAAGCATTCTGATCATGGTTCTGATCCTGATCATTGCAGGCGTCACGGGAGTGAAGAAAACCCCACTTAAACTTGTTCACTGGCATTATATGGGCGATCTCGCTCTGGCATATATTTCCGAACAAAAAGAATATGCCATATTTACTAACAATATTACAAAAAATATAACCTTGCCGACCGGCATTCACGGCCCTCAACAATCTGGACGTCTTATAGTCCTTATCATAGGCGAATCATCGGGGCGGCACCACTACGGTCTTTATGGATATCCCCGAAATACAACTCCCAATCTTGTTGCCCGAAAAAAAGAACTCCTGGTTTTCTCTGATATCATTTCCCCGCATTCCCACACTATACCAGCCTTGAGCAAGGCATTGACCTTTGCCAATCATGAAGGCGATCCTATCGGATGCTCTGTTGTTGATGTACTGAAAGCGGCAGGATATTATGTGATCACGCTTTCAAATCAACCCCAGCTCGGGCAGCATGACACAGCAGCCAGCTGTCTCCTGGGGCGTGCTCATCAATCTCAATTTTTCAATACCGGCAATACCGACGGCTACTACACCGCTGCAAGTCATGATGGTGTCCTTGTAGAAGCATTGAAAAAAAGCATATCACGTTCTGGCAATATCGCAGTTATCCTTCACTTGATGGGAAATCATGGGAAATACAGCATGCGTTTTCCAAAGTCCATGACACGTTTTACGGATACGCCGCCTGATGCGGCGCAACATGCCTTGAGCAAAGGGCAAATTCGGGACATCAATGACTACGACAACAGCATAGCATATACTGATCACGTTCTGGAACAACTTTTCCTGCTTCTTGAGGAAACTTCCCGCCCCACAGCGCTTCTGTATTTTTCGGATCATGGCGAAGCCCTATATGAAGATGGGCGAACAGGAGGCCACGCGGAAACAGCAGGTTCCCGCTTCATGTTTGAAATTCCGTTCCTTATATGGCTTTCCAAGGAATATCAAAAGGAACGTCCCGGATTCTTTCAACAGGTTCAGGCATGGACAAAACGCCCGTGGCAAACGGATGACTTGATTTATCCGGTTCTGAACCTCGCGGGCATCACGTTTGATGGATACAAACCGGAAAAAGACCTGCTTTCTCCAGACTATGTGCAGGAAAAAAGAGTACTTGGCAATAAGGACTACGATATCTTGTTTCAGAAATAAGAAATATCCGTGTCCTAGAGAAAATGTACTTTGAAATTTTCCAATTTCAGAGTTTGAAGGCAGGCATTAAAAACGCAAACAAATTATGATGGGAGTCTGTTATGCAAAAAATCTCAGTCACTGCTATAAAAAGAATTATTTTATCATGTTTGATGATAGCATCAATAATTATACTATATAGAACTTATAACAAAATATTTTATTATACAAATCAGAACATACAACCTTTTTCCAATCTTACATATCATGTTTCAAAATCTTTGGATATTCCTGATGGAATATGGCTCCACAGGGTCAACAGCCCGGAACGGGCAAAATATTTTTTGAACAGTTTTTCCGGATTTGAAATGGATATATACTATGACGATACAAAAAACATATTTAATGTCGATCATGACAATAGAGACTATAATACTACGCTCTACGATATGTTTTCAGTAATAAAAGACCGGAAATATGTCTGGATATGGCTTGATTTTAAAAATCTGAACAATGCAAACAAGGAAAAAGCCAATTTACGACTTAATGAATTGATCTCTATTTTTTCCATACCAAAAGAACATATTATTGTAGAGTCACCTGCCATTGAACAGCTTAAGATCTTTACGGATGACGGATATCCTACCAGCTTTTATTTTACTCCGCCATCCGGAGAGAGCTGGCGGGAAAAAATGGAACTCGTGCGAGCGCGCTTCTATGCTTCCGGAGTTACGGCAGTTTCTTCGGACTTGTGTCACTATGATATTGTCAAGGCGGCCTTTTCCAATGTTCCCTGGCTGTTTTGGGATCTGAAAAGCTACAACCGCCGGAACATTCTCACGTTTATCGCCGGACACATCCGCCGTCTGCTTTTGTTCAATGAACCCAATGTCAGAGTACTTCTGGTCGGAGAACAGAAAATATTGCGCTGAGTATTATATCAGGCAGTACCTGGAATGAGATAAGCACCGTAAAATTTTCACACGCTTGCAACAGCCGGCCTGCATCGGCTTTGGCGCTGCCAGAGACGGCAACGCCAATCCTGTGGGCTGGCTGGGGCGAGAATCCCGGCTGCAAAGTTCTGTTTCATGAGTGTCGGCAAGATGCTTTGCCGGCGTCTATCACCCCTCGGCGCAAGCGGCCGGGAGAGGACGTTCCCACCTCACCGCTGCCTCTATGCGTCGGGAAAGCGTATCCATACCCTCGCCTGTGGCCGCCGCCGCAAAAATCGCATCCGGCCAGCGTTGGCGCAGATTGTCTTGAGCTTCCCGATCCAGGCGGTCGCACTTGTTCAAGACCATGAGCCGGGGCACGGCGAGCAGATCCATGTCCGCAAGAATATTTTCCACCGCGGCTATCTGACGATCCAGATCGGGGTGCGAGGCGTCAGCCACATGGATGAGCAGATCGGCGGCGGAGAGTTCTTCCAGCGTCGCCTGAAAGGCCTCGGTCAACTCTTTGGGAAGATTGCGGATGAAACCCACGGTATCCGCCAGCACAAGCTCATGCTCCCTGGGAAAGCGCAGACGTCGGGTTGTCGGGTCCAGCGTGGCGAAAAGCTTGTCCTCGGCCAGCACGTCGGACCGGGTGAGCGTGTTGAGCAGGGTGGACTTTCCCGCATTGGTGTAGCCTACCAGCGCGGCAACAGGCAGTCCCTGCCGGGATCGTCTGGCGCGAGTGAAAGCGCGCTGTTTGCGAAGTTCCTCAAGTTCCTTGCGGATTTTGGCGATACGCTCTCTCGCGCGCCGTCTGTCCGTCTCAAGCTTGGTCTCGCCCGGCCCGCGTCCGCCGATACCGCCCATAAGACGGTCCATGGCCCGGTTTTTCCCTGCCAGACGCGGTTGCGTGTATTGAAGCTGGGCCATTTCCACCTGAAGCTTGCCCGCCCGCGTGCTGGCGCGCCGGGCAAAAATATCCAGGATAAGCTGGGTACGATCCAGCACCTTGCGCTCAGTCGTCTCCGAAAGGCTGTTGAGTTGCGCCGGGGTCAATTCGCCATCAAAGACAATAAGCGAGGCTTGCCCCTGCAAAGCAAGCACCTCAAGCTCGGCCAGTTTGCCTTTGCCCAGAATATGCCGGGGATGAACGCCGGCAACGCGCTGAATGAGCGTTCCCGTAACCGTGATACCGGCTGTGCGCGCCAGTTCGGCAAGCTCGTCAAGACGTTTTTCCTGCACGCTACGGGGCGCGGCATCGACGGAAACAAGAACGGCCCGGACCGTACTTTCGCCGGCTCCGCCTTCCCCGCGCATTGCAGGGCCGGCCGCGCCAGTCACGTCATTCGCCTCGGACAGTACACGGGCCAGTTCAGCCTCAAGGGCCTCCACTTCGGCGGTAAAGTCGATCTCCACCCGATCCCATGCTGTCAGGGGATGTACGCGGTACGGTGTTTGGGTGGCATTGGGGGGCAGAAGGTGAGCGCTTTGGAACGAGACAGGCTCGCCGTAGTCATTGACAGTGAGCACTGCAATGCTGTCCAGACGCAGAAAAAGAAGATCCATCAGGTCTTCCTGAGACAGCCCCTCCGGGGAAAGGTGGGTGTGCATCAACCGCACCCCGCGCATACGAGCGCTCCCTCCACGGCCGCGGGGCAGTTCAGGGATCAGAATGGACCCCGGTTCCCCCACCAGAACCAGTTCCACTTTACCCTGTCGATCGAGCACAAGGCCGATCTGTCGCCCCAGAGAACGAGACAGGGCCGCGATCTCCCGCGCCTGATCCGTGCTGTAACCACCCCGTACAGGATAGCGACGCTGCCCCAAACGGGTCAATGCCTTGATCTGGCTCGGTTTCAGTCCTGCTGTTCTGCCTTCCAGTCGTGTGGCGATGGATCATCCCCCTATGTCGGCTTTTGAGGACAGCGTTCCAAGGTCAGACCGCATGCAAACGCCGTCCGCAAAAAGCCGGGGTTTTCCGGCCGGCAAGGGTCAAACAGCGGCCGAAGCTGTCTTGAACATACAGTCAATATTGGCTCGCAACGCCGCCGGCCGCAAAAACGGCCTTGCAGCAGGCGGGTTCATGCGAGCTTCCTCTGACAAGCCCTCCTAGCGTCTAATTGCAAAAATTCTTCGCATAAGCATGTGAAGAAATTTTGCAGGATCGTTCGCGAAAAAGCCTTGTTTTTCGCTCACTCACGGCGACTACACCGCCGCAAAACCCTTACGGGTTTTCTAATGGCGGTTTGCTCGCTTGTTCGGCACGGGCGTCCGCTCTCGCGGCCGCCGAGCGTTTACCCACTATTCATTGGGAAAACGCTCTAAAACGGCACGTCATCCATGCCGCTCGCTTCGGAAGGGAAGGCCGGTCCCAGATCTTCATAGTCATCCTGACGCGGCTGTTGCCGCTGGGGTTGCGGGCGGCCCCCCGACTGCCCGGCAGGAGCGCGCTTGGGGCCGGCATATCCGCCCTGCTCTCCGCCGTCGGCCGCTCCCCGCCGATCCAGAAACTGCACGCGCTGAGCACGAATTTCCGTAGTGTAGCGATCCTGCCCCTGCTGATCCTGCCATTTTCGGGTTTGCAGATTGCCCTCGACATAGACAAGGCTTCCCTTCCCCAGGTATTGGGCGCAATTCTCGGCGGCGCGCTGAAAAACCACCACACGGTGCCACTCGGCACGATCAACCTTGTTGCCGTCCCGATCCGTATACGATTCATCAGTAGCGATATTGAGATTGCAAATCGGACTGCCGGACTGCGTGTAGCGCAGTTCCGGATCGCGGCCCAGTCTGCCGATGATCATGACTTTGTTCAGCATTCCATTCTCCTTGCGGTCATACTGCCCCGCATGACCAAAAACCAGCAGGAAAGGTTGCCCTCCACCGCCCTTACGCCGGCGGGGCCTGTTCTTCAAGCAGGGAAAGCGCGTCTTCCAGCGCGTCGCTCAGCCTGTTGGCCTCGCGGGGGTTCCAGTCCGCCAGAGCCTGTTCAAGCTGGTTCCGCAGATCTCCGACACGCCCGATGCCCTCACGCAGGCGATCGGCCACCGCCTTCGGCCAATCTTCAAACCCCAGACCGTTCTCCAGCGCCGTCACCAGTTCCAGCACGCCTCGCTTTTCACCCGGATAGGGCGGCCGGGGCCATGCCAGAGCGGAAAGACCTTCCCAGCTTCTTTTGACGTCATCCTCATTGTACGTCCAGGCGCTGACCCGAATCTGAAGCACTTTCCCCATGACTCAATCCTGTTCTTCCCAGTCCATGCGCACCTTGCGCACCACTTCCTCAATCTGCTGGACCTGATCAGGCGGGCAAACGCCAATCAGCGGCTGACCGGCATCCACGTTTTCATTGTGCTGAAAATACACGGCGTAAATGACCCCCGCCGGTCCGGTGTAGTACAGGGGCGTTTCCCGTTTCATTCTTGAAACAATGAACAGTTCCATGCCGTCATGCACCGACACGGAGCTGCACCCGGAAACCTTTACCTTGGTGTCGACTTGCGGAACAAAATAATACTTTGCCCGTTCCGGCGCGGTAAAAAGGTGCAGGGCCTGCTGGAGCAGAATACGCAAAACCTCATCCTTGGAGCGGAAATGCCTGACTGTCGCAAGGGACGTGCCGGCTTCGACAAAGCAGCCCTCAAGTTCCGTGCGCAGCGCGCTGACTTCGCCTTTCTGGGAAGCCGCAATGGGCTTCGGGTTGCGCTCCCGGTCGAGCGTCGCGATCAATGTCCCCGGCTTTTCCTTCCAGGTTCCGGAAGGGCCGCTCACCTTGTCGCCGACTTTCAGGGGACCGAATGTCACCACCCCTGTGTGCGGCGCCGTGATCATCACTTCCTCATAGGGAGAAGCTTTGATTTCTTCAAGAAGTTTGGTGAAATCTATCATTTATGACGCTCTCTTCATCATACCGTGTTGCAGATGCTCATGCCGGCGAAGAACGCCTGGCCTCCCGCGGGAAGTGGCAAACGCGCGGCGCGGACGCCGCAAGCCACCGGGAAACGCCACGGGTTATCTGTAATACAGATTTCTGCCGCCCATGGTGAGCAAAACCTGTTTCAAATTCACGCGAGCCTCGCGCCGATCCCAAACGCCCTGGATGTGCCCCCGCGCCAGAGCCTTGTATGCGCCGTGGTAGTGGGGAGCCATATCCATGCCCGTGGTTTCCTTGATCACGCCCGGCCCGGCAAAGCCGAGGTTCGAGGAACGCATGGCATACTGGTAGGGTGAACAGCCAAGAAAACTGGCTACCGGCCCGGCGTAGGAATTGGTGTCGTACAGGACTGTGTACAACCCGCCGGAATTGATGTAACGCCGCACGGCCACAGTGCATCGGGGCATCTGAATGACGCCGTGCGTCCCCTCCTGAATGCGGATGCCGGCTGTCCCGTGCACATAGGCAAGAAAGGGGTACCGCTTTTTGGCGGCGCGCTCGGACGCTTCCACAAACTTTGTCCCTTCCGCCGCCCCCACGGAACCTCCGCGGAAACTGGCGACCAGCATGGCCACGATCATCTTGATGCCGTCCAGCCGTGCCTCAAAGGTGATGCAACCGCTCTTCAGGCCCGTCCGCTCACGCGCCTTGGACAGGTATTCGTCCAATCCTTCAAAGTGCAGAGGATTGGTCGCCTCCACTTCGGTATTGAATTCACGTACCGATCCCTCGTCAAAAACATTTTTCACAAACCATTGGTATTCCATGGGGAAATGATGGCCACAGCTTGTACACACGCCCGCGAATTCCCCAAACAAATCCGGCGCCCACAGATCCAGACAGCCGTGCGTGGCCGCATTGGGACAGGTGACAGCCCGATCCTCCTTGGCGCGCGGGCTGACATACGCCCATTCCCCCTTGCGAGATTCATTTTCATCCCAGTCGGAAAGCGTCGTCAGTTCCCGCACCACGGCTTCCTCAACTCTGGGACGTTCCTGCCGCACTCCGCCGAAGGGAGCAAGAAAACGTCGCTTGAGCAGATGGAATTCGGAAACGACTTCGTCCATGATCGAACTGATCTTGCGCTGGTGCTTGGTAATGAGCGCGTATTTGACACGAGCGAAAAGACTTGCCCAGGACTCGCGCACGCTGTTGCGCAGCTTGTTCAGGAAGGGCCGCCGATCAAGACACGCGCCCTTGGAAAGCTTGAGAAATTTTTTCTGTCGCCGGGCCACCAGACGTTCGCGCGCCGCCGGACTCAGATCCCAGCGCACATACGTTTCATCCAGATTGATGTCGTCGCGCTCAAGACGGCGGAGCAACAGGCTCCGGAACATCCCAAGCCCCCGCACGGAGAGCACCGTTTCATCGGTGGCGCGGATCACTTCATGACGCAAAGTGCGGAAAAAGTCGTAATGCCACGGACGCGCGCCCAGCACAGGTTCCTGAATCACCCTGTCGATATAACCGAACTGGAGATTGTCCTGGGCGGTGATGTGCAATTGCGTGGCGCAAAACTCCACCAGTTCCGGCGTGGCCCGCTGACCGCCTCCCCGCAGACGTCCCTGAATGGCGGCCGCCCCCTCCGGAGAGATGACCGAATAGTAGCCATGCGACATCATGAGCCGCCGGTCGCCGAGGGAAACCGCCTCTGCCCCGCCGGATCCCCCTTCCGAAATCGTGACGATCATGGGCACGGTCAGGCCGGCCATTTCATACAGGTTACGGGCGATCTGCTGGGCCGCGCCCGGAGTGTCCTCAATGGGGAAGGAGCCGGGGGTAAACACAAAGGTATGGATCGGAATACCCTCCGTTTCCGCCACCTTCATGTAGTGCATGGCCTTGAAATTGCCCCAGGGAGAGGCCGATCCGCCGTTGCGGAATTCTTCCCCATGCCCCTTTTCCTGCCCGATGACCATGACAAGCTGGCTGTATGTCTTCTTGCCGCGCCGCCGGGTGATGGTGGCGCGAGCGATCAACATGCCCGGATCGATGCTGTGCTCGCCCTGGCCACCGATCTCGGTAAAATTGTCATAGACATTTTCAAGGATATCGCGCAGGCAGATGCGCTGGGGGTGACGCACGATGCGCACCTTGTCCATGGGTTGCAGCTCGCCCTCAAGCTTGCGCTCCATGAAAACAAACAACTCTTCCAGAGTGGTCAGTTCCGCCTCGGGATCATTCTGCACGCCTTCGCTGGCGCGCCGGAAAAACTCGCTCAGGCGGTTGTGCAGAAGATCGATGCTTTCCGGATGCTTGCCCGCAAAAATATCCCGAATGTAATTCAGACGCTCGGAAAGATGATGTGCTCTTTTTTCAATATCCATACCGTGTACCCATCAGCATCGGGCAAAAGCGCCGGAAAACGGAAGTGCACCCGTTTTTCACGCGAACGCCCTGAAATGTTTGCACCATCCAAGGCGTTAAAAGCGCAGGATACGATCCGTATTGGTCCGCAAAAACCTGATATTGGACTTCAGTTCGTCGCCAAGCTGGTTCTGGCCTTCCAGCGTGAGTTCGTCCAAAAACTGGGCGCCCCGCTGTTTGGCCTGTTCCAGATTTTCACCCCAGACAATGGCCAGGGCCAGGTTGGGATCGAATTCCGTAGGGATCTCGTACGACTCTTCCGTGGGAACATGCGTGTGCAGGGTCAGCCAGGGATGCTCGGGCCAGCCGAAGGCGTCGATCCGCCCCACCCAGGGGGTAAAGCGATTGTCCGGATCTTCAGCGATAAGCCGGTACTCAATGCCGACGCCGGCAAAAGAGATGTCTTCCTGCGTATAGCCAAGCGGCTCCCCAAGGCCGATACGGATCTGTTCGGCCACAAGATCCACGCCGCCTTCGCCCCGTACAGAGGAAATACGCGCCGAAACGCCGTTTTCCACCTGAATGCGGGTATTGACCTCCATCAGAAAGGGGCTTCCGTCTCTGGTGACAATCCATTCCCACGTTCCCACATTGTCATAACCGACCTTGCGGGCCATGGCCAGGGAATGCTCGGTGATGTCGTTAAGGAGTTTGGCGGCATCGAAGTCATAATGGATGGAAGAAGGATCAAAACCCGGAGCGACTTCAATGCGCTTTTGCAGCCCCGTGGATTGAATGGAACAGTTGCGGGTGCCGAAATGCACCGGATTTTTACCGCTTCTGTCGGAGACGATCTGAACTTCAAGATGGTTGAAATCACGGATGCGCTGCTCGATCAGCACACCCTCGTCCTTGAACTGACGCAACGCGTAATTGCGGATACGCCGATACACGGAACGAAACTGATCGATATCGTAAACTTCCTCAATGCCCATGCCACCGCCGCCAGCCGATGCCTTGACAAGAACAAGAGGCCGGCTGACGCCCTGCTGGATCTGGAAATCGAACAGGCTCCGCGCCACCTTTTCGGCTTCCATCTCGTCGTAGATCGGGCGGTCCGAACCGGGCACGGTAGGCACGCCAAGTCCGCGGGCCAGACGCTTGGTGTTGATCTTGTCTCCCAGGTCGCGGATGACCCGCCAGGAAGGCCCGATAAAAAGCAGTTTGCGTTCCCGCGTCGTGACCCGGCGGGCGAAGCGGAAATCTTCAGCAAAAAAGCCATACCCCGGATGAATGGCCGTGGCCCCGGCTTCGTCCGCCACAGACAGAATTTCATTGGCATCGTGGTACGAAGCAACGCGGAACAATGACTTTTCGCCCCCCGATTCCCGCGCGATGCGCACATGGCCGGAAGCGGCGTCCTCGCCCGTATACACGCACACGAAATCCACACCAAGCTTGCGGCAGGCCTGGACAATACGCACGGCGATCTCGCCCCGGTTGGCAATAAGAACCTTATGTTCTTTTCTCTCTACCGTCATGATACCTCGTCCTGGAGCATTTTGTCTGTAAGGCTTGCCAGAAGCCGTCTGGCTATGTCCTGAAAGTCGTTCACATGTGGGGAATCCACTCCGCCCACAATAGCGAAAAATCGGAAGAAGTCCAGAAAGTGTTCGCCAATGCGGCCCAACAGGCGGGGCAACCCGTAGCCACGGGCCGCCCCGAACCCTCAAGCCCTATACAACGCCATGTTCGCCCGGGCGTTCGTAGCTTTCCGTCCTGACCATCAGATAGCGTTCCGTATCGCCGAACGCCAGCAGGATCGGAGCGGAAACAAAAATGGTGGAAAACGTGCCGACAAACACGCCGATGGTCATGGTCAGGGCAAAGTCGTGAATGGCTCCGCCGCCGAGTACAAGCAGACTTACTGTGGCAAGCAACGTGGTGAACGAGGTCATGATCGTACGCCCAAGCGTCTGGTTTACGCTCTGGTTGATGAGCGCGCCAAGCGCTGGCGGCGTCTTGGTCGACTGACGGACCAGGTTTTCGCGGATGCGGTCGTACACAATGATCGTGTCGTTCAGGGAGTAGCCAACCAGCGTCAGCAAGGCGGCGATGATGTTCAGGTCAAATTCCTTGCCGAGCAGAGTCAGCAGCCCCACAGTGACAAGCACGTCATGCAGCAGACCGACAATGGCGCCAAGGGCGAAATTCAGGCGCAGCTTCCAGCACAGCACAAGCGTCAGAAGCAAAGCGGCGCATACGCGAGGCGCCATGCCAAGACCGGACAATCCCGTAACGTACATGGCTCCGCCAAGCGCCGCCGCCATGATCGCCGCGATCATCCAGCGGTGCTCGAACCGTCCGGAAATGTACACGGTGATCAGCAGGATAGCATAATACAGCGCCTCCAGGGCCGCATTGCGCAGATCCGCGCCAACTTTGGGGCCGACCATCTCAAGCCGCTGGATGACGGCCGTGTTCCCGGCAAAAGCGCTCTGCAGGGCGGAGAGCACGCCCTCCCGAATGCTTTCGCCCGTCATGCCGGACGGCGGCGAAAAGCGGACAAGATAATCGCGCCCGTCTTCTCCGTAACGCTGCACGGCAAGTCCCGGCAAATTCATGCCGGAAAAGGCGTTCTTGATCGCCTCATCGTCCACGGGGCTGGCGAACTGCAATTGAACGGCAGCGCCCCCGGCGAAGTCGACGCCGTACCTCAAGCCTCCGTTCAACAGCACCGCCACGAGGCTGAGCAACATGAGGATGGCGGACACAAGATAGCCAAGGCGGCGTTTGCCCACAAAATCAAAATGCGTGTCCCCATGAAAAAGATGTATGCTCATTGGAAACATCCCCTATATGGAAAGGCTCTTGCCGTTGTTGCCGCGCATCCACAGGCCAAACAGCGTGCGGGACACGAAAATCGCCGTATACATCGAAGCCAGGATGCCAAGGGTCAGGGTCACGGCAAAGCCCCGTACCGGCCCGGTGCCGAACTGGTACAAAATGGCCGCGGCAATAATGGTGGTGAGGTTGGAGTCGGTGATGGAGACCGCCGCGCGATCGAAACCGGCAGCCACGGCAGCCGCCGGTTTCATGCCCAGGCGCATCTCTTCCCGAATACGCTCAAAGATAAGCACGTTGGCGTCCACGGACATGCCGATCGTCAACACAATGCCGGCAATGCCCGGCAAGGTCAGCGTCGCTCCGAAGCCGGCCAGGCCAGCCATGAGCAAAAGCATGGTATACGCCAGCATGGCGTCGGCCAAAAGCCCGGCCAGACCATAATACAGGGGCATGATCACAATGACCGCAAGCCCGCCGACGACTGCGGCGATCATGCCGCTGCGGATGGAATCCGCGCCGAGCGACGGCCCGACAGTCCGTTCCTCAAGCACGGTGACAGGCGCGGGCAGAGAGCCGGCACGCAGGACAATGGCGAGATCCTGCGCCTCGTTGGGCGTGAAATGCCCGGTGATGCTCGCCTGTCCTCCTCCGATGCGATCCTTGATCGCAGGCGCGCTGTGCACCTTCCCGTCAAGCACGATGGCCATGCGCTGGCCAATATGCTCACCGGTGACGCGTTCAAAGGTCGCCGCGCCGCGCGGGTTGAAACTCAGGGAGACGCTCGGCTGGTTGTCGCGCCCGTCAAAAGTGGGGCGGGCGTCCGAAACGTCTTCCCCGGTCATCAGCGGTTCCACATCTAACGGGAGGGAGCGCTCGACAACGCTGCCGTCCGCCCGGATCGTCACTTCAGGAAAAAGCGCCACTCCCGGCGGCAAAATGCCGTTCGGGTCCACATCATCACGCACCAGATGGAAAGTGAGCTGTGCGGTCTGCCCCACAAGGTGAACGGCACGCTCCGAATCGGTCAGCCCGGGAAGCTGGATCTGGATGCGGAAATCGGCCTGCTTGCGAATGTCCGGCTCCGCAACCCCGAACTGATCGATTCGGTTGCGGATGGTGCGCACGGCCTGATCAAGGGCCATGTCCTCAATCTCTTTTCGGGCGGCATCCGTAAAGACGGCAAAGTAACGCAATCCGGGCGTCTGCCCCGCCCCGCCGACGGGCATGGCCACAGGGGACGCGACAGCGAGCCGCGGAAAATCTTTCGCCAGCAGCGCCTCAAGATCGGCCTGCTGCGTGGCGCGAGGGAGCAAAAATTCCAGACGATTGTCGGGAGCAAGGCGAGGCCGCAACACGGTAATCCCTTTCTCCGAAGCGCGCGCCCGGATTTCCTGCCCGGTGATGGAAAGGGCGTTGGTCACGGCCTTTTCCACCTCCACACCGAGCGTCAGGTGCATCCCTCCTTTCAGATCAAGACCAAGGCTGATCTTCGCATCGGGCAAAAAACGCGCCAGCGGTGAAGATTCAACCCCGGGCAGGCTGGGGAGCACATACGCCACCCCTGCGACCAGCACCAACAGCGAGACGACTATGCGCCAAGTCAGGGCTTTCATCAAAATGCATTCCTTATCTGAATCTGCGTCTCCATGCGCGCTCAACGCCACGCCGACATGCATGGCCAGAACCGGGCATAGCCGTTCCCTTCACGCCCGATCGTCCGGGTGTGAAGAAAACGGCTTGCAACAGCGAAAACGTGTGCAACCGAGCTACTTGTCGTCCTTGCCGTTTTTGGATTCCCGGGCGACTTTCGACTCCGTAAGCCCCACCACATAGGAACGGGCAAGGTTCACAGTCGTGCCCCCAAGATCAAGCGTGAGAATGTCGCCGTCCATGTCCACAATACGCCCGACAAGTCCGCCCGTGGTCAACACCTGATCGCCCTTCTTCAGGGCATCCAGCATGGCCTTGTGTTGCTTGGCGCGCTTTTGTTGCGGGCGAATAAGCAGAAAATAGAAAATCGCCAGCATCGCAAGCAGCGGAACAAACTGCATGAAGGCTTCCGGCCCTCCGGCCGCGCCGCTTCCTCCGGCGGAACCCATGGCATGAGCTATTGAAACAAACATGAGGCCTCCTCTCCTGATTTCGATTGAAGGTGGGAGGCTAGCATACTCCCCGAAAAAAACCAACTGCAAAGCGGGGGTTCTCACTCCCCCGTCTCGTCACCCCCGGCGGCGGCGCATCTGATCGCGCCAGGCCTCCAGCAGGGCCGCCGCGTCGCAAGCGCCCGCATCCGATCCCGCGGCGGCGTCCGCCGACTGTAAAGGAGAGAGCCATGCATCCGGCCTCCCCCCGCCCCCCTGTCCTGATCCGTGCGCGCCCGGGGCGCGCTCCGCCACAGGGCTGCACGGCTGACGCCGGTGCAGGGCGTCGGCGCGTTCCCCGGCAGACATTGGCGCCATTCCTTCGGCCGTCAGGACGATCTCGCCCTGACCCGTCCCCGACAATCCGGCCGGATCGGGCAACGGGACGCGCGCCAGCATCGGGCCGTCCGGCCCAAGCAGGGCGACGCTGACTTCATCCAGATCCTTGCTCACCACCAGCACACGCCCGTGCACGCCCTCCACAGTCAGCTCCGCCATCTCCGCGCAGAGCAGGCGGAAATCCTCGGGACTCCAATCAGTAAAGGCGCACTGGACGCGAAGGGAATCGCTGACGGAAACAAAATCAATATGCTTTCCGCCGCACGACTCCAGGATCTCTCCCATGCGGGTCTCAAGCGTCGTTTCCCGCTCCAGCACTTCTTCATAGGTCAGTTCGCTGTCGTAAACCAGCGTGCAAAAACACTCGTACCGAAAATGCGCCATGTCCCCTCCTCAAGCATGATCGCCAGGCGGGACATACGCTTCCGCCCCGTCGGACACGTCCGCCGGACGTTTGGTCCGTTCCACGGGATTCCACCGCTCCGGCGACACCATGCCTCTATTTCGCTCTTGCCGCGGTCTTCGTCAAGCCGCGCCGGGCGTGTCCGGACTCAGGCACGGAACGGCCAGCATCACACAGGGCGCATCCATTTCTTGCCACCCTGCAAAATTGCCGGCTTTTTCCACGCGGCGATCTTGCGAGCCCCGGCTGGAACCCTCAAGCACTGCATCAAGGTTGATCTCTCCGACAAGGACTGTCCGCGCTTTGCCGGTATGCGGTCTAAAATACCGAAACCGTTTTTTCCATTCATGGCCGGTTCTGTCCCGCTGCAAACGCGCGGGGCAAAGCCGGCTCCGCCGTTCCACGCGTTCCTTCCGCCTGCCGAAACTTTTTATCATCGCAAAATCATTTTTGTTTTTCCGGCAATGGGTACACTGGAGAAGAGTGAAAAGCCCCGCCCCGTGCAAAAGCGTTTTCACCTCCCTTCCCTTCTTCAAAAGGAGTGTTTCCATGGGACTGTTTTCAAGCGAAAAGCCGTTTCTGACGCCTGACACGCAAAACTTTATTGATACGCTCGAAGCCAGGGGCGATCCGCCCCTGAGCAGCCTCACGCCGGAGGAAGCGCGAAAAGTTCTGGCCGACGCCCAGGCCAACCCTCATGACATGCCCGCCGCCGACATCACCGACATCGAATTGCCTGTCGGCCCCACAGGGAGTGTTTCCGTTCGTTTTGTACGGCCACAGGGCGTAACGGAAAAACTTCCCATCATTCTGTACATCCACGGCGGCGGCTGGGTCATGGGCGACAGGCACACCCATGAACGCCTGGTGCGCGAACTTGCCGCAGGTTCCGGGGCGGCTGTCGTTTTTCCGGAATATACGCCGTCTCCGGAAGCGCAATACCCGGTCCCGATAGAACAGGTGTACGCCGTGCTCGGCCATGTAGCCGCCCATGCGGATCAATATGATCTGGATCCCTCCCGCATCGCTGTGGCGGGGGACAGCGTGGGCGGCAACATGGCGGCGGTGACGGCGCTGCTCGTCAAAGAACGCGGCGGCCCCAAGCTGGCCTTTCAGCTTTTGCTCTACCCCGTGACCGACGCGGATTTCAGCACCGCCTCGTACAAGACATTCACATCCGGCCCGTGGCTGACGCGCGAGTCCATGCGTTGGTTCTGGGACGCCTATCTGCCCGACGAGCACCGGCGCGAGGAAGCCACAGCCTCTCCCCTGCATGCCGAAAACGAGCGTCTGCGCGGCCTGCCGCCCGCATTGATCATCACCGGAGAAAATGACGTGCTGCGCGACGAGGGAGAAGCCTACGCCAGAAAGCTCATGGCCGCCGGCGTTCCCACCGCATGTGTGCGTTACCTTGCCACGCAGCACGACTTTTTGATGCTCAACGCGCTGGCGCACACCATGCCCGCGCGCGTCGCCCTGCGTCAAATCTGCGGAGCGCTCTCCGACGCCCTGCACACCCGGCCGAAGCGCGATCCGCAAGCGTAGCGCCTGACGGAATGATCTGCGTTTACGGCCGTAGCGAACGCCAGATTCTGCGGCACACGCTCCAGGCCAGGCGATGCGGTCTGAAAGACACGTCCGCAAGCGTTTCCGGCAAAATAAAACCTTTTGCCGGAACGTCTTGCGGCGTTTGCAACGGGTAGCGGATATTTTCCGCAAAGGCTCCCGGAGCGCCGCGCCGGATCAGCGCGCGCCAGACAGGAATGTCCGAAGGCATAACGCCAAGGACGGCGTACACGGCGGCGTCCAGCGCGACGGCGCAGGGAGAAGCGGCAAGGAGGCCGAGTTGAAACGGCTTCCCCCCGGAAGGGCCGGTCACATGCATGGCCGTAATGCCGTCAGCCAGGCCCGCCACCGGCGGGAGCGCCTGCCACAGCGCGGCCACGCATGTTTCAAAGACGCCCGGCGTATTGCCTTGCACCGTATGCGCCACGGCCTTGCGCAAGCCGCAGACACAGCCGAAAAGATTCTTGACCGCCAGCGTCACACGCATTTGCGCGTGCGCCTTGACGCGCGGCACAGATAACAGCGCGTCACATTCCAGAGCAAGGCGCGACACGCCCCACGATCCCCCATCCGGGAGCGCGACAGGGACCGGCTCCCCCATGCCGCGCACAGCAAGACCAAGATCCGCCAAGGCCGAAGCCAGGCCAATCGCTTCAGCCACGCCGCGCGCCGTGCCGAAGCCGGGCGAATCCGCCACTATCACCTGAACCCCCCGGTCAAGCAGCCAGGCACAGGCGGCCCGCGTGACTTCGGGATGCGTGCAGGCCAAGGGAGAGGCTTTCAAAAGATTGGGCTTCACCAGCACACGACTGCCCGCCGCCGGTTGCCAGCCGCAGGCGTCAAGAATCTCCCCTGTGGCGCGCTCCACAGCCTGCCGCGCGTAGGCGGCGCAACGGGTCATGGCGACAGGCACGGCATTCGACGTTGCTGCGCTCATCCTCAACTCATTTTCTCGCAATCACTTGTCCAATTCCGCAATGCGGCTCTCCACCGCTTCCCACCGTTCGAGAAGAGCGATCTGTTCCGCATCGATCTCCGGCAGGCGCTCGGTCGCTTTTCTGAAAGCCGAGGGATCCGATCTGAAAAAATCGGGCGCTTCAAGCCGGGCCTCCAACTCCGCCTGTTCTCTTTCCAGATCAGCCAGGTGTTCGGGCAGGGCCGCCAGTTCCTGCCGCAACGCGTCAAGTTCCCGCTGCTCCTTGAACGAGAGCCTGCGGGAAGCGCCCCGCGCTCCTCCCGCCGGGCGAGCAGCCGGTTCTCTTCGCTGTTCCTCCGGCGGGGCGGGACGCTGACGCAGCCAGTCGGTATAGCCTCCCACATATTCGTGTACGAGCTTGTCCCCTTCCAGCGCCAGGGTCATGGTCGCGAGATTATCCAGAAAAGCGCGATCATGGCTCACCATGAGAACGGTTCCGCTGTAGCCGCTCAACAGTTCTTCCAGCAAATCCAGAGTTTCGACATCAAGATCGTTGGTCGGCTCGTCCAGCACAAGCACATTGGAAGGTCTGGCGAAAAGACGCGCGAGCAGCAGACGGTTCTTTTCGCCGCCCGACAACGTGCGCACGGGAACACGCAAGCGATCGGAGTCAAACAGAAAATCCAGCAAATACCCGGCGACATGCCTCGGCTGGCCATCAATGACGATGGTGTCGTTCCCGTCCGCGATGCTGTCCATGACCGACGCCTCGGAATCAAGCGTGGACCGGAGCTGATCGAAGTAGGCGATTTCAAGGCGGGTTCCGTGCCGGACGCTTCCCTCCACAGGTTCCAGTTCCCCGAGCAGCATCCGCAGCAAGGTGGTCTTGCCCGTGCCGTTATCGCCGATGATCCCCACCCGATCCCCGCGCTGAATGACAGTGGAGACGTCGTGGAAGACCTCAAACCCGTCAGGATAGACAAAACGCGCGCCGCGCGCCTCAATCACGAGCTTGCCGGACTGCTCCGCCTCCCGCACGCGCATGGCGGCGGTGCCGAGCCGCGCGCGCCTGGCACGCCGTTCCGCACGCATGGCTTCAAGCGCCCGCACCCGTCCCATGTTGCGTGTGCGTCGCGCCTTGATGCCCTGACGGATCCAGGCTTCCTCCTGCGCCAGTTTCTTGTCGAAAACGGCGGCCTGGCGTTCTTCAGCCTCCAGTCGGGCCTCTCGCCGCTCAAGAAACATGTCGTAGCCGCAGGCGTAGGAATGGAGATGCCCGCGATCGAGTTCCGCCACACGGGTGGCCAGACGCCGGGCAAAAGCGCGATCGTGGCTCACAAACACAAGCAGGCGCGCCCGCCGAACAAGAAAATCCTCAAGCCAGGCGATGGTTCCGATATCCAGATGGTTGGTAGGCTCGTCCAGAAGCAGGCAATCCGACACAAGCAGCGCTCTGGCCAGAGCGACCCGCCGTCGGCTTCCGCCGGACAGAGAGGTGAAATCAGCCTCAGGATCAAGGCGCAAGTGGTTGAGAACGCTCAGCACCTCGCCGTGAAGCTCCCATCCCTCTCCCTCTTCCATGAGCCGTCGGGCCGCTTCCGCATGCTCCGGGAGCACCTCGCTTTCCCGCCCTTCCGCCAGCAACCGGGCCGCCGCCAGCGCGACGCCCCGCCGGCCCATGCCCGCCGCCGCAACGGAAAAAACCGATCCGCTCCACTGCTCCGGGACAGCCTGCGGCATATGGCCGAAACGAATGCCGGGCGCCCGCGTCACGGTTCCAGAGTCGGGGAGCATGTCCCCGGCCAGAAGCGCCATAAGCGAGGACTTGCCCGCTCCATTGCGCCCGACCAGGCAGACACGCTCCCCAACTTCCAAATGCAGATCCGCACGATCAAGCAGCGGTTTTCCCGAGAGATTCAGGCTCACGTCAACCGCACTCAGAAGCGCCATAGATCCTCCATTTCGGCGCGAGACGTTCCGCTCACTCGCTCAAGCCAAAGGCGCGATCCAGGCGAGCCAGCGTGTCCTCACGGCCTATGGCGGCCATGACGTCCGGCAAGCCCGGCCCGCCAAGCCGCCCGGTCAGAGCCACACGCAGAGGCGGCCCGATCTGCTTGAACTTGATGCCCTTGCTCTCGACATAATCGTGAATGACGCGTTCGGCGCTCTCCCTGCTGAATTCGGCCACAGCAGCCAGAAGTTCCCGCACGCCGGCCACATGCGTGCGCCCTTCGGCCGTCAACGCCTTGGCGACTGCCGCCGGGTCGTACTCCAGCGAGTCGGCATGGTTGAGAACCATCGGGAGCGCCCGCGCCAGTTCGACCAGATTGGAAGCACGCTCCCGGAACAAAGGCAGAAGCGGTTCGATAACGGCGGCGGTCGCCTGCGGAAATCCTTCTTTCGCCACAAAAGGCGCAACCAGGGCGGCAAGTTCCGCATCCGGCGTTTCGCGCAGATAGTGGGCGTTCAGCCAGGCCAGTTTCTCAAAATCAAACGCCGCGGCCGAACTGTTCAGATTATGGCCGTCAAAAAGTTCCACCAGTTCGCGCATGGTGAACAGTTCCTTGTCTCCATGCGACCAGCCAAGACGGACAAGACAGTTGACAAGCGCATGGGGGAGCAAGCCTTCGGACTGATACTCCACAACGGCCCGCGCTCCGTGCCGTTTGGAAAGCTTTTGCCGATCCGGCCCCAAAATCATGGGAACATGACCGAAGACGGGCAACTCCCAGCCAAGCGCCTGATAAATGAGAATCTGCTTGGGCGTATTCGGCACATGATCATCGCCGCGCAGCACATGCGTGATGCCCATGTCGTGATCGTCCACCACCACGGCCATATTGTATGTGGGCATACCGTCGCTGCGGCGAAGGATCATATCGTCCAGTTCCGAAACATCCACCGCGATATGTCCCTTGACCATATCCTCAAAAACCACCCGCCCCTCGGCAGGAGCCTTGAGCCGAACCACCCGCCCCGGTCCCGGTCCCAGCCCCTTTTCGCGGCAACGGCCATCGTAGCGGGGTTTGCCGCCCTCGCTCCGCGCTTTTTCCCGCATCGCCTCCACGTCCTCCGGCGTACAGGAACACCAATAGGCGTGTCCGGTCTCAAGCAGCCGATCCACAGCGGCGTTGTACAGATCGGTGCGGCGGCTCTGGTAGGAAAGCTCGCCGTCCCAGTCAAGGCCCAGCCAGCGCATGGAAGCCAGGATGGAATCGGTGTATTCCTGCCGTGAACGTTCCGTATCCGTATCTTCAATACGCAGGCGGAATTCTCCCCCGTAATGACGGGCCAGAAGCCAGCAAAAAAGCGCCGTGCGCGCGCCGCCGATGTGCAGGTGCCCGGTGGGACTCGGCGCGAACCGGGTGACGACTTTGGTCATGCGACTCTCCTCGAAAACAGGTTTCAATTCCGGCCCGGATTCGCTTCCCAACGCAGTTCCAGCGCTCCGGATTTACTGTCTCGCCGCGGCGTGTCCGGGCGGCGGCAAGCGACAAGCGCCCCGGAGGGCAGGGCCGCCGCATCCGGCACAAGCGCAAGGCCGCCCTCCGCACAGGCATAGCGCGCGTATCCCATGCCGGGCACAGGGAACGCGTCGGAAAGAATCCGGGCGACAAGCGGAGCGGAAAACGCCCGGCCTGTCGAAGCAGCTTCCTTTTCTCCCCCCGACCTGCCTCCTCTACGGTCCGTCGGAAAACCCGCAGGAACAGACAGCCCCGCGCACGGGCGCGGATCCGGCCGCTCCCGTCCCAGCAACATAAAGGAAAGGCTGAGCGAATCCTTGGGCAGGCCGGCGGCCCGAGACAACGCGGCCAGCCATGTGGGGCCGCCCGCGTCCAGGCTGGCATGGCACCAGCCGCGGGAACGGCGGCCCAGCAGGGGGCAAGGCTCGTCGTGCGGGCACGGGGCAAGCGCCTTCAACCCTTCTTCCATTGCCGCCTCACGCAGAGAAGCTGTCAGCGTGCCGCCAAAGCGCGTCCCCGGCTCCACAAAAAGCGCCGCACCGCCTTCAGGCAGGGCGCGTTCAAGGGACGCGGCCGCCTCGGCCATGCGTTCGGCCAGGATGCTCCCGCCTGCATCCCGGAGTTCGTTCAACACATTGCCGGCCATGAGCAGTCTGGGCGCGCCGGCCTCGCGCATGGCGCGGCCGAAAGGAGCGCGCGACAAGCGAACCCGCCAAAGCAGCGGCTCTCCGCTCCGGGCAGCCACATATTCGAGCAGACGACGCCCAAGTTCCATCGGGCGGGGAGCGGTATCCGCGCAGAGGAGGGTCAGAGGAACCGACCTCCAATCCGGACGGGACAACCAGAGGGCCAGCGGCAGAGTGAGGGGACCACTCCCGAGATCAACGACGCTGACCTTACGATCGGTTTCCTCCGCTTTCGCTTCTGGTCCGGAACACGACGAGACGGGAGACGGCAGATCGAGGGAAGGCAAAAGACGCGTGAGCCGCACAAGGTTCCAGGGCAAAAAATACCGCAGATAGGCGGAAACAAACCGGGGGGCGCTCCAGTACGAATGGTTCATTCCGCCGCGATCCGACGTCAGCAACGCCGAAAGTTCCCGGATGGCGTCAGGCAGATCCGCCCTGTGCGCACGGGCAAGCGGCATCAGCTCGTCCAGCGCATCGGGCAAGGCGTTCAGTGCGGCGGTGACGAAAGGATCGGACGGCGTGAACAGGGGGCGAAACAACGGGCGCCCTCCAGACTCGCTCCCCCTGATCCGCCCCCCCAGATCCCCCCTGCGTTCAGCCCGTGGGCAAACGGGGGAAGGCGTTTCCGTACGCCCGGCAGGGCGCGCCGGGGCACGCGCGGGACGCGGAAGCAGGCCCTCACGTGCCGTCCTGCCAGACCTGCCGGAACGAGCGCGTTGAAAGTCGTTTTTGCTCACGAGTCGGCGCGCGCCTCCAACGCGGCCACGGCCGGCAACGTCTTGCCTTCAAGCACTTCAAGAAAAGCGCCGCCCGCGGTGGAAATATAGTTCGCCTTGTCCGAACAACCGTATTTTTCCAGGGCGGCGATGCTGTCCCCGCCGCCGACGACTGTATACGCGCCTGTCGTCGCCACGGCTTCGGCCACAACCTTTGTGCCATTGCCGAAACTGTCGATTTCAAACGCGCCGACAGGGCCATTCCACACCACGGTTCCAGCTTCGGAGATACGTCTGGCAAAATCCGCCGCCGTTTTCGGACCGATATCCAGAATCATTTCATCCGGGCGCACCGCGTCCACAGCACGAACTTCCGCAACGGAATCCGAAGCAAGGCGTTTGCTCGTCACCACGTCCACAGGCAGGGGAATGGACGCACCACGAGCAGCGGCATCAGCCATGATTCTGGCGGACGCTTCAAGCAAATCCGGCTCGTACAGCGACGTGCCCACTTCAAAACCGGCCGCCTTCAGGAAGGTGTTGGCAATGCCGCCGCCCACGATCAACTGATCGACCCGGCGGGAAAGATTCTCCAGCACCTCAAGCTTTGTCGACACCTTGGATCCGCCGATGATCGCCAGAAGCGGCCGGGCAGGTTCGTGCAGAATGCGGGTCACCGCGTCCAGCTCCGCCGCCATGAGCAAGCCGGCGCAAGCCGTTCTGGCGGCGCGGATGGCCCCTTCCGTGGAGGCCTGCGCCCTGTGGGCTGTGGCGAACGCGTCCATGACATATATGTCGCCCAGCGCGGCGAGTTTCGCGGCAAGTTCGGGGGAGTTCTTTTTCTCGCCTTTCAGAAAGCGCACGTTTTCGCACAGCACGCACCGTCCGGGCCTGGCGTCGACGCCGTCAAGATAGTCCCTCACCAGGGGAACAGGCGAGTCGAGCAGTTCCCCAAGCCGGGCGGCCACGGGCGCAAGAGAGTCCTCGGCGCTGAACACGCCCTCCTCCGGCCGCCCAAGGTGGGAAAGCACAATCACCGCCGCCCCGCGATCAAGAGCGTATTTCAGGGAAGGAATCGCCGCCCGGATGCGCTTGTCGCTGGTGATGCGCCCATCCTTGACCGGAACATTGAGGTCCTCGCGAAACACGACGGTCTTGCCTTTCATGTCCACATCGTTCATCAGCCGCACGCGCATGGTCTGCCTCCCGCTCAAAAATCCGGCATCAATTTCCTCCGGAGCAGGGCAATGCGCCCCCGGAGGCCCCTCTTCTTAGTGTCTGATTGCAAAAATCCTTCGCATAATCCTGCAAAGCGTCTTTGCAGGATCGTTCGCGAAAAAACGTGGTTTTTCGCTCACTCACGGCGGCTGCACCGCCGCAAAACCCTTACGGGCTTTGTAGTGTCCACTTTTGCAAGCAGGCACTCGGCTTCCTGACACGTCATCTCATAAATCTTTCGGTGCTTCATGAAGATCGCTATACAGGAGAATATGGTTTCCGGCTCGTTCACGGCAGAGCCGCGTCAGACTCTCGTCTGAGAGTAGAAGTTATGTATGGAATGATTTTTACCTTACCATCAAAGACCTTTTCTGGCAACGCGGCCGGTTCGTCACCGGGCCGAAGCGGCTTGCCCCGGCCGCCCGTAATACGCAAGGTGCCAATCCGCAAACCGTCTGATGCCTTCTTCGAGAGGCGTCGCCGGAGAGAACCCCGTGGCGCGGGCGAGGTCATCCGCGTCGGCCCAGGTGGCCTCCACATCGCCGGGCTGCATGGGAAGCAAATTACGGATCGCGGAACAGCCAAAACCTGCTTCCAGAGCGGCAATGAAATCACCCAGATCCACAGGGTGGTTGTTGCCGATATTGTAGATACGCCACGGCGCTGAACTTGTCGATGGATTGGGGGCGGCCGGATCCCAGTCGGGATCGGGCGCGGCCGGCCGTTCCATGATGCGGATCACGCTTTCCACAATGTCGTCAATGTAGGTGAAATCACGGCGCATGCGCCCTTCATTGAACACATTGATGGGCCGCCCCTCAAGAATGGCCGAGGCGAAGAGGTGCGGAGCCATGTCCGGCCGGCCCCACGGGCCATATACAGTGAAAAAGCGCAGACCTGTGCACGGGATGCCGTACAAATGGCTGTAGCTGTGGGCCATGGCTTCATTCGCCTTCTTGGTCGCGGCGTACAGGCTGACCGGGTGATCCGTGTTGTGCCGCGTGGAAAAGGGCATGGCCGTGTTCAGACCATACACGGAACTGGACGAGGCAAAGACAAGATGTTCCACAGGATGTCGGCGGCAGCGCTCCAGCAGATTGGCGAAGCCGACGAGGTTTGATCCCACATACGCTTCCGGATTTTGCAGGCTGTAGCGCACGCCGGCCTGTGCGGCCAGGTTGACCACATGGCTGAAGGCGTTTTCCGCAAAAAGCCGCTCAAGGCCGGCCGCATCGGCCAGATCCAGACGGTGGAACGAAAACCCGGGATCGGACAGCAGCCGCGCCAGGCGATCTTCCTTGAGCCGCACGGAGTAATAGTCGTTGAGATTGTCGATGCCGACGACGGTATGCCCCAAATCAAGCAGACGCCGGGACAGATGAAACCCGATGAAACCGGCCGCGCCGGTGACGAAAGTGCGCATGCTTCTCCTCCATTTACGGGCGCATGGCTGCAAGATAAGCGCGATCGATGCGGGATCGCCGGCCAGAAAACGCTGTTTTGAAACACCTGCTCCTCACCCTCTCGGCCCCAGCAGCGCCTTGAGAAAGGTGATCAGCTTGACGTACTGCCCCTGTTCGTGGACAAGTCGATCGACATGGGGCATGAGCACAAAGCGTCTTCCCCCAACAAGAGCCGGCTGAAGCGGCCGCAGATGATCCAGCCCCAACCCCGGGGGCGGCGTTCCGGTGAGGAGCAGCACGGTATCGGGCTTGAGCACGGCCACCCCGTCGAAAAAATGCGCGGCGTCCACAGACTCGGGGGGCGTGGGACCGTCGGCGTCCGGCCCCTGGCGATCAAAGGGCCAGAAGGCGTGGCTGCCCTTGGGCATGGCCATGTCGCCAAGCAGGCGGCGCAGAAAATCGCGGTGGGCCGCGTCGGCATGTCCGTCGAGATCGAAGCCAAGCCCCGGATACGTCCACAGCAGAGCCGGCCGGGGCGGAGTCCGCCGCAGAAGATCCCGCCAGAAGGGCGGCCAGTGTGCGGGGTTTGCCGCAGGGGATGCTCCGGCCCCTCGATCCGCCGGATGTGCCCGCTCCGCCCCCATCTGATCCGCTCCGTCATGCTCCGGTCGCACCCGCGCCGCGGGCGCGCGTCGGGCCGGCTGTTCCGGTTGCGCCCTGTTCCAGCGCGCCGGGCTGGAGCGATCCCCCGGCGCTGCCGGCTGTCCTTCCTGGCGTGAAGACGGCGTGCATCGCGTCGCTGGTGAAGGCGCTCGCTCCCGAACTGGGTCCGGGACGAGCTTCGGCGGTTCGGCCGCTTCCCGCAAGGCCGCGGCGGTTTGCGCGTCCAGCAGCAGGACGCGCAAACCGGCGGCGCGCCAGGGCCGCAACGCCGGCGCAACACTCAGAGGGACAAAAGCCACGACAGCAGTCTCCACGCCACTTCGGGCTTGGACAGGGAAGGCCACTGTTCTTCCCGCCCCCGACTGTCCGCCACAAAAACGCGATCCTCCGCAGTGCCGAAGCCGTCCTGAAGGAGGTTGCCCACCACCATGTCGGCCTTTTTGGAAACAAGCTTGCCGCGCACGGAGCGTTCAAGCCCCGAAGATTCGGCCGCAAAGCCGATGACCTTTTGATCCGCCCGGCGGTCTGCCGCCAGCGTCTTCAAAATATCCGGCGTCGGCGTAAAGCGGACAGAAAAACCGTCGGGCGCGTCGCTTTTCTTGAATTTGCCGCTTGCGCCCGGTTCCGGCGCAAAATCCGCCACCGCTGCAGTGAAGACTCCCACATCCGCACGGGGCCATACGGCGGAGGCCGCTTCAAGCATATCGCGCGCGCTGGTCACGTTGTGTCGGGCAATGCCCTGGGGGAGCCACGGCGTCCCCGGGCCGCAGACGGCATCCACAACCGCGCCGCGCAACCAGGCGGCTACAGCCACGGAAGCTCCCATGACGCCGGTTGAAGGATTGGTCCAGAAGCGAAGTCCGTCCCACGCCTCGCGCGTAGGTCCGAGGGTGACGAGCACGCGTCTTCCCGCCAGGTCTTTCGGCGCGAGGGCACGCAGGCCGGCCAGATAGATTTCCCTGACGTCCGCGAGCCGTCCCTGTCCTTCTTCCCCGCAGGCGGTGCGTCCGACGCCCGGTTCCACCACCACGCAGCCGCGTTCACGCAACAGGGCCACGTTGGCCCGGGTGGCCGGGTTGGCCCACATGGCCGGGTTCATGGCCGGGGCCAGCGCCATGCGCCCTTCCCCCATGCCGGAAAACGCCAGAGCCTGGCAGCAAAGGATTTCATCCGCCGCGCCGCAGGCCAGACGAGCCAGGGCGGACGCGGATGCGGGCGCAACGACAAAGGCGTCCGCCGTTCGCCCCGGCTCCAGATGCGCGAAGGGCGACGGCGCGGACGGATCCTCAAAAATGGAAGTATAGACCGGGGCCGCTCCGAGCGATGCGAAAACCAGCGAACTGATGAAGCGGCGCGCGCCTTCCGTCAGCGTGACGCTCACAGCCACACCGGCGTCCTGCCAGGCGCGGACAAGATCCGGCGCCTTATATGCCGAAATGGAGCCGCACACGCCAAGATGCAGACGCTTCCGCTCGCACCGAAAAGCGAGATGCGCGTCGATCATTGGTTCAATCCCTCCTGACGCACTCCCCCAGGGCTGTTCGTTCCGCTTTCGGGAAGAGGGGTCAGATAAAAGGCGGGTTGTCCGCTTCCTTCACCCGATCCCCCGAACGTGCCGCCCGCCGGGACAAGCGCACCTTCATTCAGGCGCGTGGTCACCCAGATCTCCATGGCCGTCGTCGTTACCTGATCGTACAGATAGATGACGGTGTAGCGTTGATCCTTTTCATAAATGTGCAGGGTCTTGCCCCCGGCCACCATGCCCCGCAACGCCCAGCCGCGCTTGCTCATGTTCTGCATGATCGCATTGGAGAGCGAAGAGCGTTCCACCCTCCCCTGCACCGTGAGCAGGCCAACCTTCGTGCCGTCCTGCGCCACGGAAATCAGCGTGCGGGAACGATCCACGGACATATCGCTCGGGATGGCGATATCGGGGAACTGATCGTAATAAACCTCGTTCACGTCGCTTGTCGTTTCAAAGGGATTGGAAAGCGTCATATCCGCGCAACCCGGCAGAAGCAGGGTCGCCAGCAGCGTCAGTACCGGAAGGGTACGCATGGGAAAACTCCTTTCACTGGAAAACAGGCAAGCCGCGTTCAACGCCGGCCCGACACGAAAGCACGCGGGCACGCCGCGCGTGGCGCTACCGTAGCGGTTTTCCCGCGCTTCCGCAAATGAAGGAGGAGCGCCAGGGAGAGCGATCCTGTGCTATCCCCCGTCGGCAAAGGCAACAGCTTCGCCCGCGTTTTGCCCCGTCTGTCTCTGCAAAGCCGCCGTCTTGCGCCCGACGGCGTTGCAAGGCGTACACTGACCGTATTTCAGCACAACCCGACGCTTACGCATACCGTCCGGAATACGCTCCGTCAAAACTCACTCGGCGGGCATCCCGCCTGCCGCCCAACCAACGGACCGCAGGCGAAAATGGCCCCGTTGGGAGCGTTGGGAAAAACCCGCGTGCCGTAGACCAGAGCGCGTTTTTCCACCCGCATGGCGGGCCACGGGCCGAAAACCGCCCCAAACGCGCGCAGCAGGGCAACGGCCGTAGGGGTCACCGTCTCCCCCTCCGCCGGGAAGGGCCGGACAGGAACGCCTTCCAGGAGTTCCAGCACGGCGGGCGCGGGCACGGGCAGAATCCCGTGCGCGCAGACGACGCTTCCGTCCGCCACCGGCAACGGACTGACGACAAGGCGCGCCGGAGCGAGGCGGACAAAAAGTTCGCAACTCATGCAGATATCCAGGATACTGTCAAGCGCGCCCACTTCATGGAAGTGAACTTCCTCCGGCCGCTTTCCGTGCACGGCGGCCTCGGCGTGCGCGATCAGCGCAAACGCCTCGGCGGCCAGGCGCTTGGCGGGGCCGCTCATGCCGCTCGCTTCAATAAGCGTGAGAATGTCCGTAAGCGCGCGGTGCGCGTGCTGGCGCGGCAGGGAGACCTCCGCGTGCCAGCCGCCAATGTGGTTCACCAGCCGCCGCGTCAGACGGACGCTTCCGGCCAGTTCGGGCAAGATGGAAACAAGCGCCTCGTTCAGGGCGCTCTCGTCACAATCCGTCATGCGCAGGAGACCGGCAAGAAACATGTCGCCGGACAAACCGGAGTGCGCGCGTATCGTCAGCACGCGGGCAGGTTCGCCGTCCCCCGTTGCAACCGTTCTGTCCGCATGGACATGCTCGTGGCCATGTTCATGATCATGCGCATGACCGCAATCACCCTGCCCGCTTTGCCGAGCGTCTTCCTTCATAAGGCGTTCACCACTCTGGCGGCGGCACAGGCCGCGCCGTAACCGTTATCAATGTTCATGATCGCCACGCCCGGCGCGCAGCTGCACAGCATGCTCGTCAACGCGGTCTGCCCGTTGCGGGCCATGCCGTAACCTACCGAAGTCGGCACCCCGAAAATCGGCTTTGAGGTAAGCCCGCCCAGGACGCTGGCCAGCGCGGCGTCCAGGCCGGCCGCCACAATCACCGCGTCAAAGGCATTGATTTCTTCCAGCCGTTGCGCAAGCCGCCACAGACCAGCCACGCCGCAGTCCTCGAACACCTTGTGGGCGATGCCGAGATAGGCCAGCGTTCGCGCGGCTTCCCAGGCGACAAAGCCGTCGGCTGTGCCGGCGGAGACAACAGCAACCCTGCCCCTGGCCCTTGCCGGCAGGGTTTCCCCGAAAGCCGTGCGGGAGAGAGGGTGATAGTCGTACTTCTCCCGCACGGAAGCGGGCATCTCCTCAAAGACCTCCGCAGCCAGCCGGGTAAAAAGAATGGGACAGCCCGATCCCCTGCCGAAACGGGCAAGCAGGTCGGCAACGGCGTCAAGGGGTTTCCCTTCGCAAAAAACCGCTTCGGGCAGGCCGATGCGCGCCGCGCGCGAATGATCAAAAAGAATGCCGTGATCCATACCATCGTCACCACGGGTAAACATCTTGTGCGCCGTGTTCCGCGTTCCGGCGTTCAAAGAGTAACCAAATCGTACTGGTCATGCCCCATCCCCTGTTCCTTCATGTAGGAAAGTTGCCGCAAGCCCGAACGGGACTCGATACGCTCCACCATGTGCGCGCGGATATCTTCCGGCAACCCGTAAATCATGTCCACAGACGCCTGATCCACGGCCAGAATATCCGTAGACGCCAGAATGCCCAAGTCGGGCAGACGCACCGGCTCGGCGTTGACGCCTTCGCAGTCACAGCTTACGGACATGTTGCGCAGCACATTGATATAGGCGATGCGCGGGCCGAAATGGTTCATGACAGCCTTGCCGCCTTCCACCATGCGTTCCATGAAGGCCGGACCGCCCGCCCATACCTGATCCCCTTCCCGGTGCAGTTGCTCCTTGCCCTTTGCCCCCGAAGCGCACCCGATGGCGATATTCTTGAGCGAACCGCCAAAGCCGCCCATGGTATGCCCCTTGAAGTGCGTGAGGACCAGCATGGAATCATAGTTGAGGAGATGCTTGCCCACCGCGACTTCCTTAAGGCGCTTCCCGCCGGGAATGGGCAGGCTGACGTCGCCGTCCTCGTCCATGATGTCCACCGGGCAGAATGTCCAGCCGTTGGTCTCCAGCGTCTTGCGGTGGCCCTCTGTAGTCTGGCGTGGGCTGTTGTACAAGACGTTGCATTCCACAATGCGCGCGTTTGGCGTCCGCTCCATGAGCGCCCTGACCCATTCGCGGGGAAGAATGTTCGGACCGTTGGGTTCGCCCGTGTGCAGCTTGACGGCGATGTTGCCTGTCAGCCCCCCATTGATCCGCTCATAAATCTTCAGCAGCCCCTTCGCGCTGAGATCCCGCGTGAAGAAAACCGTGGCCCTTGCTTCGGGCGCGGCACAAAAACCATCCATGCGGGGGAAGGCCCCCACAGCAAGAGCACTTGCGGCAAGAGCGCCACTTTTCAGAAAAAGACGACGGGAAAACCGGCTGCTCATCTCCATACTCCTTTATCTCTGGCACTACAGTTGAAATGCCATGCATTCCGAGGCTGAACCGATACAGAATACTCATTTCAACAATGGATATTCATGGCGCATGGTAACTGACGCAACTGTTGAGCGACAGTGCCGATTCTCTCGCAATCTTGCCCGATTCTCTCAATACGCAGACTCACTCCCCCATGCCGCCCTGTCAGCAAGCGCCACGAGACGGCCGGAACAGGGGCGTACCTGTTGAGCCGGCAGTGTCGGCGCGGAAAAGGCATCAAGCACACGGTGCAAGACAGCGCTTTTTTCCGCCCCACAGACCATCAGCAGGCAAAGACGGGCCGCATTGATGACCGGCAAGGTCAACGTCAGCCGGGGGATGGTTTCGCCGGGCGCGCCTCCTGGGGCAGGACCAGAAGCGGCGACGGTCAGACGCGTGCGCTCCTCCAGGGCTGAACTGCCGGGAAAAAGGGAAGCCGTGTGACCGTCAGCGCCCATGCCGAGGATCACGCAATCAAGACGCGGAATGGGCCAGATTCCTCCCCTGCCCTCCGCACTTTCCGCGTGATGCCTTGATGCGCACTCCCCAAGCGGCCTCGCCTGTTCGTACAACAACCGTTCATAGGCGCGGGCGGCTGCTTCGGGCGCCTCCTCGCCCCGCATACGGAACAGAGCCGGCCGGTGAGGAAGATCCGCGAACAGTTCGCGCCACGCCAGGCCGAAATTGCTGTTCGCATGTTCCGGCGGCACGCAACGTTCGTCGACCCAAAAAACCCGGACCCGCTGCCAGTCAAGGCCCGTGTTCATCCGCTCCGGCTCGCGCAGGCGGCGAAACAGGTGCAGGGGCGTGCTCCCGCCCGAGAGGGCGAGCGTGAACACCCCACGCGCCCGTACAGCCCGAGCGCACGCGCGGCCGACAATATCCGCGGCGTATGCCCCCACGGCCGAGGGATCGGCCAGCACATGCGCGCGCACGCGGCGCGCCGTATGTTCCGGCATCATTGCACGCCCTTCCCGGCGCGATCCGCCTCGTTTCCGCCTGCCGGCCCCGTCTCGGCAACATGCGCCTCCAGTACGGATACGCCCCCGGCATCTCCGGATCGTCCCTTCTGATCGGGCGGAACAAGCCGGGCGGCGCTTTCCTCGTGCAAATGGATATCCATCTGCGGGAAAGGCATTTCCACCCCGTGTTCCGCAAAGACACGATCAATGGCCACCCGCAAATCCGTGGAAATGTCCACTCCATGCGCAATGTCCGCGATCCAGAAGCGAAGCTCGAAGTTCAGGGAACTGCTTGCAAAATCCGTAAACAGCACGGAGGGCGGCGGATAGGCCAAAACATTGGGATGTTCCTCCGCCGTCTGCCGGAGCAGGCGGATCGCGAGCTGCACATCCGTTCCGTACGCCGCGCCGACGGCGATGCTCCGGCGCACCATGCGGCCGTTGCGGGTCCAGTTGGTCAATCTTCCGGACAAAAACTCCGCGTTGGGGATAAAAATGACGGCGTTGTCCGGCGTTTCCACCATCGTGGAACGCACATTGATCCGCTTGACCGTACCTGTGAGATTCCCGCCCACCTCGATCACGTCGCCTTCACGCAGGGTCTGCCCGAAAATGATCAACAACCCGCTGATAAAGTTGTTGATGATGTTTTGGAGACCAAAACCGATCCCCACACTGAGACCGCCGGCCACAACGGCCAGACTGGTCAGGCTGAAACCAAGCGCGCTCAGGGCATACAGGCCGAACAGCCCCCACAGAGCATAGGTGAACACCACCTGGATCGGACCAATCAGATCCGTCCGCACGCCCTGCCGGGGCAGTTCTCCAATAAACGAACGGCCAACCGAAATGAACGAACGGGTCACATAAAACGCACTCAGGATAAGCAGCACCTGGAGCATGTTGAAGGTGGTCTTGCCCACG
Source organism: uncultured Bilophila sp. (assembly GCA_910585945.1). Classification (GTDB taxonomy): domain Bacteria; phylum Desulfobacterota; class Desulfovibrionia; order Desulfovibrionales; family Desulfovibrionaceae; genus Bilophila. Next base: position 104,822 of record CAJUHZ010000005.1, read on the forward strand.
CTCACATCCAGGTTCGCCATGTGCGTCAGCAGGTACGATCCGCCCGGATACGCCAAAATCCACAGCCCGGTGGCCAGCGTGGTCACAACCAGAACCGCCGGCAAGACAAGGGCCAGCGCCAGACCGCTGATGAGCGCCTTGAACCCCTCCTGCGGCAGATGGGCGGACACCAGATTGGTCAGCCGCATGAACCCCACCGCCTGCTGAACGCACACGGCCAGAGCGGCGTATGCCATGCATGTGAGAATAGACAGCCGCCCCCACCCGAGCAGCGTCATGATCAGCGCGAGCCACAAAATCCCGATATGACCGCGCAGCACATGAATCACCAGAGGAAAGGGAAGATCCGGCAGGGGACGTCTGTGCGCCAGCCACAAGCTCCCGCCCAAAACCAGGATCCACAAACCGCCAAGCATGCCGCTCGGCAAATTGAGGAACAACAGCACAAGACCTGCGAGCAACGGGGTGAAAAGAGGCCAGAGGGGCGACCGCCTCTGCAAGTCCGGACGGTTGAAGGCGTACAGATCCCAGGCGAGGGCCATTTGCCCCATGCTCATGAGCAAGGTGCCGATGACGGAGAGAATCCGGTAGGTTCCGCTGGCGGGCGTCCAGGCTGCAAAATGAAAGAGCAGGCCGGCGCACAAGACCGGGAGGCTGTGCGCGCTCAGACGCAGCCAGCCGTCGCGCAACGCCGCCGGCCAGCGGGAGGCCAGACGGCGGGAACCAAAGACCAGCCCCGCAAGGGGAACGGCAAAGACAAGGGCACGCAGGATCACGTTGAACCAGGCGGCAACGCCCCGCGGCATTTCCGAGTCCATACGAAGGGCGAACGTTTGCCGCAGAGCGATCAGCCCGTTCCTGACCTTGCCCCATGTCGCCACATCGTAAAGTTTGCCACTCCGATCCAGATAGTAGGACTGCCACAGCCTGGGAATGGCTTCCACAAGCTGTTGCCGCTGTCGGACAATTTTTTCGGTCAGGCTTCTGGCCGGGGCCAGCACGCTGTTCAAACGGTTCCGGATCAGCTTCAGCCGGTTTTGCGTCCGCTCAAGGCTTTTCAGGAAGGCACGCAGGTCGGCGGTGCCCTCGGCCGGATCGGAAGCCCCTGGCGTTCCTTCCCCCAGGGAAGCGACTTCCTCCAGCCGCGCCTTGAGATCGTTCAGATTTCCTTCCAGCGGATTCATGGCGGCTGCAAGTTGCTCCTCCAGGCGCAGGAGCCATTCGGCCACAACGGTCAGTTCCGTGGGCAGTCCGCCGCTTACGCTGGCGATGGTCACAAGCCGCCGGTACTCTTCCTCTATGCCGCCCAACTCCGCATTGAGCCTGTCCGAAGCCGCGGGCAGGGTTTCAAGCAGACCGCTCAGGCCCGCATCAATGGCCGCAAGATCATTGAGCCGCGTCTTGAAGAGAATATCCCAAAGACCATGGGCGGTATCCGGGGGTTGCCCAATCCGAGAGGCGTCATCGGCAGTCTCCACCCCCCAGGCGCAGGGCGGATGGGGAACGAGAGCCGCAGCCGCATACAGCACAAGGGCCAGGAAGCCGATATGCAGCCCTCTTCGCAAACCGGATCCCGTTCTCGGAGTCATCGCAGCAACTTGTCCAGATCGCTTTGCGGGCGTTCATGGATCATGCGCCCGTTGCTCAACGAGACAGCGGAAAGTTTGACGGAACACGAGAGCGAAGGTTCGGCCAGAAGCCGGCGCGTCTGCTCAAGATCACGCGGCAATTCCAACTGCCACAACTGCGAAAACGGATCCCCCGGTTCGACAATCTTGGTGGTGTTCAACGGAACGGAGGCCGCCAGGGAACCATCCTGCCCGTACAACATGCAGGACATGCCGGCGCTCATCAGCTTGTACCGCCCGATGTTGACGCCCTCCAGCGTGATCACCAGCGGCACGTCCGACTCGGCCCCAAGATTTTTGGCCAGAAAAGCCTTACAGGACAATACCTGATAATGCTTGTGCATGATATCAAGGCGGCGTCTGTTCTCGGCGCGGAACCCGGTGACGACGCGCTCGCGCCAGGTATCCAGCGCCTTGTCATGCGTCCGCACAAGTTCTCTGGCGTTGGCCACGCCGATGACGCGCCAGCCGTTGGAAGTATTGTGCATGGCCAGCCTGATCGGCGTTTCGTAACCGGCATCGCCGTGCCTGACCGTGGTGGTCAAAAGGCCAAGCGAATCGTCTCCCCCCGTAACGTAAAACGGGGAGTGCGCGAGTTGCCAGACAAAATCGTCCGGCAGGAAAGCCGGTCGCTGCTCAAGCGGAACGGGCTTTGAGGTTGCGTCGTCCCAGCCCTGCGCGGCCGCCTTTTTGGCGCGCTCCCGCTGGAGGGCCTTGGCGATGGCGGCGCGTACCTCTTTGGGGAGATCCTTTGATCCCGCCGCCTCTTCTTTCCCGGCGGCTCCCTCCTCCTGTTCCGGAGAAGCGGCCTGTTCCTTTTCACTCTCGCCTGAAGCTTCGGAGCGGAAAGCGGCGAGCAGCTCCTTTTGCACAGCTTCGGAGATCGCGCGGCGTTCGTCCCCATCCCGCTTGCCGCTGTTTTTGACTTCAAGAATCGCATCAGCAAACCCAAGCGAAAGCATGTTGAAGTCAATATACCTGTTCAGTTGCTCCATGTCGCGCGCCGCAAGGGCGGCGTTGAGAGCAGCGGTCGCTTCTTCCAGACTTTCATGATGGAAGGCGCGGTACAGAAAAAAAAGAGAAGGCGCGGCCACGAGAAAAAACGCGACAAGACCGATGCCCACGCGCCGTTTGCGCGGCATGTTCCGCAAAGAAAAACCCGACATGGATTCCTCCGGTTCGCAAATTCGATGTGCCGGCGCGGGGCGCTATTCCACAAGTTCCCGCAGCCAGGCCTTGACAGGCGGCAGAGGCTCAAAAACCCCTTTCAGATCTCCGTACTCCTCGCGGAAAATCCGCAGGATATCGTCCGGCAGAGGAATCTCCGCCAGATCCTCGGCGGCGTCAATGCGCCGCCGCACCAGACGGGCCACAGGCGGATCCCGCCAGGAATCAACCACAAAATAGAGAACAGCCTCATCCCGCGATCGGATGGGCGGATGTGGGGAACGCCAGTCATTGTTGCCCCATTCCAGATACAACGTCACCGCCAGTTCCGGGGTCATGTCCCAATCGACATTCTCGTCGGGAAAGGCGGCCAGCGCCGCTTTGAGCGCGGCCCGCTCCGGGTGTGCGACCATGCGTCATTCCATGTCGTAGCGTTTGAGTTTGTTGTGCAGCGTGGCGCGGGTGATGCCGAGACGACGGGCGGCCTCGCTCTTGTTGTCGCCCGTTTCGCGCAGCATGTTCAGAATGGCCGCGCGTTCCAGTTCCTCCAGCGTCATGCCCGAGGCGACGCCGGACGCGGAAAGACCGTTTTCACCGCCGGAACCGGGGGCGGAAGCGCACGCGGCGGCGCGATCTCCGTCTTTCAGCACGGCAGAGATCATCAGGGGCAGTTCGCGTTCGGAAACATACTCCCCACTGCACAGGATCACCGCACGTTCCACGGCGTTTTGCAATTCCCGCACGTTGCCCGGCCAGGCGTATTTGAGCAGCGCGTCCATGGCTTGCGGGGTAAACCCCTTGATCTCTTTGCGGTTCGCCCTGGAAAAACGCTCAAGAAAAGCGTTGGCGAGCACGGGCACGTCCTCTCCGCGTTCACGCAGGGGCGGCGTTTCCAGGCCGATGACGTTCAGGCGATAATAAAGGTCTTCCCTGAAACGCCCCGCCTCCACTTCCAGCCGGAGGTTGCGGTTGGTGGCCGCAATGACGCGCACATCCACAGTGATCGGCGCATCCGATCCCACCCGCTGCACTTCGCCCTGCTGGAGAGCGCGCAGAAGTTTGGCCTGAAGCGGCAGCGGCAATTCGCCGATCTCGTCCAGAAAGAGCGTGCCCCCGTCCGCCTGTTTGAAACGCCCCTCGCGGCGCTTGTCTGCCCCGGTAAACGCGCCCTTTTCATGGCCGAACAGTTCCGATTCCAGCAGGGATTCGCTCAGGGCCGCGCAATTGACTGTGACAAAAGGTCTGTCGCGGCGCGCGCTGCCCTGCTGGATGGCTCTGGCCACCAGTTCCTTGCCCGTGCCCGACTCTCCGCTGATAAGCACCGTGGCGTCTGTGGGCGCGACAGTGCGCACCATGGCCGCCAGCTCTTTCATGCGCGCGCTGCAGCCCAAGATACCCGCATCCTGGCTTGCGTCAAGACAGGCCGGTTCGTCGCCTTCCGCCGCGAGCCGGGTGTGCCCCAGGGCGCGCTCAAGCGTCGCGCGCAGCACGTCAAAATCAAGAGGCTTGGCAAGATAGTCGAATGCGCCAAGGCGCAAGGCCTCAACAGCGGTTTCCACGGAAGACCATGCCGTCATGACCAGCACCGGTATGGCGGGATTGCGGCGCAAAATCTCCCGCAAGGCGGAAATGCCGTCCACGCGCGCCATGCGCACGTCCGAAAGAATGGCGTCGTAGGCGCGCCTTTTGACCATTTCCACGGCGACGTCGCCGTCTTCAGCCTCTTCGACGGCGTAGCCCCAACCGCGCAGAACAGTGCGGAGCATGGCGCGGTGCGCGCTGTCATCATCCACAATCAGTATGTTTGGCGCTTTCATCGCGTTCGCCTCATGCTCCGGTTGCGGAACCGGCAGGGTCACCCGGCGGAGCCTGCCGCATCGGCAGGTACAGGCGGAAAAGCGTGCCCCTGCCCGGCTCGCTGGCGACGCTGATGCCGCCCCCGTGCGCCTCCATTATCTTGTGCGCCGTGGCCAGCCCCAGCCCGGTTCCCTGACTTTTGGTGGTGAAATAGGCGTCAAAGATATGCGGCAATACGTCCGGGGCGATGCCCTCGCCCGTATCGCGCACCTCAATGCAGGCCATGTCGGCATCCGGCGGCGCCGTCAGGGACAGCGCCAGATCGCCTCCGCCCGGCATGGCCTGGAGCGCGTTCAAACATACATTCAGCAGAACCTGGCGCATTCTGTCCGGATCCACGGGAAGAACAACCGCGTCGTCCGGGGCCTCCAGCCGTATCCGAACCGAGCGCGCGGCCGCATCCTGCTCGATCAGCCGCAGGATATCGGCGATCAGCCGCGCCATGTCGGTTGGCCGGGGTTTGACGTCCGTGGGGCGGGACAAGCCCACAAGATCGCCAATGGCGCGATTGAGCCGATCCACTTCCCGCACCATGATTTCCGCAGCTTCGCGATCCGAGCTCCCTTCGGGAAAACGCCCGCCGAAATATGTGGCGTAGCCCTTGATGGAACTGAGGGGGTTGCGCAGTTCGTGCGCCACGCCGGCGGCAAGATTGCCTACAGCCGCCAGTTTTTCCCGCCGGCGAACAGCGGCCTCCAGCCGGCGCACATCCGTCATGTCGCGCAGAAACATCAGGGAACCGAGGCGCTCTTTCTCTCCATCGTTCACATGCCCGCCGCGCACGCTCAAATGTCGGATGCGGCCGCCGCACGGCGTGATGACTTCAGTATCGGGCAAAACATCCCCGCGCACCAGGCGCGTCGCCAAATCGGCCAGGGGCGACGGCAACACTTCATGCGGCTTGCGCGGGCCAGAAACGCCCCCGATCGTCTGGCCTCCTCCCCCCGTGCCGGGCAGGGAGCCGGAGGCGTCCGGCGAGTCCAGCCCAAGCAGACGCAGGGCCGCATTGTTCAATTGCACCACGCGTCCGCGGGCATCCAGCAGGACAAGTCCGTCAGGCAAGGTCACGGCAAGCTTGTCGGCCAGCGCCTCGGCCGCGCGTTGACCGCGCCGCGAGGCGCGCACGCGATCCAGGGCATGAAGGCCAAGCAAGGCCATCATCCCCGCCAGAAGCACGCCCCCGCCGATAAGCAACGCCCTCTTTCTGTCACGGGCCTGCGCCGCCTCCAGCGGAGCGAGATCAAGCCCGAGGAAAACACAGGGTTCGCCCCCGGAGGCAAAAGCCGTTCCTTTCTTCTCCTTGTGACGGGAGCGCGGCTGAAATGCCTTGTACACGACAAAAGAAGGCGCTCCCTCCATATCCACAATGGCCCAGGAAGGCGTTTCCGTCGGATGCAGGGCAGCCAGTTCCTCAGGCCGGAATTCTCGCCCTTCTTCCGCAAAAAGCACCCCGCCAAGACGGCGCGGATCGCTGTGGGCCAGAATGGTTCCGTCAGGCATGACCACGGCAATGAACCGCACATCCGGCCGGGCGGCGACTTCCTCAATCAGGTACTGAAACCGCACCCCGCCCCGCGACCGCGCGCCCGAGCGCACTCCCCCCTCCAGCGCCGAAAGAATGGCGACGCCCTTTTCCGCCAGAAAACGGACCATGGCTGTTTGCGAACGATCAAGAGAAAGGCCGGTCAGGAACACGACTCCGAAGACCAGCACAACGACCGCCCCCAGCGTGCCGGCAATTCCCGATCCGGCTTGCGGCGGGATAAAAAGCCCTTTTCGGCCAGACTGCGTTGCTTCTTTCATCTGGCCTTTTTGTATTCACTGTCCGCCGGCTTGTCCAGCGGATTGCGCCGGTGCAACAGCGCAGACGCGATGCTCCCACCCTGCCGAGTGAAGGAGACCGCGCGGCCCGGAAGACGTACAGACGCCGAGCGCAGAGAACGAAAAAACACTGGGGAATATGTGCTGACGCTGAGAGGCTTGCGGATTGTATGCCCTCAAATCACAACCAAACATCGACAGATACGCTGTCGGCACTGATCGGCTAGGGAAACGAAACAGACATATAACTATATGAAATAATTTTTTATTTTTTGTTAAAAAAAATATCCGGATGGCTTTTCCCGGAACAAAATCTTGCTAAGCGCAGGGGTTGATGATATGAAATTCAAGGAATTCATCGACAGCGTATCTGTCAATGAAATTCTCCAACCCCATTCCATGGGTCTCCTTTCAGGTGATTTATCAAGTTTTTTCACCAAAAACCGTGTTTTTCGGCTTGTTCATCACAGCCCCTCCACCGCGGCGGACCATCCGGCTGACGGCAAAAACCATTTATGAAGTGGTTTCCAAAGATAACAGAGTACGTTACGAATACAATGGCATCATCTCAAATACATATCGTACACATTGTGGAATCATTTGGAGGGGGTTGTTTAACCGTATTATCCGCATTGACGCATGAACTTCATAATGATTTCAGACACACTGTCATATACAGCATCAGAGCGGAAACACCAACGAATATTAAAGAGTTATTTGGCGATAAGGTTGATCTGATCCATCTTGAAATGCGTTTTTTCAAAAATATTTCTTTATTGTTTTCATCCATTTCCTATATAAAAAATTTTTTAATCCACCAGTCTTCTCCAATTATTGTCCATTGTCACTCTTCCATTGCCGGCGTGATCGGCCGTCTGGCCGCATGGCAGGCAGGTATTCCGGTAATTTATACGCCACACGCCTACTCCTTTTTGGCAAGCAATCCATCATGGATCACACGCAGGACTTTTTATGCGGCCGAATGGCTGCTGGCACGTCTTGGAACAGCTACCATTGCCTGTGGCGATGAAGAATACAGGATAGCCAGAAATCTTTCCGGCCAGCGACCTGTCTTTCTGGTGCATAACGGTATTGACGCGGCCACCCTGCCCGCACTCGATCAGGCCACGCCGGAACGGGCGCACGAACGGCTCGTTGTAGGGGCTATGGGCAGAACGTCCCATCAACAAGATGTGACCTTGTTCAATTCAATAGCCGCGGCCCTCCATGAAAGTTGTACATTCATCTGGATTGGAGCCGATGTCGACAATACGGATATTCTTGATTTTGTACAAAAAACAGGCTGGTTGCCACATGAACCCGCCTTGAGGGAGCTGGTGCGCACTGACGTCGTGCTGCATCTCACACGCTACGACGGGCTTTCGTGCGCTCTGCTTGAGGCAATGGCGCTGCAAAAAGTCGTTATTGCAACCGACACGCCTTCCAACAGATCCATTGTCAAACATGGCGAGACAGGTTTTTTGATTTCCGACAGCGCGAATGCCGTGGACAAGTTGCGCCTGCTGTTGAAAGACGACGCCTTGCGGCATTCCATGGGGAACGCTGCACGGCAATATGTCGAAAAACATTTTCGCAGTGTCGATATGGCCACTCAGTATGCATCTATCTACCGCAAGATTTGTATAGAGCATTGAAATAAAAATATTGGCATCAAAATCCGGGGGACCTACGGAACGCCTGTAACTCCTTCATAAATTCCCTGCAGACGATTTGAAGCATTTTGTCGAAAGGCGTGATTTTTTTCTCGGTTACGGCATCCTGTCGCCATGCCGGGATGCCTGTCTGGCGGCAGAAGTCATTCTTGGAGTGACTTCTGAAAACATACCAAACAAATATGCGACTATGAAATTCTGTATCGTCGGAGCCGGCATTTTTGGTTCAACCCTGGCGCGTCTGATTGCGGAGGGACTCCATGCCGAAGTCCTTCTCCTGGATGCAAGGGACCATGTGGGCGGCAATTGCGCGTCGTATAGAGACGAGATCACCGGTATCGAATGCCACCGGCATGGCTCGCACATCTTTCATACCTCCAATGCGGAAGTATGGAACTTCCTGAACAGATTCACCATCTTCACCAACTATCAGCACAAGGTGTTCACGCGCCATGCCGGCGCGGTATACGCCATGCCCATCAATCTTTTGACCATCAACCATTTCTACGGGCGCGACTTCACTCCCAACGAAGCGGCGGCCTTTCTGGAACAGGAAAAAGCGCGCGACGCTGTTGCCGAACCGGCCAACCTTGAAGAAAAGGCTGTTTCCCTTATCGGCCGCCCGCTGTACGACGCCTTTATCCGGGACTACACACGCAAACAGTGGGGCAAGGAGCCAACTGCCATCGCCGCCGACGTCATCACCCGCCTGCCGGTGAGGATGAACTATAACAACAACTACTTCAACGATACCTGGCAGGGCTTGCCGCGAGAGGGCTATCACGCACTCTTCGTCAATCTTCTGGATCATCCCAACATCACGTTACGTCTCGCCACTCCCTTTGCCAAAGTGCGTGGAAATCTTGATAAAGACTGTATTATCATCTATACGGGCATGCTTGATGCCTTGCTTGAATACAAGCACGGCGTGCTCGAATGGCGTTCCCTGCGTTTTGAATGGGAGACTGTTCCCGTGCAGGATTATCAGGGCACAAGCGTCATGAATTATGCGGATAGAGACGTGCCCTATACACGAATTCACGAATTCAAGCATTATCACCCTGAACGGACCAAGCCTTTTGCGTATCCGGCCAGCGTCATCTGTCGTGAATATCCCCATACCTTCAGCAGGGGCGACGAAGCCTACTATCCTGTGGACAACGAACGCAACAGAATGCTTTACCAACGCTATCTGGACGAAATAACGGCCAGTGAGCCAAACCTGCTGGTGGGCGGCCGCCTGGGGGCCTACCGTTACTGGGATATGGACAAGGCCGTGGCCCATGCCCTGGACCTGTTCAAAACACGCCTGGCGGGCCTGCCCAACTGAACCGGATAACTTGCGACAACCGGATGAAACACGCCCTCTTTATATTGCATGACTTCGCCGGCGGGGCGGAACGCTGCAATCTCGCCCTCCTCCGCGCCATGCTCAAGGCCGGTATCGCCTGTCGCATCGCCTGCTTTTCCCAAAAGGGCTTTTTTCGTGATCAGGTTCCGGCCGATGTGCCCGTGCTGTGCCTGCCCACGCTGTGGAACAGGGCGCGATCTCTGCCTGGTCTGACGCGAGAGGCGGATCTGGTCATTGCTGGCGTGGAACTGCAAAGCCATGTCTGGAGCGCCTTGCTGGCGCCAGACAGGTGCGTGCTCCAATATCATAAATCCCTGTGCCACTATTTGGCGGGCAAGGGCCGACTGTTCGGCGCGATCTACCGACTGGCCGTGGCCTGGAGCCTGCGCCGCTGCCGCAAGGCCGTTTGCGTAAGCCGGGATATTCAGGATTTTTTGCACACGCTCTGGTCCGGGGTGAGTGTGCGGCTGAAATGTCTACCCAACTTTTATGACAGCGAACGCGTGCTGGACGGAATCGACGCTCCTTTGCCGCCAGATCTGGCGAATTTCTTTGACGCCCCGATCATCCTGGGTGTGGGCAGACTGAGCAGACAAAAAAACTTCGGGTTGCTGGTGAAGGCTTTCGGGATCGTCCGCCAGGCCGGGCTACCCTGCAAACTGTGCATTCTGGGTGAAGGGCCGGAGCGCGCCGCCCTGGAAAAAATGCTGCAACGCCTCGGGCTGGAGAGGCAGGCCCTCCTGCCCGGCAGCATGCCTCCCTATGCCGCCATGCGGCGGGCCGCCGTCGTCTGCCTGTCTTCGGACTACGAAGGTTTTTCCACCGTACTGCTGGAAGCCCTGGCTCTTGGTTGCCGCATTGTCGCCACGGACGCCGGCGGCGTGCGAGATATCCTTGACCACGGGCGATGGGGCGCTGTCGTGCCCGCAGGGGATGCCGGACGTCTGGCCAAGGCTCTGCAAGCGGCTCTGTTGCAGGCTGACACGGCAGAGGACAGACAGGAACGGATGAAATATGCGCAAACGTATTCCCGGGAACAGGTGATCCCGCTCTGGCTTTCCGCCCATCTGGAGACTTTGCAATGATCAGACTGCAAAAAATCATTTTTCCGGAACGTTTTGACGAGACCGTTGAACTGTATTTCCGTGGATCTCATGAGGTATCTTTCAGGGATGATCTGCGCCCTGAATTCAAAAAGCAGCCCTGTTCCTTTGACACATATTTCAACATGTTTTCTCTGGAAAGCTGGAAACGTTATACCTGTCTGGAAAATGTGGCCCTGTCACTCATCACGAAAGGGACATGCAGGGTGCGCCTGTATGGTCTCAACCGCTACAATGTCGCCACCCTCCTGACCGAACACGAGATTTCGCACGACAGCATGACTGAAACAGTCCTGCCCTTCCCGGCTACGGACAGCCAGATGGTGTACTGGACACTGGAGCCGGGACAGGATTTCGCGTTCGATCAGGCATGGTACTGTACGGACATGGCGGCTGAAAACAGCTCTCGCGTGCTTGTGGACGCCATCATCTGCACGTTCCGGCGCGAGATCCATGTGCGCCGCAACCTCGGCATCCTGGCGAACTTCTTCAAAAAGTATCCTGATTTTGGCGAATCTCTTCGGGTAATGATTGTGGACAACGGGCAAACCCTCACGGCGGGCGATATGCCGGAGGGGCCGTTCAGCCTCTACCTCAACAATAATACTGGCGGTTCCGGCGGTTTTGCCCGCGGCATGCTGGAAGCTCTGGAGCGCTCCGACGGCCCGGTTGCCAGTCATGTGCTTCTGATGGATGACGACATCCTGCTGCACCAGGAAAGCCTGCTCACGACCATCAGCTTTTTGCGTCTGCTCCGCCACGAATACGAGGATGCCTTTTTGGGCGGCGCCATGCTGGATCTGGAAGACAAGGTCATGCAGTTTGAAAGCCAGGCCGCATGGAACCAGAAAAAACTCCTTCTGATAAATCAAAAGCAGAACCTTGATTTGCGTTTGCGTTCCGTCTGTATTTATAGTGATTTTCCGCTCTCTTCCCCGAAGGGAAGCGCTTATCAAGCATGGTGGTATTGCGTTATCCCCATGCAGACTTTGCAAAAATATGGTTTACCATATCCTTTCTTTGTACAGTATGATGATATTGAATATGCAATTCGATCTATTCCTTCTTCTATCATATATCTTAATGGTATCTGTGTATGGCATGAACCATTCTATAAAAAAGACTCTCCATTTAGCCGTTATCTACAGGCACGTAATGTAGCTGTAGCTTACTCCATGAATACCAAACATTCGCGTATAGTTCTATTGATTTTCTTTCTGCGATTGTTTGCCAAGTCTGCCCTGATTTTCAATTACAAGGCAGCTGAAAATATCTGTGACGGGATGGATGATTATCTCAAGGGGCCTGATTTTCTGAAAAATCCGGCTATATGTACACAAGTGTTACAGAAGCAGGGCGCGCGAGTGGAAGAAATCCAACCAATCAATGAATTACCACAAGGTGTTCCTCCTCTGCGGCAAGAGAAGAACTTCAAGCACCGCCTTTCGGTCTTGCAAAATCTTGTCTGCGTCCTGACACTCAACGGACATTTGCTCCCGGCAGCATTGCGGAAGCCAGAAAGCATGTGCATGCTTTACCAGCCGACAGTAGGCAATTTCTATCTGCGCCGCAGCGTACTGCTCATCAACCCTTTTAACAATACCTTTGTGCGGCGTACAGCATCCTTTCGTCAGTTGTGGCGTTGCGGCTGGCGCTTTGTCCGGCTTTGTTGCCGCATGTTGCGTCAATATGGAAAACTGAACGCCGCCTACAGCGCCACTCATGCGGAAATGACATCTCCCGACTTCTGGAAAGGCTATCTGGGACTGACGAATCACCAAACGCCACACAACGAACATGACGACGCATAATACCTCATTGCGCTATTACTACGAGCTTTTCTGGGTTCTGGTCCAGAAAGAGTTCAAAATTCGCTACAAGGCCAGCATTCTCGGCTATTTCTGGTCTGTGTTCAGCCCGCTGGCGCAGGGATGCATCTTTTTTGTGGCCTTTGGCATTTTCATGCGCTTTCCTCAGGAGAATTATCTGCTCTTTCTCCTCTCCGCATTGTACCCGTGGCAATGGATCAGCAATGCTCTCTCCCATGCGCCCAAAATTTTTCTGATCTCTCCGGCCCTGGTCAAGAAAATAGCCTTTCCGCGCTTCCTTATGCCGGCTGCATGCGCCTTTCAGGACATGATACACTTTTTGTGTTCCTTGCCGGTCTTTTTTTTGTTCAGCTTTCTTTACGGCATTTTTCCAACGCCGATCTGTCTTTTGTATATCATTATCATGCTTGTCGTCAGCTATGTGATGGTGGCTTCACTGGGCGTTATATTCTCCTGCATCAACATCTATGTGCGTGATATGGAAAATATCATTCCCATGCTGTTGCAAATGCTGTTCTTTCTGACGCCGGTCATCTATCCGCTGGAGGTCATCCCCGAAAACTTCCGCCTTTTGCTCCATGCCAACCCATTTTTCGCCCTCGTATCGTCATGGCGCTCCATTCTGCTTCATCACGCCATGCCCTGGGGCATGGCGCTGGAGGCGGCAGGCATAGCGGGCGTCGCGGCCTGGGGAGCGCGCCGGCTCTATGCCAGGCTCTCCTGGAAACTGGCGGAACTGCTATGAATCAGACTGTCATCGAACTTGTGGACGTGCACAAGGAGTACACCATCCACAACGCCGCCGGGGGCGGCTACAAGTTGTGGCTGACCCGTTTCCTGCAGGGCAAGGCGCTGGAGCGGCATACCCACAAGGTATTGCGGGGCATTTCCTTCAGCGTTCGGCAGGGCGAATGCATCGGCATTGTGGGCAAAAACGGAGCGGGCAAAAGCACCCTGCTGGGTATGCTGGCCAATGTCATCAAACCCACGACAGGGCGCATTGATATACGCCGGAAGGTCTTTGCCATGCTTGAGCTTGGCTCCGGCTTTCACCCCGACCTCACCGGCAGGGAAAACATCCTCCTCAATGGGGTGATTCTGGGCTTGCGGCGCAGGGAGGTTCAGGCCCAACTGAAAAGCATCATCGAATTTTCGGAACTTGGGGACTTTATTGACCAGCCTATCCGCACCTACTCTTCCGGCATGCTTGCCCGGCTTGGTTTTTCCATTCTGGTGCAGTTGTGGCCTCAGATACTGCTGCTGGACGAGGTTTTTGCCGTGGGGGACGTCCGCTTTCAGGAAAAATGCCGCCAGGCGCTGTTCAGGCTCAAGGAACGCAAGGACGTCACCATCGTGATGGTTTCGCACGACATGCCAAGCGTCCTCAGCCTCTGTGAACGCGTTATCTGGATTGAAAACGGTCTTGTCCGCATGGACGCCGATGCCGCAAGCGTGGCGGCGGAGTATTGCCGCTGCATGGAGGAAGCCTGATGCCAAAAGTCTGCGCACTGGTCATCACCCACAACAGGCTGGACAAACTGAAAAACTGCCTTGCGGCCCTTGCCGGGCAGGAGTACGTCCCGGCTGTGGTTCTGGTGGTGGACAACGCCTCCACCGACGGCACGCAAAGTTTTCTGGCGCAAACGGCGGACTGGCCCTTCTTGCTTGTTCATGAGCGCCTGTCGGAAAATCTTGGCGGCGCGGGGGGCTTTGCCCGTGGCCTCGACCTCTTTTTGCAACAGGATTGCGAGGCTGTCTGGCTTATGGATGACGACAGCCTGCCCGCGCCCGACGCCCTGCGGGAGCTTCTGGCCGGCATGGAGCGCGCCGCGCCCTGCAAGCCCATGCTGGCGGCCAGCCAGGTAGTATGGCAGGACGGAAATCTGCACCCCTGGAACATCCCTCAGCCGCGGCTGCACAAACACGCACGGGATTTTGCCCTGGTGCGGGAAGGTCTTTTGCCTGTCCGCTCGGCCTCTTTCGTTTCCATCCTGTTGACGCGCCAGGCTGTGGAAACATACGGCCTGCCTGTGGCGGATTATTTCATCTATAACGATGATATTGAGTATACAGGACGCATTCTGCGACGCGAAACGGGCATCCTCTGCCCGGCCAGCGTCTGCCTGCACGATACAGCCAGGGCCAGCACCACCTTTACACTGCCCCCGGAGCGTCTTTTTTTTGAAGTGCGCAACAAGTTGTGGATGATTTTCTACAGCCCGGCCTGGACTGCCAGAGAACGCGTGCGGCACGGGCTTGTCCTGTGCAAGAACATTCTGCTCCATCTCAGAAACGTGCGGCTCTTGCCCCAGACCTTGTGGGCGATATGTCGGGGAGTGGGCAGCGCCCTGCGGCGGCGGCCGGAGAGACAGGCATGCTGAACGCCTGGAGCCGGTTTTGTTTCAACGGCAGCGTTCTTTGCGTATTCCTTTATATCGCGCTCTGCTCTTTTGACATATCGCCCTGGCGGCTCATTCCCTGGCGGCCGGAAGTCGTGCCGTACTGCCTGGGCATGGCGGGATGTTGCTTTCTCTTCTGTTCCGGCCGCTGGCTGCGGCTTCTGCCGCGCGTGTGGCCGCTGGCGGCCGGTCTGGCGCTCTTTCTCGGCTGGGCGGCGTTTGCCGCCTGGCTGGCGGGCAAGGGGCATCCCGAACAGGTGGCCAGATACGCCCTGCGATCCCTGGTCAAGCATTGGGGCATCCCCTCGTGCTTCATCATCTGGTCGGGCATGACCTTTTCGCTCCTGCCCCGAGCCAGGGCACGTTCGCTCTTCTTCGCGGCCACCATGACGCTGGCGGCTCTCAACTCCGTGCATATCCTGGGAGAACTGGCGGCCAATGCGGGCATTGAACCCGTAAAGTCGTTTCTGATATCCATCAACCATTTTTTCAGACTGGAAAAGATTGGTCACGGCTGGTGGCCGCCTGTCTTTTGGGAGGGCAGAATTCGCGGCTTGTTCGCAGAACCATTACACTTGGCCTCTGCCCTTCTGCCTGCCCTGGGGCTGTTCTTGTACAAAAGCCTGCAACAGCGGATCTGGCTGCTGGCCGTAGCCGCCTGGCTGGGGGTCATGGTGTTGGGGGCTATTACTTCCGGGCTGCTTTCCTTTGCGATTGTTTTCTTCCTCTTTCTCTTGCCCGCGCTGCACCGTTTGTACCGTCGCCATGCGCGCGGGTTCTCTCTCGTGCTGGCGAGTCTTTTCTGTGCGACCCTGCTGGCCGCCTGGCTGCTGGCGCAACGTAAATGTCAGCAAATGGAACCCTATATAGATGCGGCAGCTTCCCTGTGCGCCTATGTGCATGATGCGCATGAGGGAAAAAATCCCGTATGGCATCCCCTTCAAATCAACTTGGGCGCATCCTCACTGAATACCCGTCTTGTTACCAATTGGCTGGACATTGATATGGGGCTGGCCCAGCCCCTGGGTGTCGGCTTCTTTTTGCGCGGTTTCTACTGGAAGCCACTGGACAACTGCGATTTGGCGCGGAGTGGGGAGATAAGAGGGTATGTCCTTCAGGCCAGGGACGATCCATTTCGGGGTATCCCGCTACTCAATCAATATACCTGCATTTTTGCGGAATGTGGCTGGCCCGGACTGTTCCTGTTTTGTTCGATGTTGTTCTGGTTTCTATTATGGATTATAGCTTGCGCCAAAAAACGTCAAGACAGGTATCTATGGTGCATAGCTTGCGCCTTTACAGGAATGTGCGCTGCATTCATGGTAATACCTCTAGTCAATTTTCATATGTTTTTTGTTTTTACCGGTTACCTTTACAGCATCAGCAGCAGTCGGGAGCAGGAGACGGCCCCATCTCGTTCGCGCGTGAAATCGACGTCTACTCCAAAAACGGATGCAGAATAAAGGCGATCCCGATAAGCCCGATGACCACGCCCATGATCCGGCGGAACAAGGCTTCCCCGGCGTGCGGATCATCCAGGCAGCCCGTGCGCGCTTCGGTATGCGTCACGCAGCGCCCTTCCGGGTCGTGGGCATGCGGTTCGTGCCGGCCGTGCAGAAGGCGGCGTGCAAGCGGCACGGAGCATCCGACAACCACCATTGGCAGGATATGACCCAGGCCAAAGCAAGCCGCGAAAAACATGCACCAGAGCGGGCCGTGCGCCAGAGTGACGACGAGCAGCGGCACGAGAAACCCCACAGTGCAGCCGCTGGCCAGCAGGCCGTAACCGAAACCGAGGACAAACGCCCCTGAATCCTCACCGATGCCGAGTCGCCGCCGGAGCGTCCCCCATATGTGCGCGGCGTGGGCGCAGGAATGATCCCGGAACATGTCCGCCCCAAACCAGATCAGCAATGCGCCGACCGGAATGGTCCACCAGTGCCCGCTCATCTCCAGCCCATGCCCCAGGAGCGCGAACAGCAGGCCGAACAGCGGAATGGTGACAAAGCACCCCAACGTGAACAGCAGGGTTCGCCGCACGGCATGAAGGCGCGGCGCGGCGCCCCCGGTTTCCGCTTCGTCCCTGCCGGAGCCACTCCGGGGCGTGAACGGGCTGTAGCCGGCCGCGTGCGTTCCAAGCAAAGGAATGATGCCCAGGTGGCAAGGACTTAACAGCGCGCTGCCCAACCCCCAGACAAACGATCCGACAGCCACGAACGCCGCTCCATGATCCGTCCAGGTCCACGGAGCGAGAGCCGAAACATCAATCATGAAAATATCTCCGATATGCGAGAGCCTTAGCCGGCAAGTTCCTCTTCCCGGGCGGCCAGAAGGCGGGCGACAGCAACGGGATCGTCGGCGGGAGGATCCAGCGTCAGGACCACCTCGCGCTTCGTCCGCTCCAAAAGATGAGCATACGCCTTGTCGTAGTACACAAGCGCGCGGCGCACCGCCTCGGTACAGCGCCCCTCGCGCACGGCCGCAACGCACAGCCGCCAGCTTTCATCCCCCAGCCGCTTGCGGATACGTTCCAGCCCCTGCAACAGATCTTCCGCGCTCCCGCTGCCGGCGTACAGCCGGGCAAGCCGCGTCACGCGGCAGTCAAGCGGCGAATCCACAAGCACCAGTCGCCCCGAAGTGATGTGGAAGAAAAGCGGATCCGGCAAGGTCACAGCGCCGATCTGCCGGTTCTCGTCCTCCAGCCAGATCGGGCGCGAAAAATCAAAGCGCTCCCAGAGCGAATACAGGCGGTTTTCCACTTCTTCGCTGCCCGGCTGGGAAGGAAGCCCCACGCCGCCAAAGGCGGAACCCCGATGCCCGGCCACGCCCTCCAAATCAAGAACCTGACTCCCGAGCCGCGCAAGCTCGTGCAGTATTTCCGTTTTGCCGCTGCCGGTCATCCCGCCGAGCACAAGAATACGGGCAGGGCGGGCGAAATCCTGCCGTGCATGCCCGCGATACGCCTTGTAGCCGCCCGCAAGCACATGCGTGACATAGCCTCCCGCTTCCAGCAGCCAGGCCATGGTAGCGCTGCGCATGCCGCCTCGCCAGCAGTGGACGAGCGCTTCCCTGCCCCGCCCCGTCACATGTCTGGCGCGGCTCAATTTCGCCGCCAGTTGCGGACCAACGAGTTCCAGGGCCACATGCGCCGCCGCCTCCTTGCCTCCACGGGCATGAGCCGTGCCCACGGCGGCCCTCTGCTCGTCATCGAACAACGGCAGGTTGATCGCCCCTTCTATGTGCCCGGCGGCGAACTCTCCAGGCGAGCGGACGTCAAGCAGGGGAAGGCCCCGGCCCCAGTCGTGCAGGGCAAGAAAGTCCGCGGGCGAATGATAAATCGGCATAAGTGACGCGTACTCCTGCTGAGCGGCAAGATCCCTGACAGGAATCCGGACGCGGGAACATGGAAAGCATTATTTGCCGCAACGCCGCCGAGCACAAAAACGGCTTTGCAGCAGGCGAAGCAATGATGTCCGACCCTAGCACGGAGGCTGAAAAATGAAAACGGGGAGACTCTCCTCGGCCGAACTTGGCAAAACGGAAATGACGTGCAAGAATAAAGTCTTGCGCTGTGTCTGTATAACCGTTCGATATCCCGATCCTGGTGCGGCATCAGGAAATGACTCGCCGTGAGCGAGACCGGGGAGGCTCCATGCGGCTGGAAAAAATCCGTGAGGCTCTGCGCCGGGGGATCACCTGGCAGGATGCGTTCGCCTACGGGGCCATTGTCGCCCAACGTCACTGGTCACAGGTGCGCGGAACCCTTGCGCTGCGGTGCAAGGCCGCGCTTTTCGGCGTGAAGCTGGGGGAGGGAGTCACAGCCTGCGGGCCGGTCATCATCGGGCGCTGGCCGGGCAGTCGCATTTGCATCGGAGCCGGAGCGAGCCTTGTTTCTTCCGTGCGCCGGGCCACGGCATGCACCCTCTATGCGCCGGTGCGCCTGCGCACCTTTTCGGCCGCCGCCAGCATTGAACTGGAAGAAGGCGTCCAGATCAGCGGCACGGCCATAACGGCGCGTTCCCGGCATATCCGCATCGGCGCGCACGCCATGATCGCGCCCAACTGCGTGGTGACGGATTCCGACTTTCACGCGCCGTGGCCGGCGGAACTCAGAAAGACGGAGCCGGGATTTGAACGCGACGCCCCCGTCAGCATCGGACGCCACGTGTGGATCGGCATGGGCTGCACCATCCTCAAGGGAGTAACCATCGGAGACGGCGCGCTTGTCGCGGCTGGCAGCGTCGTCACCCGCGACGTTGCGCCCGGCGCGGTTGTGGGGGGCGTTCCGGCCGCCCCGCTCACCACGAGTGCCCCGCCCCTTCGGGCGGAAGGGTAATGCTGGCGTAGCCGGCCGCGCCAGCCCCATCCGCCCGGACGCGGAGCGGAAAAAGCCCGGGCGAGACGATCCGGCTTGCACGCCGGACGCGGATGGCTTAGGCTCAACCCTCATGAATCCGCCTGTTGCAAAGCCTTTTTTGCGCCCGGCGACGTTGCAGGGCCAACATTGACCTTGCGGCATGTTCAACACGGCTTCGCTCAATGTTTGCCCCTTGCCGGCCGAAAACAACGGCTTTTCACGGACGGCGTTGTGATGAGGTCTGACCCTGCTTCATGACGAAACGCCGTCGCACAACCTGATGGAGCCTTCATGCCTGCGGGTACATTTCATATTCTCACCTTCGGCTGCCAGATGAACGTCAACGATTCGCTCTGGCTGGCGCGTTCCCTGCGGCGTCTTGGCTTTGTCGAAACACCGCTTGAGCACGCGGAGGTAACGATTCTCAACACCTGCTCGGTGCGTGAAAAGCCCGAACAAAAGGTGTACAGCGCGCTCGGGCGCATCAGGCACGCCACACGCGGCACGCCCGGCGCGTTCGCCGTTGTGGCGGGCTGTGTGGCGCAACAGATCGGCGCGGGCTTCTTCGAGCGTTTTCCCCAGGTGCGGCTGGTGGTGGGCAGCGACGGCATCGCCATGGCCCCACAGGCCATTGCCCGGCTTTGCGATGATCCGAATCTGCGGCTGGACTATACGCTCTTTTCGGAATCGTATCCGGAACGCGATCCCGCTCTGTCCGGAGCGCCCGGCGAGACGCCCGGCCCGATCGCGTATGTGAACATCATGCAGGGCTGCGACAACTTCTGCGCGTACTGCATCGTGCCGTATACCCGCGGCCGTCAGAAATCACGCGCCACAGGCGCGATTCTTGACGAATGCCGTGCCGCTCTGGACAACGGCGCGAAAGAAATCACCCTGCTCGGGCAGAACGTGAACGCATTCGGCTTGGATGCCCACGGAGATCCCGGCGTCAGCTTCCCGGGCCTGCTGCGCCAGGCGGCGGCGTTGCCGGGTCTTGAGCGTTTGCGCTTTGTGACGCCGCACCCCAAGGATTTTTCCCCCGAAACAACAGCGCTCTTTGCGGATCTCCCCGTTCTCTGTCCCCGCCTGCACCTCCCCCTGCAGGCCGGCTCCGATGCCGTGCTGACCCGTATGCGCCGCCGCTACGATCGCGCCGGCTATCTGCGACTGGTGGAAGAACTGCGCCGGGCGCGGCCGGATTTGGCCCTCTCCACCGATATCATCGTCGGGTTTCCCGGCGAAAGCGAGGCGGACTTTCAGGAAACGCTGGACATGCTGGATGCGGCCGGGTTCATGTCAAGTTTTTCCTTTGTCTATTCGGATCGTCCCGGAACGAAGGCCAGCCGCTTTCCAGATAAAATCCCGCCCGAAGTCAAGGCCGAACGTCTGGATCGTCTGCAAGAACGGCAGGAAATCCTGTCAGAGCAGTGGCTTGCCGGCATGGTCGGCCGCGAGACGACTGTTCTGCTGGAAGGGCCGAGCCGCAAGGCGGATCTTCCTCCTGTCGCGCCGGAAACGGATTCCCCCAAATCCCCGTCCACAGCCCTCACAGGAGAGAACAAGTCCGAAAGCTGGCAAGGGAGAGATCCCTGGGGCGATGCGGTGAACGTGCGCCTGCCCAAAGGCGTGGGCGCGCCAGGCATGTTGCTCCCGGTACGGCTGACGGCGGCCAAACGGCATTCTCTCCTTGCCGAACCCGTCAAACCTCTGGATCAGGGAGAAAAACCATGATCCTCATGCGCATACTCGGGCTGACGCTGGATGGAACCGATAAAAGACCCATCCTGGTTTTGCGCCAGACAAACCCGCCAAACGGCGCGGATGCCCTTGTCCTGCCCATCTGGCTGGGCATGGCCGAGGCCATGAGCGTGTCCATGGCGTTGCACAATGTGCGGCTTCCCCGTCCCTTGCCCCACGATCTGCTGATAGCCGCAATTCACGCCATGGGCGGCCGGATTACGGGGGTCACCCTGACGGGACTGCATGAAGGCGTCTTTTACGCGCGCATTGAAATCGCCGCCGGAGAGATGATGACCTTGCTCGACTGCCGGCCTTCCGACGCCGTGCTTGTCGCCCTGCGTTGCGGAGTGGACGTCATGGCGGATGAAAGCGTGTTGCAGGCCGCGCAACGGGGACGCTTGCGCCCCGATGCGACAGAGGCGGAGCGCCGCCCCCTGGACAGCGCCGAAGCGCTTATTCGTGAAGCCGGCCGTCAACTGCTGGAGAGCATGGATCAACATCCGCCGGTGCTTGAAAAACCGGAGCCTTCCCCCGCCGCCCCGAATGCTGAAATCACGCCGGAACAGGCGCTCATTGTGGCCGGTGTGTCCGGAACTCTCGGTGACGACAACGATCTGACGGAACTCTTGCGGCGGTTGAAGCCGGCAAGCCGAAGGGTCATGTAGCGTGTTTGATTTTCACATTCATGTGGCGGTATCCGGCGGGCTTCTCCCGGCGGAAGCAATGCTCCTGGCGCGCAATGCCGGCTTCATCGCCGTGGGTCTTGTTGTTCGCGCCGATCAGGCCACCCTGCCCGTTCTTCTGCCCGGGCTTGCGGACATGGTAAAAAACGCTTCGCTCTACGCCGGCATCGAAGCTTTCGCCGGCGTGGAACTGATCCATGTTCCCCCGGCCCTGTTGCCGGACGCCGTGGCGAAGGCCCGCGAACTCGGTGCGGCCCTGGTGCTGGGGCACGGCGAGGGCATTCCCTGTTCCGCAACGGACACGGCGGAACGGGGCGGCAACCTGGCCGCCATTGAAGCGGGGGTGGACATTCTGGCCCGCCCTGGTCTGATCACGGCCGAAGACGCCGCCCGCGCGGCAGAGCGAGGCGTGTTGCTGGAACTTTCCCTTGCGCCACGCCACAGTCTTGCCAATGGGCATGTGGCGCTGATGGCGGCACGGCATGGATGCGGGGTGATCATCGGCGGCAATTTCGGGAAGGCGGCCGATTTCGTCTCCCCCCAGGCCACACGCGCCCTGTACCGGGCGGCGGCAGCGGGCGCCGGTATCTCGCCGCACACAACGGAGGCGGCAGCCCGAACGCTTGCCCAAAATCTGTTGCGTGCCTGCCAGGGGCAGACGCCTTCAAAATGACCTCCAGGGACCAGCCCTCATGAATCCGCCTGTGCAAGGCGGTCTTTGCACGTCCGGCGACGTTGCAAGGCCAACAGTGACTGTGCGGCATGTTCAATACGGATATAAAATAAGGGGAGGGTACTTAATGCCGTAAAATTATTATCTTCTTTTAAAGAAGAAAAAACTTTTCTGGAAAATCTCTTGTCTTGTCTCTCAAAATTGGCCTAAAACAAGGTTTAGCAGCTTCTCCAAAGGCTATCAAGAAAAAATTTTTGAGAGAGTGGTCATGGCTAATCCCCCGCATCCGTCTGGTAAGCGCATCAAGACTCAATATGTAGGCGTTTATTTCCGATATGGGAAGGGTCGTATGTGTCCTGACGGGAAGCCGGATAAATGTTTCGATATCACATATAAGGATGTAAACGGAAAATTCATTTTTGAAAAGGTTGGCTGGCGGTCGGAAGGCTATACCATTCAGGATGCTTTGGAGTTAAGGGGAATTCGTATTCGGGAACGTCGCCATCCAGAACTGTATAGAAACAGCAATTTGAAAGAACCCCTTCCCGTTGGTATTACTGTAAATGACGCATGGGAGGCTTTCAAACAATACTGGCTTCCAAACTTAAAGGAACAATATACCATTGAGTATGCGTATGAGAGCTATATCAAACCTTCATTTGGAACAACACATATTCTTTCAATAACCAATATTGATATTGAAAATTTTAGACAATTCCTGTTAAAAACATTAAAGAAAGATGGAAAACAATTAACTTCATTAACAGTATTAAAAATTCTTGGTGTTTTCAAAAGAATTGTTAACAAGGCATTTGAATTAAAGATACTTGATGGAAAAAATCCATTTTCGGGAATATCATTTCAAATAAAAAGTGCAAGTCGGGAAAAGTATTTGACACAGAAGGAAGCTGATTTGATTTTTGATGGATTACAATTTATTTCATGTGATTTATATTATATCTCTCGAATATCATTATATACAGGGATGCGGTTAAATGAAATTCTTGATCTTCATTCATATGATGTTAATATAGATCAAGGAATTATTTATATAAAAGATGGAAAAACAGGAAGCCGGATTGCCTATATACCTGAAGCATTCAAGTCCGAATTTGAAAAAATACTTCCAAAAGAGAAATCTGAATTATTATTCAAACAGAAAAATGGAGAAAAATTAAAGAGAGTTTGTGTTTCAAATCAGTTTGCCAGATTTATAGAAAATACTGGCTTAAATAGCGGGAAAACTTTTGAACAAAAAATAGTATTTCATACATTTAGGCATACATTTTGTTCATGGTTGGCTATAGCCGGAGTTCCCTTGTATACAATAGCAAAACTGGCTGGTCATAAAACAATTACAATGACGCAGCGATATGCAAAACTTTCTCCGGATGTGCAAAAAGAGGCATTGAATCGGCTTGTGGTCATATGAAAGGCGGCTCATCCCGATGCTGGACGATCAGCCTGAAAATGTTTACAAATATGAGACAAGGAGGGCCTGCCATGCTGACCGCTGCCGCCAGAGTTGATACCCTTGGCTATTTCGACAGGCTTATGACCGCCGGCGTTCCTGAAGCGCAAGCCAGAGTCCAGGCCGAGCTTTTCCGCGAACAGGCGGATTTTCAGGGCAGAGAACTGCAACAGACTATTGAAAAATACGATGAAGCCCGCCGCAAGGAGATTGCCACCAGGGGAGACGTTCAGGATGTTCGCCTGGAGATAGAAAAAGTCCGCGCGGAAACCGAAAAAATCCGCTCGGAACTCAAGACCGATATTGAAAAGGTTCGGGCGGAACTCAAGACTGATATTGAGAAACTCCGTGGGGAAACCGAAAAGATACGCGCGGAACTCAAGGCTGACATTGAAAAAGTTCGCTACGATCTTCTCAAGTGGCAAATAGGCCTGGCTTTTGGCATTGTAGCGATCATGGCCAAGGGCTTCGGCTGGATCGGATTTTAAACTTAAAACTGCAAATCATTACTAAAAGAAAGGCTCTCTGGAAACAGGGAGCCTTTCTTTTTTACCCGGCAGGCGGGACTCAAATTTTTTTCAAAAATTTTTTCTGGAGCAAATACCAGACATGAAAATTTTCAATCACAAAGAACTGACAAACAAGCACAAAGGACTGATAGAGAATCACAAACAACTAACAGAGAATTGCAGACTACTGGCAAAGAATCAAAAAGGACTGATAAAGAATCGCAGACTTCTTGCAAATAAGCTTCTTTGTCAGTTCTATTATGCAGTCTGGCGTAATACCACAAAAGTATGCTATAATACGAAGAAGACAGGACAGGTGAAGTAGTGCCACTTTTCAAGTGGCTACTTCACGTCCTGCCCCCTCAATCGCCGGGGGGGCTGCTTATTCGCCTTCGGCTCAACGCTTAAAGACAGGGAGAAAAGCATGGAAGACACCCAGATCATCGAACAGAAAATGACGACACAACCCATTGAAAACATTGTTCAGATTGATGACGGACAGATGTTCACCACGTCGCTGATCGTGGCGGAAGCCTTTGAGAAAGAGCATAAAAATGTATTGCGCGATATTGAAAATCTGGAATGTTCCGAACGATTCAATCAGCTCAATTTTGAGCCAATAGAATACGAGGCAGAAATAGGCACTGGTGGGAAGCGAAAATTTCCCGCCTACCGCCTGACCCGCGACGGCTTCGCCTTTCTCGCAATGGGGTTCACCGGCAAGAAGGCGGCAGCCTGGAAAGAAAAATTTCTGGAGGCGTTCAACGCGATGGAGGCGGCCTTGCTGAAACGGCAACAAGGGGAAAAAGCGCCGCTCCCTCAGCAGGAGGAAGCAAAAACTTCTTTTTCAAAATCCCTGGCTTTCCGTTCGCATCGTCTCATATCGGAACAACAGCGGGATGCGCTGATTGGCGCTCTCCATGCGGAAGCATATTGGCAGGGATGTTCGTTTGAGGAGGCGCAACATCGTTTTTTGACAAGCATGAATCTGGAATCTCTGGAATATCTGGAACACTATTTTTGGAATGATGCAGTAATATGCCTGCTCCGCAGGTTTTTTCTCATCAGAAACAAGGAAGAACACCCACGAAGTTTTGAAGAAGCTTCATTGGCGTTGCACGGATTCATAAAATTCTGGCGTATCACAACAAGGTATTACAAGGAAAAGGATATTCAGAATTATATTTTAAATTGGTGCGGCATTTCGGATCTCGGGGCAATAACCACGGAGCGGGACATGCTCAAGGCCATGTTCGTACTGTGGGGAGGCTTCAGCAAACATGCGTTGAGCGACAAGTATTATTGAGATGAACAAAAAAGCCAAACGCACAGAGCAGATCAAAGCCTATGTCACGCCGGAAGAATCCATCCGTATCATGGAGTCAAGCCAAAGAGCCGGCCTTACCCTCTCCGAGTTCATTCGGCGTGTCTGTTTGGGGTTTCGGGTGGAGAGTCGGGAAGACCAGCAAGCCCGCCGGGAACTGCTCAAGGTCAATGCCGATCTTGGCCGGTTGGGCGGTCTGCTCAAGCAGACGCTTGCCGCCGGCCACAGCAAAGAACAGATTTATGGTTTGCTCCATAAAGTTGATCAGCTTCAGGCGGAACTGAAGGCCAGGATCAGGGCGCTGTGATCAGCAAACGGATTTTGTGCGCCCCGAAAAACGACAATTATGCCCGGCTGGCCGAGTACATTGCCGCCGGGCATGACCAGGGAAAGGAGTTGGCCGATGGACGACGCGCCCACGATCCAGAGCGTCACCTTGAGACAGGTCAAGGCATTGCCGGAAACCGCCTGCGTCGGCTGTCCGAATGCGGTCTGGCATCTCGCGGCAAAGGACAGGAAAGAACATCTGCGGGTTTACTGTCTTTTGATGCACGCCCTGATCGACGATCCGCTGATCCAGTGCGACGGGACGCAAATCTTTCCAAGCCAGAAAAATGCCTCATGAAGTGGTGCGCCGGCTGTTGGGCGGGAGACGATTACGCCCTGGGAGTCCGGGAAGTGCTCGACACCCAAGCCCTCAACACGCGAACCACGAAAGAAAAGACCTATCACCTGATCGTCAGTTTTCACCCGGAAGACGAAACCCGGCTGACGCCGGAAACCTTCAAAGCCATTGAACAACGCTTTGCCGAGGCGCTGGGGCTTTCGGCGCATCAGCGGCATTGCGGCGTGCATGGCAACACCGAGAACATGCACCTGCACGTCGCCTACAATTTGATCCACCCGGAACGGCTGATGCGGGTGGAGCCGTGGCGAGACTACATCAAGCGTGACAGGCTGTGCCGGGAACTGGAAAAGGAATACGGCCTGGTCATCGACAATGGCCGTGAGCGGGCGCGCGAGCGCGGGCTTGGCGACAGGGCCGCCATTGTGGAAGCGCACACCGGATGCCAGTCGTTCGAGAGCTACGCCCGCGACCAGGGCGCGGCCCTCCTTGACCTGCTTAAAGAGGCGCGGACGTGGGAGGAGGCGCATCAGGCGTTTGCCCGGCACGGCCTGGAAGTGAAGCCGCGCGGGGCCGGACTGGTGGTGAAAAACCGGCATGGCCGGCAGATGACCAAGGCCAGCACGGTGCATCGGGATCTGAGCCTGAAAAGGCTGACGGCGCGGTTCGGAGCCTTTCAGCCGGCCACGGGAGCCATGCCGGAAAGCGAATGTCGCTATGAGGCAAAGCCGTTGCACAAGGCTCCCAATCGGGCGGGATTGTGGGATGCGTTTCAGGAACAGCGCCGGCTGCGGGAAGAAGCCGAGCGCGCCATCCGCGACAAATGGAAGCGGAAGCGCGAGGAACTGGAGCGCCGCCCCCTGGCGCGCCGCATCCGCGTCAATCTGACCAGACTGGCCCGCCAGTATGAGGCGGACGAGCTTCACGCCGCGCGGATGGAGCGGCCGGGAGCCGGTAACTGGCTCGATTTTCTCCGGCACAAGGCGGCGCACGGCGATGAAACGGCTCTGGCCGTGCTCCGCTCCAGGAGCCAGGAAGTTCCGCCGGAAAACGTTCGGCAACTCGAAGAACGGATGCGCGACCGCGAGGACTTTCTGGCCGGCAAAACAGCTATCCTGGAAAATGCCGCCCTGTCAGCCAGGACAAAAAACCGTCTCACCGGCATGGCGCTGATGGAGAGCCTGGCTACGGGAACCACGGCCAAAATCAGCAAACACGGGAGCGTGATCTATACCGTGCCCGGCGGTGGAAAAATCTGCGATACAGGAAAGCAGATCAGTTTCACCCCGGACGCCAGAGAAACAGCCCTGGCCTACATGGCCGCCAAATGGGGCGTGAAACGACGCACGGTGGACAAGCTTTCGGGGGAAGTCGTTTATATCCTGAACGACGGGCGGAAGGTGCTTGAGCAGGTGGGAAGAAATGTTTTCGAGAGGCCGGAGGCGTTGAGGAGACGTGAACAGTATCGGAGTAGGGAACGCTGACAGGTTATCGGGATAGCCCTCTGCTCTTTTCGTGTCCCTTGTTGAGCCCCAATGCGTGGGAAAGACGCAATATATGCTCTTTATATATAGCCCGTAAACATTCTTGACGACAGGAAAAATAAAATTTTTCCGCTGGCGTGGCATTTCCTTTTGCGTAATCTGCCAAGCGTCTACATTGTGTCTTAACCAGACTCTCCATAATTGGATCTATGGCACGCGCTTTAGAAATATTTTCTGGAGCATATGCAGCATAAAAATCTTCTCTTGCCATTGCAGGATTGCTAACAATCCGCCAACGCTCCATAATCTGTCTGTGCCCATTTTCAGATTTTTGAGCTAATTCTGTTCCATACTCTCTAAAATCACGCTGTGCAGCGAGCTTTTCCATAGCCAGTAACATATCAAAGTCACCGGCCTTCAGTGCAAGCCTCATTTCAGATGCAGCTCTTCGCAATTCTGTGGAAAACCGTAAGCCCAATGCTGTTTTTTCCAAAGAATGTAGGATACGATCAGAGGCAGCAAGGTAATTGGCAAATTTAAGCGGTGAGCCAACTTTGACCATATTTTTCCACAGCTTTTGAGAGGTTGATACCCTCGTTGATCAAATTTTCAATCCCCATATACTCCTTAAGCGTTTGGAGATACTCTGCCGGCATAGGCAGACAATAGAGGAGTGTATCTGCTTCCGCATCTCTCCCCTGCTCAATGAGCATCATTGCTTGCGAAGTAATAGATTCCTCTTCTTCTTTTGAAAAATGTCGTACATTTGCTTCTTGCATATATACCTCATCACATAAAATATATTCTGGGTAGATAGTATATATGGAGATTAGACGTAGCACAAGAGATATATACTCTGGTTGAAAATTTTTTTCGTTAACTTTGGCAATCCGTTCTCAGAAATACGCTTCCCGTGTTTGATTACTCATGAACGCAGTACATTGCGCCGCCCTCCCTCAAAAAAATTTAAGCTATCTTGTGGACGGCAAAGTTGACATGGTACTTTAGCTAAAACACGGTTCCTCTGCCAAAACTCCAGGAATTATTTGGAATATTAGATTGTTTTATTTGTAACATTGCATATGAAAATATCTTTTTCCAATTATCAATTTCCATAATAAATCTCTATAAATTTTTTACCATGTAAAACTTTAGGAAGTTTATCATATATTTTTTTCATATCTTTCAATGATAAATTATTCTCCTCTACGACTCCAAGAAATATCTTTCTTGGCAATTCATTAAAAAAAACATCCATATGTCCAATCCAGGAACCAATTTCTCTTTTTTGTAAAAGAATATCTACAAGAATATCTGAAGTGATTTCCTTTTTATGCGATACATTGCAGGATATAATCGCGCATTGCGTACATTTTCCGTCTTTCATTACTCATTCTTCCATAATATACTTATTTTTTTAACTTTATACAGAGTGTACCGCAAAGTCAAGCCTTGTCTTCACAAGCTGTTATTATGCCATAACGCCGGCACTGTTTATACCATCAAGGAGGCGTTATGGGCATTCAATTTCATCAATCCCGCAAGAAACCGTGGGTCGTCACCTGGAAAAATCCCTGGACAGGCAAAAAGCATGTGCGGGGCTTTGACAACGAGGCGTCAGCCGTGGCCTTTGACACGGCTCAGGCGGACATGGCGGCCAAAGAAAAGGCATTGCTCCGCAAAACCCGCGAACGCAAAAGCGGGCAACGCCGGATAACAGTTCAGGAGTTGCTGGAAACCTATTTCAGACTGACCCACTCCAATGCGCTTACGATCAAACAGGCCCGGTATCATGCCAGTCATATCCTTGCCGCTTTTGGGCATCGGCAGGCCAGGGGGCTTGGCCGGCAAGACATTTTGCATTTTTCGGAAGCGCAGCATGTGCGCGGTATTGCTCAAAGCACCGTCAATCGGCGCGTGAGCATCCTCAGGGCGGCCCTGAATTGGAGCGTGCGCAACGGAATTCTGCCTGAAAGCCCTCTTCATGACTTGCGCCTGCCCACGGCGCGAGCGCGGCGTATCGCGCCGCCTACCCCGCAGGAAGCGCAAGCCATTTTGTGGGCGGCAGCGCCGCATGTGCAGCGTGTCGTCATTCTTGGCTTATGCGCCGGCCCGCGTATCGGCCCCAGTGAACTTTTCCGCCTGGAGTGGCGAGATGTGGATCTGTCCCTTGCCATGATCCGGATGCCAAACGCGCAAAAAAACCGACTGGAGGACGGGCGCGACATTCCCATCCGTGCCGCGCTTCTTCCTCTTTTACACGTCTGGCATGACCGGGACACGGCGGCGGGCATCCGGCACGTCATATCCTGGGGAGGACGGCCGATTCGGAGCATTTGCCGCGCCTGGCACACGGCCTTGACGCGCGCCGGCATTGGCCGGCGTATCAGACCCTATGATCTTCGCCATGCTTTCGCCACTTATGCTCTGGCCGGCAGCGCCGACATCGGCAGCGTGGCCAGACTCATGGGGCATACCGACGCGTCCATGATCCTCAAAACGTATCAACATGTCCAAGACGCACAGAAACGCGCGGCTGTTGAGGCCGCGCCTGATATATTGAACCTGATAGAGTACAGACAGTGCCTACCGGGTGTTTGAAAAGACTGCGGGGGAGTGTGGGCGGCCGTTCCCACTTGTCAACGACGCTGTGAAGGGTTATCTAAAAAGGGAACCTCGGGTTCTGCTGGACACAGAAACCGGGGCTGGCACGGCGCGGTTTGCGCCCCCGTGCACGGCTACCAAACGCGAGTTACATTTTACGACCTCGGCCCATCGCAGTGGGCCGAGGTCAACTGCTATCTGGCGTCAGACGCCAGCAGCAGGACAAGGGCCACGGCAACAAGCAGGACGAAAATACGTCTCCGCATGGCGGCACCCTCCTTTCTCCGTTTGCGCCGTGCCGACGCTCAGGCCAGAGGGTAGCCGTGCCCGCTCCTTATATCCAGATTTCCCATACTCCACAACGCTTTTCCGGGGTGGCGTGCGCCTATCCGGAACTGTTCGCGGTTGTGGGGGCGAGGGTGCCGGATTACAGGGGGTTGTTT
>CAJUHZ010000006.1:0-14803 GCA_910585945.1 uncultured Bilophila sp.
GGTTTCGACGCTCTTTTTCTGCTCTTTCGCCATATGAAACTCCCTGTTTGACAAAATGGAGGCGGATGCCTAGGAAACTCTGTACAGGAGGCCGTCATGACCAGCATTACCTTTGATAGCCTCGGCTATTTCGAGAAGCTGAAGGCCGCCGGGTTTACGGAAGAACAGGCGAAGGCGCAGGCAAACGCGCTCCGTGAAGTGATTGAGGAACGCCTTGCGACAAAGGGCGATCTTGTCCAGATGGAACTTCGTCTGACCAGCGAGATGCAAAAGCTCGAATTGAGGATGACCCTCAAGCTTGGCGCCATGCTGGCGGCGTCCGTTGCCATTGTGGCGACGCTCGTCAAATTGCTGTGATTCCGAATCGCGCATCTTCGTCTTCTTTCCGTGGCCGTCTCCTTTGCGGGGGACGGCCTTTTTGCGGTCACATGCCGGTCATGGAGGCAAAGGCCCAGGGCTGAAGCACAATGCCGCCGTAGGTCGAGCCGATGTACTTCTGCCGGAAGCTGGACATGTCGGGCACGATGCGCCCGGCCCGGATCTTCTCGCCAAAGGCCAGCAGCCCGGTCTTCTGCCCCGCGACTTCGGGCGCGACGAGCAGCACGGTTTCGCCGGCCGTGGCGCTGTGCAGTTCGGGCAAAACAACAATGTCGAGGCGGGAGAAGTACTTCTTCAGCATGTCCAGCACGGACACGTTGAAATCCGTGGCCGCGCCCAGGCGCACGCTCATTTCCGGCGAGAGGCAGAGCTTGAGCGGGGTGTCCCTGTCGATGAGGCCTCGGGTCTGCTCGGTCAGTTGCGCGAACAGGGCCAGAATGTCGTTGTAGATCTGCGTGGTGGTCTTGTCCGCCCATTTCGTGGATCCGCCCGTGCCTGTCGCGGCCGCCGGGATGGACGCGGGCAGGTTCGGGTCGTTGAGGATGCCGTAGATCTCTCGCCCGGCAACGCCGAGCAGGTAGAACCGGTTCTGGTCGATATCGATGACGCGGGCTGCCGCGCGCTGTTTGGAAGCGGCAAGGTTGACCTTGACCGCGCTGGACATGGCCACTTCCAGATCGCCATAGGTGATGGAGGTCTGGAAGACGTACTGCGGCCGCGTCTGCCATTCGGAGTTCACGCCGCTGGTGGTGCCGTTGGCGTAGTCGGAATACGGCTGCGTGCTGCCCGTGATTTCGTCCATGCGCCATTTGGCGTAGGGGGTTGTCCAGTCGCCCTTTTTCTCTTCGCTGAAGATCTCGCGCGCCCGGCGCGGGGCGGTCAGGATCTCGATGACCATCGGATCGATGTAGGCCAGAAACTCGGCCGGGACCGTGGTGTTGGGCGTGGTGATGAGGGCCGCGTCCTGCGCGATGCGCGCCATGTTCTCCCTGCTCGCCCACATCCGCGCGCCGGGGAAGACGAAGCCGAAGGCGGCGGCCTGTTCAAACGTCGGTGTCATATGCTTCTCCTCAGGCTGCGGCCGGGGCCGGTTTGACCGTGCTGTTCCAGTTGCTGATGATGATCGGCTCGCCCGCCGCACCGGCCGTTTTGACGATCCAGCCGGTGTCAAGGTGCGTGGCGTCCGCCGTGCCGGTGCTCACGCTGCCGTCCGCGGTGGAGGCAAGCACGGCCTGGCCGACTGTGGCGGCGGTGGAAGACACCGCCCAGTAGTCGCCGCGCACGGCCACGGTGAGCGCCGCGCCCTTGGGGACCATGAGGGTTCCCGGCGAAAACACGTCGTAGTTGACGTAGTTGATGACGCGCTCCACAAAGCCAAGCACTTCCGTTGCCGTGCCGGCCACATTGGTGGCGCGGGAGTTGTCCTGCACGCCGTCCTCGATGACCGGGAAGACGAAGCCGCCCACCGGGAGCGCCGCTTCGGCCAGCGGGTTGAGCGGCGTGTACACGCTCTGATCCGGGGTGGCCTTGTCGCCGGCGACGCCCGGAGCCACATACAGGTTGATTTGTTTCTGCAAGGGCATGTCAGCCTCCTTCAATCCGCGATGCTGATGGTGTTGAGTCCGGCAAACGCGCCGTCGAGCCGGGCGGGGGCGGCGTCGCGGGGCGAACGGGAGCCGGACGGCAGGCCGGATTTCCGCGAGCGGAGCATGTCCACCATGCCGCGCCATGCCTGCCGGGAGTACTGGCGCGGGTTCACGCCGCTCTGTTCCAGGGCGTAGCCGTAGACGTCGGATGCGGAGTCGAAGGCGAGCAGATCGAGTTCGCCCACCAGGGGGCGCACGTCGGCTACGGCCCGGGCGATGCGGCGCATGTTGTCCTGCGCGGCGGCAACGGCGCGGGCCTGAATGAGCGCCGCATCCGTGGCGAGCAGGGGGCGCGGCCCGGCGGGCTTCAGGCGACGGAGGGCGCGATCCTGCGCGGCGTCCGGAACCTCGTCGTCCGTGGCCCTGCTGTAGGCGAGGTCTTGCAGGGAGGCCTCAAGCTGGCCGCGCTGCTCGGGGGTCAGGCCGGGCACTTCGTCAAGAATGCGGCTGATTGCGGCGTTCTTGTCCTCGTCCTTGCCCATCGCGCGTTTCATGCCCTCGGACTCGTGCTCCCGGTCAAGCTTGCGGCGTTCGGCAGGGTCCCGCTCCAGTTTTTCGCCGTATTTCACCCCTTCGGCAAAGGCGCGGCTCTCCTGCGCGTTTTCGGCGTCCAGCCCGCAGGAATCCATGGCCTTGCGCATCCCTTCCGCTTCATGCTCGCGGTCGAGCTTCTCCCGCTCGGCCGGATTGCGCATGAGTTCCTCACCGTACTTCACGCCTTCCGCGAAGGCTTTGGAGGCGTCCTCGTCGTCGGCGTCAAGGCCGCAGGCGTCCATGGCCTTTTTCACATCCTCGTCCATTGCCTCTCCCTTTTCCGGCTCGGCGTCGGCTGTCGCCTTCGAGTAGGCCAGATCGGAAAGCGCGTCGGTCAGGCGCCTGACTTCGGCCGGGTCCAGCTTGCCGGAAAGCTCGCCTATCAGCTTGCGGATTTCGGCGGCCTTGTCCTCATCCTCGGTGATGTCCACGATTTCCCCGGTTTCGGGATCCACCTTGTGCAGATCGATGATCGCCTGCGCGAGGTCGACTTCCTGCCGTTCGATGCCGGGGTCGGCGTCACGCGCGCCCCGGAACCAGTGTTTGATTTTCATGACTGCTCCTGTGAAAGGGTTGGATTGGCGGGTTTTGGTGATGTTTCCGTCGCCCGCGAGGGCGGGCCGTTCGCTCCCGGCAAGGCGCACGTTGACAACCTCGAAAAGAGGGACTACGCTGTTTTCAGCAGCAGCGTTGCTGTCCTGAGTCGGCGCACTTCGCCCCCCCCGGTTCCGCCCGGGTGGTCCAGGCAAGGGCGCCGCTTCTTTTTGGCGTTTCTCGTAGGCGTGCGAGCCTTCCCGTGTGAGGCTGTACACCTGATGCTCCGGCTGACTTGGCTTGCGTTCAACCCGTTCCGCCACGTCCACAATGGCCTCTTTCGGCCCGGCGCTCGTCTGCACGGTCTTGCGGTAGGTGTGAAATTGCGTCACCTCGGGGTGAGCATGGGCTGGCGTCTCCGGCGCGTACCTGCCTGTCGTGATGATGTCCGGCAGGTGGGGCACGAGTGAGGCCTTGACCGGGTCATCCCGCATATCCTTTTTGAGTTCGCCCCAGCTTCCCCCCGTAAAACACGCGCGGATCGGTCCCGTGGCCGTCTGCGCCTCGACGTGTCTGCCTTGCAGCTTTTCCCGAAAGTATTCGTGCGCGGCCCTTTTGGCGTCTCCGCCCTGTTCCTTCAGCAACGCCTCGTACCGGGCCGTGTCCGGCGCGGCCGATTCCAGCGGGCGCGACTGGTAGCCGCTTCCCGCCTTCCGCCCCAGATTCCCCTTGAGCACTTCACCGGTCTCGGTCTCGATCTGGTACTTTTTGCCGTTCTTCGCCGTGCGCCATTCCCCGGCATCTTCGCCCCACAGCGCCGCATCGGCCACCACCACGTCCGGCCCGGCGCGGCCCTCTTCCACCAGCGCGACGTGATTGCCCCGGATGTTGCGCATGATGAAGTCGTACGCCACGCCTTCATGCTGGCCGGGCGTGAAGTCGGGATCGTAGCGGTACGCGCAGGAAAGCTCGCGAAAGGATCTGTCCTCGATGGCGTCGATGGCCGCCCGGTCCCAGACGGTCAGGGGCGCGTCGATGTACGGGGCGTTCCAGACCGCGCCGGTCCCCACGGCCCCCACCCGCGTCAGCTTGCGGGGCTCGTCCGCGCTGTCGATATGGTGCTCGATGTGCAGGGGCAGACCTTCCCATGTCCGGAGCGACTTTTGCAGTTCGCGCGGGTCTCGCAGGCCGTAATAAATCTTCTCCGGATCAAGCCCGGCCGCCTGCCAGCCGGGGATTTCCCGGCCGTAGTACGGGTTCACCGTGGCCTTTGTGATGTGCGATGAGGTGACGTGCAGAAAGCCGTTCTCGTCCACAGTGCGGGCGCTGGATGCGTCAAAGGCGAGGGCTGAAGTGCTCATGCGGCGGCCTCCTTCAGCAGTTTCTGGATCTCCGGCGTCGCCTTGTCGCCGAATTCGGGGATGAACGAGCGGTAGGTGCACTGGCAGCCGGGCAGTTCCCCGCACTGCACCTTGCGCTTGACTGCCGGGTCGTACATGCCTTCGGAAATCAGGAAGGGTTTGCCGTTCATGGCCTTGTGCGTGGCGCGGCTGGTGTACTTGCCCGGGATGGGGCATGTCTCGCAAGGAGGCCGTATGACCACCCTTACCTTTGACACGCTGGCCTGTGCCAGAAAGTTTGAGGAAGCGGGATTCACCCGGCAACAGGCGGAAGCTCAGGCGGACGCCATGCGCCAGCAGGCGGAAGTGCAGGCGTCAGCCCTTCGGGAAGCGATTGAAAAGTACGATGAAGCCGGCCGCCGGGAGCTTGCCGCCAAGGCTGACGTGCGGGAAAGCGAACTGCGTTTGCAGAAAGAAATCGAAAAGGTCAAATACGATCTGTTGAAATGGCAGATCGGCGGTTGGGTCGCTCTGGCCGCGATCATGGCGAAGGGCTTCAACTGGATCGGGTTTTGACGTTTTTCAGATTTGTGGGAAGCCAGATTGGAATGGCCTTCACTGAAAAAGGCTCTCCGGAACAGGGAGAGCCTTTTTCAATTTCTTATGAAGGATATTCTCTGGGACAGTCTTGCGAGGCGGCGTTACGCCCCTGTGCCGAAGGAACTGTCCATCTGACCGTCGCGGTTGAACAATCCTTCGAGGATGAGGGCCAGCGCGCCGTCTCCGGTCACGTTGCAGGCCGTGCCGAAGCTGTCCTGCAGGGCGAAAATCGCCAGCAGCAGGGCGACGCCGGCCGCGTCGAACCCGATGACGCTTGTCACAAGCCCGATGGAGGCCATGACCGTTCCGCCGGGCACGCCGGGCGCGCCCACGGCGAAGACGCCGAAAAGAATGATGAACAGGGCCATGGTTCCCACGGAGGGAAGCGAACCGTACAGCATCTGGCTGATGGTCATGATGAAAAAGGTTTCCGTCAGCACCGAACCGCACAGGTGCACGGTGGCCCCCAGGGGGATCATGAATTCGGTCATGGTCTTGCTCAACGCCGGGGAGCGCCGCGCGCAGGCGAGGGATACGGGCAGGGTGGCGGCGCTTGACATGGTCCCGACGGCGGTGAGGTAGGCCGGCAGGTAGTAGCGGAAGACCCTGGCCGGGTTGCGCCCGGACACCGCGCCGGCAATGGCGTAGAGCACGCCAAGCCAGATGAAGTGGCCGACGATCGCAATGAGGATGACCGCGAGGAAGATGGGCAGTTGCACGGTCAGCCGTCCCTCGTAGGAAAGCTCCGCGAATGTGGTCCCTACAAAGAAGGGGAGCAGGGGAATGATGATCCGCGTGACCACGAGCGTCATCACGCGCTCAAGCTCGGCGAGAAGCGAGCTTATGGCTTCGGCCCTGGCCCACACTACGCCGATGCCGATGACAAGCGCCGTGACAAGGGCGCTCATGACCGGCATGACCGGCGGGATGTCAAGCACGAACGAGGGCTTGGGCAGGGGAATAAGGTTCTCGAGCGCGGTGGGAATGGAGAGATGGGGGATGATGATATACCCTGAAACGGCCGAAAAGGCCGCCGCCCCCACGGAGGAAAGATACGCGAGAACAATGGCCGTCAGCAGAAGGGTGCTCGCCTGCCGGCCGAGGCGGGCTATGGCCGGCGCAATGAAGCCGATGATCACCAGGGGGACGGCGTAAAAGATGATCTGCCCCAGAACATGCTTGAGGGAGACGATGACGTCCATCAGGGCCGGCCCGACATATCTGCCGATCGCCGCGCCAGCGACAAGCCCCACAAGCAGTTTGATGATCAACCCGAAGTCGTTCTTTCTTTCAGCCATGATCCATCCTCGCAGTTGTTGAAAGGCTCCGCGCGCCGGCAGCAACAGGGAGCCGGCGCTGTTCGCGGTCGTGTGGGGGAGGCCGGCGCGCGTGCTGTCCTCTCGGGGCTGTCGTCCGCTGACGACAGCCTCCCGTCCCGGCGGACCCGCGCGACAGTATCGCAGAAGCCGGCTTTCCCGGCAAGCCGATTCCGTCGGGCGGAGCGGGGCAGGGCATTCCATCTCCCCGCCCTGTCGCGTTCGTGGAGGAGGCGTATGCGGGGAAGCCCCGGCCCGATCTCTTGCGATTGATTCTTTCCCGGAACGGGCGTATGGGGATTGAGATGCGCTTGTTCTCTCCCGTGCGGACGTGGCGGGAGAGTCCGGCCTGCCGCGTGGTCATCAGCCCGGGACAGGCAGCCTTTTCAGGTTCGAGAGGCGCGCTTTCCCGCGTCAGGTGTGTCCCGCGGGACGGCGGATGGGATTGGCACACAAGCATTTCACGAGGCAACGGATATGGAGGACAGGCAGAAGAACACGCCTTCTCAAAAAGGGGCATGCGGCCTGGGACGTTGCGGCATCTGGCCGTTCGTCATCGGGTTTGTCGCGGCGCTGGTGTTCGGATGGTGGATTTTTCCCGAAATCATGTTCAGCAGGCAGCAGCAGCCCGTGCGTTTCAGCCATGAAACGCATTTGAAAGACGCTTCGCTGGATTGCGGCGTCTGCCACTATCTCCGCGCGGACGGCACATTTTCGGGCCTTCCCACGACTGCCGACTGCGCGGTCTGTCACTCGCAGATCCTCGGGGATTCGCCGGAAGAGCGCGCCTATGTGTCCGATTACGTGCGTACGGGCAAGGAGGTGCGCTGGCTTGTGTACCAGAAGCAGCCTGACAACGTGTATTTCAGCCATGCCGCGCACTCGCTGGATCGCTGCAACACCTGTCATCAGTACTCCGAGCGCGAACTCTGCTCGCATTGCCATCTTGACGTGGCCGGCATGAAGAAGCCGCCGGTTTTCGCTGAAAACAGGCTTTCGGGATACAGCAGGGAGACCATGAAAATGTGGAAGTGCGAGGCGTGTCACGCCAATCCCAATCACCTTGGCAGCACTGACGCCAGCAACGCCTGCTTTGTCTGCCACAAGTGAGGAGACGCCAATGCTTGACAGACGAGGCTTTCTGAAATTCATCGGCGGGGCCGCCGTGGGCACGCTGGCGACTCCCGTTGTTTGGCAGGGGCTGGACGACATCTCCATCTGGTCGCAGAACTGGGGCTGGATCCCGAAGCTCGACTACGGCAACAACGATTTCACGTCCGTGCGGACGGTGAGCAAAATCTGTCCTTCGGCCGTGGGCGTCGAGGTGCGTCTGGTGGGCGGCCGGCCTGTCCGGGTCGTGGGCGATCCGCACAGCCCTCTGAGCCGGGGCGGCGTTTCGGCGCTGGCGACAACTGAAGTGCAGTTGCGCTACAGCCCGGCCCGCCTGAAGCGTCCGCTGCTTCGCAGCGCCGACGGCGGCTATCGGGAAATTTCCTGGGACGCGGCTGAAAAACTGCTTGCGGAAAAGCTCGCGGCCGCGCGCAAGGCCGGCGGGGCGACTGGCAAGAAGGACCGGCTGGTCTGCATCTCCGGCGACGACAACGGCACCATGAGCGAACTGTTCTCGGGCCTTGCCGCGCAAATGGGCGACAGCCGCTTTTTCGTCATGCCGGGGGACGCGCAGACCACGGCCGTTGCCTGGGGGCTTATGGGCGGCAAGGGACGCGCCGGCTTCGATTTCGAGCGGAGCGATTATGTGCTGGCCGTGGGCGCGAATGTGCTGGAAACCTGGGGCACGGTCATCAGCAACCGCCGCGCCTGGGGGAGCAAGCGCCCCTTCGGGGCGGAGCCTTCCATGCGGCTCGCGTATGCCGGCCCGGCGCAGAACAACACCGCCGCTGGCGCGGACGCCTGGCTCCCCATCAAACCCGGCACGGAACTGTTCCTCCTGCTCGGCATCGCCCGCCAACTGTTGCAGGACGGCGCGTCGGCGCGCGGCGATCTTGCCCTGTTCCGCGCCGCCGTGGAGCCGTGGACGCCGGAAAAGGCCTGTGCGGCCTGCGGTCTGCCGCTCCCGCTCTTCACGGCTGCGGTGGACAGCCTGAAGAAGGCCAGGGCGCCTCTGGTCATTGTCGGTTCGGACATGGATCAGGGCGGCGGCGTTGGACCGGCGCGTCTTGGCATCGCCATCAACCTGCTTCTGGGGCGGCTGAACAGGGAAGGCGGCCTGCGGGCCATTCCCGTCGCGCCGCCCGTGGCGCGCGGAGCGGCTCCGTATGAAGCCCGGATGACCGCGGATCTCGCCGGCTACGCCCTCAAGGCGGCCAAGGGCGAGACGCCCGAGATCGACGTGCTCATGGTGCACGAGGCGAACCCCCTGTACGCCCTGCCCGGGCGCACGATGGAGGCCGTCTTCAGAAAGAGCGCCTTCTCCGTGACCTTCTCCTGTTTCTTTGACGAAACGGCGCGGCAATGCGATCTCATCCTGCCTGCCGCCCTTGGGCTTGAACGCTACGACGACGTGGCCCAGCCCTTCGGCTTCGGCCGCTTCATCTATACGCTGGCGCGCCCCGTGGCCGAGCCGCTGTATGAAGCCCGCCCCGCCGGGGAAACGCTTATCGCTGTCTGCCGCGAGATCGGCATCGACCTTGGCGTGGGAAGCGTGACGGATATGCTGCGGGCCAAGGCCGCCGTCATCGGCGCGAACTGGGCGGCGCTGGACAGGGGCGACTCCTTTGTCAGCGACGCCGTTCTGAGCGAAGCGGCCGCGCCCGCGTGCGCGTTCTCCGCGGAAGACGCGGCGTACCTCCGCAACGCGACGCCCGCCCCGCTTGCCGCCGGCGAACTGGGCGTGGCCTTTGTGGCGCGTCTCGCGCTCGGCACGCCGGAAACCGGCATCCCGCCCTTCAACACGAAAACCATTTCGGAAACCGAACTGGTGAGGAACACGCTTGCGGCCGATATCAACGGCGCGACGCTCCGGAAACTCGGTCTGACCGAGGGGAGCCTGATCACCCTGTCGAACGGCGCCGGCTCGGTGCGGGCGCGGGTTCACGCGTTCGAGGGCGTGGTCAATGACGCCGTGGCCCTGAGCATGGGCTTCGGGCACAGGGATTTTGACGCGTTCAACAACGGAAAGGGCATGAACGTGCTCGATCTGGCCGCGCCCGCCGCGGAACCCGTGGGCGCCGGCCTGGCCGTGTGGAACGATATCCGCGTCAGCGTCGCCAAAGCATAAGGATGGCAGCATGTCCACAGTGAAAGAATTCAAAACCGTTTGGACGATGGTTGTCGATATCGACAAGTGCACGGGGTGCGGCGCATGCATGGTGGCCTGTCAGGCTGAAAACAATGTGGCCCCTGTCGCGGACGGAACCTGGAAGGTCCGCACCATCAACTGGATGAAGGTCTACCGGCTTTCCAACGGCAAGCCCTTCCCCGATCACGACGTCGCGTACCTGCCCCGGCCGTGCATGCAGTGCGGCAAGCCTTCCTGCGTTTCCGTCTGCCCCGTGGTGGCCACGGACAAGGAGGAAGAGGGCGGCATCGTCAGCCAGATCTACCCGCGCTGCATCGGTTGCCGGTACTGCATGGCCTCATGCCCCTACCATGCCCGGTATTTCAACTGGCAGGATCCGGTCTGGCCCGAAGGCATGGACAAAACCCTCACGCCCTATGTTTCGGTCCGGCCGCGGGGCGTGGTGGAAAAATGCACCTTCTGCCACCATCGGTTGATGGCGGCCAAACAGAAGGCCATTGCCGAAGGCGGCAATCCGCAGAAACTGCCCGACGGGGCGTACATCACCTCCTGCACCGAAGCCTGCCCCAACGGGGCCATTACCTTCGGGGACTCCAAAAATCCCGCCCATGCGGTGCACGAGCTGATCAAGAGTCCGTACGCGTTCCGTCTGCTTGAACGTCTGGGAACCGAGCCTCAGGTCTACTATCTGAGCCGCCGGGAATGGGTCCGCCGCCAGGGCGACAACTACCTGGAAAACGAAAAGACCAAGGGGTAGGTTATGGAAGCGACAAGCCAAAACTGCAACCTGCCGGACTACAATCAGCCGGTTGACGCGGCGCTCTTTCCCGAGGGCTGCCAGCGCTGTTCCCTGCTGAAATTTCTCCTGCATCTGGTTCCGGTGCTTCTTGTTGGCCTGTGGGGCGCGTACGCGGCGTTCCGCGTGCTCGCGTTCGGCCTTGGCGAGACGGGGCTGGACGACTATTTCGGCTTCGGCCTGTGGATCACCTTTGACCTTGCGGTCATCGCCCTGGGGGCCGGCGCGTTCTTTTCCGGCGCGCTCCGCTATCTGCTCAACCTCGATCCGCTGAAGAACATCATCAACCTTGCGGTTGTCGTGGGCTTTCTGTGCTATTCCGGGGCGATGCTCGTGCTCGTGCTCGATATCGGCCAGCCGTTGCGGGCGTGGTTCGGCTACTGGCACCCCAACGTGCATTCCATGCTGACCGAAGTCATCTTCTGCATCACCTGCTACTGCACGGTACTGATCATCGAATATGTGCCGCTGATGCTGGAAAACCGGCAGATCGCCAAAAACAGGCTGGCTCATGCCATTGCCCACAATTTCCACCTGGTCATGCCGCTGTTCGCGGGCATCGGGGCCTTCCTGTCCACGTTCCATCAGGGGTCTCTGGGCGGGATGTACGGCGTGCTCTTCGCGCGCCCCTACATCTTGCGCGACGGCTTCTTCATCTGGCCGTGGACGTTCTTCCTGTACATTCTTTCGGCTGTCGGCTCCGGCCCCATGTTCACGGTACTCGTCGCCACCTTCATGGAAAAGCTGACGGGCAAGAAGC
Source organism: uncultured Bilophila sp. (assembly GCA_910585945.1). Classification (GTDB taxonomy): domain Bacteria; phylum Desulfobacterota; class Desulfovibrionia; order Desulfovibrionales; family Desulfovibrionaceae; genus Bilophila. The sequence goes on from CAJUHZ010000006.1 coordinate 11,164, forward strand.
TGGTCTCCTGGGACGTGAAGCAGTTGATGGGCAAGATCGCGGGCGTGATGTTCACGATCTACATCATCTTCAAGTTCATCGACACGGCCGGCTGGATCTGGGGCATTCTGCCCCGTTCGGGCATGACGTTTGATCAGATGTTCCACGGCTGGATTTACGGCAAGTGGCTGCTCTTTGCCGAGCTGTTCGTCTGCGGGCTGCTCCCGGCCTTCCTGCTCTTTTGCGGGCGGCTGCGCGCGAAGCCGGCCGTATTCTACACCGCCGGGATCCTCGCCTGCGTGGGCGTGACCATCAACCGTTACGTCATGACCGTGCAGGCTCTGGCCATTCCGGTGATGCCGTTCGACACCTGGGAATTCTACACGCCGAACTGGGCGGAGTGGGGCGCTTCCTGCATGGTCATCGCCTATGCGTGGCTGTGCCTGGCCTTCTCCTACCGGTATCTGCCCATGTTCCCGCAAGAGCGTGAACTGAACAGGTAGGCGCTTTTTCATCCGGACGCGCCCGGCGAGCCTCGGCTTTCCGGGCGCGTCCGCGTGCTGTTTTTCCCGGCAGGAATCCACCTTTCACCCCCCGTACCGCCATGACGCTTCCTTTTGATCTGAATCTGTTTGACGCTCTGCTGCTCGGGCTTATCGCCGTCTTCACCGTCCGGGGCGCGTTGCGGGGCTTTCTCGCGGAAATGGCCGGCCTTGTCGGCATTGTCGCCGGCGTGTGGCTGGCCGGGCGCTATTACCCGGCGGCAGGAAAACTCATCCACGAGTGGACGGCTTCCTCCTGGTCCAACACCATCGCCTATGTGGTTGTTCTGTGCGGGGTGCTTATCGCGGTGAGCCTTGTCTCCCGCGTGCTGCATTCCTTCCTCAAAATGGCGTATGCGGACTGGATCAATCATCTGGCCGGCGCTCTGGCCGGCGTTCTCAAGGGCTTTGCCCTGAGCGCCGTGCTTGTCGCCCTGCTCGGGGCGATCATGGGCGAAGCGCCGTTCATGCGCGATTCACGCATGGTTCCGCGCATTCGGGATATCGTGACGCAGGTGAAAACCCACCTGCCGGCTCCCGCATTTTTTCAGAGTTAGGGTCAGCCCTCATTGCTCCGCCTGCTGCAAGGCCGCCTTTTCCGTCCGGCGGCGTTGCAAGGCCAACATTGCCCTCGAGGTATCCTGGCACAGCTTCGCCCAATGTTGTCCTTGCCGGCCGAAAAAATTCAGCTTTTCGCGGACCGTGTTTTCATGATGGCTGAATCTGGGGGCGGAGCCTGTCGTCTGGCGCAACAAGGCGGCTTTGCGGCAGGCGGGTTCATGGGCCGGAACCAGGGCTTGCGAATTGCGCGAAACGATCGCCAGCCAGCGGAAACCTTTAACGTCAGCGCCGACAGGAGCAAGGAAATTCATGAGCGAACAGCACCACCCCGAAGCCGGTGCGTCGGCTTCCCCGGACACGCACAGCGCCCTTGACAGATTGAACAGCGTTATCGATCGCCTGATCGCTCCGGACGGTTGTCCCTGGGACAGGGAGCAGACGCCGCAATCGCTGACCGAATACCTGGTGGAAGAGTGCCACGAACTGGTGGACGCCATTCGTTCCGGCAAGGCGTCCGACGTTTGCGAGGAGCTTGGAGACGTCGCCTTCCAGTTGCTCTTTCTCGGCCGCCTGTTTGCCGATCAGGGCGGTCCTTCCCTGGCCGACGCCCTGAACGCGAGCGCCGACAAGATGATCCGCCGTCACCCCCATGTCTTCGGTGATACAGCCTATTCGGATCGGGACGCGCAACTGAAGGACTGGGAACGCATCAAGCGCGAGGAAAAGGCGGCGGATCAGGGCGGTCCCAAAGGCACATACGACAGCCTTCCCCGCGGTCTTCCCCCTCTGACCAAGGCTTACCGCATCCATGCCAAGGCGGCGCGCGTGGGCTTCACCTGGACCGAAGACGAGGAAGCGGAACGTCAGGTGGAAGCGGAATGGCTCGAATTTCTGGACGCTCTCGCCGCGGGGGACGAAGCGGCCATTGCCCATGAATTCGGTGATCACCTGTTCAGCCTGGTGGAACTGGGCAGACGCAAGGGCCTGAAGGCCGCGGCCGTGCTCGACGAGACGAACCGGCGCTTTCTCGCCCGTTTTGAACGCATGGAGGAACTGGCGCGGGAACGCGGCCTCTCCTTCCCCGATCTTTCACTGGATGACAAGGACGAACTCTGGAACGAGGCCAAGGCCGACGAGACGAAGGCGTGACAGATCCGGCGGAGGGACGCGGGAATAAGGTTTGAAAACTCGCCTCGCGAAGTTTCCTCGGCTCAGTGTGAAAAGAGGAGACCTCCATGCTGTCCCGCCCCCCTCAGTCGTGGTCATGAAATGCCTTCGCGGTTTTGCCGCCCGGCAACACCGCGACTGGGGGTGCAGGGGAATCATTCCCCTGCCGGGGGTGTGGGGCGAGAAGCCCCCACGCTGTCAAGCTGGTTCACTCCCCGCCCGGGCGTTGACTTCCCCTGTCTGCTCGCCGCTCTGCGAGGATCAGCCATTCCCTGTTGCGCGGCTTGTTGTGCTGGGCCAGGGAGAGTACGCGCCACTGCTTCCAGGGCAGGCTGGCGGCGAAGTCGAGCACGGCCTCGCATTCTTCCCGGCCGCCGGGGTGGCCGGAATACATGTGTACGGCCACAACGCCGCCCGCGCACAACAGGCGCGTCGCTCCCTCCAGGGCGGCGCGCGTTGTTTCGGGCCGGGTGACCACGCGTTTGTCGCTGCCCGGCAGAAAACCGAGGTTGAACAGCACGGCCGCAAGTCGGGCGGGCGCGGCTTCTTCCGCGATCAGCCGGCGCAGGCACGATTCCAGGTGTTCGTGCCCCAGCAGCAGGAAGCGTGTCCGCCCTGCCAGAGACGCCCTGTTCGGGGATGCCGCCGCGAGGCGGGCGCGGGTCTGGTCAAGGGCGGCCTGCTGGACGTCAAGGGCGAGCACCTCGCCCCCGCTCCCTTCCGCCGCGCATTGCGCGAGGAAGAGCGTGTCGTGTCCGTTGCCGGCCGTGGCGTCCACAAGCAGGAAGGGAAGGTCGCCTTCGGCCTGCCGCATTGCCCGCACGGCGCGCCGGACAGTCTGGTGGGCGAGATCCGTCAGGCCGGGCACGCCTGCTTCGGGTGAGGGAAAGGGCGGGGGGATCATGCGCCGGCGGGCGGCGTTTCTTCCCGCAGCCACAGGGCAAGGTCCGGCTCGCGGCCGTCAAGCCAGTCGGCATGTTCGGTGACCCAGGCGTGAAAGCGCGTCACCGCGTCGTGAAACGCCGGCGCTTCCAACGCCTGTTCCGCTCCCTGCTCATGCAGGAAGCTCCGGATGATCGCGGTGATGCGGCAGGCGTCAATTTCCTCGCACGGGGCGAGCAGACGTTCCGCCAGAGGGAGCAGACGGGGCGCGATTCGCGCCAGGTCCGTTTTCGCTTCTTCCGGCGCGTTGATCCGGGCCGCGCCTGTTTCCGTCTCTTCCAGCCAGTAAAAGCGCAACCACTGTTCCAGAATGACGCTGTCCAAAGCCAGCCTTTCGGCCGCCGGCATGGTCCGGCCCGGCGTTTCGCATCCCATGTTTTTCCCTCAATTCTTTGTCAGTATTTTCCTGCCAGGGGTCAGGCATCGGAATGCGGGGCGCTGCCCCGCAC
>CAJUHZ010000006.1:14813-117368 GCA_910585945.1 uncultured Bilophila sp.
CGGGGGGCATGATGCCCCCCGAACCCCCTCATGAGCGGTTTTGCCGTCCGGCAAAACCGCCACTGGGGGGGCAGGGGAATCATTCCCCTGCCGGGGGATTGGGGGCGAGAAGCCCCCAAATTTCAAACCGCCCATTCATGACGGCCATGCTCTTGACATTTTCCGCCGGGCGCGTAAAGTGTTCCCCAACAAGCGTACAGACAACGGCTTGTGAGAGACCCTGCCATACCGTGGGCTCGCAAGATGGGTGGATTTCATCCTTTTGTGAACTCATGTCATGGCGGGGTCTTGTATGTTGTCGTCCTCCCTTGCCGCGCGCGGCGGCTTCCTCTTCCTTTCGCGCGCCGCGCCCCGAGTTTTCAGGCCCCATCCCGACATGCTGTCGGGCGGGGGCTTTTTTGCGTCCGGACGCCTTTTTTTCCGCACACGCCTTGTTGGTAAACTCTTTTGAAAACAGCAGGAGATGTTCTCATGGCCGATATCACCCTCTCCCGTCCAGCAGCCCAGACCCGGCAGACGGTCCCCAGCGCCGCCGAGGATCGCTTTGTTTTTGACTTCCCCACCAGCGACGCCACGCTCTCCCGTGACGGCGACAACCTGATCCTGACCTTCGACGACGGCGGATCCCTTGAACTGACCGATTTCTACACCACCTACAACAAGGAAAACATTCCCGATTTCGTGGTGGACGGCGCGGAAATCTCCGGCGCGGACTTCTTCACCGCCATGAACGAACCCGATCTCATGCCCGCCGCCGGTCCCGCCGCGGGCGCGGCCGCCGGCAACGGCGCGCGCTACCATGAGTACGCCAATTCCAGCCTTGCCGAAGGGCTTGATCACCTCAATGGCCTGGATTGGGGCATGAACCGTCCTCCCGTGGAAGAGATCTACCGCGGGGCCGTGGGCGATGACGGCCGGGGCGCGGAACCGGGAGAACCCGGCGCGCCGATCGCCTCCACGCCAGTCAACCATACGCCGGATATCGACACGCCGGTGCGCCCCACACCGCCCGATCCGAATCCGGATCATCCCGGCAACAATGATCCCAACCACCCCGCCTGGATTCCCGGCGCGGGCAACGCCCACATTGTGGTGGACGAGGGCGCGTTGCCCGGGGATCAGGGCGGGAGCGGCCAGCACAACCTGCACGGCTACACGGGCGAGCACTCCTTCACTGTGGATGTGCACGGCGAACCCGGCGGCAGCATCGAACTGACCTACGACGGCCAGACCGTACGCATGGAACTGCCCGAGGACGGCGCGACAAGCGTCTCCCCGGATGGAAACAGCGTGTTGACGGTCAACGGCGTGGAAGTGACCATCACCGGCGCGGAGCTTGTGGACGGCAAATGGCAGGTCAACTATGAATACGAATTGACCGGCAAACAGGAGCACGACAGGGACAAGGGGCACGACACAACCCTGAGCGACAGCATCGACATCACCGTGACCGACGGCACCGGCGATGTGGCGAACGGTCAGTTGAATGTGGAAGTGCATGACGATGTGCCGCGCTTCTCCGTGGAAGAGACGACGGACGCGACGCCGAAACTGGACGGTTCCTTCGATCTGCACTACGGCGCGGACGGCGAGGCCAGGCAAAGCGCGCTGACCGCCGACGGCGCGACGAAGACGGAAGTCAACGGCGATACGACGACATTCATGTTCGGCGACGGCGTACTGACCGTAACGAAGGGGAATGACGGCAGCTACAGCTATGAGTTCATGCCCAATGACCCGAATGTCACCTTCAGCAAGCCCATCACGCTGACCGCCACGGACAGCGACGGCGATAGCGACACGATCACCCTGACCGTGGGCAAGACCGTGCCCCAGATATTCCCGGGGAAGGACCCCGATCCCGATAATCCGGACAACGTCACCCCCGACGATCCTGCCACGCCTGCTGTTGAAGTGGGGCGGATTGTTGTGGATGAAGGGGATCAGCCGCAGCACAACGACGGGTTCAGTCATGGAAAGTCCGGCGAGGGCAGTTTCCTTGCGGATCTGAACGGCGAGAACGGCACGATCAGGATCGACGGGCTGACGATCACGATCCGGGACGGCCAGGTTGCGGAGGTGACCGGATCCGCCTCCAAAAATGGCGTGAAGCTTTCCATTGACGCGGATGACGTTTCGTTGACCGCTGACGGCAAATGGCAGGTCAACTACGAATACGAACTGACCGGCAGCCAGACGCACGAAGGGAAGAATGACGCATCCCTTGATGGCGCGTTTGATATTACGGTGACGGACGCCAGCGGCGACATCGCTTCCGGATCGCTTGCCGTCGAGGTGCATGACGATGTGGCCACAATCACCACCAGCAATTACAACAGCAGCCCCATTACGGATCCGACGCCGCAGATCAGCTTTGATTTCCGGCAGGATACCTTTGATAACCTGACAACCTCCTGGAACACCAACAAGACAGGGTTTTCCAGGGTTGAACAGGATTCCGTGCAGATATTCGCTTCAAACGTGAAATATACCTATGCGGCCGACGGCAGCCTTGTTGTCGATCAGGTGTATGATGAAAACGGCGGCAGTCTCGAAGAAAGAAATCCTGGCCAGACTATCGGCAACTACGGAAAATTTCTGTCCATCTCACAGGATGGTCTTGGCGTCGGCAACAAGTGGGGCGGCGACGACCTTGCCATGAAGCCCGGCGACTCAACCCTCTCGGAAGCCCTTGTTCTTGAAACAAAAAACGGTTCCGTGTCCTATGGCATGAACCTGGAATTCGGAAGATTTGAGGACGGCGACAAGGCGCTGGTCACGTTCATGCTTACCCCGCGCAACAATAACGACGATACTGTGGTATTCTCGAAAGTCGTCTCCTATTCCGATCTTGTGAATGGGAAAATCCATATTGATGTTCCCGACGGCTTCACAAAGGTGTTCATTTCCGCTCTTCCCGGCGAAGGTGCTGACGGCCAGTCCCACAATTCGGCTTTCACGGTGAAAACGCTGGAAATGACGCGCCCGTCCTGGGAACATGAGGGCACATTCACAATAAATCCCGGTGCGGACGGTGTTGCTGACGCCGATGGGGACGGCATTCCGGATTCTTTCGCATGGGATGTCGATCTGGGCAATTTCGGCAATCCGCCAAAGGTTGTGGTCAAGGAGGGGCCGGGAAGCGGTGAATATACGCTTGTTAAGGACACAAGCGGCACGGATCCCTATGTGATGATTTTCAAGCTGTCCGGCAAGCCCAATGGTGCAAACGGCACGAACCTTGATGGAAACGCGCTTTTCATCGTCAGGGTGGATCCGGAGCACGGTACATGGACGATAGATCAGTTCTACAAATTTGATCCTGCCAATGGCAATAAACCGACCTTTGACCTCAAGTTCCAGGTGACGGACGGCGACGGCGATGTGGCGCAGGCATCGCAAACGGTCAACGCCGCTCTGGACGCCACCCTCGACAGATTCCAGAACGTGGTGGACGATACCTTCAATGGCACAGACACCAAGAATGACACCCATGCATCCATACTGACGGGTACGGAAGCAAACGACCTGATGTATGGTCGGGGTGGAAATGATATCCTGTTCGGTGATGCGGGGGATAATTTTGAAACTCATCTCCGCGAGGAGCTTACTCTTTGGAACAATCCGGCTGCTGATTACCAGCAAATCTACATCAGATTGAACAACTCCAAGCCAAATGCAGATGAGTCTAATGGTCTTCATTTGGAGAGCATTCTGACTAAACTTGAACAATACGAGGGCAAGGGCGGCGATGACGCACTCTTTGGCGGCCTCGGCAACGACATCCTTTTCGGCGGTGCCGGAAACGATTACCTGTATGGTAATGGCAAAAACAAGGAGGATGCCACAACCAAGTTTACCGACAAGGACATGCTCTTTGGCGGCAGCGGCAACGACATCCTTGTCTATGACGCCAACGACGCCATCATTCATGGCGGCAGCGATACCGATATCCTGCTTGCCGGCAGCGACGCTCCTTCCCTGGCGGAAATGATGGATTCCGGGAATGGCAGCGGCGACAGGCCCTATGTCGGGGGCATCGAAGTGCTGCTCAGGAGCATGGGCACCAAGCATGTGGAAAATCTCGGCATCACCAGCCTCAAGGCATTGAGGGAAAGATACGGCGTTGAAATAGAAAACAACATGCTGGTGCTCGGCGCCGCATGGAGCCAGATTCCCAGTGACGCCGGCGGCAACCTCATCTTTGAACTCACGCTGGCTGACGGCAGCAAGCTGCAACTGGAAACGACACTGGGGCAGGATGAGGTTAAGGGCGACTATACGCGGCTGTCGCCCGAGGACGCCGTCGCCCAGACAGCCGCCTTCACGGATGACGCCGACGCCGCCGTGGCTGCGGCCTCTGGCGCGGATCGTGTCGCACAGCAGGATGCGGATGGCGACGTTGCCCTTGGCGTTGCCGATACCGCCCCTGCCGAGGCTCTGCCGTTCCAGGCCGCAATGCCCTCTCAGTCTGCGGATCTGCCGCGTGCGGAAGCCGTGGCGTCGGCCGCCCGGCCGCAGGCCGCCGCCGGGGGCGATGACGACGCTGCCGGCACGCCCGACGCCGCGCTTGACGACTTCCTGGCGCATGTCGACGAGTTGGGCGGCAAGGCCGATGAAGTTCTCTTCGGCAGCGACGCCAACGACTTCCTTGTCGGCGCGGAAGGTCAGGACTACATGTACGCCGGCGCGGGCGACGACCTCATTGTCTACGACCCCACGGATTACCTCATCCACGGCGGGGACGGCATCGACGTTCTGCTCGGCGGCTCCGATCTCTCCCTTTCCCTGGAAGACATGCTCCAGGCCGCGGATCCGGACAATGGCCCCATTGTGAAGGACGTGGAAGTGCTCATCAAGGGCGCTGACGCCCTCAGCCTCACCAGCATGGACGAACTGGCCGAAAAGCTCGGCGTGATCATCGATCACGAAAAGGGAACCATGACCCTGACCGGCTGGACAAAGGGCGATTCCGTGACCGGCGCGGACGGCAAAACCTACACGACGTACACCAACGGCGACGTGACGCTGGAGACCACGCTCACGACGCAGACCGAAACGGCCGGCGAAGCTGAAGGCATGGTGCAGCAATTCACCCTGCAAACCATCAACGGCTGAAGCGGGGCATGACAGGACGGGGCGGCCGGCGACGGCCGCCCCGATCGGATCAACGCGCCTCCCGCAAGTGTTCCTTGCCGGGAGACGCCGGCCTGCCGGGAGCGGTATGCGCATTCTTTTCTGTCACGAAAATTTTCCGGGCCGCTTCGGCTTCATGGCCGAACATCTCGCGGCGAATCCGGAAAACGAGGTGCTCTTCGCCTCCTGCCACCAGCGGCGCGGCGCAACCGTGCCGGGCGTGCGGCGCATCATCCTGAGAACGGAAGCCGCCCGGCGTTCCCCGCAGGAAGAAAATTGCGCCCAGGCCTGGTGCAGGGCCACGCTCTCCGGCAAGGGCGGCTATGCGTTTCTGCAACGGATCAATGCGGAATTTCAGCCGCATTGGGTGCTGAGTTCCGCCTCCCGCGGCGCAACCTTTTTTGTGCAGAGGGCGTTTCCCCAGGCGTTTCATGTGTTCTACGCCGGGGTTGACGAGACGAACCGGCAGCCGGCCGATCTTGCGGAAGACAAAAAGGCGGAACTCGACATGCAGTGCGTGCAGATCCTGCAAAGCCGGCTCTGTTTTGTCTTTTCCGCACGGCAGCGCGCGTTTTTTCCCCCGGCAATCCGGGCGAATCTCCGGTGCGCGACGCCCTGGGTGGATACGGACTGGATGTGCCCCGACAGCACGGCTGTCCTGCGTTGCGAGGAACTTGAACACGTTCCGGGGCAGGAGCTTGTTTCTTTTGACGTGCGGCATTTTGCCGCCGCGCTGGCGAAGGATCTGAGGGATCTTTTTGTGGGGCTGCTCGCGGCCAGACCCTCCTGTCGCGTCCTGGTCTGTTTTGGCGGAAACCCCATGCGCAAGCTGTTTGAAGCATGGCGCCCACACCTGCCCGACGCCATGCGCCGCCGGCTGCATCTTGCGAATTTTCTGCCCCTTGCGGAATACCGGAACATGTTCCGCGTCACCCGTCTGCATGTTTGCGCGGACGCCGCGCCCTCGCCCCTGCCCGGTTGTCTGGAGGCCATGAGTTGCGGCGCGGCGCTGATGCTGCCCGCCCCTCCCGCTTCTTTCGTTTCCCTCGCTTCCGGGGCCGCTTTTCTGAAGCCGGGCGAAAACATGCTCCCGCTTCCGCAGAACGGCCCGCAGGAGCAGCTTGCGGCCGTCCTCCGCGCGCTGGACCGGCCCGACAGACTGGCCGACCTGGGGTTCGCGGCCCGGAGGAGTGTTGTGGCGGCCTACAGCCCGCAAAAGCTCGTGCCCCCGCATGTCGAAACAGTGCTGGCGGAATACGAAAGGTTCAGGCAGGGGCAGCGGGGCGATTTGGCGTGATTCTTGACGGCGCGCTCCGAGTCTGTCATGTCGCCTGCACGGGGCGGCGTCGGCCGTCCTGTTCCACCCGCAACCGCGAGCACGCCATGCTGTTTTCCCGCGTTTTCAATCCGCGTCACCTGCGTGGCGCGACGCAACATTCCCTTGCCGGTCTTGCCCGCGCCTGGCAGGGCGAGCAGGCCTTTCGGCATGAAGTCGTCGTTCTTGTCATTCTCCTGCTGGCGCTGATCGTCACGGGAAAGGATTTTGGCGAGTGGCTGCTGGTGATCGGCGGCTGGCTCGGCGTCATGGTGGTGGAACTGCTCAACAGCGCCATTGAGGAAGCCTTTGATCTCGTCAGCACGGAATGGAACGCCCGGATCAAGGCCGGCAAGGACATGGCCTCGGCCGCCATTCTTGTGGCCATGATCGTCAATGTCGGGATCTGGGCCTTTGTTTTCTTTATCGGCTGAAGTGCGTCAAGTCAGGGGAATCCCGCTTCACTTTTGCAGGAAGGCCATCACGGCGACGATCAACGCCGTTTGGGCGACCATCGTCGCGATCATCCATTTGAGAATTTCATGCTTTGTATTGGCGATTGCTTCCTTCAGTTCCGTACGCACGGCCTGCAAATCGGCTTTGGTGGCAAGCTCCTTGCGTGACGTCTCGTCGTAGCTGTGCACGACGCTCTGCATCACTTCAACCTGCACTTGGCCTGGGCTTCAGGAACGCCGGCGTTCTTCAGCTTTTCAAAGTAGCCGAGCGTATCAAAGCTTGTGGTGGTCATGCTGGCCTCCTGTGGCGCGGGTGACCGCATCCTGTGCGGACGCGCGTGGTTTACAGGTAGGACATTTTGTTCTTCCGGGCAATATGGAATCGCGGGAACGCCCCGTCTTGCCGTCGGCGTTCGCACGCCGTATAAGCATCCGCGTCGGCATGTTCCCCGATATCCTTTGACCCCCCCTGAAAAGACGGCAAGGAAACCGCATGCGCACGCTTTTTCTCAAAAAACACGAGGACCGGCGCATCCGGGCCGGTCACCTCTGGGTTTTCAGCAACGAGGTGGACGTCAGGCGTTCGCCCCTGACCGAGTTCGCGCCCGGCGAGGCCGCCGAATTGCGGGACGCCGAAGGCCGGGCGCTCGGCGCGGTCTACGTCAACCCGGCCTCGCTCATTGCGGCGCGCGTGGTCAGCCGTCGCCCCGACGAAGCCCTGGATACGGATCTGATCCGCCGCCGGCTTGCCGACGCCCTGGCTCTGCGCGAGCGGCTCTTTGCCGCGCCGTTTTATCGCCTGTGTCATGGCGAGGGCGATTTCCTGCCCGGTCTTGTCGTGGATCGCTACGACGATATCCTCTGCGTTCAACTGACCGCCGCCGGCATGGACGCGCGGCGGGACGACGTGCTTGAGGTTCTGCGCGAGCTTTGCCGGCCCGCCGGGGTGCTGTTGCGCAACGACACGCCGGCCCGCACTCTGGAGGGGCTTGCCCTTGGCGTCGAGGCCGTGGGGCCTGTTCCGGACGAAATCGAAGTCCTTGAAAACGGCGCGCGTTATCTGGTTCCTCTGGCCGAAGGCCAGAAAACCGGCTGGTTTTACGATCAGCGCCTCAACCGCCGGCACGCGGCGCGTCTTGCGGCGGGAAAAGATGTCCGGGTGCTGGACGCCTTCTGCTACGCCGGCGGCTTTGGCGTGGCCGCGGCCCGCGCCGGCGCGGCGTCGGTGACGTTTCTGGACGCTTCGGCGGCGGCTCTGGCGTTTGCCGCGCGCAATCTGGAGCGCAACGCTCCGGGCTGCGCGGGCGAAACCGTGCCCGGCGACGCGCTGGAAACCCTGAAGCGCCTGGCCGACGAGGGCCGCCGTTTTGATCTCGTCTGCCTCGATCCTCCCGCCTTCATCAAGCGCCGCAAGGATGCCGCGCAAGGGCTGGCCGCCTACCGTCGCGTCAACGATCTGGGCTTGCGCCTGGTTGAGGACGGGGGCATGATCGTCACCTGTTCGTGCTCGCACCATCTGGCCGTGGACGATCTGCGGCGGCTGATCGCGAGCCAGGCCGCCAAACGCGGCTGCAACGTCCGGCTGCTGCGCCAGGGAGGTCAGGGGCCGGATCATCCGATCCACCCGGCCATGCCCGAGACCGCCTATCTGAAAACATTCACGCTCCAGGTCTCGAGGGAAGGCCGGAGCACTTCCGCACGAGTTTCGCCATGCTGAACAAAGTCCGTTTGCTGACGCCCGGCCCCACTCCTCTGCCCGAGCGGGTGCGGCTGGCCCTTGCCGCCGACATGATCCACCACCGCACGCCGGCCTTCGCCGCCCTGCTGGATGATATCCAGATCGGCCTGAAACATCTTTTCGGCACGGAACAGCCCGTGCTTCCGCTTTCCTGCTCCGGCACCGGGGCCATGACCGCGGCCGTGCATGGTCTTTTCAGCCCTGGCGACAAGGTGATTGTTGTCGAAGCCGGCAAGTTCGGCCAGCGCTGGTCAGGCATTGCCCGCACGCGCGGTCTTGTGGCGGAAGCCGTGCAGGTTCCCTGGGGGCAGGCCGTGGATGTGGCGGCGGTGGAGGAGCGCCTTGCCGCGCACCCGGACGCGCGCGGGGTGCTTGTCCAGCTTTCGGAAACGTCCACGGGCGCGCTCCAGCCGATTGAGGCGCTGGGCCGGCTCATGCGCGGGCGCGACGCCCTGCTGGTGGTGGACGGCATTTCCGCCGTGGGCATTTCTCCTTGCCCCATGGACGAGTGGGGCGTGGACTGTCTGCTCACCGGCTCGCAGAAGGGGCTTATGCTTCCGCCCGGTCTGGCCCTGCTTGCCCTGTCCGAGCGCGGGTGGCGGCGGGCCGAGGCCACGGCTCCGTCCTGCTTCTATTTCAACCTGCCGGGCGAGCGGAAAAATCTGGCCAAGGGGCAGGGGCTGTTCACTTCGCCGGTCAATCTGATCGTGGGCCTGCGTGAAAGCCTGCGCCTGTTTTTCGAGGATGCGGACGGGGTGATGCGTTATGAAGAGGGGCTGCGCCGCATCTACCGCAAGCAATGGGCGCTGACCTGCATGACGCGCGCCGGGGTGAAGGCGCTCGGGCTTTCGCTTTTCGCGCCCACGGACTACGCCTGGGGCCTGACAAGCGTTCTCCTGCCCGAGGGCGTGGACGGAGAACGGCTGATCAGGGCGGCAAAAGAGGATTGCGGAGTGATTTTTGCCGGCGGACAGGATCATCTCAAGGGACGTCTGGTGCGCTTTGCGCACATGGGCTGGGTGGACTGGGGCGACGTGGCCGCCGGCCTTGCCGCGCTTGCCCACGGCCTGCGCGCGGCGGGGGGCTATACCTCCGCCCGGGATTATGTGGAAACGGCCCTTGCCGCCTACCGGCAGGCTCTTGACGTTGACCCCGGACGCGTTATTCCTGATGTACGAAGCTGAGCGCCCGCGTTGGGCCTCCCCATCATTGAACGCGCCTGACGGCGAAAGTCCTGTCCAGCGGAGACGTCCATGACCACAGACACTTCCGAATGCCGAGCCTGCTCCGGCCGAAGCGAGCGGAGCGATCACAGCGATCAGGCGGGGCCTGCGAAACACGCCGGCTGCCAATGCGGCCTGCCGCAGGTCACGTTTTCCACCTTCATCCTTTCCCTTGCCTCTTCGGCCCTGGTGCAGCTCGGTGAGGTTCCAAACCCCGAGACGGGCGAACTGGAGGAGGATCTGGCCCTGGCCAACCACTCCATCGAGGTGCTGACCATGCTTGCGGAAAAGACGAAAGGCTGTCTCGACAGCGACGAAGCGCGCCTCATGGAAGAAATTCTGTATGAAGTACGCATGAAATATGTGATGAAAAAAGGATAACCCCTTACCGGCCCGGCATTGTCCGGGCCGTCAAGGACAGCACGATGCACGGAAACACAGACGCCCCTCTCCGCGTGGGGCTGGTGGGCGTGACGGGATACACGGGCATGGAACTGACCCGGCTGCTGGCCGGGCACCCGGACATGCGCCTGACAGTGGCCACGTCGCGGGGCGAGGCGGGCAAGCGCCTTGGCGACATCTACCCCTTTCTGAACAAGGTTCAGGGCGCGGAGGCGCGCCTCATCGAACCGGATCCCGACGCCGTGGCCGACGCCTGCGATCTGGCCTTCCTGGCCGTGCCGCACACGGCGGCTACCGAAATGGCCGCGGCCCTGCTGGAGCGCGGGCGCAAGGTGGTGGATCTTTCGGCCGACTTCCGTCTCAAGGACGCCGCCACCTACGAACGCTGGTACAAGACGGAGCACAAGCGCCCCGATCTCCTGCCCGAGGCCGTGTACGGCCTGCCCGAACTGTACGGGCCGGCCATTGCCGAAGCCCGTCTCACGGCCAATCCGGGCTGTTACCCCACTTCCGTCATTCTTGGCCTGACCGCCGCCCTGCGCGCCGGCGTCATCGAAACCGACGGCCTTGTCATCGACTCCAAATCGGGCACGACCGGGGCCGGGCGATCCGCGTCCGTGCCGTCCCTCTTTTGCGAGGTGCAGGACACCTTCCGGGCCTACGGCGTGGGCAGTCATCGGCACACGCCGGAAATCGAGCAGGAACTGACCTCCCTCGCGCGGGAGCACGATCCCGCGGTTCCGGCCCTGACCGTCTCGTTCACCCCGCATCTGACGCCCATGAACCGGGGCATTCTTTCCACCATCTACGCGAAGCTCCGCGCGCCCCTCACCCAGGCCAAGGCGCAGGAGATATATGAAGACGCCTGGAAGGAGAGCCGCTGGGTGCGCGTGCTCCCGGCCGGCCGCCTGCCGGAAACGCGCTTTGTGCGCGGGACCATGTTCTGCGACATGGCCGTGATTGTGGATGAGCGCGTCGGCCGGCTCATCGTCGTTTCCGTCATCGACAACCTGTGCCGCGGCGCTTCCGGCCAGGCCCTGGCCAACGCCAACCTGATGAGCGGCCTGCCGGTGACGCGCGGGCTTGAACTCTGCCCGCTTGTTCCCTGATGGCTTCCGCCGGGCCGCCGCCCGGCAAGAGATGCCTCCTCCCGCGCGGTGCGGGCGGCAGGATTTGCCCACTGTATGCGCTTGTTAAGCATGTGATTTCAGCAAGATAGAAAAACGAATCAAATTGGAAGGCTTTTTGCATAACAAGGGCA
Source organism: uncultured Bilophila sp. (assembly GCA_910585945.1). Lineage (GTDB taxonomy): Bacteria > Desulfobacterota > Desulfovibrionia > Desulfovibrionales > Desulfovibrionaceae > Bilophila. The sequence continues at coordinate 26,344 of CAJUHZ010000006.1, forward strand.
AACGCCAAATGTGGAGGCGACATGAACATTCGTACCGACTACCTTGAGACCTTGCAGCGGCAACAGGAAACAGGCAGAAAGAGCATGGAAGTCCCTGCCGGGGCTGATGGTTTCGCAGCGCTGTTTTCACAGGAAATCGGGCAAAACGGCCAAGCCGGCGCGACCGGCGCGGCGGGTGCGATGGACGCGTCGCGGGCGGCCGGTCATGGCGCAAGCCTTGAGGCGGCCATGCTGGTTTCGGGCATGGGCGATCCCGCCGCGGCGGGGGGCGACGCTTCCCTCCTGAAGACCATCGCCGGGCAGGCTTCCGGCCTGCTGGAAGCCTGGGATCAGTACGCCGCGTCCCTGTCGGACGGCGGATCGCAGAAAAACGCCTGGACGCAGCTTCTCGGCATGGATGATCAGGTCCGCGCCCTGCGCGGGAGCCTTGGCGGACTCGGGGAGAGCAACCCCGCCCTGGAAAACATCGTCAACGAACTTGAAATCATGGCCGCCACGGAAAAGTTCAAGCTCAACCGCGGCGACTACGCGTAACGATCCGTTCCGTATTCCTGCACGGCATCGCCTTCCTTGCCGTCACAGGGCATGGGTTCCGCACGGACTCCATGCCCTGTCCTCATTGACCCCGCCTCGTCTCCCGGTGTACGTTGCGTTCTGTCCTGCCGCAGGAGCCTGCATTGAAAACCGGATGGTTCAATGCGGCAGGGCGGCAGTCGGAAAATATGGTTTTCTGCCGCCGCGCGCCCGCCACGCGGCGTGCTTCCCTGCGGACGGCCTTGTATGGAAGCCTGCGGCTCTCCGTTCCGAAGACGCTGCCCGCGAACGTATCCCGGGGGATCCTATGACTCCAAACGACTATTTCCGCGCCTTGCTTGAGGTGGCCACCGTGGTCAACTCCAGCCTGGAGCCGGCCGTTGTGCTCCGCAAGATAACCGAGCAGACCGCCAGGGCCATGAACTGCAAGGCGAGCACCATCCGCCTGCTGAACCGCACGGGCGATATCCTGCTGGCCAGCGCCGATTACGGCCTTTCCGAAGGCTATCTGCGCAAGGGGCCGGTGGAAGTGGGCAAAAGCGGACTGGACGCCGACGTGCTGGCCGGCCGGCTCATTCACCTTCGCGACGCCACGAGCGACGGCCGTTTCCAGTATCCGGAAAACGCCAGGGCGGAAGGGCTGGTTTCCGTTCTTTCCTCTCCGCTTGTGGCCAACAGCAAGGCTATCGGCATTTTGCGCGTGTACTCGGCTGTGGAGCGGGATTTTTCGGATGACGAATGCTCGTTCATGCAGGGGGTGGCAAACATTTCGGCCGTGGCCATTGCCAACGCCCGGATGCATGAAGCCCTGCGCAAGAACTACGAACTGCTCACGTCGTACAACTACCAGGTTTTTGAGGACTAGCTTCCCATGAATAAAATCCGCATTGGCATCAATGGCTTCGGCCGTATCGGCAGGCAGGTCTTCCGCGCCGTGCACGGCGCGTACGGCGACCGGGCGGAGATTGTGGCGATCAACGATCTTTTCGACGCCGAAACCAATTTCCATCTGCTGGAATACGACACCAACTATGGTCAGGCGCATCTTGACGCGCGGGTGGAAGGCAACGTCGCCCATGTGGGCGACTGGGAGATCCGCTGCTTTGCCGAACGCGATCCGAAACAGCTCCCCTGGGGAAGTCTCGGCGTTGACGTTGTGGTGGAGTCCACCGGCATTTTCCGTTCGGCCCGGGACGCCCATGTGCACATTGACGGCGGGGCGAAAAAGGTGATCATCACCGCGCCGGCCAAGGACGAGGATCTGACCATCGTCATGGGCGTCAACCATGAGAGCTACGATCCGGCGCGGCACCATGTGCTTTCCAACGCCTCATGCACCACCAACTGCCTTGCGCCGGTGGCGCTTGTGGCCCAGAACCGCTTCGGCATCAGCACCGGCGCCATGACCACCGTGCACGCCTACACCAACGATCAGCGCATTCTCGACCAGCCCCACAAGGACTTGCGCCGGGCGCGCGCCGCGGCGTGCAACATCATCCCCACCTCCACGGGCGCGGCCCAGGCCGTGGCCAAGGTGATCCCCAGCCTCAAGGGCAAGTTTACCGGCTGGTCTCTCCGTGTGCCAACGCCCACCGTCTCCATTGTGGACTTCACGGCCCTGCTGGAAAAGGACACGACAACCGAAGAACTCCGCGCGGCCCTGCGGGAGGCGGCCGAAGGCGAACTCAGGGGCATTCTCGCCTACAGCGACAAGCCGCTGGTTTCCATGGACTTCAAGGGCAACCCGCATTCTTCCATCGTGGAGGCGGAATACACCACCGTGCAGGACGGGCGTCTGGCCAAGATCGTCGCCTGGTACGACAACGAGTGGGGCTATTCCAACCGGGTGGCGGATCTCATGATGTGGATGCGCGAGAAGGGGCTGTAGCATGCGACGCTTCCGCATTCTGAAAACCCTGCCCGCCCTGCTGATCCTGTTGCTTTCCGGGGGCGCGCCGGCCGTCGCCGCGCCCGATCCCGGCGTTTCGGCCCCCGGGGCGGCGGCTTCCGGCGTTCCTGGCCGACTGTCGTCCGCCGACGTATTCGCCAGCATGGACGCCGACCGGAACGGCGTGCTGAACTGGGAGGAATTCCATGCGGCCTTTCCCAACATGCGGCAGGCCGCCTTTGAACGGATCGACGCCAATCACGACGCCGCGATCGACAGACAGGAGTGGGAGGCCTTTCGCCTTTCGCACGGCAAGGGCGGCATGGGGGGCCGGATGGGCATGAAGCCGATGCCGCCCGCATCGCCGGCAAGCCCTGATGCCGCTCCGCCGTCCCAGCCGGAGCGCCCGGCGGCAAGGCCCGGCATTCTCCCTCCGGCGGCCAGATAGCCCCCACGTCAACCTGCCTTTTGCAAAGGATCTTCCATGTCTGACATTGCCGCGTCTTCTCTTGTCGGCAAAGGCGGCGCTGTTGCCCCCTGTGGGGCGGACGGCGCCGCTTCGGCCGCTTCCCCGACTCCACTCCGCAACGCCGGCGAGGAAATGCCCCCGGCCGCCGGGCAGGACTTTCTGCGCGCCCGCATCCGGCAGGACTGCGAAAGGCGCAGTTTCGACGGGCGCGTGCATACCCGCTTTCCCCCGGAACCCAATGGTTACCTGCACATCGGCCACGCCAAGTCCATCTGCATCAATTTTGGCCTTGCCGATGAATTCGGCGGGCTGTGCAACCTTCGGTTTGACGATACGAATCCGGTTAAGGAAGACACCGAATATGTGGACGCCATCCGCGAGGACGTGCGCTGGCTTGGCGGCGACTGGGAAGATCGGGAGTTTTACGCCTCGGACTATTTTGATCAGCTCTATGCCTTTGCCGAACAGTTGATCCGTATGGGCAAGGCCTATGTGGACAGCCAGAGCGCCGACGAAATCCGCGCCACCCGCGGAACGCTGACCACGCCGGGCACGGAAAGCCCGTGGCGCAACCGCAGCGTGGAGGAAAACCTTGACCTCTTCCGGCGGATGCGCGCCGGGGAGTTTGCGGACGGGGAGCATGTCCTCCGGGCGAAAATCGACATGGCCTCGCCCAATCTGGTCATGCGCGATCCCACGCTCTACCGGATTCGTCACGCCGCCCACCATCGCACGGGCGACAAGTGGCGCATTTACCCCATGTACGATTTCACGCATTGCCTTTCGGACTCGCTGGAGGGGATCACCCATTCGATCTGCACGCTGGAGTTCGTCAACAATCGGGAACTGTACGACTGGGTGCTGGAAACCCTGGGCGTTTACCACTCGCGGCAGATCGAATTCGCGCGGCTCGGCCTGACGTATACGGTGCTGTCCAAGCGCAAGCTGATCCAGCTGGTGCGGGGCGGGTATGTCAACGGCTGGGATGACCCGCGGATGCCCACCATTTGCGGGATGCGCCGGCGCGGCTATACCCCTGAGGCCATTCGTGACTTCTGCGCGCGCATCGGCGTGGCCCGGGCGGAAAACCTGGTGGAATACAGCCTGCTTGAATTCTGCGTGCGCGAACATCTGAACGCTGTCGCGCCCCGGCTCATGGCCGTGCTTGATCCCGTGCGCGTGGTCATCGAAACCTACCCCGAGGATCAGGTGGAGTGGTTCGACATGCCCTACAGCGCGGACGGAAGCATCCCCGGATCGCGCCGCGTGCCCTTCAGCCGGGAACTGTACATTGAGCGGGACGATTTTCGGGAAGACCCGCCGAAGAAATTCCACAGGCTCGCGCCCGGCGCGGAAGTGCGCCTGCGCTACGCCTATTACATCACCTGCCGTGAAGTCGTCAGGGATGCCGACGGCCGCATCACGGAACTGCGCTGCACGCACGATCCGGACAGCCGCGGCGGTTCCTCCCCGGACGGCCGCAAGGTGAAGGGGACGATCCACTGGGTTTCCGCGTCTCATGCCGTGCCGGCCGAAACGCGCCTGTACGATCACCTGTTCACCTCGCCCACGCCGGGCGCGACGCCCGAAGGCGTGGAATTCACCGACTTCATCAATCCCGACTCCCTGCGCGTCGTCACCGCGCATGTGGAGCCGGCCCTTGCCGAAATGCCGGCCGGAAGCCGCGTGCAGTTCGAGCGCCTGGGGTATTTCTGCGTTGATCCCGATTCGCGGCCCGGCGCGCCGGTGTTCAACCGCACCGTGACGCTCAAGGATTCCTGGGCGAGGATCGAACGGAACAGTTAGGCGTGTTCACACTGCGACTTTTGCCCTCTGCCTGCGTCAAAAAGGCTTTTTATTCTGGTCAAGTAGCATAAGAGTACATTCCCTTCATAAAAAGCCTTTTTCCCTGGCGGAGACATTTCTCGTAGTGTGAACACGCCCTGGTGAACGAACAGCGGCATGTCCCGAACAGAACGCGGATTCAATCGGGATATGCCGCCCGCTGTTCCAGCGCATTGTCTTCACAGGTGAAGAATCCATTCATTTGGAGAATCGTCTTATTGCACAACTTAAGGAAATCCGAATATGGAATGGAATGCTTCATTGTATGACGACAAGCATCGTTTTGTCGCTGAATATGGTAAAGATTTACTGGAATGTATCCCACATGATCCGGAACAGGCAATATTGGATCTTGGATGTGGAACAGGAATTCTGACAGCCCGCTTGTTTAACCTGGGAAACAGAGTTGTAGGCATTGATAGTTCGCACAGCATGATAGAAAAGGCGAAAGATCAATTTCCTGAAATAGAATTCAGGGTATGCAATGCGTTGAATTTGCCTTTTGAGCAGGAATTTGATGTGGTCTTTTCCAATGCTGTTTTCCATTGGATAGATGATCATGATTTATTGATAAAAAATATCTCCAATTCATTAAAGAGTTCTGGATTTCTGGTGTGCGAGTTTGGCGCTCATGGCAATATCAAAACCATTGAAACTGCTTTTTCCGAAACATGCAATAAGTTTGGGTATAATTACAAGAGTAAATTCCATTTTTCCACAGTTGATGATTTTGCAAACCTACTTGAAAAAAACAAGTTCAAGATAGAAAAGATTTATGACTATGATAGACCAACAGTATTAGGTGATGGAGAATACGGATTGGTAAACTGGATGAAGCAGTTTTTTTCTTTTGAACTTGCAAACATGTTAATGGACATGCAAAATGCCATATTTGAGAATGTGGAAAAAACTTGCAGAGATACAATCTGGAATGGGAAAGAATGGGTAGCGGATTATCGAAGGTTAAGAGCAATTGCACATAAATGAGATATGCTATTCAATACGTCAGCGTGTCAGGAAATGGCAGGCCTGCATAGCTGATCAACAAGCGCCATTTCAATTCGACGTGGCGCTTGTTGATCAGCTATGCAGGTTTAATTCGATATTGAACAGGGAAAATTCCTGATCGATGGAGTAACTGCTAAGATAGTAACCATTTGCCGCTTATGGCATGGAAAGACAAAAGTGGGCGGCCGTGGGAGCGGCTTCTCCACATCAGGCATATGCCCGAAAAGAAAAGGACTCGCAGTCACGCCACGAGTCCTTGAAATTTCTGGAGCGGGAAACGGGATTTGAACCCGCAACCTTCAGCTTGGGAAGCTGACACTCTACCGTTGAGTTATTCCCGCATACATGAACTACTGCCGAAGCAGGAAGAAACCATACGCGGTATCCCGGCGCTCGTCAAGCTGTCCTGGATTTTTTCACCGGGCAATCGCATGAAGTCAAGGATAAAAATAGTTGACAGATATTTACACTGTAAATATTTTATACATATAGAAGGACGTTCTATGAAATTCATCTGGGATGGCAAGAAAGCCGCTATGAACAAGCAGAAGCATGGCGTTGCCTTTGAAGAGGCGCAAACAGTTTTTGACGATTGCGACGCATTGAGAATTTTTGACCCTGATCATTCGGAAGATGAAGACAGATTTTTACTTCTTGGGTTGAGTTCTGTCCTCCGTCTGTTGGTTGTTTGCCATTGCTACCGTGAAAATGACGAACAAATCAGGATTATTTCCGCCAGAAAGGCCACAAAAAAGGAATCCGCCACTTACGAAAGGAGAAAGTAGCCATGCGGGAGGAATACGATTTTTCGGAAGGCATTAAAAATCCTTATGTCAGATCACAAAAAACAACTGTCACCATCCGACTGGACAAGGCGACAGTGGATTATTTCAAAAGTTTGTCCGAAGAAGTAAGTATACCCTATCAGACACTGATAAACGCATATTTGGCCGATTGCGCGGCAAGGCAAAGAAAGCCAGTTCTGACGTGGGGAGAATGACAAAAGGCCGCCCGAGGGGCGGCCTTTTGTAGAGTTCATTTTATAATTAATGGGCAATGTTTATAACTCTTTTTAATAAAATCATAGAAAAAAGATGGACAAGGTCGGTAAGCCGTTCACAATTCCAGTCCCATCTTGTTATTGTCCTTTCAAATTTGTTAAGCCATGCAAAAAGGCGTTCAACAGGGCGGGCGCATCCTGTACGGCTGGCCCGGGAAGCGCCCGAGGCTTGCCCCGATCGCGGCGCGGGCACGCCGGCGTTCGGGGCGAACCGGGGAGTTTGGGGAGATTCAGATCCGGGCGCTGGCACGCCTACCAGGTGACGACCGGAGCGTCTCCGAAGGCGCTTCTGTGCCGGGCCAGGAAACTTTCCAGGGTGAAGCTGTGTTCCTGCGTGCCCTGCTGTTCCACGCAGAAGCTCGCGCACGTTGCGCCCATGCGTGCGGCGTTGCGCACGTCAAGCCCGTGCGTCAGGCCCTTGAGCAGGCCGGAACGGTAGGCATCGCCCGCGCCCGTGGGATCGCTCACGCGGGCGGCGGGGGCCACGCCGATGGAGCAGCTTCCCTCCGCGTCCAGAATTTCCGATCCCCTTTCGCCGTAGGTGGTGATGAGGCAGCCGGTCAGGGCGCGCAGCTCCGCCCTGGTTTTGCCGGTGGCCTTCACGATCATTTCCAGTTCATAGTCGTTGGTCAAGAGGATGGCCGAGCCGGCGATGGCGTCCACAAGGATCTGGCCGTCCGGAGACAGGCTCACGAGCGCGGCGATCGACTGCCCCGGGTCGTAAATGTAGGGCGTTTTGCGTTCCCGGAAGATACGGGGCAGGGTCTGCATGTCGTCCAGATTGCCGGGCGAGATGATGCCCCAGTCCGCCGGGGTGAGATTTTCGCCTTTCCACAGTGTCGGGCAGCGCATGGCTGCCGGATAAAAGGCGTTGATCTGGTTGCTGATTTTATCTGTAATCAGGTAGCAGACGGGCGTGAATTCATCAGGCAGAATGCGAATGCCTTCCATGGGCAGGTCCAGCGATTCGAGGTAGGCCGCGTAGTCGGCAAAATCCTTGCCGGCGCTGGCGAGGACGTGGGGGCGCTCGCCCATGAGCGCAAGGGTATAGGCTATGTTCCCGGCGGTTCCTCCCCGTCTTTCCACCAGATCGTCGATGATGAAACTGACATTGAGGATATGCAGCTTTTCCGGCAGAATATGCGCGTCAAACGTGTCGGGAAAGTTCATGATGCGGTCAAAGGCCAGGGAGCCGGATACATAAATGGACATGGAAAACCTCCGGGATAAATGGTCAATCATGCTGTGCAGGCGGCGATCCAGTCAAGAAAGTCCGTGGTTCCCGCGGCAATGGGCACAGCGATGATGCAGGGGGTTTCGTAACTGTGGAGTTCACGCACGCACGCGGCCAGGGCAGGGAAGCGTTCTTCCTCGCTTTGGGCCACAAGCGGGATTTCTCCGGCCTTGCGCACCTCCCCCTTCCAGCGGTACACGGAACGCATGGGCGCGAGGATGTTGACTCCGGCCGCCAGCCGGCGTTCCACAAGTTCGACGGCGATCCGCTCCGCCTCGGCAGGATCGGCCGCGGTCATGTACACAAGCAGAGCCATGAATACCCTCCCTTTCAGGGAATCCGGAAGGAGACTATATGACGCTTCATCAACGCGCAAGCCGTGTGCTTGCCGCGCTCAAGCGCCGCTACCCTTCGCTCGACATGCACCTGGCGGCGGAAAGCGCCTGGGAACTGCTGGTGGCCACGGTGCTGGCCGCTCAATGCACGGATGCGCGGGTGAACACCGTGACGCCCGAACTTTTCCGCCGCTGGCCCGGCCCGGCGGACTTGGCTGAGGCTTCGCCGGAAGATCTCGAAGAGGTGATCCGATCCACCGGTTTTTATCACAGCAAGGCCAAACATCTGATCGCGGCGGCCCGCCGGGTTCGGGACGTGTACGACGGTGAAACGCCGCGTACCATGGCCGATCTTGTCACCTTGCCGGGCGTGGCCCGCAAAACGGCCAATGTGGTTCTGTGGGGCGGCTACGGCATCAATGAGGGACTTGCCGTGGACACCCACGTCAAGCGCATCGCCTTCCGCCTCGGCCTTACCACGCATACCGATCCGGTGGATGTGGAACGGGATCTCATGGAGCTTTTCCCCCGCGAGGAGTGGGGCGGCGTCAATCATCGCATGGTGTGGTTCGGCAGACATGTATGCATGGCCAGAAAGCCGCGCTGCGCCGAGTGCGAGATGGGCGACTTCTGCCCGGCCTGCACGGCGGGCATGGCGCCCTGAGCGTGCGGCTTCCGCCGAATGTCGGCCAGTCGCGCGAGAAACGCCAGCGCCTGACCTGGCGCTTTGCGCCTTGCATTGTCAGGTGATTGATTATATACGCTTACGCAGGCGAGAAGCCGGAGGGGATGTATGAGCCAGACGAATATCCTGCTCGAATCGGGTTCGAATGAGCTTGAAATTATTGAATTTATTATCGACGAGGTCATGCCGGACGGGACGGTGTACCAGGGCTTCTACGGCATGAACGTCGCCAAGGTGCTGGAAATCATCCGCCGGCCCGTGATCACGGGCGTTCCCAGCAAGCATCATGCGGCAGTTCTCGGCACATTCAATCTGCGCGGGCGCGTTCTCCCTCTTGTCGACCTTGCGCGCTGGTTCGGAAAGGGGCTGGTGGAGAACGACGGGCAGAAAGTCATTGTGTCCGAATTCAGCGGGGTGGTCACCGCCTTTCTTGTTTCCGGCGTCAACCGCATCCACCGCCTCAACTGGAATCAGGTGGAAGCGCCCGGCCGCCATGTCCAGACCTACAGCAACGACAGCATCACCGGCGTGATCCGCTTCGAGGACCGGATTCTGTTCATCCTCGACATGGAGCGCATCATCACCTCCATGGACGGCAACCTGAACATGTCCAAGCTTGCCGAAAAGGTGGGCGACGAAGATGACACTGGCGTCCCGGACGCGAAGGATTTCCATGTCCTGATAGCGGACGACTCTTCCTCCATCCGCAACATGATCGCGGCCACGCTGGAGCGTGTGGGGTACCGCGTCACCCGGACAGCCAGCGGCAAGGAGGCGTGGGACGTTCTCTGCATCTGGAAACGGGAAGCGGAAGAAGAGCATGTCGATATCGCGGAAAAGGTGCAGCTTGTCATTTCCGATATTGAAATGCCCGAAATGGACGGGCACGCGCTGACGCGGCATATCAAGACCGATCCGGTTCTGCAAAAGATCCCGGTCGTGCTGTTCTCGTCGCTGATCACGGACGCCTTGCGCCACAAGGGCGAATCCGTGGGCGCGGACGATCAGATTTCCAAGCCGGATCTCCCCACGCTCACCCGGAGGGTACGCAGTTTTATCGCGTCGAAGCTCGGGCGCTAGGGTCAGGCTCGTTTCTCATGCAAGCGCCGTCCGCGAAGCCGGTTTTTTCCGGCCGGCAAGACGCGGGGCGATTATTGGACGAAGCTGTATTGCCTGCTGCCGATGTTGGGCTTGAATGCCGCCGGACGCGACAAGGCGGTTTTGCGGCAGGCGGATTGATGATGCCTGATCCTGGTTCCCCTGTGCAAGCGGAACCAGGGACGGCCTTTGCGTACACGGCTTCATGAGACGGATGCGCTGGAAGCAACTGCCCTGATGGAAAAAGCGGCAAGGTTGCGCCTGGTGTAACTCATTTCATAATTCAGCCCAAAGGCTGAATTATGAAGAACATTCGCCAAAAAACGTGGTTTTTCGCGAATGAACCCGGCTACGCCGCCGCAAAACCCTTACGGGTTTTGTAGTGTCTGCTTACGTAGACATTAGAGCATTTGTCTGATGAAATCAGGTAAATGCTCTGTTGTCCGCTTACGCGGACAATCGCGCCGAATGAGCGGAAAAACCACGCTTTTTCCGCGAAATGATGGCGGCGAACAGATTGAAAATTTATATTTTCAATCGAGAAATGCTATAGTGAAAAGGCGGATCAGGAGAGCTTCCCGCCAGTGAAAATCGGGAGTTGATCCGGAGCCAGATCCCGAAGGCGCGGGGCGGCGGCGTCCTTGGCGGAGATGATTGGCGCGAGATCCGCGGGCCAGACGACGCCCACGTCGGGATCGTTCCAGGCAAAGCCGGCATCCTGCTCGGGCTTGTAGACTTCCGTGCATTTGTACATGAAGTCGGCCACATCGGAGAGCACGCAGAAGCCGTGCGCGTAGCCCGCCGGAAGCCAGAGCTGGCAGTGCGTTTCGTCGTCCAGAATGGTTCCGAACCATTGGCCGAATGTGGGCGAGCCGCGCCGGATATCCACAGCCACGTCAAAGACGCGCCCTCTGGTGACAAAGACCAGCTTCCCCTGTGCGTCCGGGTGCTGGTAGTGCAGGCCGCGCACCGTGCCTCGTGCGGATCGGGAATGGTTGTCCTGCACAAAGGGTTGGGTGAGACCGGCCGCGGCATAGGCTCCTTCCCGGAACAATTCCAGAAAAAAGCCCCTGTGATCGCCAAAAACGCGGGGCTTGAACAGCAGCACGCCGGGGAGGGACGTTTCTTCAACAGCGAGGGACATATCCGTTGCCTCCGTGCGGGGATATTGCGTCCGGTGGAAGCCCGGCACACATGAACCGGGGCCTGGAGCAGAGTCGCGCCGACCTGCCGGGCAGGAAGTTCAACATAGCGATTTTTACGGAAAGAATAAAGCGTCTAACATCCTGGAGTTCGTATGGCGGCGCAGTGGAAAGGCATTGTTCTGGCGGGCGGGGCGGGCACGCGGCTGTTCCCCCTGACCCTGAGCGTGAGCAAACAGCTCATGCCCATTTACGACAAACCCATGATTTATTACCCTCTTTCGGTGCTGCTTCTGTCCGGCATCCGGGAGATCGTCATCATTTCCACGCCGGAGCACCTGCCGTTGTACGAAAGGTTGCTTGGCGACGGGAGCCAGTGGGGCTGCTCCTTCACCTATGTCGAACAACCCCGTCCCGAGGGGCTGGCCCAGGCGTTTCTTCTGGCCGAACCCTGGATCAGGGGTTGCCGGGTCTGCCTTATCCTCGGAGACAACGTCTTTTACGGACAGGGCTTGCACAAAATGCTGCAACACGCCATACGGCGGGAAAAGGGCGCGACAGTCTTCGGCTATCATGTGAAAGATCCCGAACGCTACGGCGTGGTGGAATTTGACGATCAGGGCCGGGTGCTTTCCATAGAGGAAAAACCGGAGCGCCCCAGATCCAATTACGCCGTGACCGGGCTGTACTACTACGATCCGGATATCGTCGACATTGCCCGTGATGTCCGGCCTTCCGCCCGCGGCGAACTGGAGATCACCGACGTGAACAACGCCTACCTTGCGCGCGGCGACCTGCATGTGGAAACCCTCGGACGCGGCATCGCCTGGCTGGACACGGGCACGCACGATTCGCTCCTGGCCGCGGCGGGATTTGTGCAATCCGTCGAAAAGCGGCAGGGACTCAAGGTGGCCTGTCTGGAAGAAATCGCCTGGCGCAAGGGCTTCATCAGCGGAGAACAGGTTCGCAAACTCGCGGCGGCGCTCGACAAGACCGACTACGGCCGCTATCTTCTGGAAATTGTGGAGAACAAGGGGTACCGCTGGGAACCCTAGTCAGCCCTTATGAATAGCCTGCCGCAAGGCCGCCGGATGCAAAAAGACGGCTTTGCGGCCGGCGTTTTCATGAGGGCTGACCCCGGGAAGGCGTTACTCTCGGCGGCCCGGCGCGTCCGTGCGAGTGGGAACGGCGTCCGTGTCAATGATTTCACCTTCTTGCGGGGCATCCCTGTGCGTCGTGCTCGGCGTTTGGGACACGCCCGATTCGCCCGATCCGCTCGGGCCTTCCGATTCACTCGGGGCGTTTGGCGGGAGCGGGCCGGTTTCGGCCTGGGGAAGGGCGCGCGTGCTCCCACAGTCCAGAGCGCCGGGCGCATTCGGGGCGTCCGCGGGCAGGAGACGGCATTCGGTGTGGGGGGCGTGGCGGGCGTCCAGCAGAACCATGCCGGTCCGTTCGAGCACGTCGCGGCGGAAGGCATATTCGGCCTCCATCTGACGGAGCTTGTAGTGCGCGGCCGCGCGTACCGCGTAACTGACGATCCATGCCGCGGTGAATCCGCCGACAAGCCAGATGGCGATGGTCTGAAAGGAATCCCCGATTTTGAGCAGCAGGGCAAGGACGCCGTCCAGGTAATACACGGCCACGCCGATGAGCACGACGGCCAGGAGCACAAGGATGGTGGGCGCGCCGTGCACCAGCGCGTACAGGGCGCGCACTCTGGGGGGCACGTTTTCAAGCGCGTCCTCTCCCCCTCCTGCCGGGCGTGAAAACACGAGGCCGACAAGCTGTACAAGCAGCAGGATCACGGCCGGGGCCACCAGCATGGCCACAAGGTAGCCGAGCCACGGGAAATGAAACTGCGGCGTTCCGTCCGCCCCTACCGTGGCGTTGGTGATGCTGTGGATGACGGCCCCGAGGGTGATGGCGAGTTCCGCCAGCACAATGCCCGTCACCATATACAAAGCGATTTGTTTTTCTTCCTTTTCAGAAAAACGCTGGCCAAAAAGAAGCGGCTTGCGCGCTCCCCCGGAGCGAGTGCCGGCCGGCTCGCCCTTGTCCTCGGGCCGGCCGGTGGCCCTGTCTGTCTGATTCGCCGCGCCGGCTCCGGGCGTGCTTCTCGTTGTTTCACTCCGCGGTTCGGTCATGGCGGAATCTCCATTGCACCTGAAATGGTTGCGGGAAGGGGAGCCTGGCGTGACAACGTGCAAAAAGGCTCCAGCGACGATATCACCGGAGCCTTTTTGCACGCCGTCACAACGGCTGAAAAGACAAAATTCGGGAGCGGATTCCGATTGTTCGGCCCGGCCCCGGCGGCGTTGCCGCGTTGGGGAAGCTGAAACGGCTACTCGGCCGCGGCGGCGGGCAGAATGTGCACGCGGGTGTGTTCCTTGCGTTTGCGCACAAAGGTTTCGTACTTGACCACGCCGTCGACTTTGGCGAACAGCGTGTAGTCACGGCCCATCCCCACGTTCTGGCCGGGGTACACCCGCGTGCCGAGCTGCCGGATGAGGATGTTGCCCGCGAGAACCGACTGGCCGCCGAAACGCTTCACGCCGCGGCGCTGGGACTGACTGTCGCGGCCGTTGCGCGAACTGCCGCCTGCTTTTTTGTGGGCCATGAGAAAATCTCCTTATAACGGCGTCAGGCTTACGCCTGGATGCCGGTCACCTGAATGGCGGTATAATCCTGCCGATGCCCCTGAAGCTTGCGGGAGTCGTTCCGGCGCCATTTTTTGAAGACCAGAATCTTTTCGCCGCGTCCGTGCTCCAGAACCCTGGCCGTCACCTTGGCGTTCTCAACGTACGGCGCGCCGATCTTCACCTCGCCGCCGCCGATCATGAGTACCTTGTCGATGGACACTTCGCTGTCCGCTTCGGCGGCCAGCTTGTCCACAAGGATCCTGGAACCTTCTTCGACGCGGAACTGCTTGCCGCCCGTTTCGATGATCGCGTACATGAATGAACCTCCAAAAAAAGAGAAACCGGACAATAGACGCTCTTGCGAGCTTCTGTCAAGCCTTTTGGGAGCGGCGCGCGCATCCTTCGCGCCCGGCGAGCGCTGGCGTTCTTCACCCTCCGTGCGCCCCTGCCGGCGGCCGAGCCGGAAGCGGGCCGAAACGCGCCTTTCACGAGGCGCTTCCCTGCACTTCTACAACTCATTTCATGATTCAGCCTTGAGGCTGAATCACGAAGATCATTCGCCAAAAAACGCGGTTTTTGGCTCATTCACGGCGCTTTTCGCGCCGCGCCAGACTGGCGTCTGGCGTTGGAAGTCATTTCATGGGAATCATGAAATGACTTCCAATGAAGGCCCGAGCAGGGGGAAAGCGGAACCGGAGCGCACGAGGACCGCGCGGACGCCCCTTCCCGCAAAAAAGTGATTCTGTAACCTGGTAAATTTGATATGCTTTTTTTGAAAAGAACGAAAAAAGAAAAAAAAGTCCCCTTCCCCCCCTTCCCAAGTTCGCGGAGGGGATTATTTATCCAGACGACTTCCGGAGAACACCTTGTTCGGGCCGGAGCAACGCAAACAATACCGTATGGAGGATAGTCGTCATGAGTCTGAAGCCCCTGAATGACCGCGTTCTTGTCAAGCGCCTCGAATCCGAAGAAAAGACCGCCGGCGGTCTGTACATTCCCGACACCGCCAAGGAAAAGCCCTCCCGCGGGGAAGTGGTGGCGGCCGGCCCCGGCAAGCGCGCGGACGACGGCAAGCTTGTCCCCATGGCGGTGAAGGCCGGGGATCTCGTGCTGTTCAACAAGTACGCCGGCACCGAAGTCAAGCTTGACGGCGTGGAGCACCTGGTGATGCGTGAGGACGATATCCTGGCCGTCATCGAGTAGGATCGTTCGGGATTCGGATCGGCCGACGACGTTTTTCTCCGGTGTTTCGCCGGAACGCACATTCGCAGATTTTTGCCTTGCAGAGAAGGAGATTCCCCATGGCTTCCAAAGAAATTCTTTTTGATTCCAAAGCTCGTGAAAAGCTGTCCCGTGGCGTTGACAAGCTGGCCAACGCCGTGAAGGTGACCCTCGGCCCCAAGGGCCGCAACGTGGTCATTGAGAAGTCTTTCGGTTCTCCGGTCATCACCAAGGACGGCGTGTCCGTGGCCAAGGAAATCGAGCTTGAGGACAAAGTCGAGAACATGGGCGCGCAGATGGTCAAGGAAGTCGCTTCCAAGACCAGCGACATCGCCGGCGACGGCACCACCACCGCCACCGTGCTCGCCCAGGCCGTGTACAAGGAAGGCGTGAAGCTTGTGGCCGCCGGCCGCAACCCCATGGCCATCAAGCGCGGCATCGACAAGGCCGTGGAAGCCGTGACCAAGGAACTCGGCGCCATTGCCAAGCCCACCCGCGATCAGAAGGAAATCGCCCAGGTCGGCACCATTTCCGCCAACTCCGACGCCACCATCGGCAACATCATTGCCGA
The DNA here is from genome assembly GCA_910585945.1 of uncultured Bilophila sp. Taxonomy (GTDB): domain Bacteria; phylum Desulfobacterota; class Desulfovibrionia; order Desulfovibrionales; family Desulfovibrionaceae; genus Bilophila. The sequence continues at coordinate 42,073 of CAJUHZ010000006.1, forward strand.
AGCCATGGCCAAGGTGGGCAAGGAAGGCGTGATCACGGTGGAAGAAGCCAAGGGCCTCGAAACCACGCTTGACGTTGTGGAAGGCATGAAGTTCGACCGCGGCTATCTCTCCCCCTATTTCGTGACCAACGCCGAAAAGATGGTCTGCGAACTGGACAACCCCTACATCCTCTGCAACGAAAAGAAGATCTCCAGCATGAAGGACATGCTCCCGCTGCTGGAACAGGTGGCGAAGGTCAACCGTCCGCTGCTGATCATTGCCGAAGACGTGGAAGGCGAAGCCCTGGCCACCCTCGTGGTCAACAAGCTCCGCGGCACGTTGCAGGTTGTGGCCGTCAAGGCTCCGGGCTTTGGCGAACGCCGCAAGGCCATGCTTGAAGACATCGCCGTGCTGACCGGCGGCGAAGCCGTGTTTGAAGACCGCGGCGTCAAGCTGGAAAACCTCACCCTGGCTTCCCTCGGCACCGCCAAGCGCGTGGTGATCGACAAGGAAAACACCACCATCGTGGACGGCGCCGGCAAGGCCGACGACATCAAGGCCCGCGTGAAGCAGATCCGCGCCCAGATCGAGGAAACCACCTCCGATTACGATCGCGAAAAGCTCCAGGAACGTCTCGCCAAGCTGGTGGGCGGCGTGGCCGTGATTCATGTCGGCGCGGCTACCGAAACCGAAATGAAGGAAAAGAAGGACCGCGTGGAAGACGCGCTCAACGCCACCCGCGCCGCGGTGGAAGAAGGCGTCATCCCCGGCGGCGGCACCGCCTTTGTCCGCACCCTGAAGTCGCTTGACGACATCAAGCCCGCGGACGACGACGAACTCTCCGGCCTCAACATCGTGCGCCGCGCCCTTGAAGAGCCTCTGCGCCAGATTGCCGCCAACGCGGGCTATGAAGGCTCCGTGGTGGTGGAAAAGGTGCGCGAAGGCAAGGAAGGCTTCGGCTTCAACGCCGCTACCGGCGAATACGAAGACCTGATCAAGGCCGGCGTCATCGATCCGAAGAAAGTGGCGCGCATTGCCCTCCAGAACGCGGCTTCCGTGGCTTCCCTCCTCCTCACCACGGAATGCGCCATTGCCGAAAAGCCCGAACCGAAGAAGGACATGCCCCCCATGCCCGGCGGAATGGGCGGCATGGGCGGAATGGACGGCATGTACTAGGCCATTCCCATCCAAATATATGCAGGGGCCGCCGCACGCGGCGGCTTTTGCCCTTGCCGGATGCCCGGCGGGTTTCGGCCTGCCGGGTTTTTTGTCGCCCGATAAAAATCAGCTCAGGCTCGGCCCTCATGAAAACCTCTCCGCGAACAGCCGGACGCAAAAAGGCGGTTTTGCGGCAGGCGGGTTGATGAGCCTGCCCCTCAAGGAGGCCGCTATGGACACGGCGCTTGCCGTCATTGATATGCAGAATGATTTTGTCTTGCCCGACGCGCCCTTGCGCGTGGCCGGCGCGGAAGCCAGCGTGCCCGTGATCCGCGCTCTGCTGGACACGGCCCGGAAACGGGGCTGGCATGTTTTCCACGTTATCCGCGAGCACCTGCCCGACGGGAGCGATGTGGAAGCCTTTCGCATGCCCATGTACGGAGCGGGGCAGGGTGCGTGCGTCAGCGGCGCGCCGGGCGCGTCCATCGTCTCGGCCCTGACCCCTCTTCCGGGCGAGAAGATCATCCGCAAGCGCCGGTTCAGCGCCTTTTTTCATACCGAATTCGATCTGGTGCTGCGCCGTCTTGGCGTGCGCACGCTGGTGCTGGCCGGAACCCAGTATCCCAACTGCGTGCGCGGCACGGCTGTGGACGGCATGAGCCTTGACTACCGGGTGATCGTGGTGACGGACGCCTGTTCCGCGCAAAGCGAAGAGATCGCCGCCGCCAATATCCGGGACATGCGGAACATGAGCATTGCCTGTGTGCCCCTGAGCGATCTTGACGCCGCGCTCGCGGCAGATCCGGCCGGCACGCGGGACGACGGGGAGGCCGCCCGTGCCTGAGCGCGTGGTGACGCGGCGCGACTGGCTGCGCGCCGCCACGGAGCGCCTGATGCGGGTCCGCTTCGACGGCGCGCCGGTTGCCGGAGAAAGCGCGGTGCGGCCGGACGGCGGCGTGGGCGTGGACTCGCCGCGCCTGTCGGCGGAACTGCTGCTGCGCCATGTGCTCGGCATCAGCCGTGTGGAACTGGCGACACGCCCGGAATCGGCCGTGCCCGCCGCCGCGCTGACCCGGCTTGAAGGCTTGTTGCGCCGCCGCGTCCAGGGAGAGCCTGTGGCCTATCTGATCGGCCAGCGGGAGTTTTTCGGGCGCGATTTCATCGTCACCCCGGCCACGCTTATTCCCCGGCCGGAAACCGAGATCCTGGTGGAAACGGCCCTGGAGGCCCTGCCCTCCGCCGGCGTGGCCTTTGCGGATCTCGGCACGGGCAGCGGCTGCATCGCCGTGACGCTCTGCGCGGAGCGCCCTGGTTGGCGCGGCATTGCCCTTGATCGTTCCGGGCGTGCCCTGAGCGTGGCCGGCCGCAACGCCCGTCGCCACGACACGGCCGGGCGGCTGGCGTTCGTTCGGGGGGATTTTCTCGCCCCCTGTCTGGCTCCGGAGAGCCTCGATCTGGTGGTCAGCAATCCCCCCTATGTCAGTCTGACGGAGTATGCCGCGCTTTCCCCGGAAGTGCGGGATTTTGAACCCGTCACCGCGCTCGTGCCCTCGTTTGCCGATGACGGCGGGCGGCGCGCGCGCCATCACCACCACCCGGCCCCTGAAAAAGCGCCCGGCCACACCCCCGGGGAACAAGGCTCCGGAGAAAAAGCGCCGGGGGCGGAAGTTTCTGAAAAGGAAGCCGGCGACGAAGAAGCGGCGGCCGCGCTGGCGCACCTGCGCGCCGTGGCTGAAGCCGCCCGGACAGCCCTGAAGGCCGGCGGCCGGCTGCTCATGGAGCACGGCTGGGATCAGGGCGCGGCGATCCGGCTGTGGCTGGAACGGCACGGCTGGGAAGACGTCCGGCAGTATGCGGATCTTTCCGGGAAGGATCGGGCGATCGGGGCGTGCAAGCCCGGCCGTCCGATCCTGTCAAAGCCACAGTGTGGCGAAAAACACACAGTCGTCCCTTGCGCTCATTTTGGTTTTGGCATGAAAAATCAGTAAGATACAGAAATATAAGTGTGGTCTGCTTTTTGCATAATCCAAAACAAGCTTTACTTGTGGAGGCGTCATGTATCAGACCACTCTTCGACACGAAGTCGCCTGTTCGGGCATTGGCCTGCACAGCGGCAGGGAAGTTCGCCTCAGTCTTCGTCCGGCTCCGGCTGACGCGGGAGTTGTTTTTCATATCCATGTCGACGGCGGCGTCCGTCAGGTTTTCCCTTCGCCCGAAGCCGTCATGGCGACGGAACTGGCCACCACTCTTGGCACGGCGGACAGGGTGACGGTTTCCACGGTGGAACACCTTCTGGCCGCCGTGCGCGGCATGGGCGTGGACAATCTGGCCATTCATGTGGAAGGCGGCGAAGTGCCGATCCTGGACGGCTCCGCCGCGGTGTTTGTCCAGCTTTTCGCCAGGGCCGGCATCCGGCAGTTGTCCGCGCCGCGCCGGGTGTTGCGCGTTGTCCGCCCCTTCGAGTTTGCGGAGGGCGACAAGCGCATCCGGGTCACGCCGTATTCCGGCTTCCGAGTGGACTGCACGATTGATTTTCCGCATCCTGCCATAGGCAGGCAGCGTCTGGTCATGGACGTGACGCCCGCCGCCTTTGGCCGCGTGGCCTCGGCCCGCACCTTCGGCTTTCTGCGCGACGTGGAGTACCTGCGAAGCAGGGGCCTGGCCCTGGGCGGATCGCTCGACAACGCGGTGGTTCTGGATGAACACGGGGTGATCAACCCCGAGGGATTGCGCGTTCCGGATGAATTCGTTCGGCACAAGGTTCTTGATTTCATTGGAGATATGGCCATGCTGCGGCTTCCCTTGCGGGGGAGCTTCGAGCTTGTTCGTTCCGGCCATCAGTTCAACAACGCCTTTTTGCGGGAACTGGAAGCCAACCACCTTCTGCGTGAAGCCGAAGAATGGGCCGAAGTTGAGGCGGAACGCCCCGCCGCCCGTCGCCAGGGGAGGCGCTCGCCCTTCCGGCAGGGTTATGCCGCTCCTCTTTCAGCCCTGGCGTAGCCAGTGATGCTTTCCCGTGCCCGGATTCTGCTGCTCAATGGCTACCATGTCCTGATCGACGGGCTTTTTGACGCCGCTCCCATTCTCCTGACCTTTGCGGCGCTTGCCTTTGGCGCGGGGGAAGAGGCGGTGGGGATCATCGTGTCCCTGTGCACGGCTGTGGGCACGGTTGCGGGGCTGGGCACGGTCTTTCTGAGCCGCACGCTTGGCTTTGTTCGCACGCTCGGCCTGGTGACCGTCGCCAGCGGCGCGGGGTACTGCGCGGCGGCGTTTTCCGGCGGCATGGTCTCGGCCGGGGCCTGTTTCGTTCTGGCTCTTGCGGGCTTTGCCGTGTTTCACAACATCGCTTTTTCCTACCTCACGCAGAACACCGAGCGCCGCCGTGTGGGCAGGGTGCTGAGCGATTTCACCGCCATTGGCGATATCGGCAGAATCCCCTTCGCGTCTCTGGCCGCCTTTGCCGCCGGGGGAGCGTACACTTGGCTTCCCGGCTGGCGGGGCGTCTGCTTCATCTACGGCGCGGCCACTCTGGCGGCGGCGCTGTGGCTGTTTTTCCGCTTCCCGCGCGAAGCGCCCGCCGCTCGGGCAAGCGCCCGGCCGGGCGGCAGTTTCCCGGCCTTTGCCCTGTTGAAGGACAGGGAACTCTTTCTGGTCATGCTGGCCAATGTCCTGAACGCCTTCAGCGCCGAGCGCGTGTTCACCTTTCTGCCTCTTCTCCTGATCGCCAAGGGCATGGACCCGGACGTCATCGCGTCGTTCGCCCTCGGGTTTTCCCTGGGATCGTTTTTCGGCAAGGTGGCGTGCGGCCGCTTTGTGGATCGTTTCGGAACGCGCCGGGTCTTTGTGGCCGCCCAGATGCTGCTCACGGTTCTGCTGTGCGTTCTGATCGCGGCGGACAGCCTGGCGGGCATCATTGGCATCGCACTGCTGCTCGGGATCGTGACCAAGGGAGCAGTGCCCGTCATTCAGGCCATTATCACTGAACCAGTGGACCCCGCGCGTTGCGACGACGTGTTTTCCATCAGTTCCTTCCTCCGCGGGGTCATCAATACGGTCACCCCGCTCCTGTTCGGCTTCATGGCGTCCGCGTGGGGGATGCAGACCGGTTATGCCCTTATGGCGGCCGGAGCTTTCGCCAGCGTCATTCCCGTGTTTCTGCTGCGGCGGTGACGATCGCTTTTTTTCGGAACGATCCTGGCGGCTCGCACAGGGGCGGGGAGGCATTCGCTCTTGTGATGATTTCAGGAAATGTTTCCTTTGGATTTCAGAATGATAAAAAAGTTTTTTCATTGAAAGAGGGAATGTCTCGGGGCGGGGCTGTTCTTGCCTTCCCGGGCGGCAGACGCTATTTGTAGCCCATGAATACGGAAGTGAATGTTTCTGCGCCGGCTTCTTCCATTCCGGCTTTCTCCGGGGAGGAAAGGGGAAAGCGGGGGGAAGAGCGCGGCGGGGCGCGGCCGATCCGTCTGCTGGACACGGCCTTGCGCAATCAGATCGCCGCCGGGGAGGTGGTGGAGCGTCCGGCCAGTGTGGTCAAGGAACTGGTGGAGAACAGTCTCGACGCCGGGGCCACCCTGGTGGAAGTCAATGTGGAAAACGGCGGGCAGGCTCTGATCCGCGTGCGGGACAACGGGCGCGGCATTCCGCCCGGCGAACTCGAACTGGCCGTCACCCGCCATGCCACCAGCAAGATCGCCGGCATGGACGACTTGTGGCGCATCGACTCGTTCGGCTTTCGGGGCGAAGCCCTGCCGAGCATCGCCTCGGTCTCGCGCTTCCGCATGGAGTCGGCCTTTCGCGATCCGGAGACCGGGCTGACGGAAGCGTCTTTCATCCGTATCGAGCATGGTCACTTGGCTGAACAGGGGCCGTCCGGGCTGCATCGGGGCACGGTGGTGGAAGCGCGCGATCTTTTTGCGACGCTTCCCGCCCGGCTCAAGTTTTTGAAAACGCCGGCCACGGAACAGAAACGCGCTCAGGAGCTTCTCACCCGGCTTGCCCTGGCCCGTTGCGACGCGGCGTTCGTGTTTCTGGCGGGCGGGCGCGAGGTGTTTCGCTTCCCCGCGGGGCAGACCCCGGCCGGCCGGCTGGCCGAAATCTGGCCGGCAGGTCTCACGCAGGGGCTTTTGCCCTTTGATTTTGCGCGCGACGGCCTGCGGGCGCATGGCCTGGCCGCGCCTCCGGACAGCGCCCAGGCCCGGCCGGATCACATCCTTTTGTACGTCAACGGGCGCTCCGTCAGCGACAGGATTCTGCTCCGCGCCGTGCGTGAAGCGTACAAGGGGCGGCTCCTGTCCAGGGAGCACCCGCGCGTGGTGCTGTTTCTGGACATGCCTCCGGCCGAGGTGGACGTGAATGTGCATCCGGCCAAGACCGAAGTGCGCTTCCGCGACGAGCGGGCGGTTTTTTCCGTGGTTGCGCGCGCTCTGGGCGCGGCGCTGGATTCCGTGACCTTTGCCTGCCCTGCCGGAGAACAGGCGGCCCCGGCGTCGTCGCACCTCCGCGCGGAAGGGGAAAGCGCCCCATCGCATCTGCCCCTGCACCCGCCCGGTTTCTGGGGCGAGGCGGATCGGGAGCGCGTTTTTCGCCGTCCGCCGCCGCGCGATCCGTTCATGATCGAAGCGGCCGCGCCGCCCGCATCCGATGCCCTTGCGCTCCTTCCGGATGTTGCCGCCACGCCTGTCGCGGCAGTGAAGCAGGCTGACCCGGCCGGAAGGGAGGGAACATCCGGCGCGGGCGGCCCGGCCTGGGCGGAAGCCGCGGAGCGGACGAATGACCCGGCCCGCGCGAACGAATCGACCTGTGTGGACGATGCTGTCCGGACAGGCGAAAGGATCGGTCTGGCGGAAGAAACGCCCTGTGACTTCGCTTCTCCCCGGGGGGAGCGGGCGGATGTTCCGCCCTGCACGGCGCACGCGGCTGGGGTTCCCGCGATCACGCGTCTGGAGGGCGGGCGCATGCGCATCGGGCCGTATCTGTACCTCGGGCAAATCGCAGACACCTACCTTGTGTTGTGCGACGCGCCGGAGACAGGCGGCGAGCGTCTCATCCTGCTCGATCAGCACGCGGCGCACGAGCGCATTCTGGTTTCCCGCCTGCAACGGCGCGGCTTTTCCGGCGAGGGGCGGCCGCTGATGCTGCCCCTGGAGCTTCCCCTGCACCCGGCGGAACGCGAGCGGGCGGAAGACGTGTGGGAGAGCCTGCACACGCTCGGCTTTGACCTCTCGCTGGAGGGGAGCGACGGCAGGGCGATCCTGCGGGTGAAGGCTGTTCCGCCGCTTCTGGATCGCCGGGCGGCCGAAGAAATCCTCCGGGAAGCTCTGGACGGTCGCCGGGACGAATACGCCGGTCTGGACGCCCTGTGGGCGAGCATGGCGTGCAAGGCGGCCGTCAAGGCCGGCGACAGGCTTGCCCCGGACGAGGCCGCCAATCTGGCGGCGCAATGGCTGGCGACGGAAAACAGGGAGTTTTGCCCGCACGGGCGGCCCTGTTCCGTGATCTGGAACGGCGACGATCTGGCCCGGCTGTTCAAGCGCAAGGGGTAAACCCCGGCCCTGTTCCCGATTTTCTGGAAACAGGGCTTTTCCGCGAGCAAGCCTTGCGGGCGTGCGGCTTCGGCTCAGGCGTATTTGCGCAGAAGCTCGTAAAAATGCCCGCGGGAGATGCCGGCCAGGCGCGCCGCCTTGCGCGCATCGCCGGCGCAGGCTTCTAACAGGGCATGGACGTAGCGCGCCTCCGCTTGAGCCTTGATTTCCCGGAGGGTGGGCACGGCATTTCCCGGAGGCGCGAATTCGACGAGGATTTGGCGCAACGCGGCGCTTTCCCCGGAATCGTCCTGTTCGGAGGGCGCGAGAGGCGTTGCCGTTGTCGGATCCTGCCGGCGGGCGGCTTCAGGCTCCGAAAGTTCGCGGTTGGAGGAGGGGCGGCACGGCGTCGGAGGAATGCGTTTTCGCGCCAGATCGATGCGGATCTCCGTTGGCAGATGGCGGGCGAAGACCTGATCGCCCCCGCCCGCGGCCGTGCAGGCGCGTTCCAGAGCGTGGGCCAGTTCCCTCACGTTGCCCGGCCAGGCGTACGCCGTGAGCGCTTCCAGACAGCCGGCGGCCAGCTCTTTGCGGGGCAGGTTGTGGCGCAGGCAGAAATCGTGCAGCATGTGGGCGGCCAGCAGGGGAATATCTTCCACCCGGCGGCGCAGGGGCGGCACGGTGATGGTCATGCCGCGCAGGCGGAAGCGCAGATCGCTCCGGAACAGATCCATGCGCGCCATGTCGTCCAGATCCCGGTTTGTCGCGGCCACGATGCGAAAATCGCTCCGAACTTCGCGCACCTCGCCCACCGGGCGGAAGCGCCGCAGTTCCAGGGCGCGGAGAAACGCGCCCTGCACGGGCAGCGGCAAGTCGCCTACTTCATCCAGAAACAGCGTTCCGCCGTCGGCCGCCGCGAGCAGACCGTCCCGCGCTCTGTCCGCGCCGGTGAACGCGCCGCGCGCATGGCCGAAGAGATGGGCTTCCACCAGCGTTTCCGGGAGCGTCGTGCAGTCTACCGTGACAAAGGGGGCGGTCCCGCGCGGGCTGTTGGCGTGGAGCGCGCGGGCGAAAAGCTCCTTGCCCACGCCGGTTTCCCCGACGATCAGCACGTTGACGTTGCTTGCCGCGGCTTCGCGGACTTGTTCCAGAGCATCGTTCAGAGCGGGGCTTTCCCCAATAATGTCGGGGTGGCGCAGGCGCGTCGGGGCGGCTTCGCCCCGGCTGGCGCGCCAGGCCACAGCCTGGGAAAGCGCCAGCTTCAGCTCTCGCGGGCGCAAGGGCTTGAGCAGGTATTCCCACGCGCCGGCGCGCAGGGCGGTTTCGGCGGCGTCGGCGTTGCCGTGCCCGGTGATCACGATGACGTCGGGATGTCCCGGCAGCCGCGTGAAGCTTTCCAGCGTGGCCAGGCCGTCGCCGTCCGGCAGAAGCACGTCAAGCAGAATGATGTCCATGTCCTGACGGGCCAGGGCCAGACCATCCCGGATATTGGCGGCCGTGAACACCTCATGCCCCAGAGAAGAGCCGACTTCCACCGTCAGGGTGCGGAGCAGACGTTCGTCGTCCACGACAAGGATGCGCGCCATACCTGTTTGTCTCCTGTTTCTGCTTGCGCAGAGCGAAAAGTTTTACCCGATTCGGCAAAAATCGCGCAATGCCGCGCAGGCCGGATCAAGGGCGTCCAGCACGAGGAGCAGGGCGGGGCGCACGCCGGCCTGATCAGCGGCGTCCGTTGTCCCGGCTGCTGGCGCGACCGCGTTGCGCGCCGCGTCTTCAAGTTCCGCACAGGCCTGTTGCAGGCTGGAGAGGCGCAGGGTGGCGGCGCTGTTTTTCAGCCGGTGCGCCCGGCGGAGCAGGGTCATGGCGGCCGCGCGTCGTGCCCGGCTGTCCTCCGCCCCGGCCGGGGGGGCCTCAATGCTGGCGACAAGGGCGGCGCGTTCGGCCGGCGCTTCCTCCAGAAAGAGCAGACAGAGGCGGCAGAGCAGCGGGGCGTCACCGTCCATGTCGTCCAACGCGCCTGCCGCGTCAAAGACGGGATCCGGTTTGTCTGCCGGGGCCGGATCCGGCCGGGGCTGAAGCGAGAGCAGACTGCTTATGGCGCGCGCAAGGTCTTCCGCCCGGACGGGTTTGAGCAACCGGCCGCTGACGCCCAGCCGCGCCGCTTCGGCCTCCTGTTCCGCCGATATGGAGGCGGAAAGCAGCAGAATCGGCAGATCGGCGGGAACGCCGGCCTCTCCCCGGCGCACGGTCGCGGCCACGGAAAGGCCGGTTCCGTCGGGCATCCGCACGTCAAGGAGGAGCAGATCGGGCTTGACCTCCCGAATGAGGGCGAGCGCGCCGGCGGCGTCCGCGGCCATGTGGATTTCCGCCCCGGCGCGCGTCAGCGCCTCTTGCAGAAAGAGCGAGGCGATCGGCGTGTCTTCGGCCGCCACGATCCGGCAGCCGGCAAGGCCGGGGCAAGCCGGGAGGGGGAGACTGCCCGAATCGTCCGGATCGCCCGAATCGGGTGGAGCCGTCGGATCGTGTGGGCCAGGCGGGCCGAATGGATCGCTCGCAGCGGCCGGATCAGGTTCAAATGAGCCGGAAGAGGGAGCGCCCGGAGCAGGTGGAGAGTCCTGAACGGCAAGGGCGTCCGGGACGATCCGGAAGCGGGCCGTCAGCGTGAACTCACTGCCCTTGCCCACAACGCTGCGCAAGGTCACGTCCCCGCCCAGACGCCGCGCGATGTTGCGGGCGATGGAGAGGCCAAGACCCACGCCCGTGTGCGGCGTGGCCTCGCCCTGCACGAAGCTGTCGAAAATGCGCCCGCGTTCTTCGGGTGGAACGCCTGTTCCCGTATCAATGACGCGAAAGCGCATCAGACCGGCTGTGCTGTTGCGCTCGGGACAATCCGCGCGCAAGGTGACCGATCCCCTGTCCGTGAACTTGACCGCGTTGCCGAGCAGATTGCCCAGGGCTTGGCGAAGACGGAAGCCCTCACCGAGCAGCGCGTCCGGCAGGTTCGGATCGATGACGGGGATCAGGGCCACTCCCTTGCTTTCGCAGGCAGGCCGCACGGCCTTGAGGCAGGCTTCCAGCTCGGTCCGCAGGGAAAAGGGCGCGGCGCGCCGAACCTGCCCTTCGGCTTCGAGCAGGGCGTAGCGCATGATGCCGTCCACCACTTCAAGCAGACTTCCCGTGGCGTCGTGCAGATGGGCGAGCAGGCGGCGCTGGGCGGGATCTGCCGCATCGTTTTCCAGCAGTTCGGTCATGCCGAGAATGCCCGTGAGCGGGGTGCGCATGTCATGGCTCATGTTGGCAAGAAAGGCGCTTTTCATCCGGTTGGCCGCTTCAGCCTGTTCCTTTTTGCGATTGATTTGCAGCGTCGCCCCCCCGATCCCCACGATGCCGAGCAGCGCGATGCAGGAATAGGCGATCCCGGTGGTCCGCTTGCGCTCCGCCGCCGCGTCGAGAAAGGGGCCGGCGGCGATGGACACGCTGATCCCGCCAAGAAGATCGCCCGCGGCCGCGTTGTGATGGCAGGAGAGGCAGGACGCTTCCGCCGTCAGGGGGGCCATGTAGCGGTAGCGCGCGCCGTCCGCGTCATTCGGGGCGCGCGTAAGGGAAAACGCCTCCCCGCCGCCGGCCGCAAAGGAACGCAGGGCGTCCGCTTCCCAAGAGTCGGCCAGGTTGCCCGGCCGCATCGGCGTCAGCCCCACAATCCTGAAGGCGGCCAGGGCGGGCGTGGAAAAATCGGCGATCTGCCGGGTCATGTACGCGGGGTTGACCAGGGCGAGCGTTCGGCCGTCGGTTGTGACGAGGGAGCGCCTGCCTTCGGCTACCCACGGGTTGGCCGGGTACTGCTCCCCGGCCTCGACCCATACGCCGCCGTGCCAGGCATTCCAGGCGCGCACGGCCACAATGCTTGAATAAAAGGTTCCCGTTTGCAGCCGCGCCAGTTCGGTGACGTATTCGTTTTCCCTGTGCATGGTCCAGTGGTAGAGCGCCAGCAGGCACAGGCACCAGAGCAGAGAGACCAGCGCCGGCGCGCGCAATGTGTGGCGCGTCGGCCCTGTCCATGATTCGCCGCCGGACGGCAGGGGCGGATCGGGCGGGAAAGCCCGGCGTGTCCTGCCTGCCGCATCTGTCGGGATCGCCGCATCCGCCGCGTCCGACGGACGCCCCAGCCCGAACCGGGGCGCGGGATCGCGCGCTGGGGTGGTGGGCATGATCGGCACTTCCTTTGTTGAGGTCTCGCCTGCATGGGGCTGGTCCGAGTCAGATTTTTCGTTATATTGTCAGAAAAATCCGACAAGAGCGAGACCTCAAGTCGGAAAAACAGGACAATTTTTTCACCGGATCCGTCTTGTTCCCCGGTGTGGTTCGGGGGGCGCGGGCTGTTCGCCTGTTCGGGCAGGTTGGAGCTACTGTTCGGATGCCGGCCTGAATCGCGGCCCCGCCCGAATGATACGGCGCGCGGAACGCGCGCGCCGGGGCGTGAACCTCGCGCTTGCGCAAAAAGGCACGTTTTTTGATATGCCGGCAGGGTGAAGCGCCGGGGCAGGGAAAACCGCGCGTTTTCCGAGCCGTCCGGGCGGCGTACATTTTGAAAAGGAGGAGGCAAGATGTCGGAGTCACCCCGCAAGAGTCCGGCCCTGAAAGCGGCGCTGGGCGGCGTTGTGCTGGGCGCGCTCGTGTTGGCAGGGTTGGGCTGGGCCATGCGCGCGACGGATGCGCGGCCCTTCTGTTCAAGCTGTCATGTCATGGCTCCCGAAGCGGTGACGCACAAGCTGTCCGCGCACGCCAACCTGACCTGCAACGAGTGCCACGCGCCGGCGGCGTTGCTGGCCAAGCTCCCGTTCAAGGCCATGGAAGGCGCGCGCGACGTGTTCGTCAACACGCTTGGCGACGTGCCCGAGCGCATTGTCGCCGGCGACGCCACGAAGGCGGTGATCAACGCCAACTGCAAGGCGTGTCACGCCATGACCAACATGGATGTCGCAAGCATGGAATCGAAACCCTACTGTACAGATTGTCACCGTGGGGTGGCGCATATGCGCATGCAGCCCGTCAGCACAAGGATGGTAGCCGATGAATAGCCGTATTTTCACTCGTGTCGTCGTCGCGGCGCTGGCGTGCGCCCTGGGCGGCTTTGCGGCGGGGTGTTCCGACGTCGCCACCACCGAACTCAAGACGCCCGTGTACAAGACGAAACTCGCCAGGGACGAAATGCGCAACAGCGCCTTCAAGGCCGAGTTCCCCGCGCAGTACGCCTCATACAAGAAGAACGACGAAAGTTCCGTCATGACGGAATACAAGGGATCGGTGAATTTCAACAAGGAAGACGTGTGGGATCCCCTGCCCGAGGGCTACAGGCACGCTCAGCCGTACCTCAAGAACCTCTGGCTCGGCTATCCCTTCATGTACGAATACCGGGAAGCGCGCGGCCACACCCACGCCATTGCGGATCAGCTCGCCATAGACCGCATCAACCGCTACGGCGAAAAGGGCATTCTCCCGGCCACCTGCTGGAACTGCAAGACGCCGAAGATGGTCGCCTGGATCAGGCAGTACGGCGACGAGTTCTGGGCGAAGGACTTCAACGAGTTCCGCGACAAGGTTGACCCCGCGGACGACACCATCGGCTGCGCCAACTGCCACAATGCCGAAACAATGGCCTTGCAGCTCTACAGCGAGCCGCTCAAGGACTACCTGAAGTCTGTCGGCAAGGATCCGGAAAAGCTTTCGCGCAATGAAATGCGCTCTCTTGTCTGCGCGCAATGCCATGTGGAATACTACTTCACGGCCAAGGGGCACGGTCCGGCCCAGAAGCCGGTCTTCCCCTGGGCCAACGGCTTCACGCCCGAAGCCGTGTACGCCTATTACGAAGACAAGGGCAATGTGAAGGAGCCGGGCTTTGAAGGCAACTTTGCGGACTGGACCCACCCCGCCTCCCGCACCCCCATGCTCAAGATGCAGCATCCGGAATACGAAACCTGGATCGACGGAACGCACGGCGCGGCCGGCGTCTCCTGTGCGGACTGCCACATGCCCTACCAGCGCGAGAACGGCAAGAAGATGTCGAGCCACTGGTGGACCTCTCCCCTCAAGGATCCCGAACTGCGGGCCTGCCGGCAGTGCCATTCGGACAAGACGGCTGACTACCTCCGCCAGCGCGTGCTGTACACGCAGGACAAGACGTTCCGCCAGCTCCTTGTCGCGCAGGACTATTCGGTGAAGGCGCACGAAGCCGTCCGCCTCGCCACGGAATACGAAGGCCCCCGGGCCGACAACTATGACGAGCTGATGATCCGGGCGCGCAAGGGCGTCCGCAAGGGGCAGATGTTCTGGGATTGGGTTTCCGCCGAAAACAGCGTGGGCTTCCACAATCCCTCCAAGGCGCTGGACACTCTGGCTCAGTCCATCGTCCAGAGCCAGGGCGCGATCGACGCCGCGTTGCAGGCCACTCGTTATGGCATCGGCCCGCAGCTCGAAGGCGATATCAAGACCCTTGTGCCGCCCATCCGCAAGATCACGCGCAAGTTGCAGCAGGATCCGGAATATCTGACCACGCATCCGTGGCTCCGCTACCTGAAGCCTCTGCCCAGGGCCGATCTGTTCTGGGACGGCACGGCAAGGGTTTCCTCCAACCAGTAGGGGCAGACCTCACCACAACACCGTCCGCGAAAAGCCGAGCAGGCTTCCCTTCACTTCCCCATGCGCGGGGCGCGGCCCGCGCCTGCCTCCTCCGGTTTGCGCCGGGGGAGGCTTTGGCATTTTTCATGGCGTGTTCGCGTCGGCGCGGACCAGCCTGGCGAACCCTGTTTAGAAGTCATTTCATAATTCGCATGAAATGGCTTCCAACGCCAGACGAGAGTCTGGCGCGGCGCGAAAAGCGCCGTGAATGAGCCAAAAACCACGTTTTTTGGCGAATGATCTTCATCATTCAGCCCAAAGGCTGAATTATGAAATGGGTTCTAGTGTCTACTTGCAAAAGTAGACACTACAAAATCCGTAAGGGTTTTGCGGCGGCGTAGCCGCCGTGAGTGAGCGAAAAACCACGTTTTTTCGCGAACGATCCTGCAAAAATTCTTCGCAGAATTCTGCGCAGAATTTTTGCAATTAGACACTAGGCAGCGGGGCCGTTTGCAAATGGCAGTCCGCCATTCGGGACGCGCCTCACATCCCGCTGGGGCGGGATGCCCCAGGCCCCCGAATGCCCCCGAATGCCTCTGGATGCCGGCGACTGCCGGGGGTGGAGGGGAATCATTCCCCTGCCGAGGGTTTTGGGGGCGAGAAGCCCCCAACAGTTCCGCCTCCGCCCCTGTTTGAGAGCGCTTCACAGCCCGTGGGAGATGGTGTAGGATTCAGGTTGAAAAACAACCGGGTATCTTCACTTTATTTCTTGCAGAGGCTGGCATGACGGGGTCCAACCGCAACAGACGAACGAGGCGAGCTGACGGCGCGGCCGGGGAAGACGCCGCTTCCGGCCGGGGAAGACCGTGGCTGGCGCTGCTTGTGTTTATCATTCTGGCCGGCGTGGCGGCCTGGTTCTGGCTGGCGCGCGATCCCGAGGCGCGGGAGGAACTGACCCGGCGCGCCGCCGATGTGGGAACCCTTGCCCGGGATGTGGGATCTTCCCTGGGGGCCGCGGCTTCCTCTCTGCGAGACAGAATCACGGGTGAGCAGCCCCGTGTGGACGAGACCGTGTCGTCCACGCCGACCCTGCCCGGCGCGCCTCCGAGAATCGGCCTGAACGCGGCGGATCAGCCGCGCACGCCCGAAGAGGTGGAACAGGCGCTGCGCGAGCAGGTCACCCCGCTTGAAGGCGGCGCGGCCGAACGCGGCAATCTGGCGCCGCCGGATCAGTCGCCTCCGCCCGCCGAGGCCGGGCGCACCGATGACGCGGTGGTGCGCGTGGGCTTTATTGATGATTTGGCCGCCTGGCTCGTGGACGGCTATGTTCCCGCCGACAGGCCGGGACGGGCCGGCCGCCTTGGCGTCAATGTGCAGGCCGCCAACCTGCGTTACGGCGTCGGCATGAAGGGGTTGGCGTGGATTGGCGAGGATCTGCCGGCCGGCAGGGCCGCCGCGCTCAGGCATGTGTTTACGCCCGCCATGCTCGACGCCCTGTACCGCCTGTATATCGATCGCTTCATGAGCGCCGTCGCACGGGCCGCCGCCGCTCCGGGGCAGCACGGGCGGGCCGCGTTGACGGACGAACAGCGGAGCGAAATGTACCGTCTGTACAGCCGGCGGTTCCGGGGGATGTCCGGCGCGTTGCAGGGCGTTGCCGCGCTCCCGAATTTCACCGGGCGGATGGATGCGCTCAAGACCGCCGCGCAACGCGTGGTGGACGCCGGCAACCGGTATTCCGAACTGGTCCTCGCCCAGGACGCCGCGCGGGAAAGCGGCGATTCCGCGCGGGCGGCGGAAGTGAAGGCGCGCGTGGACGCGGCCTCCCGCGCCTATCGGCAGGCTGTGGTGGATCGGGAAAAGACGCGGGCCGATCTCGCCGCCGCCATTCGCGCCAATCAGGCCGCGCGCCTGCTGGACGACGACACCCTGTTGTATGTCGCCTCCTGGGTGCAGCGACGGGTGATCGGTGCCTCCAGCGGGTCCGATGTTCCTGCTGACGCGATGGACGCCGTGCTCCAGGGCGCAACCCTTTTTCTGGAATTGGGCAAACGCTTTGAGGAGGCGAGCGAAGGCCCGCCCGCGCCCGCTCCACTGCCCGATTTTACGCCGGATTCCGCCGCCCCCGACGTTCCTGAGGAGCCGGAGGCCGCGCCTTCCGCCGGCTCGGTCAACCCCGCCGCGCCCGCCAACCCGGCCGATTCGATCGATTCGACTGTTCGGGAGGAAGATGAACCGCTTCTGCCCGCCTCGTTTGCGGAGCCGGACGGTCCGAGGCCGCCTGCGCCGTGATCGCCGGCAGCGCCTCCAGGGTCAGATCTCATTGCCATGCCGGACGCAAAAACGGTTTTGCAGCAGGCGGGTTTGTGAGGGCTGGCCCCAGGGCGGGGAGAAATCGCATACCTCGCACTTTCTATCAGGGAGAAAAAGCCATGCCATGCACAACCACCCCCTGCGGGACACCCGACGGGATGAAAAAGAACATCCAGACGCCCGATTGCGCCGCTTCCAAAAGCACGATAGTGACGACGCCCGAAGGCGAAAAACTTCGCGTGAATTTCAACATGGGAACCGGCGAGGTGACCTACGACGAAGTCCCCGCCGCCGACAGCCGGGAGGAAGACGCACTGGAGAACGACGCGAACGCCGTGAAGAATACGGGGGATGAGCAGGGCCGCTCTACTGAAAACCAATCCGGTTGACCCCCGCCGCTTCCGCCTCCATCCGGCCTGTTCCCTCTGTTCCGCCCGATCAGCCCGTGATCGGGCGTCACCCCGGGGAACAGCCCACGCTTGAGGAAACGGAAAAAGCCGCTGTTGCCGGGGCATTGGCCCGTTTCGGCGGCAACATCAGCCGCACGGCCGCCGCGCTCGGGATCAGCCGGCCTACCCTGTACAGGAAAATGATCCGCTATGGCCTGATGTCGCGCCCCTGCGATCAGTCTTCATGAACATGTCGCCGGCACAACCGGCCCTGCTGTCGGGGGAGAAGCGCGGCGCGCTACCTGTACCGTTCCATCACGGTCTCAACCGCCTTTGTGAAGAAATCCATGTGGTTGAGGATATTGAAATTGTTGGCCGCCTTTCGCTGGCCGAAGAGTTCGCGCGGCACGCCCGCCTCCTCCGCCAGACGCCGGGCGATGGGCCTGTCGTAGAACCCGCCAAGCGCATAGGGCTTCATGGAAGGATGCGCCCCGATCTGTTGCAGCATGCACGGGAAGTACGCGCCAAAGGCCGGCATGGGCGCAAGGCTGTAGCCCACGCGCAAACGAAATTCATTGCGCGATTTCATGTAGGGCAAATGATGGGCAAGACCCGATCCGTTGCCTTCCCGCGCCCAGCATCCATCGCCGTACAGCCCGGAAAAGACGATCCTCCCGGAGAGGTACGGCTCCATGTTGGCAAAAACAACATTGTCCCCAAGCCCGGGAGAGGCCAGAAACTCGTGGATGCCGGCGACGTCGCGGGGGAGTCGGATGTTCAGATCCGGCACGACCCTCCCGCCGGGGCTTTCAACCCGGATGCAGTTCAGGCCAAGCGAAGCCGCGATTTCCGCTCCACAGTCGTAATGCCCGGTTGTGGTCACATCCAGGGTAATGGCGTCGCGCACGCCGGCCTGTGCGCAGACTGCCGAGACGGCGCTGGAGTCGTAGCCGGTGGAGAGCATGGTGATGGGCAGGGCGGGGGTGTTGCGTTCCGCGGCCGCGCCGTTGACCGTCAGCGCCGCGACCTTCGCCAGCAGGTACGCCCGATAGGCGGAAAAATCGCTTGCTCCGGGGTCCAGGGGCACGCGCATGTCATGGCGTATGCCGCCGTCTTCAGCGATCCGGAAATTGTGGTACATCATCCTGAACATGGCGAGGGACGCATCCTCGCAGATCAGGGGACTGCCGCGATCGGCCCCAAGCCTGGATTCGGCCGCTGTCGTCGCATGGAGACAGCCTCGAAACCGCGCGAAAAATTCGCCCTCGGGGCGTATCCCGGCGCGTTTGAAGATGAAGCAGAAGGAATTTGACACATAGGCCTTGCGGGCCTGTTTGTCCTGCAACACATAAAGATAGTCGGTACACAGCCGCGGCGGCGCAAAAACGACGCCGCGCCCGTCAACAAGCGCGCCGCTGCCGTAAAAGTGATCCGACGCCGCAAAACCGCGCTCCGCAAACGGGCCGTCCCAGACGCCTTCCACAATGAAGGCGTCCCCACTGTCGACGCCGGGGCCGATGGTGAAGGCGTACTGCCCGTCTTGCGCCTCGCAGATCCAGGCCAGCCGGGGGATGGTCTTGTCCCTGCCCACGCAAAAGGCCGTGGCCGGCATGAGGTTGCCCTGCCTGCGGCGACTTTTTTGCGCCTGAAAATGCGCCGAGGCCGCGGCGCATGTGGGGTAATCCGTCCCTGTGTTGTAAGACCGAAGGATTTCGAGCATGGAATTTTGGTTTGGGAGTTCTTTGAACTCATTTCATGATTCAGCTTTTGGGCTGAATCATGAAGATCATTCGCCAAAAAACGTGGTTTTTGACTCATTCACGGCGCTTTTCGCGCCGCGCCAGACTCTCGTCCGGCGTTGGAAGTCATTTCATACTTCGCATGAAATGGCTTCTTGTCAAGCTACCGTCTGCGGCGCAAACCAGAATGCAGTTCCAAATTGAATCACGGAATATCGCCACATGGTTTGCACGGCGCTATTGGGCAAGATTTCAAGCCAGCGACGTATGGTTTCCTGTTCGTCCGGGCGGTCGGTATCGTGCAAATAGATTGTATAACATTCTGAAGAGAGATATTTTTTCAGGAACGGAATTGCCTCGTATCTCGCCATAGGCACATTCCCTATTGGCCCGTCAATAACAATGGTATCCGTCACAAAATTTTCCGGCAATACAATTTTCGACTTATCATACCATGAGTACTCGCCCTGTTGAGCAATCGGACTGCATATAAATTGTACATTTTCAGCAATTCCGTCAGTTTCAAGACAATGAGCAATCACATTTTGCCAAATTGGGTCATGATCTATCGAGATGATTTTGGTTTTGAGATTATTTTTCTTTATCAGTCGCGCCATCAGTATTGTTGAAATTCCTGATCCTGCTTCAATGACGCTTTCTTTTTTATTGATTATCAAATCATTGCATATATGCGCGTAATATTCAGGTCCAGCAGACCAGTTTGTCATCGGCAAGTAGGACCATCCAGAAACAAGCGGGGATAGCAATGACAGCATTCTTGTTGCGCGTGTTTCAAAAAACAAATCCCTGAAGCAGGTACTGTAAAGATAGCGAAGATCTTTCTCCATCGAGTTTTCTGCCATTTTTTTCTCTCCATTAAAGCTCATGCGGGATAACGATTTTCTTTCACTTGGCAGGCGTCTGGCAGGGCAAATCTGTTTTTGTCAAAATCCCCCACAACAGTCTGCCTTGGCTTTGACTCCCTGTCAACGCTCCTTGCCGGCCGGAAAATCCCGGCTTTCCGCGGACGGCGTTTTCATGAGTCCCGCCCCTAATGTCATTGGGAAATCTGTCGATAAGGGAGGGGTAAGAAGAGTATCGCCCTGAAAATACGGCCCAATCACAAGGATGTGAGCTATGTCGGTAGTGATCAACAATAACTTGAACGCGTTGAACGCCGCGAGAACCCTGAACGGTCATTACGGCAGGCTGGCGAAGTCCGTTCAGCGTCTTTCTTCCGGCTTGCGCGTCAATTCCGCGGCGGACGACGCCGCCGGCCTCGCCATACGCGAAATGATGCGCGCCGACATAGCCGCCATGCAGCAGGGCACACGCAACGTCAATGACGCCATTTCCATGATCCAGACCGCCGACGGGGCCATGGCCGTGATCGACGAGAAACTGATCCGCATGAAGGAACTGGCCGAACAGGCCGCTACCGGGACGTACAATTCCACCCAGCGTCTGATCATCGACTCGGAATTTCAGGCAATGGGCGCGGAAATCGAACGCATCGCCCGCGCCACAGATTTCAACGGCCTCAAGATCCTTGATGGAAACGGCGTTGCCGGGAGAGCAGCGGACGGAAGAACCGCCACAGGAAGAGCCGCCGGAGCGGCGGCCGGTTCGCGCGCCTCTGTCGTTGGGCCGGACGGCAAGACGTATTCCGCCATGGTTGGGGAAACGAAGGTTGGCAACGGCGCTATCACTACTCAAAATCCATCGAATGTTCTTTTACAGGGAATTACCGATCCGGTTGCTCTGGGAGCGGGCACCCACACTATAACATTAAGCAACAGTTCATCCATTACTGTGGGGTCAACTGGCCAGTACAAGATGAATATTACCTATTTTGGAAATAACCCTGCTTTTCTTAATCAAACACTCACTATTGGTTACAACCCGGCCAATGCCGCTGATCCAGACACGCAAGGATGGGAACTGGCAGGTTTTCCTCCAGGATCATATGAAGTAGCTGGGAATCCGAGTTCAGGCAGGTTTACGTTTACAGACTTGGCTGGAACACTTGGGGGACAGAGTTTTAGGGTTAATGTTACTGATACGAATGGCAATCCGGTTAATTTGACAGAGGCTGTCAATTTTAATTGGCAGGCAGTGAGCAATGCTCAACCAGCATTTGATGTAAACATAAATAGTCCATCACTCACTGCTGGTAATGTCGCAGTGACAAGCAGTTTTGATCCAGCTACTCGCAGCGTTACAATGTCTGTGGATTTGGGTAACGGGAATGTGCTCAATCAGGTTTTCAATCTTGCGTCGGGGAACTCAGCCGATTTGTCAAGCGTCACCTACACCATCAACGTGACGGCGACGGATCCGAACAATCCCAATAACCCGAACAACCCCAATAATCCGAACGATCCGAACAACCCCAATGGCCCGAACGATCCTCTGGGCAGCCCCAGCATTCCCGCCGGGGTGGTGAAAATCCACTTCGGCCCCGGGAACGATTCGGCCGAGGATTACTACTACATCAACAAGCAGGACTGCACCCTGAACGGTCTGGGGCTGGCCGGCGTCTCCATCGAAACGCAGCAGAAGGCGCAGGAAGCCCTGGGAACCCTTGATGACGCCATTGTCGCCAAGGACAATGCCCGCGCCTACTTTGGCGGGATGCAGAACAGGCTCGAAAACACGCTTACAAATATCATGATCCAGGGGGAAAACCTTCAGGCCTCCGAATCAAGAATTTCGGATACCGACGTGAGTCTGGAAATGACCAACTTCGTCAAAAACCAGATCCTCACCCAGTCCGCCATCGCCATGCTCGCGCAGGCCAATTCCCTGCCGCAAATGGCCATGAGCCTGATCGGCGGATAGGGCAGCGATAAAACTCCCCTGTTGCCGGAGGGGATACAGGGCGGAAGATATCAAGGTATCTTTCGCCCTTTTTTGCATGAAAAAGGCCGCGTTGGAAGCGGAGGGACTTGTGGTTGTTTGGAACCAGAGAGAACGCTTGTCTGCACCATAGAGTCGACTACCCTGAAAATTCCGCAATCAGTATGAGAAGAACGATAAGTGCATTATTTATTGTCTTCCTCTTTCATCATGAAGTACGCCGGGTCATATGTCGAGACAATCGGGAGTAAGTGGATATTTTAAAATATCTTGTTGTTTCAATATGTTAGGAGATGAAAAAATTGCTTAGGGGGGGATATGCCTTGCAGGCGTTAGATGAGATATGTATAATACCCTCCTCAAAGGAATTTGCATAAAGTGGAGGGAATTTTTAAGGAGGGAATCATGAGTGCTGTAGCTTGCAATTTATTTTATAACAGCGGTGCGTTGCCTCAAAAAGATGAATATTTTTCCGAAATCTTCTGGCGGGCTAAGTCTGTTTTCAAGATTCATGAAAGTAAAACGGAGTGCCAAGCCTTTACGCCTGATGAGATTGATGCGCTTGAACTTGTGGTTATGTTGACACGCTATGCAGTTCTGAAGCAAATTGTTATCTCGGACGCTCTTTTTTCATCTTTGCAAGAAACATTAAAGAAAATAGAAAGTGTTCTTTCCCATATGGAGGATGGGGATGAATCTGGTAAAAAGGCAATAAATAAGGTGACAAAAGTTTATAAGGAGTTATCTGAAATTCTCTGTGTGGTTTCCATTCAAAAGGATATAGCGTTGCACGAACTCCTTGCAAGAGAGGATGCCGATGCCATGTGCACTTGTGACAACAAAAACTTACAGTGATGTAAAGGAACATTTTATCAAGAAGTACAGCTATAATAGTAATCTTGAAACTATTATCAAAAAACTTGAAAGAAGAGCGAAGGAATACTCTTATTCCTTGAATAAGAGATCCTTGGATCTGGCTATCCTTTTTGAGGATACAAACTTTGTCCCGAAAGATCTAGCTGTTGTAGGTTGTCTCTGTCTTGTCAATTGTATTCAGTCTCAAATAGCGCCGTGTATCGTATTTTTTGCATCGGAACGTGCAGTTATACCACTTGAGAAAAGTTGTTGGGCCGTGTATGTTAAGTCTGTCAAGGATGAACTTTTATGGTAAGCTGGAAGAATTTTAACATTCGAGTATTTGTTAGGTCTTTCGTTTGGCTTGCTATTCGCGCTTAGGGCAGTCTTAATAATTCCTTTAACGGCACGATAATCACAGACGCGCGCCCTCCCTGCCTGTTACGCTGCTTCATCGACAATATAATGGAGGTTGTCCATATGAGTGACGCCGACTGGAGCGAGCGGACCATCCGTGATATCGTGACAAGCAATCCCGTGGCCATGCAGCTTTTTCGGGAACACGGCATTGATTTCTGTTGCAATGGCGATCGCGAGCTTGCCGAAGCTGTCGACCAGCTTGAAATCAGCCAGAAAGAACTTTACCTGGCTCTCGACGCGATCAGGGAGAAAGGACACCCCGCAGGTCTGCCCGATTATGCGGGCATGACGGCGGGGGAACTGCTTGATTCCATCCTCTCCCGGCATCATGCCTGGCTGTGGGACAACCTGGCGCGCATCCGCAGTCTGCTTGTGGAGAGTTTGCGCGCTGACGGGCAGCGCCACCCGGAACTGTATGACATGTACAAGATCTTCGCGGACCTGAGCGGGGAACTGGAACCCCACCTTGTGCGGGAAGAGACCGAATTCGCCCCGCTTGTCGTCGAAAACCGCGATCCCAAACGTCGCCTCATGCTCATGCATGCGCTGGCGGAAAATCACGCAAAGACCATGGATCTGACGCGCAAGCTCCGCCGCGCCGCCAACGGCTATGCCCTGCCTCCCGAGGCGGACGAAACGCGGCGCGATCTCTATCAGCTCCTCACGCAGCTTGACGAGCGGCTGCACGACTATGTTCACCTGGAAAACAACCTGCTTTTCCCGAAACTTGACGAGGAGCGGAACTCGTAAACCCGCCTGCCGCAAGGCCGCCGTGTCGCGTCCTGCGTGTTCATGCGTTCCGTCCTCCGGCTTGTGTCTGAGGGGGTTCGGGGGAAATCATTTCCCCCGACGGGACGCGGGGCGGCTCTCCGTCAGGCGTGTTCCCACTACGGCTCTTGTCCTGCCTGCGTCAAAAAGGCTTTTTATTCCGGGCAAGTGTCATACGAGGACATTCCCTTCACAAAACGCCTTTTTTCCCTGGCGGAGAACACCATTTCTCGTAGTGTGAACACGCCCCGGGTCAGGCGTCAACACAGCCTATTCGGAACAGGGATTTTGCCAGGCGACGCCCGGCTCCACGCGCGGCACGATCGCCCGGCGGTCGAAATGCAGGAGTTGTTCTCGCGTGACGTTGTAGCCGTTGGCTTCCGGCGTGAGCGCCTGGCTGTACTGGCGGCGGAGTTTTTCCGCCTCGGGCGCTTTGGCCAGCAGAAGCACCAGGACATGCCCGTGCGGGTCCTTTTCCTTCAGGCTGTCGCTCCCGAAGGAGGAGAGCACGCCGCGGTAGCAGGCAAGGTAGTCTTTCTCCGCCGCGCCGGTGGACTCAAGCAACATGCAGTTCAGCACCCGGTAGGGGGTGAAGCCGGGGAACATGCGGGCGAGTTTTTCCGCATCCTTTTTGGCCGAAAAATAGTCACCGACGGAACGGTAGGCGTTGACGCGCATCCGCAGCAGTTCGGCGTCGTCGGGGCGGCGGGCCAGCTCACGCGAAAGCGTCCTTATGGCGTCGCACATGGCTTCGTTGTTTCCGGCCGATTCGTAGAGCAGGCTGTTCAGGCCGTCGTAGTCCGGCCCGGCGGCATATGCCTGCGTTGTCAGGCCGAGGCAGAGGAGCAGGAGGCTTGTCCGCGCCAGCCGGCGCGCGGCGTTTCGCATCACTTTTCGCATGGGGCGTCTCCTTCGGAAGGGTCTCGGATTGCTTCATGCAACAGGGCCGCGCAGCGGGCGGTACCGCCAAGGCGCGGCGTCAGCCAGTCAAGGAAGCGGCGTTGCGTCTCCTCCGGCGGAAGCGGATGCAGTGCCTGTTCGATCAGGGTTTCGGCCACTTCTTCCGGCGTGCGGCGCACAAGCAGCAGGCCGCGTTCCGCAAGAGCGTCGCCCGCCGCGCCGTCCGGCGCGGGCGAGAGCGCCCAGGCGAAATTGTCCAGATACGGCCCGCAGCAGGGGATTCTCCCCGCGGCCAGGGCTTCGAGAAAGTTCTGGCCTCCGAGCGGCGCAAGGCTCCCGCCCACAAAGACCGCGTCCGCCGCGGCGTAGAGCAGGGCCAGTTCGCCAAAGGCGTCCCAGAGAATAACGTCGCCGGGCGCTCCGCGTTTGGCCTCCCCTTCCCTGGAAGGGGTTCCGAGGCGCGAACGCTGCACATATCCGCCTTCCAGTCCGGCCAGTCGTTCCTTCCACGCGGCCACGCGGTGCATGTGCCGTGGGGCGATCGCCAGCGTGGGAGCTTCGCCCCCGGAATTCTCCCCGGATTTCCCGCCGGATTTTTTCCCGGAGGGGCGGCGCAGCCGGCGGATAATGGTCATGACCGCCTCTTCCTCCTCTTCCCGCACGGAGGCCAGCAGGATGAGCGGACGCGATCCGCGCTCCGGCAGGGGCAGAGCCGGGGCGGACGCCTTGTTCGCCAGATCTGCCAGATCTGGCGAACCCGCCGGGCCCGTTTGTCCCGTCGCCTGATCAACGGCCGCGCCGCGCGCGGACTCCGCGGGCAGGCAGCGGTCAAACTTGATGTTGGGCACGGTGACGACGCGATCCGGGCCGAACAGCGCGGCAAGGCGCGCCGCGTCGTCGTTGCTGACGGCCGTTGCCGCGCGCGGCGCCACGCCGCGCCAGAAACCGGGGCAGAGCCGTTCCAGCCGGAGGTAGTTGCGCAGGCTTTTTTCCGTCATCCGGCCGTTCAGCACAAAAACCGGGATGCCGCGATCCGCCGCGCCAAGGAGCAGGCCGGGCCAGAGTTCCGTTTCCAGCAGGGCAATGGCGCGGGGACGGGCCTGATCCAGGGCGCGGGCCATGATCCCCGGCTGATCCAGCGGGAAGAATGTGACCCGCACGCTGAGTTCGGGGTGATCCTGCCGCAGCTTTTCGGCCATGCCGTGCAGCACTTCCAGTCCCTGCCGGGTCCAGGTGGTGACGAGCGCGGAAAGGGGCGCGCCGTCGGCCAGTCGCTTCAGAAGTTCCCAGGCCAGGTACGCTTCCCCGCCCGAGGCGGCCTGAATCCAGACGTCGATGCGGCTTTCGGGGCGTCCGTTCCCCGTCGCCTTCACGCCGCTCCAGTTTTCCGGAACGAGCCGCCAGGCAAAGCCTTCGCTCAGGCGCTTGTGCCGGCGCAGCACGGGCCGGGCGAGCCGCCAGGCAAGGCCGTACAGGCAGCGCGCCGCGCCTCGCCGCAGGCGCGAAGCCGGAGCGTTACCCGCGGGAGTCAAGGGCAAGCTCCAGCAGGCGTTCCACCAGATCGGCATAGGACATGCCGATGGCGGCCGCTTCCTTCGGCACAAGGCTTGCGGCCGTCATGCCGGGGATGGTGTTGACTTCCAGCAGGTACAGATTTTCCGTATCTTCTCCGTTTTCCCCTTTTTCCAGAATGAAGTCGGCCCGGCTGCACCCGCGCAGGCCGAGCGCCTTGTGCGCCCGTTCCGCGTAGTCCCTGATGCGGGCCAGAACGGGTTCCGGCAGGGGGGCGGGGCAGATCTCCCGCGCGCCGTCAGCGGCGTACTTGTTGTAATAGTCGAAAAACGCCCCTTCCCGGTTCACAATGAGAATGGGATCGAGCGCCTTGCCGTCGAGCACGCCGCAGGTCACGTCCCGCCCCCGGATGCCCTGTTCCACCAGGGCTTCCTCGCCGGCGGCGAAGAGGGCGTTGAGGGCGGCTTCGAGTTCCGTCCGGGTGTGCACGCGGCTGAGCAGCAGGCTGGATCCTCCCGTGTTGGCCTTGACGAACAGCGGGTACGACAGGCCGAGGTCTTCCGGATTCCAGTCCGGCCCCGGATGGCGGGGCAGGAAAACGCCTCCGGGCAGGGGAATGCCCGCTTCCCTGAACAGGAGTTTGGCCGCCGCCTTGTGCAGGGCCAGGAAGGAACCGGCCGGGTCCGCGCCCTGATAGGGACAGCCCGCCTTGTCGAGCAGGGCCTGGAACAATCCGTCCTCGCCCGGAGAACCGTGCATGTTGATGAACGCCACGTCATGGGCGCGTGCGGCGCTCAACACCTGCTCAAAATCACGGCTCGGGTCAAGCATGGTGACGCTGTGCCCCTTGCCCTGCAGGGCTTCGGCGATCATGGCCGCGCCGCGCAGGGAGACTTCACGCTCGCTTGACCAGCCGCCCGCCAGCAAGAGTACTTTCATGCAGGGGAAACTCCAGTTGCGCCGAAAGGACGCGTTCGATGGTTAGGACATGTTCGCGCCCGCGCGCGATGGCGGCGCGGCTGTGTTCCGTTTTGCCGTAGCGGATCATGAGATCCGCGTAGCGTTCCTCCACGCCCGCGAGCGCGTCGTGCTTGGCGCGCTTGTCCGCGTACAGGACAAAAAACAGCGGGGCGAGCGGCCCGAAGGCCATGTTTTCCGGCAGAGGCCAGGGCCATTCCACATGGTGGTAGACCGCTTGCGCCAGCCGGCGGTGGCCGGTGGCGGCAACGACCCATGACGCGCCGATCTGGGCATGACTGCCTCCGTAGCGCACACAGTAGGTCTTGGCGATATCGTGCAGCAGGCCGGCGGCGCGCGCCAGGGCGACAGTCTCCGGCGGCGGCGCGCCCACTTCGGCGGCGCGGCGGGCCAGGGCTTCGGCCATGTCCGCCACCACGCGGCTGTGCCGGCCGATGTGCGGCAGCATGGCGTATTGAGTCCACAATCCAAGGCAGGCGGCTTCGTCCGGCACGGGCGGCTCCGCGTCCGCGCTCCAGACCTCGCCCGTTTCGTCCCGGTTCATCCCGTCCGCTTCCGTCCCGTTCGGGGCTTTCCCGTCGGGAGCCGTTCCGTTCGGGTTCAGGCCGGGGAGAGGCCAGGGCAGGGACGGGTTCACATAGGGCTTGCCGCTCTTCAGCGGCGGCGTGACAAAATGTGTCGCGGCCCGGCCCTCCGCCGAACATGGTTCCACAGATTCGCCGGACACGCCGACGGCAACGCGACAAGTGCTCATGGTGGCGATCCTTCTTCTTCAAGAGGTAGCCGGAGGGATGCCGGGTGTCAATATCCGCGACGCGGGCGTCTGCCGCGCGGGGCTGTTGCGTCCGCGTTTCGGGGGGCTTTTGCGGGGCGGCGTCCGGGATCCTGTTCGTGGCCGCGCCGTTTGCCCGCGCGTTCCTGCCGTTCCGTTTCCCTGCCCAGCAGGATCGCGTGCTGGCGCAGGCGTTCGGCGTCGGTTCGCGCCACATGCAGGGGGGAGCCGTCGGGGGCGCAGCAGGCGTGGAACATGGCCGTGGCCACTGTGCCGGGCGTGGGGATGAAGCATTGAACCTGCCGGGGCGCCCAGCCCCGTTCGGCCAGCCAGGCGGCGAGTTCGCGCATGTGCGCGTCCGTGCAGCCGGGAAAGGCGCTCATGAGATACGGGACGACGTACTGCTCCTTGCCCGCCGCCTGCGACTGACGGCGGAAGGAGGCCAGGAACGCCTCGAAGGCGGCCATGCCCGGCTTGCGCATCAGATCCAGCACGGGGGCGGAGCAGTGTTCCGGAGCCACCTTCAACTGTCCTCCGGTGAATTCTCCGGTATAGGCGGCCAACGCTTCGGGATCGCGCAGGGCGAGATCAAAGCGGACCCCGCTTGCCACCCGCACATGGCGGATGCCGGGCGTTTTTGCCGCCTTGCGCAGAAGCTCCACGCAGGCTTTTTGATCCGCGCGAAAAAAACGGCAGATGGAGGGGTGCAGACAACTTGCCCGCGTGCAGACCGGCGTTGCCCGGCGCGCGCCGGCTTCGCTCCGACTGCCTCCGGACGCCCCGCCGGCGTTTCGTCCCTCTCCGGGATAACGGGCCTGATCGGGGGCGGGGCTGGCAACGGAACAGGGAGCGGTGCGGGAGGCGGAGGCGAGCGCGCATTCCGCGCTCCACATGTTTGCGCTGGGACCGCCCACGTCGGAAATGGAGCTTCCCCCGGGCAGGCCGCTGATCCGGCGCGCCTCGGCCAGAATGGATTCTTCGGAGCGCGAGGCCACGCGGCGCCCCTGGTGCAGGGCCAGGGAGCAGAAGGAACAGCCGCCCCCGCAGCCGCGGTGCGTGGTGATGCTGGTCGCGATCATCTCGAAGGCGGGGATGCGTTCCCGATAGGAAGGATGCGGCCGCCGGGCAAAGGGCAGGGCGTAGAGGGCGTCCATTTCGTCGCGGCTCAGGGCGTGCGCCGGCGGCATGACCACAAGCGTTTTGCCGTCGCAATCCTGAAGAAGGGCGCGGCGACCCTGGTGGGTCTCGCGCTCCAGCGTCAGCGTGGCCTGCATGAGCAGACGCGGGTCCGCCAGAATGGCTTCGTGCGAGGGAAGGCGTACCGGGCGGAGGGCTTCCTCATCTTCGTCGACTGCTTCTCCTGTTTCTCCCGTTTCTGCGGGGGCGAGCAGACGCGCCGTGCCCCGCACGCCGGCAAGCAGATCAACGGGGCGGGGCACGGCCGGCCCGAGCGGCGCTCCCGTCAGTTCCGCCCAGGCGTCCAGTCGGCGCACGGCCTCAAGCAGGGCGCGCTCGCCCATGCCGAAAAGCAGGAGATCGAGCCGGGCGTCGAAGAGCAGGGAGCGGCGGAGGCTGTCTGTCCAGAAATCGTAGTGCGAGACGCGGCGCAGCGAGGCTTCGATGCCGCCGCCGAGCACCGGCAGGCCGGGGAACGCGCGCCGGGCCAGGTTGGCGTACACGGTGACGGCCCGGTTCGGGCGCGCGCCGGCGCGGCCGCCGGGGGTGTAGGCGTCGTCATGCCGTTTTTTGCGAAAGGCCGTGTAGTGGGCGAGCATGGAGTCAATGGCCCCGGCGCTCACCCCCACGCACAGGCGCGGCCGGCCCATGCGGACTATGGAGCGGCTCCCCTCCAGGGCTTCCTCGCCCGCCCAGGCGGGTTGGGCGACAATGCCCGTGCGGTAGCCGTGCGCCACCAGCCAGCGGCCAAGCAGCGCCGCGCCGAAGGAAGGATGATCCACATAGGCGTCGCCGTTGATCAGCAGAACATCAAGTTCTTCCCAGCCAAGGCGGTCCATGTCGGCGCGACTGGCGGGCAGAAAGTCCGGTTGCGGCAGGGGGGTACGGGTGGGGAGCGTCAACATGGCCGTATGGTAGGACAGCGGGGCGGCGTTGGGAAGGGCCGCGGGGCGTTTTTCGCCCACCGATCCGCTCAATCCGCCTGTGAGGCGCGGGAGCGCCGGGAGAGGACGCCTCTTCACAAGGGCGTGACAGGACAAGGGAAAAAGGGCAAGAATGAGGCGGCCAAAAATCACGCTCTGGAGCGAACGAGTCCCCTCATTCAGCCGTGGGTATGGATCATGAAACGACTTGTAAAGGGAAACGCTTCCGCCGCTCGGGAGCGGGGCGCGGCCCGCTCCCACCGGGGGGCATCATGCTCCGGCCATTGGGGATGCAGGGGAATCATTCCCCTGCCGAAGGGGTTGGGGGCGAAAAGTTCCCAATGGTTCTGAACACGCCTGCTGCTCCATTTTTGAAAGGTGAGGAAACAGCATGATGCTCATTGCGGTTTCGGTAGCGATGTTTCTGTACGTCACGGCAAGCCTCGTTCTCTTTTCTCCATACAGCTTGTGGACAAAGGGAATTTCCGCCGCGGCGCTTCTGTTCATCAGCCTGAAATATGTCATTTACAAGTATGTGGGGGGAGCCTTTTTCGCGCCTTCTTTTCCGGACTCCGTGTTTCTGCTGATGGAAGCGCTCTATGCCGCGATGGTCCTCCTTTTTCTCATGCTGCTTCTGAAAGACGCGCTCATGCTGGTTTTGTGGGTCTGTCGCCGCTGTTTCGGAATGTCCCGGACGTTTTCTCTTCCCCTGACGCCGCTGAAAGCGGGGATGAGCGCGCTGGCCCTTGTTCTTGGCATCTGGGGAGCCTGGCAGGCCGTTCGCGTGCCCGATATCCGTACCGTTGAACTGCGTCTGCCCAACCTGCCGCCGGCCCTGGACGGCTTTTCCATCGTGCAACTGACGGATACGCATGTGGGGCCGCGCCTGAAAAGGGAATGGCTGCAACAGGTTGTCGACAGGACGAACAGCGTGTCGCCCGATCTTGTCGTCCTCACCGGGGATCACATCGACGGCACGGTGGAGGCTCTGGCCGAGGAAGTCGCGCCGTTCGCCGCGCTCCGGGCGAAATACGGGGTGTACGGCGTGACGGGCAATCATGAATGCTATTGGGGAGCGACGGCCTGGCCTTCCCTGTTGGAAAAGCTGCATGTGATCATGCTGCACAACGAACACCGCGTTCTGAACGTGGGCGATGACAAGGTGGTCATTGCCGGAATGCCCGATCGCGCCGAACGCCGCTTCGGGGGCAAAGGGCCGGATATCAATGCGACGCTGCACGATGCTCCCGATGCGCTCCGCATCCTGCTTGCGCACCAGCCCGGCGATGCCGCGGCATACGCTCCCCATGCGGATCTTCTCCTCTCCGGACATACCCACGGCGGCCTGATCTTCTTTTTGCAGCCCCTTGTCGCCAGATTCAACAACGGATTTGTCGAAGGAATGTATTCGGTGAACGGAATGCATCTGTATGTCAGCCCGGGAGCGGGACTGTGGAGCGGGCTTTCCTGCCGCATCGGCGTCCCTTCGGAGATCACGCGCCTTGTCCTCCGGGCAGGGTGAGGTCAGCCTGTTGGGGGAACGTCCGTCCCGAAGATCCGTTCCTGCTTGATATCCTCGGCAAGGCAGGGCAATCGCATGAACATGGATAGCATTCTGAAATAATTGATAAAAATTTTTCAGGTTCAAGATGAAATATCTTTTCATTTCAATTGGTTATCATGAATCATCCGATTGTCCTGCTCGGCAAGACGAAAATGGTGGACGGAAAGCTTGTGAGGGAGTAGAAGCCATTTCATATGGAATGACTCCTGCGGTCAGACGCGAGTCTGGTGTGGCGGCATTGCCGGGTTCATTCGTCGGAGACCATGGTTTCCGACGAATGAAGCCATATGATCCGCCCGCAAGGGGATTCATGAAATGCGTTGATTTTCTCCAGGTAGGCTCTCTGTGCCAATAAAATTTTGCCCTTATCTTTTCCATGACATCAATCTGGAGCCTGCGTCAGTTCAACCCTGTTGTGATGTGCATGGCGTTGAGGTGCCGCGTTTTCCGTTTGCCGGCGGCAGGCTGGACATGGCCGCCTATGTCGTCCATATCGGGAAGATGATGGAGCGCCTTCAGGCGCGGGACGACAAGCTCTGCCGGGGTTGCCCGGAACTCAGGGAAACTGCCGGAGATGCGCTTGGACATGTGCCCGTGCTCTTTCATACGGTCAGCATCAACGCGCACCGTTACCTGTGCAATTGCAAATGCGTCTACTGTGACTTGTGGCGCGGCAAACAGGCGGGGTACCCTGTATTGCCCGTTCTGCAAAGCCTGCATCAGCAGCATGCGCTTCACTCTCAGTGCTCTTTCAGTTGGGGCGGGGGAGAGCCAAGCATTCAGCGCGATTTTGAGGAAGCCAGCACCTGGATATGCAAACATGGATGGGGACAATACATCCATACCAATTGCCTCAGGTTTTCTCCTTCCATTGCCAATCTGTTGCAATTGGGGCGTGGCGTCATCGATGTCAGCCTGGACAGCGGTTCCGCCGCAATATACCAGAAGGTGAAAGGCGTTCCGGGTTTTGACAGGGTTTGTGAAAATCTTGAGCGTTATATGGCGACAGCCGCCGATGCCAGCCATGTTCGTCTTAAATACATCGTTTTTGACGAAAACAATGCTCCTTCGGAAATCAACAGCTTTTTTGCGATTTGCGGCAGGCTTGGCGTCACCACCGTGGAGTATTCCCTGAATTTCAGGGAACTGAACGGCGCCGGCCCCTCGAACGCCACCCTGCTTGGCGCGGCGTTTTTTCAGACCAGGGCGAAACAGCTTGGCCTCAAGTGCAATCCCTTCTTTATCCCACCCAAATGGCAAGACGCCATCAATGACATGAGCAGAAAGCACTTGTCGGGAGACAGTCAGGAGGGCTGACTACGGCTCTTTTGTCCTCCGCCAGGGAAAAGAGAGCCGTAGCGGGAACACGCCCTGGCCGCGTCGGCGGCAAGGCCGTCATGACCGGTCCGAAAACCATGCTTTTCGGCGGAGTGAACCTCATGAATCGCCCGCGGGGGATTTATGCGCTGGGTTGTGGAAAGCAGTTGCCGGGGCAGCAAAAATGAGGGCGGTGGCGCATGGCCCGCATAGCCGTTGTTCTCCCTCGTCTCAGCCGTTACGGCGGCGTGGAGCAGTTCGCGTTCCGTCTGGCGCAGGCGCTGGCTGATACGCGCGACTGTCAGCATGAAGTCGAATTTGTTTGCGCTCGCATCGAGAGTCCGCCGCCAGTGGGCGTTCGCGCGGTGGTTGTTGGCCGTATCGGCGGCTTTGCCTGGCTCAAGATGCTGTGGTTTCTGATCGGGGCGGAGCGGGCGCGCCGGCGGGGCGGCTACGATCTTGTGATCAGTCTGGGCAAAACCTGGAATCAGGATCTCCTCCGGGTGGGCGGAGGGTCGCAACGCACGTTCTGGAAGTTGTCCGAACGCGCCTGGCCCGCCGGTCTTCCGCGTTGGGGCAAGCGCATACGGCGTCTGCTTTCGCCTGTCAACTGGCTGACGAGGATAGTGGACAATCGCCAGTACCGGAGCGGTTGCCGGATCATTTGCGCGTCCGAAGCCGTAGCGGATTGGGTGCGGCAGGATTATCCCGGGATCCCCATGCCGGAGGTCATCTACAATCTGCCGGACTTGAGGCGCTTTCGCCCGCCCCTGGGGGAGGAACGGGAGCGGTGCAGGCGCGCGCTGCTTGCCGCGGGTTCGGAGGGGGGCTTCACGCCCGATTCCGGCCGGGAAGGAGCGGCCGAAGCGGATGATTTTGTCTGCATCGGCACGGCCACCAGCAATTTCGCGTTGAAAGGCACGAACGTGCTGGTGCGCGCTCTGGCGCGTCTGCCGGAGCGCTTCCGCCTGTATGTGGCCGGGGGGCGTTCGGCGCGAGCCTGTCAACGGCTTGCGGCCCGGCTGGGAGTGGAGAACCGGGTTGTCTTCCTCGGCCGGGTGGACGACATGCGGACCTTTTACCAGGGGCTTGATCTCTTCGCCCTGCCC
The DNA here is from genome assembly GCA_910585945.1 of uncultured Bilophila sp. Lineage (GTDB taxonomy): Bacteria > Desulfobacterota > Desulfovibrionia > Desulfovibrionales > Desulfovibrionaceae > Bilophila. The sequence continues at coordinate 75,944 of CAJUHZ010000006.1, forward strand.
AGCTTTTACGACGCCTGTTCCAACGCCGTGCTGGAAGCGGCCGCCTGCGGCCTGCCCACGCTTTCCAGCGCAAGCAACGGGTCCAGCGTGTTTTTGCCGCCGGATTGCGTCCTGTCCGATCCGGGTGATGACGAGGTTTTGGCTTCCCGTCTGCTCGCCCTGAGCGGCAAGCCGGCGCCGCCCTTCCGCTTGCCGCAAGGTCTGCCGGCGGGCCTTGACGCCTGGGTGGCGGCGGTCAACGCGATGGTTGACGCCCGGGCATGATACGATGCGGCCCCGTTGCCTCCGGCAGCGGGGCCTTTTCCGCTGACCGCGTTTTCCGGGCTTGAGCGCCAGCAACAAATCCGGAAGGGGAGGCAGGGAAAATGACGCGGCCGCCGGAAAACCGGCGGCGCGTGACAAAATGGCGCGGCTTACGCGGCCTTGAGATGCTCGTAAAGCTGATTGGCCGAGACGTTGGCGGGGTTTTTCGCCAGGACGCTTTCCAGATGCTCGGTGGCCTTGTCCATCTGCCCAAGGGTGATCAGGCAGCCGGCCAGGGAGATGCGCACGTCTTCCTTCGCCGGATCGACGGCAAGGGCGGCTTCAAGGTGGGGCACAACTTCTTCGAGGCGTTTCAGCTGGTAGCCTTCGCGCACGATGCAGTTCATGGCGACGGCGTTTTCCGGATTGAGGCGCAGAGCCTGCCGGAAGTAGTCGAACGCTTCTTCATGAGCGCCGGTTTCCATCTTCACCAGACCCATGCCGGCGAGCGCCCTGTCGTTTTCTTCAATGGTCAGGGCCTTGCTGTACAGGGTCATGGCGTTCTGCAGATCGCCGCGCTGCACGGCAATGGTGGCCAGACCGATGAAGGGCGCGGGCTGCGAGGCTTCAGCGGCGGCAGCTTTCCGGTAATAATCTTCCGCCTTGTCAAATTCGCCCATGAAGAGATAGCATTCGCCCAATTCCTTGTTGATTTCGTAATCCAGTTGATTGCTCATGGTCTCCTCCGTACAATGAAATACGCGAAATTCGCATATGTTGCTCTTGCCCTTGCAAGGCGCTCATTCCGGAGGCCAAACCCCGGGCGCCCACCTGTCCGAATTTTAAGCAATACACATGCCATAAGTATTTTTATTTTTAAATTCAGCGTATTATCTGTGTACGAAAAAGGATCCCGGCAAAAATGTCATGGCTTCGACGCTGTCCGGGCGGCGGCGCGTCCTTCTTGCGCCGGCGTTCCGTCACGCAGGGCGGCGAGACGTGCCGCCAGCATCCTTGCCTTGCGCGCGCCGATCCCGGGAACGGCGGCAAGATTTTCCGGGGTGGCGGCGATCATGGCTTCAAGGCTTGGAAAATGCGCCCACAGCAGCCGCTCGGTGGCTGGTCCCACGCCGGGAATCCGGCGCAGTTCCCCGGCCAGGGCCGCCTGGGCACGGGCGCGGCGGTGCCTGCCAATAGCGTGACGGTGGGCTGTATCCCGCACATGCTGGAGAAACAGCAGCTCGGCCGAACCTTCCCGCAGGGGGAGCGGGTTGCTCCGTCCCGGCAGAAAGATCCGATCCCGCGTGTTGCCGGCGCGTCGATCCGCGCGTCCGGCGTCGTCCCTTGCCTTGGCGATGCCCGCAAGGAGGAAGGGATCCGGCCGGGCGGGCGCGCCTTCGGCATCCAGCCATTCGCGCAGGGCGCGGTGCGCGGCGGCGACCTGCCCCCTGCCGCCATCCACAAGCACAAGATCCGCCCAGGGCGGACCCGCCTCCAGCCGGCGGCGCATCCACGCGGCCAGGGCCGCATAGTCGTCGCCCGGGGCGGGCGCAGCGTCTTCGGGGCGCAGAGCGTACACGCGGTAGGCGTTTTTCAGCGGCTCCCCGTCTTCAAAAACCACCATCCCGATGCGGGTTGCTTCCCCGCCGGTGTGCGAGACATCCACGCATTCCACCCGGCGGATGGGCGTCTTGTGGCGGAAGACGGCCGCCAGCCGTTCGGCCACGGGCGGCTCCTGCCGGCTCAGGGCCGCCTCTCGCGCGTTGGAAGCCGCCATGTCCACCAGCCGCGCTTCGGCCGCATTGCGCGGCACGGCGATGCGCACCGGTCCGCCCCGAGCGTCGGCAAGGGCCGCTTCCAGCGCGTGCAGCGCCTCGGCGTCGGGCGGCGCGGGGGCGTCTTCGTCCGCTCCCTCTTCCTCGTTCGATGTGGGCAGCCACGGCACGACCACACGCGGCGGCACGGTTCCCAGGGGGCCGTAGTATTGCGGCAGAAAGGTTCGGAGGCACTCCTCGGCGTCGGCCAGTTCAAGACCGGGCCAGAAGAAGGTGCGGCCATCCATGAGGCGTCCTTCCCGCACGCAGAGCAGGCCGATGCCAAGGCCGCCCCGCGCCGGCGTCACCCCGCAGACGTCCATGTCGCCCCCCTCGGGCAGGACGACGCTTTGTTTTTCCACGGTTTGTTCCACCGCCCGGAGTTGATCCCGGAGCACGGCGGCGCGCTCGAAGTCGAGCTGATCGGAAGCCTCCAGCATGGCCCGGCGCAACTGTTCGAGCAGCTCGCGCGAACGCCCCGAAAGCAGGAGTTCCACGCGCTGGATCAGCGCCTGGTAGGTCGCTTGGGGCACGTCCTCCGTGCATGGCGCGAGGCACTGGCCGATGTGGTGGTACAGGCAGGGGCGGATCCGGTTTTTGAACGCCCTGTCGGTGCAGCGGCGCAAGGGGAAGGCGCGATGGATGGATCGCCAGGTTTCCCGCGCGGCAAGGCCGGAGGTGAAGGGGCCGAAATAGAGCGCGTGATCGTGCGCGATTTTGCCGCTCTTGGCCAGGCGCACCACTTCAAGGCGCGGGTAGGGGACCTTGCGGGCGATGCGAAACAGCACATACTGTTTGTCGTCGCGCAGGACGATGTTGTAATGGGGCCGGTGTCGCTTGATCAGGCTGGCTTCAAGCAGCAGCGCCTCTTTTTCCGTGCCTGTGGAAAGGGTTTCCAGAGATTCGGCATGACCGAGCATGGCCACGGTTTTTGGCGAAAGCGCGGAGGCGTCGCGAAAGTAGGACAGGATGCGCTTGCGCAGATTGCGGGCCTTGCCCACATAAATGATCCTTCCCCCGGCGTCCTTGTACAGGTACACGCCGGGAGTGACCGGCAGGGATGCCGGAACGGGGCGCTGCATGGGATGAATCTCCTGACGGATCAGTAACCATGCGCCTGCTTTTCGACAAGGCTGCGGGCCTTGGCCGGGCAGGCCTCGACGCAGGCGGGCACGGATTTTCCTTCCTTCTTGCGCCATTCCACGCACAGGTCACAGCGCACGGCGACGTTCTTGCGGATGTGCTGGGCCATGGTTTCGCCCGAGGCGTCGGGCATCCCGATGGACCCCAGGGAAATCGCGCCGTACGGGCAGGCCATGATGCACAGCTTGCAGCCGGAGCAGAATTGCACGCGCGACACGACGACGCCGTTTTCCTGACGCAAGGCCCCGGTGGGGCAGATGCGCGTGCAGGGCGCGTCGTCGCACTGATGGCAGGAAACGGCGTCCTTGATCGAACCGCTCTTGACCACATGGACGCGGGCGACCAGTTCATCGCGTTTCTTCATGGCCTCCTTGAACGTCAGGCCGTTGTGCGCGGCGATGCAGGCGATTTCGCACCTGTGGCAGGCGCGGCATTTTTCCGGAAACGATTCGATCATGAAACGGCTCATATCACCTTCCTTCCGATCCGGCGGCTTCAAGTCCGGTGAGCGTGCATTCCCGGCCGCCTGTCACGTCGAGGGCCGCGCCGCCGCAGTCCGGGCAGACGTCGCGCGGCCGGAACAGCGGGAACGCGCGTCCGCATGCGCGGCAGACGGCCGCGGCCGGGACAGGATCCGTCACAAGCTTCGCGCCTTCCGCCAGGGTGCCTTCGGCCAGCAGTTCAAAACAGGCTGCGAGGGCGCGCGCTTCCACCGCGGCGAGCACGCCCACCCCGAGGCGCACGGTCACGATGCGTTCCGCCCGGTGGCGGCGGGCTTCCTCCTGCACAAGGAGCAGGAGCGCGGCGCACAGGCTCGCCTCGTGCATCAGCGTTCCGTGCAACTGACACAGGGGTCGATGCTGTTCACGATGATCGGCACGTCGGCCAACTGGCAACCGCGCATCATCACCTTCAGGGCTTCCCAGTTCATGTAGGAGGGCACGCGCCACTTGAGGCGCTCGGGCGTGTCCGTGCCGTTGGTGCGGATGAAGTACACAAGCTCCCCGCGCGGCGCTTCCGTGCGGGCCACGGCCTCGCCGTGGGGTATGCTTTCCAGATGCGCGGCAAGTTCGCCTTCCGGCGCGTTGTCCAGGCACTGCCGGAGGATGCCGATGGACTCCAGAACCTCCCGTATCCGCACCAGCGCGCGCGAAAGCACGTCCCCGTGCGGATCGGTGATCACCTCAAACGCCAGATCCGGATACCCCAGATACGGCACGTCACGCCGGACGTCCACACGCAGGCCGGAGCCGCGCGCCACCGGGCCGACAACTCCGAGCGCGACAGCCTCGTCCGCCGGGAGCACGCCGACGCCCCGCGCGCGTTTGGACACGACGGGATCCCGCAGGAAAATCCGTTCGATGCCGCGCGCCGCCTCTTCCACCACGTTCAGCCGCGCGCGCATGAAGTTCGCCAGATCGTCGGTGATATCGCATTTCACCCCGCCGATGCAGTTGACGGAAAGGTTCATGCGGTTGCCGTACAGGGTTTCCTTGACGTCCTGCATGTTCTCGCGCACTTCCATGATGTGCAGGAAGAGCGATCGGAAACCGATGTTATGGGCGAAAATGGCGATGTTGAACAGATGCGAGGCCACCCGCTTTGTTTCTTCGGCCAGGATGCGCAGGCAGCGGGCGCGCGGGGGCGGCGTGATGCCGAGCAGGTTTTCCACAGCCATGCAGTAGGTGAGGGAATGGCTGTTGGAGCACAGGGAGCAGACGCGCTCGGTCAGCGTGGTGTTGCGGAACAGATTGCGTTGCGTCGCCATGCCTTCCATGCCCCGGTGCACATGGCCCGAGGTGATCTCCACGGAACGGACGGTTTCCCCCTCCAGATCCAGATGGAAGTAGACCGGCTCTTCCAGGGCGACGTGCACCGGCCCGATGGGCAGGCTGTAGGTTTCCATTTCGGTGCGGGTGTCCATCAGGCGTCGCCTTCCTTTGTTTCGCTCCCGGATTCGCTTCCGGCTCCATCGTGCGGCGATCCGTGCTCCGTCGTGTCCTCGGGGCGATCTTCCTGGTTGGCCAGCATGACGCGCTCCCACAGATCCCGCGTGCAGGCTCCGTTCATCATGACGGTCAGCGGCACGATCTGCCGGAGCACGCCCGCCTCAAGCGAGGGATCAAGAAAAAGCCGGTTGGGGTTCGGGTTGTCCCGCACCCGCAGGCCGTACAGTTCGGCGCATTCGCGTTCGTGCCAGTCCGCATTGCGGAACCAGGGGGTGATTGTGGGCACGCCGTCCGCTTCGTCGTGCTCAAGCGACACGATCGCCGTCACTGTGGCGCCGCTGACGTCAAAGTGGTATTCCAGATACAGCGCGGGGGCTTCCGCATAGGTGGATCGCGTCAGCGCGGTGATCATGCACAGGCGCGCGCCGTGTTCCGCCAGCAGGGCGGCGGCAGCGGGAAGATCGCCGGGGCTGTTCAGTTCCGCCCAGTAAAACGTGTTGCCCCAGGCGTCGCGGCTTTCGCGCTCGGTGGAACTCAGACCCCACAGGCCGTCTTTCAGCCGCGCGTCCAGATGCGCATTGGATCGGGCGTTCGGGCGTGCTTCCGTCATTGCGGGTTCTCCTCGTGTCGCGGCAGCAGGCAGGCCAGGCCCTTCCTGGCCTGCTGCTGCGGGAAGTCGATGGGGCAGGCCTGCTCCTTCGCGGCCAGCCGCTCGATAAAATCGATATGGCAGGCGCGTTCTTCCGCCACGGCCACGTCAATGCGCCGGCACTCCGGGCAGAGGCGGGAGACGCGCTCCACGCTCACTTCCGGATGATCGGCATAGATTTTCTTCAGCACCGCCCCGGGCAGAAAGCGCATGTGCGCCCCGCAGTTCTCGCACTTCTGGTAATGCACGCTGGCCCGTTCGATGAAGGCGTATTTGCGTTCGGCGCGGTGGGCCGTATGCCAGTCGTTGACGAGCGAAATCGCCTTTGTCGGGCAATAGTGGCGGCATTGGCCGCACAGGCAGCAGGCGTTGCGCCAGACGGTTATGTCGAAGCCGCCGCCGTCCCTGTGCGGGCTGAGGCGTATGGCGTCCGCCACGCAGACATGGACGCATGTGCCGCAGCCCACGCAAAGCCCGGGATCGATGACCACCTTCCCCCGGAAACGCTCCGGCGCTTCCGCTTCTCCGAAGGGAAAGGGTTCCGTGACCGGCCCCTTGCGCAGATTGTTCCAGAGGACTTTCAGAAACTCCATGTCACGCCTCTTGTTGTATGATCCGCTCCCGCCAGATGGTCACGGCTTCCAGCACGCCCTCCATGATGGATTGCGGGCGGGGCGGGCAGCCCGGCACGTTGACGTCGATGGGAATGTAGCGGTCAAGCGGACCCTGAATGGAATATCCCTCGCGGAAGACGCCGCCGGAGATGGGGCAGATGCCCACGGCCACGGTCACTTTCGGATCGGGGATTTCATTCCATACCCGCAGAACCCTGTCCCTGACCCTGGCGGTGAGCGGTCCGGTGACGAGCACGATATCCGCATGGCGCGGACTGCCGCAGTACTTGCAGCCCAGTCGTTCCACGTCGTAGCGCGCGATGCACGCTGTCGTGGCAAGCTCCACGTCGCAGCCGTTGCACGATCCGGCATTGATGCGGAACAGCCACGGCGAACGGGGGGACAGGCGTTTCACGAGGTTCATCGCATATTCCTTTGCTTACCATCCGCACCAGACCAGAACAAGGCTGAGCAGCGCCAGCGCGGCGGGGTACTTCAAGAAGAAGGTCATGGCCTGTTCGATGCGCACGCGCCCCGTGGCGGCCTTGACCAGCGTCATGGGCACGGCGACGAAGAGGACGCATTTGAACATGAACCAGATCAGATTGACGATTTCGCCGCCGGGCAGCGTGCCGGGGAAAAAGAGCGCCACCCCAAGCCCCGAGGTGACGGTCAGCTTGACCGCCGCCGTCAGGTGGAAAAGCGCCAGGGGCGCGCCCGAATACTCCAGCAGCGGACCTTCCAGAATCTCCGTTTCGGCTTCGGCCTGATCAAAGGGCGGCATGCCGTTCGTGCCGGGCAGAAACGCCAGCCAGGCGAGCAGAGCCGGCAGCATGGTCAGGGTGAAGCCGAAAGATCCGTGTTCGTGCTGGTAGGCCACGATGCGGCTCAGGGAAAATTCCGCGCCGCCCCCGTCGGCCGATCCCACCTTCATGGCCACGGTCAGCATGATCATGAGCAGGGGGATTTCATAGGCGAGCATGAGCAGCATCTCGCGGGAAAAGCCGATGCTCCCGTAGGGCGAACCCGAGGCCGATCCCGCCAGCATCACGCACATGGCGGGGATGGGGAAAAGATAGAACAGCACCAGCATGTCACCCATGTGCGGCAGACCTTCCGTCATGCCCGGCACGGGAAGGAGCGCCGCGCACATCAGGATGCCCGCCAGCGCGGCCACGGGCGCGGCCAGAAACGCCGTGCGGCTGGCCGAGGCGGGGATGATCACATCCTTGGCGCAGAGTTTCACCACATCGAACGCGGGCTGCATGAGCGGCGGCCCGATGCGGCGCTGGAGCCGCGCCTCCAGCTTGCGGTCAAGCCCCTTGAGCAACAGGCCGAACGCCAGGGCGAACGCGCCGCCGGGAAAAACAACCAGGTGAACAAGGCCGAGAAAAACATCTAGCATGACGGCCCCTCCTCTCTGCCGGCGGTCTGATCCGCGCGGCGGCGCGTCCCGTTGCCCCGCGTCCATTCACGCAGGCCGCGCGCCAGTTCGCGCAATACGCAGTCCCGGCCTTGCGGGCGGTTGGCGGTAAGCGTTCGCACCAGGACGCCGTATACCGAATCCGGCGGCATGGGCGTCGCGACGGCGGCATCGTGCCCGCAGGCGTGCGGCGGGGCCGTCCGCACCCGCACGCCGGCAAGCGCCCGGCGCAGAGCGAGCCAGACCCCGCCAAAAGCCACGAGCATGAGCAGCGTCGCCAGGGGCGCGTTCCATGCGCCCGCGCCGGCGCTTATTCCGGACCAGCCCACGGCCAGATGCGGCAGGCCGTATTCCTCCAGACCCGACACGATGGGCCTGAGAAAGATCCCCGGGAAGACGCCGGAAAGCAGCACGAGAAAGACCAGAACCAGCATGGGCGCGAGCATGACGGCGGGGGCTTCCCGCACGTCCAGGTCCCCCGCGGGCTGACCAAGGAACACGATATGGAGGAAACGGGCCATGTAAGCCAGCGTGATCACGCTCCCAATCAGGGAGATCAGCGCGAGCAGCGGTTGCCCCTCCTGCATGAGCGCCTGATAGATGATCCATTTTGAGGTGAAGCCGCTGGCGGGCGGAACCCCGATGACGGCCAGCGCCCCGACGAAAAAGCAGAACATGGTCAGCGGCATCTTGCGCCCGATGCCGCCAAGATCATGGATCGAATCCCTGTGCGTGCGGAACATCACCGCGCCGACCATGAGGAACAGCAGATCCTTGAAGAAAACATGGTTGGCAAGGTGCAGCAGGCCGCCGGCCATGCCGAGCGCGCTTCCCGTCGCCACGCCAAGAACCATATAGCCGATCTGGCTCACCGTGGACCAGATGAACACCAGCTTGAGCCGTACCTGAAGCATGGCCTGCACCGCGCTGTACAGCAGGGTGAACGCTCCGATCCAGGCCGCCGCGCGCATGATCGCTTCCTGATGGAACGGATCGGCCTCGCCGGGCAGAATGAGCGACGCGCCGCCGAAAACAAGGAAGAGCTTGACCAGCCCGAACACCGCGATTTTCAGCAGCACGGAGGAAATGTAGCCGGAAACCGGCGTTGGGGCGAGATCCGGGTGCATCTGCCAGTCGATGCGCAGGGCGAGCTGGGCCGCTTTCATGAGAAAGCCGAAGGCAAGCAGGGCAAAGGCGGCCGTGCCGATCTCCGTCGGAAGCGCGGCGAGCATGGGGCGCACAAGCTCGAACCGCGATGTCCCCGTGCAGCCCGCAATGATCCCGATCCCGAGGAAAAGACAGCCTGCCCCGGCCACGTTGAACATGAAGTACTTGAACCCTTCGCGCAGGGCTTCCGGGCTTCCCTCATGGGCGATCACGAAATACAGCGTCCAGGAACTCATGATTTCCCAGAACATGAAAAAGCCGAAGAGATCCGTGCTGGCGGCCGCGCCGGCAAGTCCGCCGCACATGAGCAGAAAGAAGGCGTGGAAGCGCCACTGATCGCGGCTGTGTTCCATGTAGCCCACGGCGTAGACCATGTTCAGCGCGCCGAGGCCCGGCACAAGCAGGGTCATCCAGAACGAGAGAGTATCCAGTTGGCGGCCGAAGAGGATCACAAGCAGGGCGCTTGCGGCCAGCACGCCGGCTGCGATCCGGCCGGCGCGGCGCGGATCGTTGCGGAAGATGACAGGCAGGATCGCGCCGATCATGGGCAGGATCACATAACACGGCCAGGAGACGGCAAGTTCCGGCAGTTCCCCTGTTCCCCACTCGCCTGCCGGCGCTCCGGCCGCGGCCAGGGCGTCCGCCACCGGCGTCACCAGAGAAAGGCCGCTCTGCGGCGCGATGCCGAAGAGCACGCACAATCCGGCCAGCACGGCAAGGGGAGCGCGCATGGACAGCGGCGCTTCCGTCACGGGGGGCCGCCCTGCCGGTTCGGGATCAAGGAGCAGCGTGCGCAGAATGCGCATGTAGTACACGGCCCCGACAAGGCTGGCGACAATCAGCGCGGCGGCGATCAGGGGCTGGCCCGCGTCCATGCAGGCCGCAATCATGAGGTACTTGCTGATGAAGCCGTTGAACGGCGGAAGCCCCATAATGGCGATGATGCCGATGCTCATGCAGACCGTCGTCCAGGGCATACGGCGGCCAAGGCCGGCCAGATCGGCCAGTTCGCGGCTTCCCGCCCGGAAAATGAGCGCGCCCGCGCCGAGAAAGAGGAGGTCCTTCATGACGGCGTGGTTGAGCGTATGGGCAAGGGCGCCGGTCAGCGACAGCCAGGTTCCGATGCCGAGGACAGTGACGATTTCACCGACCTGCCCCATTGTGGAGTAGGCCAGCATCCGCTTGAGATCGGTCTGGCGCAGGGCGGCCAGCTCGCCAATGCACATGGTGGACAGCCCGGTCAGCGTGACCAGCAGACCCGGCACGGTCAGCCCGCCGATCGTGCCAAGGGCGCGGAGTTCGGGCAGACCGACCAGCAGGGCGTAGGTCAGCACAATGCCGAAGACGCCCATTTTCGTCAGCACGCCGGAAAGCGGAGCGGAGACCGACGAGGGCGCGGCGGGGTGCGCGTCCGGCAGCCAGCCGTGCAGCGGCGCGAGGCCGGCCTTGGCCATGAAGCCCAGCAGGATAAAGACCAGGGCGAAACGCAGAACCTCCGCCGGGCGCGAACCCGCGCCGGCCAGGATATCGCCGTAGAAGGAGGCTTCCCCGCCGAGCATGAAGAGTCCTACAACCATGAGATAGGCCGCGCCGCCGCAGAGAGCCACATACTTGAGGGCCGCCTTGCGCGCCTGAGCCGTTCGTTCCCAGGCCACTAGGGCGAAGGAGGCCCAGGTCATGATCTCCCACAGGTTGGTGAAGGTTCCAATGTTGGTTGTGGTCACAATGGCGAGGAGCGAGCCGAACGTCAGCAGCAGGAAGAACCAGTACCAGGGCCGGCGCTCGTCATTTTCGATATATCCGCTGGAATACCAGACGACAAGACAGCCGATGCCCGCGATGATGATCCCGAAAAAGCGGGCAAGCGGAGGCAGTGGCTCGAGCAGGGTGAGCGCCAGAGCGGCCAGCATCACCCCCGCGGCGTAGCGCGTCCGCCAGCGGGGCCGGACGATGCGCGGGCAGAGCGCCGGAAACGATCCGAAGTACAGCGCCAGAGCGCCCCATGCCCACGGACCTTCCAGCACAATGAGTTCCGCCGGCGGCACGCCCGCAACCCAGGCCGCCAGTTTTTGGCACAGATGCCGCCCCACCCCGAGCAGAACCAGCAGAGCGAGCAGCGTGTAGAGCGTCAGGGCGGAAGGGCAGGTGGCCCAGCGCCTGACGGCCAGCGGGCACCATGTTCCCCCCGGAATGCTCGCCGGATCAAAACGATCGGACGCCGCCGGGCGGTGCGGGAAAAACGCCTCCTCCGCTTCGTCCGGCCTGGTGAAGCAGACGTGCAGCACCACTTCGGCGGACAGCCAGAGCAGAAGGGTGTAGATGGAGGCCATGAGCAGGGCCAGCAGCGGCCCGCCGAGCGGGGAATCCACGCTGTGCGCGGCCATGGCGTGCAGCACCAGATGCTGCCCTTCCGGCGAGAGCGCCGGCGAGATGCCGAGCGACGCCTCAAGCGCGAAGGCCAGCAGGATCGCGCCCACCGGGTTGCGCCGCACCGCGCCGCGGATATCGTCAATGGTGCAGGTCCACGGTTCGGCCACAAGGCCGGCCAGTCCCATCCAGGCGGCTATGCGGGCCGCGCCGTGATACACGAGAATGAGCAGGCTCCCCACATCGCCGGAGGGTCCAAGCCCGAAGCCCATGAGCGCCAGCCCGAAGTCGATGAGTCCGCCCCACGCGATGAGCCGGCCGGGGCGGCCCCGGTTCTCCCAAATCCTGAAAGCGCCGTACAGCATCGCCATCAGGCCGATCGCAAGCATGATCGTTTCCAGCGGCGATGTGAACATCGTACTGTTCATGCGTTCCTCCCGGACGATCCGGAGCGTTTCAAAGCTTTATGGGAGATCGGGCGAAGCGGGCCGAGGGACGTATGCTGTTTCGGCCCGAATGCCGCCGGATTTCGGCGCACTGTGCCACAAGGAGCAGACTGGGGCAAGGGGGAGACTGGGCGATCAAACAAAACCGCCGTCCACGCATCATCACTTCCCTTTCGGCGTGCCGTGCTTTAGGATCGATTCTCACGAACCGTCTGCCGCACGGTCGCCTTTCTCAGCCGGCGGCCGCGCGGGGCAAGTTCGCCCTTCGGCCGTTTCCATATCCGAATCCGAACAAGGATCGTCTCATGCCCGGTTCCCGCACGCTCAGCGTCCGTCTTGCCCAGTTGCTGGAGCTTTTCAACCGCAACGAAGACTGGCTGATCATGGTGAATGCCGACCCCGACGCCATGGCCTCGGCCCTGGCGCTCAAGCGCATTCTGGCCCGGAGGGCGGGGAAGGTGCGCATGGCGCGCATCAACGAGATCACCCGTCCGGACAATCTGGCCATGTCGCGCTACCTCCGTATTCCGCTCATCGCGTGGAGCGACACCTTGCGTCCCTTTTTTCAGCGGTTCGCGCTGGTGGATTCCCAGCCGCACCACAACCCCGCGTTTGCGGCCGTGCCATTCAGCGTTGTGGTGGATCACCACCCGCTGGTTCCGGAACATCCGGTGCAGGCCGCGTATGTGGATATTCGCCCGCAATACGGGGCCGCCAGCGCCATTTTTGCCGAGTACCTCCGCGCCCTGCGCATCCGCCCGGGCACGCGGCTGGCCACGGCCCTTCTCTACGGCATTCGCACCGATACGGGCAGTTTCACCCGCAAGGTGGCGGATGCGGACATTCGCGCGTACCAGTGGCTTGCCGGGCACGCGGACACGGCACTCCTCAACCGCATCACTCGCAGCGAATACCTGCCCGAATGGCTCAAGTATTTCACGCGCGCGTTCACTTCGCTGCACGACAGCGTGAAGGGCGGGGCCTACGCCTTTCTCGGAGAGGTGGAAAACCCCGACATTCTGGTGGTTGTGGCGGATTTCTTCACGCGGGTGCACGGTCTGCGCTGGATCGCCATTTGCGGCGTGTACGGGGAAACGGTGGTGGTCATTTTCCGGGGGGATGGCGTATCGCTCGATCTCGGGGCGTTCGCGGCCGAGCGCTTCGGCTCCTTCGGTTCCGCGGGAGGGCATCGGGGCGTGGCCCGGGCCGAATTTCCTCTGGAAGCGGCGGAGGGGCGCAACGTCGAAGTGTTCGTGTTCCGCAAACTGGCGGAAAAAAGCAAAAAGAGCAGGCGAAAGACCGAAGAGAGCGCCTGAAATGTGGCACGTCTATTTGCTGGAATGCGCCGACGGCACGTTTTATTGCGGCGTTGCCCTCGATCCTCTCAAACGTCTGGCCGAGCACAACGGCGAGCGTCCCGGCGGAGCGCGCTACACGCGCAGCCGTCGGCCCTGTCGCCTTGTCACAAGTGTGGAACAGCCGGACAGATCGGCCGCCTGCCGTCTGGAAGCGCGCGTCAAGGCTCGCCCCAGGCGGGCGAAGCTGGCATGTCTGCTGGAAGCGGAGAATATGCGAACGGAAGATTGACGGGCATGGGGGGGGGCGCTGGCCCCACCCCGCCGGGGCACGCTTCCCGCGCAAGCCCCGGATCCACTCGGATGCTTTCGGGCGTCCCGGCCCCGGCAGTTGCCGGCCGGCGCTGTGCGCCTGCCGGCTATCGGGGTGCGGGGGAATGATTCCCCTGCCGAGGGAATCGGGGGCGGGCCGCCCCCGGATTTCAAACTCGCTGCGTTCGCGCCAGAAACGCCTATTGCGCTTCCTCCGGGTTCCACAGAGGCAGGTCGCAGGCCTTCAGATAGGCGTTGATGCTTTCCCGGCCGCCCATGCTTTCCGCCACGCGGGGCCACACCTTTTCGCGCGCGACCTTGCGCCAGGGGCCTTCGTCGTGCAGCGTGGTGATCTTCACGCCTTCCTTGTACAGTTCCTGCTTGGCCTCTTCGCTGCATTCCTTCTGGTACTGGAAGGACTGTTCCTGCGCGTGCCGGCCGGCATCCACCAGAATTTTCTGCACTTCGGGGCTGAGCGATTTGAATATCCGCTCGCTGATGACCAGGGGTTGCAGGTTGTACAGGTAGTGGATTTCGGTGATGTACTTCTGGCCCGCGTCCTTGAACTTCATCGCCCGGAAGCCGCTGTAGTCGTAGCACTGGCCGTCCACCAGATCGTGCTTCAGGGCATTGTAGGTCATGTTCCAGGCGATGGTGGAGGGCAAGCCGCCGAAGGCGCGGTATGTTTCAATCATGACGATGCTTTGCGGTACGCGGAAGCGCAGACCGCGCATGTCTTCCAGTGAAGTGATCGGGTGCTTGGAATTGGAAATGTAGCGGAAGCCGCAATACGTCCAGGCGAGAATCCGCAAACCGGCCTTTTCGGCATAGGAATTGAGCAGTTCCGCCGGCTTGCCGGTAGTGCCGCGCACCACGTCGTCAAGCGTGAAGAAAAGATAGGGAAGCGTGAGCACCCCGAGCGGCTTGACCATGGGGACAAGGTTGCCGATGCCGCCAAGAGCCATGTCAAGTTTGCCCGTCTGCACGCGATGGAACTGGAAGGCCTCGTCTTCGCCCAGACCCCCGCCGTAGGCGAGTTTCACCTGGACAGTGTTGTTGCTGGCTTTTTCGACAAATTTTTTGAAATCGTTCCCCAGAACGCCCATTTCGGAACTTTCCGGGTCGCCAAGGATCATGTCCAGGACGAGCGGGGCCTTTTCAGTGGGAGTTGCCGCCGGGGCCGCTTCCTGCGGCACGGCCGGAGCGGAATCCGCGGCCCGGGCGGAGGGAGCCAGGAGCAGCAGGCCAAGCGTCAGCGAAAGAACTGTTTTGCGAAGCATGTCTACCTCTTTGCTGTGTGTATGAACGGGGCTGGCGCATCCTTGCTTCAAGATGCGCCAGTCCCGCACGAAACGGCGGGCGGGGCGTTTTGCTCCGCCGGGCGCGGGTTGTACGGTTAGGGCGCGGCCGTATCCATCATGTTCGGCAGGAACATGACAAGGCCGGGGAACAGCACCAGGAGCACGATGGCCGCGATATTGGCCGCCACCATGGGCAGGGCCTTGAGCGAAATGCGCTCCAGGGACTGGTTGGAGATCCCCGAGGCGATGAACATGTTCTCTCCGAGCGGCGGCGTGGAGAAGCCGATGCCGCAGCAGCAGATCAGGATAAGCCCGAAGTGGATCGGGTCAACCCCGTATGCCGTCATGATGGGCAGGAGCACCGGCGTCACCAGCATGATGATGGCCAGCGTTTCCATGAACATCCCGAGGAAGAGCAGCAGGATGATGACGAAGAACCACACGAGGTACACGTTGTCCGTGAAGCTCAGGATCCAGTTGGCGATTTCCACCGGGATGCGGTAGGACGTGAGCAGATAGCCGAAGGCCGTCGCTGTGAACACCAGGACAAGCACGCGCCCCGTCAGCCATGAAGTCGTGTTGAGCGACGCCATGAAGCTTTTGAACTTCAGTTCCCTGTGGATGAACACGCCCACGATGATCGTGTAGAAAATGGCCACAATGGCCGCTTCCGTCGGAGTGAACAGCCCGGCGTAGATCCCGCCGAGAATGATGAGCGGCGCGAGAATGGACCAGAAGCCGTCCTTGAGCACATGCAGCAGCTGGCGCAGGGACCATTCCAGGCCGCCCGACCCGACATTGCGGCACTTGAAGAAATGCACCACGCACAGGGACGTCGCGATGATGAATCCGGGGATGAAACCGGCCATGAACATCTTGGAGATGCTCACCTGCCCGGTGACGCCGTAAATGACCATCGGGATGCTCGGCGGAATGATGATGCCGATGCCGCCGGATGTGGCCGTGGCGGCGGCCGCATAGGCCGTGTCATACCCGCGTTTGGTCATGGCCGGGATCATGAGCATCCCGACAGCCGCCGTGGTGGCCGGGCCGGAACCGGAAATGGCCCCGAAGAACACGCACGACAGCACCGTGGAAATGGCGAGTCCGCCCGGAATGGGGCCGACGACGCTTTCCGCCACGGCCACAAGCCGCCGCGAGATGCCGGCCGCCTCCATGAGCGCCCCGGCCAGCACAAAGGCCGGCAGGGCCATGAGCGGGAAGGCCGTCAGCGAGGCGAAGGCGCGTTCGATCATCAGGCTGAGGTCGATGTCCAGGATGATGAAACAGGCCATGGTGCCCACGCCGAGGGCCACCATGATCGGGCTGCCGATCAGGAGCAGCGCGAAGAAGATAAGGAACAGCATCCCGCCTATGGCAAGAGGGGACATGGCTGCGGCTTCCATCAGGCAACGCCTCCTTGCTTTTCGCCCCCGTCAAGGAGAGCGCCCTGGCTTTCTTTCATGGCTTCCTGGTCGGGGTCGGCAATTTCCTGCTTCAGCACGAACTTGATGAAGTTCACCTGAATGATCCGGACTGCCATGAGCAGAAAACTGAGCGGGAAGACAAGGTAAACCATGCCCAGATCCCAGTCCAGCGCCGGGGTCGCGTAGGGAAATTCACGCAGATCCATCACCGCGAGGTAACCCTGCCAGGCCATGATCAGGCTGAAGGCAAGCCAGATCATGTCGCTTACGAACAAAAAGGCATTGGTCACCCGCTTTGGCGCCTTGGAAAACTGAAGCGTGACGCGGTTGAGCGCGCACAGGCGCGTGGCGTAGCACGCTCCAAACAAAATGAACCAGATAAAGGCGAAGCGCGCGATTTCCTCGGTCCACGGCAGAGATCTGTCCACAAAGCGCAGGACAATCTGCATGAAGACGACAACGACGAAAAAGACGAGCAGGAACTGGCAAAGATAACTCTCGAAGTGATCGAGACAGGCAACAATAAATTTTTTCACGCTTCTTCCTCCGTGGGCCGCCACGGCGGCGCGGGCGGGCCTTGCATGTCGACACGGACGGCGGCGGGCGTTCCACCGCCTGCAAAAAGGCCGGGGACAAGGATGACCCCGGCCGCTTTCAGGCGAACTTAATTGTTCCAGGGTTCCTTGCCGCAGGCCTTCAGGTATTCGTTGATGGCTTCCTTGCCGCCCACGAATTCGGCCATTTCAGGCCACACCTTTTCCATGGCGGCCTTTTTCCACAACTCTTCGTCCTCAAGCTGGTCGACAACCAGACCGGCGGCGATGAGTTCCTTCTTGGCGGCGTCGGCGTTTTCCCTCTGGTACTTCAGCACTTCTTCCTGAGCGTACTTGCCAGCTTCCACCACGAGCTTCTGCATTTCGGGCTTCATCTTGCGGTACACGCGTTCGCTCATGACCAGAGGCTGCAACTGGTAGGTATAGTGCACTTCGGTCAGGTACTTCTGGTTGGCTTCGTTGAACTTCATGGCGCGGAAGCCGATGTAGCCGTAGCACTGGCCGTCCACCACGCCCTGCTGCAGGGCGGTGAAGGTTTCAGCCCAGGAGATGGGGGTCGGGCTGCCGCCGAAAGCCTTGTAGGAGGCGATGAGCACGGCGCTTTGCGGCACGCGGAATTTCAGCCCCTGGATATCGGCCATCTTTTTGATGGGGCGCTTGGAGTTGGAAATCCAGCGGAAGTCGGTGTACGTCCACGTCAGCACGCGGAAGCCGGCCTTGATGGCGTAGCTGTTGAGCAGTTCCGCCGGCTTGCCGTTGGTGCCCGCCACAACCTGATCGAGATCGTCGAACAGGTAGGGCAGGGTCAGCAGGCCCAGGCGCTTTTCAAAGGGCACGAGGTTGGCAATGCCGCCCACGGCGAAGGGCAATGTGCCTTTCTGCACATTGCGGAAGGCTTCGCTTTCGTCGCCGAGCGCACCGGCGAAGAAGCAGTCGACTTTGACCGCGCCGTTCGTCTTCTCTTCAATGTACTTCTTGAAGGCGTTTGCGGCCACGCCCTGTTCGGAATCTTCCGGGTCGCCGACGGCTACCTTGAAGGTTTCCGCCGCGAGGGCGGACGTGCTGAAGATGAAGAGGAATGCGAACGTCAGCGCAAGCAGTTTCTTGAAAGCCATAGAACCCTCCTTAACTACAAGTTAACTCTACTATGGGTGCAGACTAACACATTTTGTCACAATCTGCCAAGAGGGCAGACAAGAAAATTGTGATTTTTTTCGAAGCAGCGTTCAGGGAGGCTCTTGGAGAAGGCAGGCGGAAAGAGAATTCCCGCCAGGAATGGAGCAGTCAGGCGCATGATACGGCCTGCCCGCTCCATGAAAGGGCGTGATGCATGGATGCGGATCCTGTCCCGCAATGGAGACGGCAACAACCTTGTCCGTCCCGGCGTTTTGTCGGGGAGTTCCGCTGCGGGGCGGAACTCCCAAGGCAGAAAAACTACCCTTCGTAATAGGTTTCCATCAGGGACAGAATTTCGGCCTTTCCGGCCTTGCGCGGGTTGTTGTCGATCAGGCGCTTGGCGTTGGCCGCGCGTTCGGCGCTGGCCGGCAGGTCTTCGCGCTTGATGCCGTAGGCCGCGAAGCCCGTCTTGATATCAAGATCGCGCAGCATGTCGATGAACGCGCCTTCGCAATCGGCCGCGCGATCAAGCACGCTCATGCAGGCGGAGCGATCCTCGCCGCGCAGGATATCCGCAACGATGGCGTATTTTTCCGGGTTGGCGATGTGGTTGTAGGCGATGCCCACAGGGCCGACGAACGACATGGCGAGGCCGTGCGGGATGTGGTATTCCGTGGGCAGGGTGGTGCCGATGGCGTGGATGATGCCGTTCTGCGTGTTGCCGAAGCCCATGCCGGCCAGGGCGGAGCCGTACAGCATGGCGTCGCGGGCGGCGGCGTTCCCGCCGTTGGCGTAGGCCTGGCGGATATTGCCGGCCACGAGCTTCATGGCCTGGAGGTTCAGCGCGTCGGTCAGCGGGGTGGCGGCGATGCCGCAGAAGGATTCCATGGCGTGCACGAAGGCGTCGACGCCGGTCATGGCGGTCACTTTCGGCGGCAGGCCGAAGGTGAGTTCGGCGTCAAGGATGACGACGTCCGCGTACATGTATTCGGAAACCACGCCCTTCTTGCCGCCGTTCTTGGTGTCGGCCAGAACGGAAATGTTGGTCATTTCCGAGCCGGTGCCGGCGGTGGTCGGGATCAGGATGGAAGGCATGCAGGGGTTCGGAACCAGGTTCATGCCGAAGTACTTGTCGATGGGGCCTTCATTGGAAAGCAGCACCGAGGCGGCCTTGGTGGTGTCAAGGGCGGAGCCGCCGCCAAAGCCGATGATCACGTCGGCGCCGAACGCCTTGGCTTCGTCGGTGCAATGCTGGATGGAATCCATGCTGGGTTCGAGTTCGGCCTCGGCATACAGCTTCCATTCGATGCCGCCGGCGGTCAGCGCTTCTTCAAGCGGCTTCTGGACGCCGATTTTGGCCAGGCCGGGGTCGGTCACGATAAAGGCTTTGGAACCCTTCAGGTTTTTCACTTCCACGGGGGCCTGCCTGATGGAACCCAGCCCGTGCACGATTTTTTTGACGGCGTAATGCGTGAAAGACATGCTTGCATCCTTGCTTGACTAGAGCATTTTTTGATTCGGGACGGCGCGGGAGTGAAACACGAGGTCTCATGTCGGCGCCTTCCGCGCTTTCTGAACAGAAACGGCGGGCAGGGCGTTACCCCGCCCGCATCGGGAGCGTGTGCCGGCCGTGGGCGTCAGGAGGTTTCGCAATCGCTCCGGCCGGCGCAACCTGGATTACAGATTGAACTTCTGTTCAATCGTGGTGAAGGCCTTGTCGATGCCGGCGACGATGGCGTCGATGTCGGCTTCGGTGGCGATGAGCGCCGGGCACAGGGTCAGAGTGTTGTTGAATTCGCGGAAGGAACGCGAGGTCTTGCCGATGATCACGCCGGCGGCCTTGGCGGCGCCCACGACGGCGTTGGCGATGGGTTCGGCGATGGGTTCCTTGGTGGCGCGATCTTTCACAATTTCAATGCCCGCGAAGAGCCCCTTGCCGCGCACGTCGCCGATGATGGCGTGCTTGTCCATCAGGCCCTTGAGACCGTTGAGCAGGCGGTCGCCCATCTTGGCGCAGTTGTCGAGCAGGTTTTCGCGCTCGATGATGTCCATGTTCACCAGAGCCGCGGCGGGGCCGGCGGTGCAGCCGCCGAAGGTGGAAATGTCGCGGAAGTAGGCGTCGTGGTCGGCCGGGTCGGCGATGAAGTCCTGGAAGACTTTTTCCGTGGTCACCGTGCACGAAATGGCGGCGTAGCCGGAAGCGACGCCCTTGGCCATGGTCACGATGTCGGGCTGAACGTTGAAGTGCTGGTAGCCGAACCACTTGCCGGTACGGCCGAGACCGCAGACCACTTCGTCCATGATCAGCAGCAGGTCGTACTTGTCGCAGATCTTGCGGATGGTTTCATAGTAGCCGGCCGGGGGAACGAGGATGCCGCCGCCAGCGGTCATGGGTTCCACGATCACGCCGCCGAGTTCGTCCGGACCGATGTTCAGGATGACTTCTTCAAGCTGATTGGCCATTTTTTCACCAAGGTCGGGGCCGTTGCCGAACTTGGAGCGGTACACGTCGCAATCCGGGAATTCATAGAAGCCCGGAGCGAAGGGGCCGTACTGGACGCGGCGTTCGAACTGACCGCAGGCGCTCAGCGTGCCGATGGTGGTGCCGTGGTAGTCGCGGGAGCGGTACAGGATGCCGGTCTTCTTGCCGCCGTGCTTCAGCTGGCCGATCTGGCGGACGATTTTGAACGCCTTTTCGTTGGCTTCGGAACCGGAGTTGGAAAGATACACGCGGCTCATGCCGGGCATCTTTTCAATGAGTTTCTTGGAGAACTGGATGGTGGGGACGTTGCCGATGCCGTTGGCGAAGTAGCACATTTCCAGCATCTGCTTGGCGACGGCGTCAACGATTTCCTTGCGGCCGTAGCCCACGTTGACCGTCCACACGCCGCCGGACACGGCGTCGATGTAGGTGTTGCCGTCGATGTCCGTGATGCGCATCCCCTCGCCCTTCACATAGATGGCGGGGTCGGAGTTTTCATACACCTTGTGCTGGGTCAGGTGGTGCCACACATGCTTTTTGTCGAGATCGACAAGTTCAGCTTTATTGTAGGTCATTGCGAGTTCCTTCATACGATCCCAAAAGGGGTAAAAAATCGGTGAAGGGAGGAAGTCGGATGTCAGCGCATCCTGCCCCCGCCCTTCGGACATGCCGAAAACCGGCCGGCCCGCGCGTCGTGCAGGGGCCGGCCGGAGAGCCTTACTTCAGGATATCGCAGGTGCAGTGCAGTTCGTAGCCGAGCGCGTCGGACACGCCCTTGAAGTACACCTTGCCGTCATGGGTGTTGATGCCGCGGGCCAGAGCCTTGTCGTCCTGGCAGGCCTGCTTCCAGCCCTTGTTGGCCAGAGCGACCATGTAGGGCATGGTGGCGTTGGTCAGGGTGAAGGTGGAGGTGCGGGCCACGGCGCCGGGCATGTTGCCCACGGAGTAGCACACGATGCCTTCGTACATGAAGGTCGGCTTGTCATGGTAGGTGGCGCCGTGCTTGGCGGTCACTTCGATGCAGCCGCCCTGGTCGATGGCCACGTCCACGATGGCCGCGCCCTTCTTCATGGTCTTCACCATGGCTTCGGTCACCAGTTTCGGGGTGAGAGCGCCGGGGATGAGCACGGAGCCGACGAGCAGGTCGGCGTCTTTCACGGCGGCGGCGATGTTGAAGGCGTTGGAGGCCAGGGTCTGGATGCGGCCGCCGTACACGTCGTCGATGTAGCGCAGGCGGTTCAGGTTGCTGTCGAGGATGGTCACGCGGGCGCCCATGCCCATCGCCACCTTGGCGGAGGAGAGACCCACCGTGCCGGCGCCGATGATCACCACATGCGCGGCCTGCACGCCGGCGGTGCCGCCGAGCAGCAGACCCATGCCGCCTTCGATTTTGGTCAGCATCTGCGCGCCCACCTGGGTGGCCATGCGGCCGGCGATCTCGGACATCGGGGCGAGCAGGGGCAGGCCGCCGTTGTCGAGCTGCACCGTTTCATAGGCGATGCCGATGACCTTCTTGTCCAGCAGGGCCTTGGTGAGGGCCGGTTCCGGAGCGAGGTGCAGGTAGGTGAAGAGGATCAGCCCTTCGTGGAAGAGGTCGTATTCGGGAGCCAGAGGCTCCTTCACTTTCACGACCATTTCGCAATCCCAGCATTCCTTGGCGGTGGCGACGATCTTGGCGCCGGCGGAGACGTATTCTTCGTCGGTGATCATGCTGCCGAGGCCCGCGCCCTTTTCAACGCACACCTTGTGGCCGGCTTCCACGAGGGCGTGGACGCCAGCGGGAGTGATGCCGACACGATTTTCCTGGGCTTTAATCTCTTTAGGGATACCAACAATCATGGCGAACCTCCGTTTGGTTTTGAGTAAGGTGATGAAACTCGCAGCACGAGCGACAAAAACAACACCCTGCGATCGGGAAGTTCCGCCGCAGGTCGTAAGGCCGCTCCCCCCCCTTCACCGCGCTCGCGCCTGAAAAAACGCGGGCCGTGATATGCCTTGTCCTTCTGCAAGGATCGTTCCCTTTTTCTCATGTTCCCTTCGGAATTAGGAATGTCCGTCCTGCGCCGGCAGACGCCCTGTTGACGACAGGGGGAAGACTAATGCATAAATAACTCAGCGAGGAGTTTATCAGGGGGTTATGTGATTCTAATTTGCATTACAATGCGTATTTGCATTAGAGCGTTTTCCCAATGAATTTGGGCAAACGCTCGGCGGCCTCGGGAGCGGACGCCCGGCCGAACAAGCGGGCAAACCCGTTTTGCCCGCGAGTGACGGCAACACCGCGATTAAAAAAGGATTTTTCAATCGCAAAATGTATTTCTAGTGTCTACTTGCAAAAGTAGACACTACAAAATCCGTAAGGGTTTTGCGGCGGCGTAGCCGCCGTGAGTGAGCGAAAAACCACGTTTTTTCGCGAACGATCCTGCAAAAATTCTTCGCAGAATTCTGCGCAGAATTTTTGCAATTAGACACTAGGAGGACGCGCATGGATTCGGAGTGTTCCGACGCACGGCTGCTTGAACGTTCCGAGCTTGTGGCGGCGGGAATTTGCCGCGGCCGCACCTGGGACCTGCGCTACTGCAATCGTCTTCTCGCCGCCATGCTGGAGATTTCGCCCGGTCCGGTTTCCGGCGCGCCTCTGCTCACCCTGCTGACGCGGCACGGCTTTGAAAAGGCCAGCGAAAGCCAGGGGACGGAAGACAGGGGCGAGGTGATCCTGCACCGCCGCAAGGGCGATCTCTGTTTTTTGCAATGGAGCGAAACCGCATGCGCGGAAGGATCGGCCGATCTGTGCCGACTGGTCACGCTCACGGCGATTTCGGCGGAATCGTTTGAAGCGCAGGCGACGCTGCTCGCCCGCGAATACTCGACGCTGCTCAATTCCATTTATGACGGCATCTGGGTCATCGACGCGGACGGCATGACAGTGCATGTCAACCAGGCGATGGAGCGGATCGCGGGCATCCGCGCCGAAGACGTGGTGGGCAAGCATGTGACCGCCGCGGTGGAAGAGGGGCTTTTTTCAACCTGCGTCACCCTCCGCGCTCTGGCCGAAAAGCGCGCCGTGACCATGTTTGACGACTATTCCAACGGGAAGCGCTGCCTCAACACCAGCACGCCCATTTTTGACGGCAAGGGAAACATCCGCCGCGTGATCGCCTCGATCCGCGACATGACGGAGCTTGAATCGCTCCAGCGCAAGCTGGCGGATCTGGAAGAAGAAACCAAAATGTACAAGGCGGGGCTGGCCTATCTGGAGTCGGCCCTGGATGAGGGGTTCGTGGGGTACAGCGCGGCCATGCGCCGCCTGCGCAAGGAAGTGGCCAAGGCCGCCCGGACGGAAGCCGTCACCCTCATCCTCGGAGAGACAGGCACCGGCAAGACGCACGCCGCCAAGGTCATCCACAATCTGAGCGCCCGGCGGGATCGGCCGTTCATCGCGGTCAACTGCGGGGCGATCCCCATGTCGCTTATGGAATCGGAGTTGTTCGGCTACGACAAGGGCGCGTTTACCGGCGCCGCGCCCGGAGGCAAGCCGGGCATGTTCGAGCTGGCGCACAAGGGCACGCTGCTGCTTGACGAAATCGGCGAACTCCCCCTGCCGATGCAGGCCAAGCTTCTCCAGGTGCTTGACGGGCACCCTTTCCACAGGGTGGGCGGCACAAAGCCGATCACGACGGATGTTCGCGTCATTGCGGCCACCAACAGACCGCTGGCGGCAATGGCGGCGGAGGGGCGGTTCAGGGAAGATCTTTTTTACCGCCTGCGCGTGCTCTCCGTGGACATCCCCCCCCTGCGCGAGCGGCCGGACGATATCCCCCTGCTCGCCATGTACTTTTTGCGGGAGGCCGCCAAAAAGAGCAGCGTCAAAAAGAATTTTGAAGCCCGCGTGCTCAATCACATGCTGACGTATCCCTGGCCCGGCAACGTGCGCGAGCTGAGCGCCATAGTCCAATCTCTCGCCACCATGAGCGACGACGAAACGATCACCGTGGACGATCTCCCTCCGTACATGCGCGCGGTGACGGGTGAAGGGGAGACGCAACCCGTTCCGCCCGGCGGCGCGCTTCCGCCTCCTTCCTCCCTGCGGGCCGCCGTGGAAGAAGTGGAAAAAAATTTGATCATGGCCGCATTGGCCGAAACCGGCAGCACCTACAAGGCCGCGCGCCGGCTGAAGGTGAGTCAGTCCACTATCTTCCGCAAGGCGCAGCGTTATCGTATCGGGTTGGTCGAAGTCCCGCACGAGGAAAAAACAGCGAGATCGAGACTTGATGTGAAATAAAATACCATATAATCCTTGTGGAGCCTTCTGGCGGATGCGGCGTTTCTCGCCCGGCCTCCGTCGCCTGCTCTGTCTCACCCGCCCGGTTCGTGCGTCGCCCGGGGGGAGCAAGCCGCATGAGTCGGCAATGGCTCGAAGCCGATTCGGCGGGACAGGCGGGAAAGTGAAAAAACGGAATGAAATTTGCATGAAGTTTTTTCCGGAAGTGTCGGCTTGTGATGAAAGCAACGTGCCCCCACCGCGGGTGGCGCGTTGAACGTAAGGATGGCGTGAGGGCGTTGCCGACGCCCCCAGGAAACGTGACCCTGTTTGCGAGGAGTGGCTGATGAAAATAATCGACTTCCGATTCCGTCCCAACACCAAGGCGATTCTCGACGGCATCAAAAACAGTTCCATGTTCAAGGCCACCTGCGAAGCCATCGGCTTTGACAAGCGCGTGGCCCAGACCCTGCCCGAAGTGGTGGCGGATCTGGACAGGCGCGGGGTGGAGCTGTGCGTGGTTTCGGGGCGCGACTGTGAAACCACCTACGGTTTCCCGGCCAACAACAACAGCGTGCTTGAGTTCTGCAAGGCGTACCCGAACAAGTTTGTGGGCTTCTGGGGCATTGATCCGCACAAGGGCATGGCCGCCGTGCGCGAAGTCGAGCATGTGATCAAGGATCTCGGGATGCGCGGCATCGCTACGGACCCGTACCTGGCCCACTGCCCGCCGAGCGACGCCCGCTACTATCCCATTTACGCCAAGTGCGTCGAACTCGGCGTGCCGGTTTTCGTGACCACGGCTCCGCCGCCTCAGGTTCCCCGCGCCATCATGGACTACATCGACCCGCGTCAGATCGACGTCGTGGCGAGGGACTTCCCCGAACTCGTGCTGATCATGAGCCACGGCGGCTATCCCTTCGTCAATGAAGCCATTTTCGCATGCATGCGCAACGCCAACGTGTACATGGATCTTTCCGAGTACGAGCTTGCGCCCATGGCCGAAGTCTATGTGGACGCCATCAACAAGATGATCGGCGACAAGGTCATCTTCGCCAGCGCGCATCCCTTTATCGAGCAGGCCGAAGCCATTCGCATCTACAACTCGCTGAGCATCAGTGAAGAGACGCGCGAAAAGATCATGTACAAGAACGCCGCGCGCATTCTCGGCCTTGACCAGTCCGCCGCGCGCCGTCCGGCGGCGACGGCCCCCAACGGGCTTATGAACATGAAATTCCCCCTGCCGTTCCAGCCTTTCGTTCCCGCGGGAAATCGCTAGGGCGTCGTGCCGGGCGGTGACGCCCGGCTCCGGATACGGTGGAGAATTCGCGGGGTCAATGCGAGGAAAGCATGGATAAACAGGCCTTCATTGCGGCGGTGCGAGCCGCCGGCATCGTCGGCGAGGGCGGAGCGGGGTTTCCCGCTCACGTCAAATACGCCGCCGAAGCGGATACGGTTATTGCCAACGGCTGCGAGTGCGAGCCGCTTCTGCATACGGACCAGCACCACATGCTTCACCACGCGCGCGACATCGTGCGCGCGCTTGACGAACTGAAGCAGGCCGTGGGCGCGCGGCGGGCCGTCATCGGCCTCAAGCGCAAATACAAGGAAGCGACGAACATCCTTGCCGAGGCCATTCGGGCCGCGGGCAGTTCCATCGAGCTGGCGCTGCTCGACAACTTTTACCCCGCCGGCGACGAACAGACGCTGGTGCGGGAAGTGACCGGGCGCTCCGTTCCGCCGCTTGGCCTGCCGCTTCAGGTGGGCGCGGTGGTGGCCAATGTGGGCACCCTCGTTTCCGTGGCGCGCGCGCTGGACGGCGCTCCGCTGACCAGAAAGACGCTCACCGTCACCGGCGAAGTCCAAAAGCCCGGCCTGGTGGGCGCGCCGGTGGGCGCGCCGATGACGGCCTGCCTTGAAGCCGCCGGCGGCGCACGAGTGAAAGATCCGGTCTTCATCCTCGGCGGCCCGATGATGGGCCGGCTTGTGGACAGCCTGGAAAAGCTGGCGGCCGAAGTGGTGACCAAAACGTCCGGCGGGCTTATCGTCCTGCCGCGCGGGCATTACCTGCACCGCAATGCGACGCTTCCGGTCGAGCACATGCGCCGCCGGGCCGCGGCCGCCTGCATCCAGTGCCGGTCCTGTTCCGATCTCTGCCCGCGTCATCTGCTCGGCCATCCCTTTGAGACGCATCGCGTCATGCGCGCTTTCGGCGCGGGGATGGAGACCGAATCCGAAAACGGCAAGCTGGCCCTGCTGTGCTGCGATTGCGGCGTGTGCGAGCATGTGGCCTGCCCGATGGGGCTTTCGCCCCGCCGCATCAACCAGGCGGTCAAGGCGGAACTTCGCGCGGCATCCGTGAGCTATGACGGCAGTCGGGAAGTCAACGAGGACTACACCCGCTGGCGTGAAAGCCGCCGCGTCGCCGTGCCCCGGCTGGTGGCGCGCATCGGGGTGGCCCGGTACATGGATCTGCCCATGAACGATCTGGGCGAAATCGATCCGGCCGAAGTTCGCATCCCCCTGCGCCAGCACATCGGCGCGCCGGCCCAGGCTGTGGTCAAGGCGGGCGATCATGTCGCCGCTGGCGACGTCATCGGGGAAATTCCGGATAAGGCGCTGGGAGCGCGCATCCATGCCAGCATCGCCGGAAGCGTGCGCAGCGTGGGCGACGCGGTGATCATCGGCCGCTGATCCGCGGACAAGGCATAAGGCCTTCCGCGGGGAAGGCAGAAGGAGTGACACGTGTCAGAATCGTTTACAGCCGTAGGCATGGTCGAGTTCAACAGCATTGCCGCGGGGATCGACGCGGCTGACCAGATGGTGAAAACCGCCCAGGTCGATCCCATTTTCTTCAAGACAATCTGCCCCGGCAAGTTTGTGGCGGCGATCAGCGGCGATGTGGCCGCGGTGACCTCGTCAGTCAATGCCGGCCGCGATACGCATACCGACGCCCTGGTGGACTGGTTCATCATCCCCAATATCCACCGCGACGTCATCCGCGCCCTTTCCGGGAGCGCGGGCATTGGCGAGCGGGGAGCGCTCGGCGTCATTGAAACCTTTTCCGCCGTGTCCATCGTTGTGGCGGCCGACGCCGCGGTCAAGGCCGCCGACGTGCGGCTGCTGGACGTGCGCATGGCGCTGGGCCTCGGCGGCAAGGGCTATGCCCTGCTGACCGGCGACGTGGCCGCCGTGGAGGCCGCTGTTGAAGCCGGCTCCGCCACCGCGGCCGACAACGGCCTGCTTGTGGGCAACATCGTCATCCCGAGCCCGGTGCAAAGCGTGTTCGAACAGATGGCGTAAAGGAGAAGCTGCATGTCGGACGACTACAATCGCGCTCTCGGTTTTGTGGAAACCGCCGGCCTCGTCATCGCCATACAGGCGGCGGACGTCATGGCCAAGGCGGCGGAAGTGGAAATCATCAGGGCGCACAAGGTCGATGGCCTGAGGGTATGCGTCATCTGCCGCGGCGACGTGGCGGCCTGTCAGGCTGCCGTGGAGGCCGGGGCCACCCTGGCGCAGAGCCTGAACGGCCTCAACGGCTACAACATCATCCCCAGCCCGGCGGACGATTCCGAAGTCCTGCAGGGGCTGCTCAACACCATGAAGGCGCGCAAGGACGCGAAAAAGGCGCGCCGCAAGGCCGCTCGGCTCGGCCTGCCGGTTGACGGCGGGATGGACCCGAGCAAGGCCGGCAAGGCGAAGAAAAACCCGTCCCGGACGGATGGCTAGCGTTGCGGAAACATCCCGTGAAGTCGGAGGCATGATTCATGCAAAGGCAAGTCATTACAGCTGAAACCGTGCGAATCGCCCGGGCGGCGGGGCAAACGCTCATCGCCGTTTCCAGGGGCGATATCGTCACGCAGCAGGCTCGGGACGACGCCCGCCGTTGCGGCATCCGACTCGTCGATGGATCGGCTTCGGGCCAGCAGGCTCCGGACGGGGCGCACGCGCTCCCCGGGCATGTGCCCGGCGTCTTCCTGCCTCCTGCTCCGTCCGCGACCGGGGGTGTCGCCCCGGCGGCGGGAATGGGGGCCGGCCCGGAGGCTCCGGCTGGTTCGGGCGCTCCGGCGTCCATCCCGACGGCCACCCGGTCACCTGATCAGATCTCCGATCGGATGCCCGGCCAGTCCGCTGCTCCCGCCGTCTGGGGGCAAGCGGATGTGGAAGCCCTCCGCGCCCTGCTCGGCAGTCTTCAGGCAGGCATGGGCGCTCCCGCGCCTGTGGCGTCGCCTGTTGCCGGGCGGGAGGCGGCGTCTTCCGCAATGACGGGCGCACCGACGGGTGGAATGACGGGAGGACCGGCAGGCGCGGCGTCCGCTGCTCCTTCGTCGGCGCTGTTGCAGAACCTTGCGGAAGAAGCCCTCATCGCGCAGGTGCGCGGCCAGGTGCGGGCAATGCTGCCCGCCGGCGTTGTCGTCGATGATTCGTGCATAGCCGAAGCCATTCACCGCGTGCTCGGCGGCGCGGGGCAGGGCGGTCAGCCCCGGCAGATCCGTCCCGGCGTGCGTCAGGCGAGCGGCGTGACCCATGTGGACGCCCGCGCCCAGAACTGGGGCCGCAACGCCGGCAAGGACAGCGTGGGCGTCATGGAAGTGCTTTCGCCGGCCTTGGGCGACGCCGCGGCTGTGGGCTATCTTGAGTGGGAGAACATGACGGTGCCCTGGACGTTCCGCCGTCCCGAGGCGCTGGTGATTCTGGAAGGGGCCGTAACGCTGTCCATTGAGGGAACGGCGTTCAGCGCCGCTGCCGGGGACGTGTTCACCCTTCCGGCGGGTTCCGAGGTGGAACTGAGCGCCTCGGGCCATGTGAAATGCGTTACCGTCGCCTGCCTGCCGGATACGGGGCGGGCATCAGGGGAATAAAGCATGATATTTCTTACCGAAGAACAGGTGAGAGAGCGTTGCGGCTCGGATGGAAAGCTCCATCTGGGGCCGACGGAACGCTTGACGCCGGCCGCGGGCGAATTCCTGCGCGGCCATAACTGCAAAGTGGTCGAAGACGGCCCGGGAGCGTGCGGGTGCGCGGCAAAGGAAACGCCCGCGCCCGAAGCTCCGGCTGCGGCTCCGCAGGAGCCGGCTCGGGAAGCCGCCACCCCGCCGGCCGACGCGGGGCGGAATGTCGAGCATACCTACCTTGACGCGCAAACGGTGGTGTCCAAGTCCCATCCTCGCATCTTCCTGCGCGGGCGGCTTGACACGCTCATTGCCGAAACGGTGCTGACGCAAACCAGCCTCGCGGCGGCGAGCCGCATTCCCGACGCGATCAAGAACGGTCTTGCGGACATCAACGCCTGGCTGTGGCAGATCCTTCAGGCGGAAGTCTCCGGATCTCCCGTGCCGGAACAGACCATGTGCGGCATGAACGCCGCCGTGCTGCGCGAAGTGGCGCGTGATCCGCAAACCTACCTGAACCAGGGCCATATCATGCCGGATCCCTCGCTCGGACCGTGCGTGGCTCTGCTCAACTGGCTGCGGGCGCGCATTCGGGAAGTGGAAGTTGCGGCGGTGCAGGTGAATATCGGGCGGCAGGATCTTCTGGAGTCGCTCAACGCCGTGAGCAGCGCCGTATATGTGCTCATGCTTCTTACTGTTGTGGCCGAATCCGGCCGCGAAATCTCCCAGGTAGGCAGCTGTGGGAAGCCTTGAGTACTGCATCGGCAAATGCCGTGAACGCAAGGGCGTCGTCGTCTTTTCCGATGCGGAAGACGTGCGTGTCGTCCGTGCCGCGGCCAGACTGTTGCGCGAGGATCTGATCGATCCCGTGCTGGTGGGTCAGCCCGACAAAATCCGCGACATTCTGATTGAAAGCGGCGAAACGGGCGTGGCCTTGCGTGTGGTCAACCCTCTCGTTTCGGCCTTGCGCGACCGCAACGCGGCGGACTACCTGGCGGTTCAGAAAGCCAAGGGCAAGGCTCCGAGCGAGGAAGAAGCCTTCAAGGCGGCCGGAAATCCGCTGGTGGCGGGCGCGCTCATGGTGCGGCGCGGCGAAGCGGAGATCGGCGTGGCGGGCAACCTGTCCACCACGGCGGACGTGATCCGGCAGGGGCTGCGGGTTCTCGGCACCGCGCCGGGGATCAAGAGCGTCTCCAGCGTCTTTTACATGATCAAGGGCGAAACCACGTACGTCTTTTCCGACTGCGGGGTCATTCCCGACCCCACGGCGGAACAGCTTGCGGAAATCGCCGTGAGCGCGGCGAAGGCGTTCCGCACCGTGGTCAGCGATACCCCACGGGTGGCTCTGCTCTCCTTTTCCACCAAGGGCAGCGCCAACCACCCGCGCATCGACAAGGTGCGCGAGGCTGTGGACATCCTGCACCGCACCGTTCCCGATCTGATTGCGGACGGGGAGTTGCAGTACGACGCGGCGGCCGTGCCCGAAGTGGCCTCGCGCAAGGCTCCGGGCAGTCCTGTGGACGGCCGGGCCAACGTCTTTGTGTTTCCTTCGCTGGAGGCGGGCAACATCGCCTACAAGCTCACCCAGTATTTTGGCGGCTACGCGGCCCTCGGCCCCATGTTGCAGGGCTTTGCCAAAGGCTGGTATGATTTGTCGCGCGGGTGCAGCAGCGAGGATATTTACCAGGTAGCCGCCGTCGGCATGACCATGAGCCGCGGCGGAACCCGATAAGGCAACGAAAACATCAATCCCTAAAGGAGTGGACAAATGGATGCTCTCGGCATGATCGAAACCAAAGGACTTGTGGGTCTCATTGAAGCCGCTGACGCGATGGTCAAGGCCGCGCGCGTGCAGCTTGTCTCCTACGAACAGATCGGCGGCGGCTACGTGACCGCGCTCGTGCGCGGCGACGTGGCGGCCTGCAAGGCGGCGACGGATGCCGGCGCGGCCGCGGTGCAGCGCGTGGGCGGCGAGCTTGTGGCTGTTCACGTCATTCCTCGTCCTCACCAGGATCTTGAAAAGGTGTTTCCTCTCGCTCGTCGGGCTGAAAACTAAGCCGGCGCCGGCCTCGCTCCTGAGCGGGGCCGACGTCCACAGCCTTCTTTGAGGGCCGGAGGACTGCATGGAACTTGCAAAAGTCATGGGACAGGTCGTGTCGACTGTCCGTACCCCGGGACTCCCGTCGAATTCGCTTCTGCTTGTGGAGTTCGTCAAGCCGGAAGGAGAGGGGAGCAGCCGTTGCGCCGTGGCTCTGGATCCCATCGGCGCCGGCGAGGGAGAATGGGTCATCGTGACACGAGGCGGATCGGCCCGTTTCGCCGTCGATGCGGGATCACCGGTCGACCTGGTCATCGTGGGCATTGTCGACCATGTGACCGCCGGCGGAAAAGCTCTTTACCGTAAAAACGGGTGAACGACGGAGATTGCGATATGGAAATGCGCCAGCAGGATGTGGAACGCATTGTCGTGGAAGTGCTGCGGCAACTGCAAACGGATCGTCCGAGCGACGCGGGCGCCACGTATGTGAGCGCCTCGTGTCAGGACAACGGCGATCTGGGACTTTTTGATCGGCTTGAGGACGCGATCGCCGCGGCCGAAGTCGCTCAGAAAAAGATCAGCACCATCTGCATCCGCGAAAAAATCATTGCCGCCATTCGCAAGGCCGGGGTGGAAAACGCCAAGGCTTTCGCTGAACTGGCACGCCAGGAAACCGGCATGGGCCGGGTTGAGGATAAGATCGCCAAAAACCTGCTCGTGTCCGAGCGCACGCCGGGTCCGGAATGTCTGGCGCCCATGGCCATTTCGGGCGACCTTGGCCTGACGCTGGTGGAAAACGCGCCCTGGGGCCTTATTGCCTCCGTTACGCCTTCCACCAACCCCACCGCTACGGTCATCAACAATGCGATCAGCATGATCGCGGCGGGCAACGCCGTGATCTTCGCTCCGCATCCCAATGCCAAACGCGCCTCGCAGACCGCCATCCAGGTTCTGAACAAGGCGATCATCGAAGCTGTCGGCATCGCCAACCTGCTTGTGGCGGTGAAGGAACCCACCATTGAAGTGGCGCAGCAGCTTTTCGCCCATCCCAAGGTGAAGCTGCTTGTCGTCACCGGCGGCGAAGCCGTGGTGGCTCAGGCCCGCAAGACGGCGACCATGCGTCTTATCGCGGCAGGGGCGGGCAACCCCCCTGTGGTGGTGGACGAAACCGCCGATATCGTCCGCGCGGCTCGCAGTATTTACGACGGGGCTTCGTTTGACAACAACATTATTTGCGCCGACGAGAAAGAAATCATCGCGGTGGATTCCATCGCGGACAAGCTCAAGGCTGAAATGAAGGCCATCGGCGCGTTTGAAATCACGCTGGATCAGGCCGAGGCAATCGCGCGCATCGTTCTGCGCAACTACCCGCCCACGGAAGGCAAGGCCCCGGCGACGAATCCCAAATGGACCGGACGCGACGCGGCCGTCATCGCCCAGGCGGCGGGCATCAGCGTGCCCGAATCCTGCCGGCTGCTCATTGTGGACGTGGGCCGCGACATCAACCATGTCTTCGCCCGTACCGAACAGCTCATGCCGGTGATCCCGATCCTGCGCGCCGCCAATGTGGACGAAGCCATTGACTGGGCGCTGATCCTGGAACGCGGCCTGTGCCACACCGCGGGCATCCACTCCCGCAACATCGACAACATGGACAAGATGGCCCGGCTGGCGAACACCAGCCTGTTCGTCAAGAACGGCCCGCACCTGGCTGCGCTTGGCGCGGGCGGCGAAGGCTGGACCACCATGACCATCTCGACTCCCACCGGCGAAGGCGTGACCTCCGCGCGCACCTTTGTGCGCCTGCGCCGCTGCTGCGTGGTGGACAACTTCCGGATCGTCTAGGTTCCGAACAGCGCCGTGCGGGCTTCCTCGCACGGCTTGTTCCGGCGCTGATTCCACGCCGGGCGCCGGCAAGGCGTCCGGCGTTATTGCATTCAGGGGGCCGCTCTCGCGGCGTGAAGCCCTGTTCCATTGCACATCTGAGGGACGGATGGGGGACGCCTCGGACCATCCAGAAAACCGATGATGTTGCAAAAATGCGACTATAAAAATAAGAACAGCGGATGTTCCGTTTGTTTTGTGAAAAAGAAAACCTGCCTTTTTTTATGAGAATAGCACGCCTCCGGACCCTGTTTCAGACGATATGCGAGCCAAAAGCAGAAAATGTGTTGTAGAAATGCGACTCTCCGTGACGCCGATTTTTGAGGCGCGCGCCAAAAATGTCGCGTTATTGCGACCATACTCCGCAGCCAGCGCCGCGCCCGCCCGCAACCTGCGGAGAAAAGGGGGAGATACGCGCCGCCGGGCGGGTTTGGAACGATTGGCACAAAGCCTGCACAGGAGAAGACAGGTTCGGCGATATCATCTCCGGCATGCCGGGGAAAAACACAGGAGCGATACTTATGCTGATGCAGACTTGCGAATGCCTGTCTCCCCAGGAGCGGCGCGTTCAGGATCGGATTGAAGGCAAGGAAAACCAGTTCAAATCCAAACACCCCCGCGTGTTCAAGCTGCTGGAACGTTTCGACGGCCAGAAGCCGCGCATTGATATCGAACGCGCCCTGTACTTCACCCAGTCGATGAAGGAGACCGAAGGCGAAGCCCTTGTTCTCCGCTGGGCCAAGGCGCTGATGCACATTGCGAAAAACATCACGGTCTACGTGCAGGAAGATCAGCTCCTGCTCGGCCGCGCCGGCTGCGACGGCCGTTACGGCATCCTGTACCCCGAACTGGACGGCGACTTCCTTGATATCGCGGTGCGCGATCTGCCCACCCGGCCCACCTCGCCCGCGACGATCACCCCCGAAGACGCCACCCGCGTGATCGAAGAAATCGCTCCGTACTGGAAAGGCAAGACCTACCACGAAGCGCTGAACGCCGCTCTTCCGCCGGACGTCCACAAGCTGACCTACGACGACCCGCAGGGCCTTATCTCCCGCTTCATCGTGAACGAAACCTCCTCGTTCCGTTCCTCCATCCAGTGGGTGCACGACTACGGCAAGATCCTGAAGCGCGGCTTCAACGGCATCAAGAAGGAAGCCGAAGAAAAGCTGGCCGCCCTTGATCCGATGAGCCCCAAGGACATGTGCGAAAAGAAGCCCTTCCTTGAAGCCGTCGTCATCGTCAGCGAAGCCATTGTGCTGTGGGCCAAGCGTCATGCCGAAGCCGCCCGCAAGGTCGCCGCTGAAACGAAGGATCCCAAGCGCAAGGCCGAACTGCTCCGCATGGCTGAAAACGCCGAACATGTGCCCGGCGAACCGGCCCGCAACTTCTACGAAGCCTGCCAGAGCCAGTGGTTCACCCAGATGTTCTCGCGCCTGGAACAGAAGACCGGCACGACCATCTCCAACGGCCGCATGGACCAGTACTTCTACCCCTACTACAAGCAGGACATCGAAGCCGGCACGCTGACCGACGAGCAGGCCACCGAGTATCTGGAATGCATGTGGGTGGGCATGGCCGAATTCATCGACATGTACATCTCCCCCACCGGCGGCGCCTTCAACGAAGGCTACGCGCACTGGGAAGCCGTGACTGTCGGCGGCCAGACTCCGGACGGGCGTGACGCCACCAACGAACTGACGCACCTCATCCTGAAGTCCAAGCGCGAGTTCCCGCTGCACTACCCCGACCTCGCCGCCCGCATCCATTCCCGCGCGCCCGAATCCTACCTCTGGGACGTGGCCGAAACGATCAAGGAAGGCTCCGGCTTCCCCAAACTGATCAACGACGAAGAAGTGGTGCCGCTGTACGTCTCCAAGGGCGCGACCTTTGAAGAAGCTCTGGACTACGCGGTTTCCGGCTGCGCCGAAGCCCGTATGCCCAACCGTGACACCTACACCTCCGGCGGCGCGTACATCAACTTCGCCGCGGCGGTGGAAATGGTGCTGCGCAACGGCCGCATGAAGAAGTACGGCGATCAGGTCCTCGGCATCGAAACCGGCGACCCGCGCAACTTCAACACCTGGGAAGAATTCTTCGACGCGTACAAGCAGCAGCACATGCTCTTCCTGCGCGCTGCTTTCATCCAGCAGTACCTGATCATCAAGATCCGCGCCCAGCACTTCGCTCAGCCGATGGGTTCGGCCATGCACGACCTGTGCATGAAGTACTGCATAGACCTGCATCAGCCCAACATCCCCGAAGGCGTGGACCTCGGCTACTTTGAATACATGGGCCTCGGCACGGTGGTTGACTCCCTCTGCGCCATCAAGAAGCTCGTGTTTGAAGAGAAGAAGCTGACCATGGACCAGGTCATCACCGCCATCGACGCCAACTTCGAAGGCTACGACGACATCAAGGCCCTGTTGAAGACCGCGCCCTGCTACGGCAACAACGATCCCTACGCCGACTCCATCGGCCGTGAAATCGACCGTTTGTCCGTGCAGTACGCGCATGACTACAGCATGTCGGATCTCGGCATCCACAACGACGTGCGCTATGTGCCCTTCACCTCGCATGTGCCCTTCGGCAAGGTGGTTTCCGCCACGCCCAACGGCCGCACCGAGTGGTTCCCGCTGTCCGACGGTTCTTCCGCCTCGCACGGCGCGGACGTGAACGGCCCCACCGCCGTCCTGCTCTCCAACTACAACACCAAGAACATGGGTATGCGCGACCGCGCCGCCCGCCTCATCAACATCAAGTTCACGCCCAAGTGCGTGGAAGGCGAACAGGGCACCGAAAAGCTGGTGTCGTTCATCCGTACCTGCTGCGACCTCAAGCTGTGGCATGTGCAGTTCAACGTCATCAACCGCGACACCCTTGTCGCGGCCCAGAAGGAACCGCAGAAGTACCGCAACCTCATCGTCCGCATCGCGGGCTACAGCGCGTACTTTGTCGACCTTTCGCCGGACCTGCAGAATGACCTTATCGCTCGTACCGAACACGAAAACATGTAACGCCGTGACGGCGCGCTGAAGCGCGCCGACCGGAACGTATTCCCGCGCCGGTCCGGAATCCGCAAGGAAGCCGGGCCGGCTTTTTGACGAATGCGGCCCCCGGTTTGTTGCCGGGATGATGCCGATGAACCGCTTCAACCACCGACAGCAGGATGGCGCTATGGGTTCGCTTGAAGATAAAAAACGCAAGGGCATGGTTTTCAACATCCAGAAATACTCGGTGCATGACGGGCCGGGCATCCGGACCATCGTGTTCCTCAAGGGATGCAGCCTGTCCTGTCGCTGGTGCAGCAACCCGGAATCCCAGAAACGCACGCCCGATCTGGCGTATAACGTCAACCGCTGTCTGAGCCTCGCCAAGTGCCGGCGCTGTCTTGACGCCTGCCCCAACGGCGCCCTGAGCCGCAAGGACGACGACACTCTGGCCATTGACCGCACGAAATGCGCGGGCTGTTCCATGCCCTGCGCCGAGGCCTGCCCTGCGCAAGGGCTGCTGATCTACGGCGGCGAGCGCACTGTGGAAGAAGTGATCCGCATCGTGGAACAGGATGCCGCGTTCTACGCCCGCTCCAGCGGCGGCATGACCCTTTCGGGCGGAGAACCTCTGCTTCAGGGAGAGTTCGCCACCGCGCTCCTGCGCGAAGCCAAGCGCCACCGGCTGAAGACAGCCATTGAAACCTGCGGCATGGTTCCGTGGGAAACCATGGAAGAGGCCGCCGCTTCGCTCAACAACGTGCTGTTTGACATCAAGCACATGGACCCCGAGGTGCACAAGGCCAACACCGGGCAGACCAACGAGCGCATTCTGGATAACTTCCGCCGGCTGGCCAGCGGCTTCCCCGATCTGCCCATTCTGGCCCGCACGCCGATCATCCCGGGCGTGAACGACAACGAAGCCGCGGTCCGGGCCATTGCCGAATTTGTCAAACCCTTCCCGAACGTGAAGTACGAAATGCTTCCGTACCACCGCCTGGGCACGCAGAAGTATCTTTTCCTTGACCGTGTTCCGCCGATGGGCGATATCGTTCTGGACAAGGATGTTATGCCCGGTCTGCAACAGGCGGCCATTGAGATTTTGGGCGACAGGGTGCAGATACCGCATTGATCGCCGTCCCGCGCTTCGCGCCGTCTCGGGGCGGTTTCTGCACATGGGGCGGCGCGGGCGATGTGACGGTATGGACCAGCTTGGCCGATATTTCGAAAATATTCTTGATGCCCTGTCCGACGGGGTGTTCATCACCGATACGGTTGGCACCACGCTGTGCATCAACCGGATGTATGAGCAGCTCACCGGGCTGAGCAAGGAACGCGTGCGCGGCAAGAACGTGCGCGAACTTCAGGAAGAGGGCGTTTTTGACCTTGTCCTGAACCCGGAAATCGTGCGCACCGGCAAGCCGGCCACCCACGCCCAGCACCTCGGCAACGGCAAGAAGCTGGTGCTTTCCGGCTTTCCGGTCTTTGACGAAGCGGGCAGGTTGCGCCTTGTCGTCACCTTTGCGCGGGATATCACCCTCCTTGCCCAGTTGAACGACCAGGTTGCGGAACAGCGCCGGCTCATCGATCAAATCCACGATCAGCTCGCCTACATGGCCCAGAAACAGGCCAGAGTGCTTGAACCTGTCTACGCCAGCCCCGCCATTGAAGAAGTCGTTTCGCTCCTGCGGCGCTTCGCCGCCACGGACGCCACCATTCTGCTGCTGGGCGAAACCGGTGTGGGCAAGGACGTTTTCGCCCGTCTGGCCCACGACGTCAGCCCCCGGCGGGAAAACATTCTGCTGAAAGTGGATTGCGGCGGCATCTCCGAGGCGCTGACCGAATCGGAAATGTTCGGATACATGCCCGGCGCGTTCACCGGGGCTTCCGGCAAGGGCAAGGCCGGCTATTTTGAAATCGCTGACGGCGGCACGGTGTTTCTGGATGAAGTGGGGGAACTCCCGCTTTCCATGCAGACCCGCCTGCTCCGTGTCCTTCAGGATGGCGAGATCATGCGCGTGGGCGCGACTACGCCGCGCAAGGTGGATGTGCGCGTCATCGCCGCCACCAATCGCAACCTGGCCGAGGATGTGGAGGCCGGCACCTTCCGCCGCGATCTGTACTACCGCCTCAATGTGGCCACCGTGCATATTCCGCCCCTGCGCGAACGCCCCGAGGACGTCCGGCCCCTGCTTCAGTACTTCCTTCGCCAGTACACGGCCAAGTATCGGAAGAGCATGGCCTTCATGGATATCACTCTGGAGGCGCTCACGCGCTACGCCTGGCCGGGCAATGTGCGCGAGTTGCAAAATCTGGTGCACAGTCTGGTCATCACGCTCAAGGGGCCGCTGATTTCCCCCCGCGATTTGCCCGCGCAAGTCGCCGGGAGCATGAGTGAGATGGGGGTCGCTCCGGAAGAAATCGTTTCGGCCCGGCGGCCGTTTCGGGAAATCATGGCAGAGGTGGAGTGCGATTTTCTGCTGAGGGCGATTGAGGTGCATGGTTCGGTGCGTCGGGTGGCGGAACTCTTTCAGATCGATCGGAGCACGGTGTTCCGCAAGCTCCAGCTTTGCCGCGCCGCCGGCAAAAGCGCCGCCGTTTCCGGCTCCCCCGCTTCGTCCGGTTCGGGAGAGAGCAGCGGATCCGTTTGACAGGTGGGGACTGCCCGCCCCAAAATTGTCTCGGCAGGGAATGATTCCCCTGCACCCCCAATGGCTGGGGCCCTGCACCAGGGACAAGCTCATGAATCCGCCTGTACAAGCCGTTTGTACGTCTGACGGCGTTGCATGGCCAACAGAGACGGCATGTTTACGACAGCTTCGCCATGGCAACCTCCCATTTTCAAACCGAACCATCCCGGGAGAATGATTTTTTAACTGGACAGCCGTTGCAAATTATATATAGAAATAATTCTCACTAACAAGCGCGACTCGATCGCGAGGAGGTTATCCCATGACATTCCGTTATCAGTTGTATCGGTGTCCCATTTGCGGCACGGTGACCGAAATTGTCCACGACGGCGTGAGCGCCATGATCTGCTGCGGCAAGATCATGGAACTGATCGACGATCGTGAACCTGTCGGCGTGAAGGAAACCCATGTACCCGTTGTCGAAGCGGCTGAAGGCGGCTGCAAGGTCAGCGTCGGCTCCAAACTGCACGGCATGGAAAGCGATCATCTGATCGAATGGGTTGAAGTGCGGACCGCCGACGATATCGTCTTCCGCAAGTACTTCAAGGCCGGCGAGACGCCTGTGGCGGAATTCCCCGTTGCCGCCGACAAGGTGGCCTTTGCCCGTGCGTACTGCAACAAGCACGGCGCGTGGCGGGCGAAATAGTCCGGTGAACCTTTGGGGCGGGCGGGCGGAAGTCCGTCCCCCCGCGATCGGCTCCGGGGCGGCGCGGATGTCAGTCGGCCCGGAGCCTTTGGGTAAAGGTGGACCCCGCCAGATGCCCGCCGGACGCCGGCGTTCGCTTCCTCATGCAATGGCGCATACCATGAAAGAAAAAAAATATTTCTTTTTTGATCTGGACGGCACGCTTTCTGTCGGGCGCGAGCGCTTTGTGCCGGAAAGCACGCGGTTCTGCCTGCAACGCCTGCGC
Source organism: uncultured Bilophila sp. (assembly GCA_910585945.1). Classification (GTDB taxonomy): domain Bacteria; phylum Desulfobacterota; class Desulfovibrionia; order Desulfovibrionales; family Desulfovibrionaceae; genus Bilophila. Next base: position 115,915 of record CAJUHZ010000006.1, read on the forward strand.
GACAACGGGCATTTCGTTTCCGTGGCCACGGGCAGACTCCAAAAGGACGCTTTTGACTTTGTGGCTCCCCTTGGCGTGTGCTCCCTTGTGGCCGACGGCGGCAACAGCGTGACTCTGGACGGCGTGATCCGGGAAATGCGGAGCCTTCCCCCTGTCGCGTGCCGTGCTTTTCTCCGCTGGCTTGACGACAGGCATATTCCCTGGGCAGTCACCACGGAGAACAAGGTCCTCTGCCTCACGCGAGACGAACGCTTTGCCGGGGCAGTGAAGGATGTCTATTTCCCCTTGATCGTCGACAGAGCTTTCTCTTATGCTGGTCAACGGGCTTTTTACAAAATCTATGTTCCCTGCGCGCCGGGCAGGGAAGGGGAGATTGACTTCCACGGCCTGCCTGTCGTCCGTTACAGTGAGGAATGCGTCTTCATCGAACCCGTGGACAAGGGCAACGGCATCAAAAAATTGATGAGGCTCTTGCAGGCCGATATTCATGATGTCGTTGTTTTTGGCGACGGCGGCAACGATGTTGGCATGTTTCTGCCCGAATGGTTTTCCGTCGCCATGGGCAACGCGGGCGATGCGCTCAAACGCAAGGCTGATTATGTGACTACGGCGTGCGATGAAGACGGCATTTTCAAGGCATGTGCGCATTTCGGGTGGGTGTAGCCCTGTAGCCTGGATCCGTTGCGAACAAATGGGAAAATGTTACAGTCCGGCACAATGAAAGATGTTCTCGCCGGAGCCGATGTTTGTGCAGGCGCTTTTTTCCGTTTTTGTGCGGGAGGATGCATCCACGGTTTCAGACAAAAATTTCTGCCGGCAAGGCCTTGGCAGCCGGTTGGTGGGTTGTGTGCACTTCCATCAAAACGGAGTTCCCTTTCCTTTTCAAGAGCCTGCTGTCAGATCAAGTCGCAACCAAGGCACTACAATCACTTTTTGGAAACGCCCGCCTGCTTCAGAAGGGTCTGAAACGCCTCAAGCGAATCCACCTGTACACTTCCCGCGTCAGCATTCGTAGCGCGTTCGCATCAGTCATGTTCGCAATGGATATGTACATATCCTGCGGCAAAGTGCTGAATCTGTTTTGCAGCAAGTCATGAAGAACATTTCTTATGCCTTCAGTCATGCCTTCCCGCTTGCCAACGGCAATACCCTTTTCCATAAAATGCTGCTCCCAATGAGGAGCTATATCCGCAAGTATGGAGCGTGCCTCCTGAATAGTATTACAGCAGGAGGTCTTCACTTATTTCCGTTCGTTTGAACACATTGCTGCCGATCCAGTTTATGAATGCGCGGTGCAGGTACAGGCGTTCGGAAGAGGGGGCAGCATGCACAGTTCTGTCAGAATGAGGAAATATCACCCGTTCAACAGGTTCATCAGCCTCAATGTCCTCCGGGATTACGGTCAAACTGGCTCAGCAGAGTTGCAAACACTTGGAAAGATTCGGTCCGAGACG
>CAJUHZ010000007.1 GCA_910585945.1 uncultured Bilophila sp.
TCAAGGGATGCCAACTTAGAAATAATGCGCGAAACTTTTGCAATTAGACACTAGATTTTGCCTTCGGCTTTGCAGGCGGAGTCGCGTTTTTCAATGCGGCTCCGCCTTTTTCGTGTGCATGCTGCATGGCAGGTAACTGTGAGGGCGGGCAAGCTTCAATTGATATCGTTAATAACTATATCATCATATATGATATAAGTATTTGCTATAATATAATACGGGCAGTACCAACGGACCACATCGGCAAGGAAGCGACGCATTCATGAGACGTTTTTCCGAAAAAAGGAGTTTCACATGGATAAAACAGGAAGCAGCGGAAGCGGGTGGCTTGTCCCCATCCTGACTCTTGGCGTTTTCGGCATTCTGAATACGGAAATGGGCGTCATCGGCATGTTGCCCCTGATTGCCGAGACCTTTCAGGTTACTGTGCCGCAAGCCGGATGGACAGTGACCATCTTTGCCCTTGGCATTGCATTGTGCGGCCCGGTGACGCCCATGCTGTTCTCAAGGTTTGACCGCAAGCTTGTGATGTTGCTTGCGCTCGGCATTTTCATCATCAGCAGCATTGTTTCAATGCTTACGGAGAGTTTTGCCGTTCTGCTCATCGCGCGGGCTGTCCCGGCGATATTTCACCCGGTCTATGTGTCCATGGCCTTTACTATAGCTGCCACGTCCGTGGGCAAGAAAGAGGCCCCAAAGGCGATAGCCAGGGTTTTCATCGGCGTTTCCGCAGGCATGGTGCTTGGCGTTCCGGCCGCCAGCTTCATCGCCGCCGAAGTTTCATACACCATGGCGATGTTTTTCTTTGCCGCAGTAAACGGCATCGTCTTTCTGGCCACACTCTTTTGCATCCCGTCCATGCCGATAACCGGCAGACTTTCCTACGGAGAGCAGTTGCGCGTACTGAAAAAGCCCGCCCTCTGGCACGCCGTGGGAGCCGTCATCTTCACCAATGGCGCGGTGTTCGGCTTTTTCAGTTATCTTTCGGACTATCTCAAGAGTGTTACGGGGCTTCCGTTTTCAATCATCAGTATTGTGCTCTTCATTTACGGAGCGGCGAACCTCGTCGGCAATCTTCTGGCGGGGAAACTTCTTGCAGTTGACGCGCGGAAGACGATCCGGCTGACGCCCCTTCCTCTTGCCATTGTCCTGACATTGCTCTCTGTGCTGGGAGACAGCCTTGTTCCCATGCTGGCCGCCGTGTTGCTGTTCGGCATCCTGACCGGTCTTTCCAGCAACAACAGTCAATACATGATTGCCGCCGCCACTCCTGAAGCTCCCGAATTCGGCAACGGGCTTTTCCTGACCTCGGCAAACTCCGGCACGGCCATGGGCACGGCACTCTGTGGTCTTTTCATCTCCGAAATGGGCATCCGCTATTCCGTCGCCGGAGCGCTGGCCTGCCTCGCGGCGGCAACGGTCCTGATCCTGTGGGCGACTCGATCCTATGCACATTGTCTGCCTTCGGAAAAATCTCCAATCTGGCGGAATCCATGATCTGAAATTTGTTTCAAGCATATCATCATATTTAAAATAACTATTTGCTATAATACATTCTTCCCGGTAAACAAACCACCATGAGAGTCCACTGTCCCGACTCTCCAAATCATGTAAAAAACATTGTGGAGGCATAACCAGATGTACAAAAACAAAAAACTGGTCGCAGGAATTCTTTTGGGCATGACCGCCATTGCCGGAAACGCGCTGGCCACCCCCAACAGCACTTCTGAAAACAACATCCTGAAAGAGAGCAAGGAAATGAAACTGGAACAGAAATGGGACAAAACATTCGCCAAAAGCGAAAACATTGACCACAAAAAAGTAACTTTCCGGAACCGGTACGGCATTACTCTCGCGGGCGATCTGTACATACCAAAAAATGCCGCGGGCAAACTGGCGGCGATCGCCGTAAGCGGCCCCTTCGGCGCGGTGAAGGAACAGGCGTCTGGCCGGTACGCCCAGACAATGGCCGAGCGCGGCTTTTTGACCCTGGCCTTTGATCCTTCCTACACGGGCGAAAGCGGCGGCGAACCGCGCAATGTGGCGTCACCCGACATCAATACGGAAGATTTCAGCGCGGCGGTGGATTTTCTGGCCACGCTGAATAACGTGGATCCCAACCGTATCGGCATCATCGGCATATGCGGTTTCGGCGGCATGGGGCTGAATGCCGCGGCCATGGATACCCGCATCAGGGCGACTGTCGCTTCCACCATGTACGACATGAGCCGCGTCAACGCCAACGGCTACTTTGACGCCATGAATGCCGACGCGCGGCATGAAGTCCGCAAACAATTGAACGAACAACGCACCAGGGATGCGCAATCCGGCACGTTTGCCCCCTCGCAGGCAGGGTTGCCCGACGCCCTCAGGGGAGACGAGCCACAGTTCGTCAAGGATTATTTTGACTACTACAAGACAAAGCGCGGCTTCCATCCCCGTTCCATTAATTCCAATGGAGCGTGGAACGCTACCTCCTCCCTTTCCTTCATGACCATGCCCATCCTGGCTTATGCGGGTGAAATCCGCAACGCGGTGCTCCTTATCCACGGAGAAAAGGCTCATTCGCGCTACTTCAGCGAAGATGCGTTCAAAAAGCTCACCGGCGACAACAAGGAACTGGTGATCATCCCCAACGCCAATCACACTGATCTGTACGACAAAATGGATGTCATCCCCTTCGACAAGATCGACGCTTTCTTCAAGACCAACCTATTGGCAAAGTAATAAAAAAGCGCCCGGCTCGAAATACGTTTCGGTCCGGGCGCTTTTTTATTTGTGCATGAATCATTCACGCCGGCGCCTGAAGACAAGCGCTATGACAAACAGGATCAATCCGACAACAAAAACGATTTTGGCCGCCATTGCCGCCGTTCCTGCCAGTCCGCCGAATCCCAGACCGGCGGCGATCACCGCGATGACAAGAAAAAGAATGGCCCAATTGAACATCGATTCGTCCTCCATGTGTGAATTGGATCCATTCTTTGCTTATTGCGGCGTGCCGATCAATTACATTGACTTGATTATTCCGAAACGCCCGAGAAAAACCGATCCCGCCCCGGGGCGGACTGCTATGCGCCCACCCGGCCGGATTCCGCCATCATGCGACGAATGATACGTCCAAGTACGGCAATGCCCTTTTCGATCACCTCATCGGAACTGTTCGTGTAATTGAGACGGAACGTGGGCACGTTGCGATCGCTTTCATAGAAAGGATCGCCGGCTGCAATCATCACCCCTTCCTTGGCGGCTTCCTCAGCCAGACGCACAGCGGCAAGGCCGGCGGGCAGAGTCGCCCAGATGAACATGCCCCCTTCGGGCCGGGTCCAACTCGCCTCTTCAGGGAAGTGCCGTTGCAAGGCGTCGAGCATGACTTCCGCCTGATGCCGGTACAAATCCCGGATCTTGGCGATGTGCGACTCCAGATCGTTGTTTCGCAGGTACTCGTCCAGCACCATCTGGCCGAACACGCTGGTGTGCAGATCCACCCGCTGCTTGTAGCCGAGCAATTCCTCCCACAAGGGTTTGCAAGTGCAGACAATCCAGCCGAGACGAATGCCGGGCGACACGATTTTGGAAAACGATCCGGTCAGCACACATTGCTCGCCAAGCAGCTTGTGGAACGAGAGAGACGCCTCCCCCTTAAACCGCAGTTCCTCATAGGGATTGTCTTCCACGAGAAGCGTATCCGAACGGAGTATGGCCTGAGCGATGCGCCGGCGCACCCCTTCCGAGTAGGTCAGTCCGGTCGGATTCTGAAAATCGGGCACGGTATAGAAAAACTTGGGGCGATCCCGTTCCAGAATGGTTTGCAGCTCTTCCGGAGAAGCTCCCTCCGGCGTCAATTCCACTGTACGCACCACAGGGTTGAAAAGATGGAATGCCTGCAGGGCCGCCAGATAACAGGGGCGTTCCACCACAATAGCATCGCCTTCATCGATCAGCGTCGCCGCGATCATCTCCAGAGCCTGCTGTGAGCCGTTGGTAATCAGGATATCGTCTGTTGTGACGGCAAGCCCCTTTTTCGCGTAACGATCAGCGATAAGCTGGCGAAGTGGTTCGTATCCCTGCGGATTATTGTACTGCAGAGCGCGCTCGCCGTTCCTGCTCAGGACGCTCCGCGTGGCTTCGGCAAGCTCCTGGACAGGAAAGGAAACCGGATTGGGCAGGCCGCCGGCAAAGGAAACAAGATTCCCGGCAGCCGCCACCCGAAGGATCATCTTGAGAAAATCTCCCTGAAAATCGGGGCGACGCACACGTTCCGACAAGCGCAATTCCATAACTTGGCCTCCATAAATGTAAAATTGCTTTCCTGAGGTTATCCCCCCATTGCATCAGTCTGAGCAATGGGGGATGCCCCTAAATCACCGACTTGCGCGGATAGCGGGAACCGGAAACATAGAACGTGTTTTCCACGATGAAAAGCGCGCGCGGGTCCAGATCAAAAACGAGGTTTTCCAGCCTTCGCAAAAGGATATTGTTGGTGACGGTGAGAATGATCTCCCGGTTGTCCCCGCTGTAGGCGCCCTTGCCTTTCAGGATGGTAGCCCCGCCGTAGCCTTCGGCAATGATCGCCTCGCAGATTTCCTCACCTCTCTCGCACACCACATACACCATCTTGCGGCCATTGCCCCATCGCAGCACATATTCGAGCGTGCCCGAGGCAATGAATACCTGAAGAAAGGAAACTATGATGAGATCAAGCGACATGGTCGCCACTGCCGCCAGAAACATGACGGCATTGTAGGTGAAGGAAAAACGCCCCACCCCAACATTCCAACGCCTGTTCAGAATAACCCCGATCAGGTCGAGGCCGCCGCCCGACCCCAGAGTGCGCAGCATCAAGCCTGTGCCCGTACCGCACAAGACGCCAGCCGCCACCGCTGCATAGAAGTTGTCCTGAATCGGGATCTGAAACGAAATACAGGCGCTGATCGCCGTTGTGGCAAGGCTGCCGTACAGGCTGTAGAAAAAGAACTGCCGTCCTATCTGAAACCAGGACACGGCGAAAAGCGGAATATTCAGCAAAAGGTACCAGATCGCCGGGCTGAAAATATCCGTTGCATACCAGGCAAGCAGCCCTGTTCCAAATATGCCGCCCGTCAGAAAACCGTGGTGCGAAGCGACACCCTGCGCGCCCAGAGAAAAAAAGGCAGACCCCACCGTCAGCAACAACAGGTTCCATGCCGGCGACTGGGCAAGACGCATGCTTCGATCCGTGGGCGGCGGCAGAGAACGGGTAAAGACTTTTGTCATGAAACTACCTCAAAAAAACACGGTCCAAAACATGCGGGCGGCCATAACACACACGAAAAGCCCAAAAAATCGCTTGAGCTTGTTTACTTGCAACCTGTGCGCCAGGCTCGCGCCAAGCGGCACGGTCAGCACGCTCCCGGCCACAATGCCGACAAGCCCCGGCAAATACACAAAGCCGAGCGCCCACTCGGGCAAGTCCGGGCTTCCCCAGCCGTTCCAGATGTAGCCCAAAGCCCCGGTCAGCGCGATGGGAAAGCCAATGGCAGCCGAAGTTCCCACCGCCACCCGCATGGGGACATTGCACCAGGTCATGCAGGGAACAGACATTGTCCCTCCGCCGATGCCGACAAAACTGGAAATCAGGCCGATACCGGCCCCTGCTCCAGCCAGACCAAGTTTCCCCGGCAATTCACGACTCGGACGGGGTTTGGCCGCAAGGAGCATCTGAATGCCTACCACTGTCAGAAAGCAGGCAAAAAAAACACGCAGAAAGGTGGTCGACAAGCCCGCCGCAACCCAGGATCCGAACAGAGTCGCTGCTACAATTGCAGGCGTCACCCCGCGCCAGATATCCCAGCGCACGCCCCCTCGCGCATTATGGGCGCGAACACTGGAAATTGAAGTGAAGACAATGGCCGCAAACGAGGTGCCCACAGAAAGATGCTGCACCTGGTCGGGAGACATGCCCGCCCACGGAAAAATCAGGTTGAGCATTGGCACAATGACGATGCCCCCGCCTACCCCGAGCAGTCCGGCAAGCACCCCGACTATCGCTCCGCCCGCAAGATACAAAAGAAAAAAAACCACAATGACGCCTCCCTCCATCATGAAACATGGCGCAAACACCGGCAAGCGGCCCCGAGCAGGGCATTCCCGGGACTCACTTCCCGGAAATCATTTCATAAATGAACTGTAAACTGGCTTTCCAACCAAAGAAAAAGACGCGTCCGCGTCCTCCACGCAAACCGGGGGCAAGGGCGCCACGCAATATGAATGAGGCCCCGCCAACATGAGGCCGCCCAAGACTGACGCAAGACCGCGCTGTTGCTGAAACGGCTTTTTTCCCTACGCCGCGTGCCCGCAATCGTCAAGCGGCGCCGCCTCCGCTCATTTCATGCAGTCCCCTACGGACGATACATGAGGATCATCCACCTAAAAAACGTGTTTGGAGGCTCATTGACAGAGCTTTTCGCGCCGCGCCAGACGTCAGTCTGACGTTAGAAGTCGTTTCATGGGAATCATGAATACGGCTTCTATGCACAAGACGGAGAGATTGTATGCCGCAAAACGGACATGAGCCGGAAAATCATGTTTTTTGACCAACAATCTTCCATATCAAAAGGTTTGATTTTCGATATGAACATCAATAAAGTGAGCCTGCTGCCGGATTTCACTTTTTGCAATGACATTGCTCCCAATTCGGGCTATCTTTCCAGCGTCATGCGCCGTCTCAAGAACTCGGGGCGGAAAGAACCCGCCGCCCGGCAGGCCTGACCAGGCAGACATGGGTGGGCAGACGGCAGTTTTGGTTGCATGGCCGCCATGAACGAGTCAAAAACCACACGTTTCGGCGCAGCGCTCCTCATCCATCGCCCGCAGGAAAATTTGTAAAAAAGTGTATGCAGGACGTGCCTTGCAACCAGACTCAAGAGGAGGAGAGCCGTCATGAAAATCAAAATTGGCGATCTCGCAGCCATGACAGGATGTCAGGTCGTCACCATCAGATATTATGAAAAAGAAGGTTTGCTTCCACAGCCAGAACGCACAGGCGCGAATTATCGACTTTATGATGAGCATGCTGTCGAACGACTTCGCTTCATCCGTCACTGCCGGCAACACGACATGAACCTTGCGGAAATCCGCGCCCTGCTGGCGTTCAAGGATAACCCGACGATGAATTGCGACTGGATCAATTCGCTTGTTGAAAACCATCTTGCCGCTGTAGACGAACAAATCGCTTCATTGCAACACTTGAAACAGCACCTGCAAACCCTGCTTCACAAGTGTTCCGGCGGGAAGAAGGCCGAATGCGGCATTCTTGAAAGCTTGAACAAGGGAGAATCATGCCCCTATTGCGAAAATTTTCGCTGTCGCCAGTCTGTAAAAGACAGTCATTCCATGACCCTTTTACCGGCAGAAATATAAAAGTCATTTCATCATTCCCATGAAATGACTTCTACTGCCAGTCGACAGTCTGATACGGCGACAAGTTCGCCGTGAATGCTCCGAAACCACGTTTCAAGGAACCGAATCATGCATACCGTCACAACTGATGCGGCCCTGGCCGCCTTGCCTGAGGAAGAAATCCGCGCCGCGCTTGACCGCTACGACGCGCATTGCGAAAATGAATCTGCAAACGAATCCGAAGAAGACGATCCCGCCACGCAAGACCCCATAGTGCGGGAAGTGACCCGCCTGGTGAACGCCTATGCCCATCGTTTCGATCATGCCTGCCGCGAACATGGGCACATCCCTGAAGAGGCGCTGCTCTACCAGCCGGGATCACCCATTGAACGAGCCGCGTTTCATATTTTCACCCAAGCCCTGCACGATTCCCTGCAGGAAGCGGACGACGAATAGAAGTCGTTTCATAATTTCCATGGAACGACTTCCAACGCCGGACGGCAGTCTGGAGCGGCGCGAAAAGCGCCGTGAAAGCCCCCAAAACGTGTTTTGGGGGCAAATATCCTCATTGCTCGGCAGGCCAACTGATGAAATAAACTATAAGAAAAGCGGCCTGACTGACGGAAGGCGCGCCGATCACCGGCGCACGGGATGCTCGCGAAGATAGTCCACCGCGTTGCGGAAAAGCGCCGTGCCCGGCACGGCCTTTTCCCCACGCGTCCAGCCCGGATGATTGGCCGGGTGGTGAAATGCTTCGGGGTGCGGCATCAGACCGAGCACGCGGCCGGTAGGATCCGTGATCCCGGCGATGCCAAGGGGAGAGCCGTTGGGATTGGCCGGATACGCCTCGGTGGGAAGTCCGCTTTGCGGGTCCGCGTAGCTCAAGGCGACCAAATTGGCGTCGACCATACGGCGCAACGTGGCGGCATCCCGCGTGACAAGGCGTCCTTCGCCGTGGCGCACGGGCATGGCCAGGCCCTCGGCCGCGTCAAGCCCGCGCGTGAACACGCAGGGGCTGAGCGGGTTGGGCGCAAGCCGGACCCAGCGATCCTCAAACCGCGCCGAAGCATTGTGGCTGAGCGAGACCTGTCGTTCAAAGCGAACCGTGCCCGCCCGGCTCGCGGCTGCCTGGGCCGGGTCAGCGTCTTCCGGGGCGAGGCCGGGCAACACGCCGAGCTTGACGAGCAGTTGAAAGCCATTGCAAATGCCAAGCACCAGCCCCCCGGCGTCAATAAAGGCGGCCAGACTGTCCAGCAGAGGACGACCGGCGCGATCCGTCAGGTGCAGCCAGCGCTGTGCGGCCGCCTGAGCCGCGCCAAGATCGTCGCCGTCCAGAAAACCTCCCGGGAACAGCAGGAAATCATAGCTCTCAAGGCGGACATCCGCCGCCACAATATCGGCAAAATGAATCACGTCCGCCCGGTCCGCGCCGCCGAGGCGGGCGGCATGGGCCGTTTCCGCATGGGAGTTGGTTCCGTATCCCGTAATGACAAGCGCATTGACCTGACTCATGCTCCACCTTATTGTTTGATGTGGTTGTGCCGCTTTTGGCTTTTTGCTTCCTTAACCACAAGCCGCTCTGAATCCTGAAACCGATAGGGGCATTTATTTTATGCGGGTGCGCCGCGCGCGTCAATGGCTGTCTTTTTTACGCGCCTGAACGTAAGGTAGGAAGATTGGTTCCGGCGTACGAATCCGGAACAGGAGTCATTTGTGAAATGCCTCCTCGGGCGGGGCCTGACGCACGGCAAGGCCGGGTTCTCTCGTCGAAAACCACGCTTGTTGCGAAGTGATTTTCATAAATCGCCCCGGGGAGATTTATGGAACAAATTGTAGAGACATGCCCGCAAGCCGGGCTGTCCGGAACGTGCGGGCGCCGCGCAAAAGGCGTCTTCGGCCGGCGCGACCGGCGCATACAGTTCATTCGGGGTTGTTCATGAAGACCAAATTCATCTTCATCACGGGCGGCGTTCTTTCCTCTCTCGGCAAGGGACTTTCCGCCGCGTCTCTCGGCGCGCTGCTCAAGGCGCGCGGGCTTAGCGTCACCATCCAGAAGCTCGATCCATACATAAACGTAGACCCGGGGACGATGAACCCATACCAGCACGGGGAAGTCTACGTCACCCAGGACGGGGCGGAGACGGATCTCGATCTCGGCCACTACGAACGTTTTCTTGATACGGATCTGTCGCAGAAAAACAACACCACGTCCGGTTCCATTTACTTCAACGTGATCACGAGGGAACGACGGGGGGACTATCTGGGCGGCACCGTGCAGGTCATTCCCCACATCACGGACGCGATCAAGGCCGTAGTGCTCAGCCTGGCCGACGGCACTCCGGAAGCTCCGGCGCCGGATGTGGCCATCGTCGAGATCGGGGGAACCGTGGGCGATATTGAGGGTCTGCCGTTTCTTGAAGCCATACGGCAATTGCGCGCCGATCTGGGACGTGACAACTGCCTGTTCATTCATCTGACCCTTGTTCCGTATTTGCGCACCGCGGGCGAGCACAAGACGAAGCCCACCCAGCACAGCGTCAAGGAACTGCGCTCCATCGGCATCCAGCCGGATATCATCCTGTGCCGTTGCGAGGAAGCCGTGCCAGCCGACATGCGGGCCAAAATCGCCCTCTTCTGCAACGTGGACAAGGATGCCGTCTTTTCCGCAGTGGACGTGGACAGCATTTATGAACTGCCGCTCAAACTCTACGAGGAAGGGCTGGATCAGAAAGCCGCCATCATGCTGCGTCTGCCTGCCCGCAATGCCAAACTTGAGGCATGGGAAACCCTTGCGCGCAATGTCAGGAATCCGGAAGGCCGGGTGACCATCGCCATCGCGGGCAAATATGTGGAACTCAAGGAAGCTTACAAAAGCCTGCACGAAGCCCTGATGCACGGAGGTCTTGCCAACCGCGTCGCGGTGGACCTGCGCTACGTCAACTCCGAAGAAGTGACCGAAGCCAATGCGGCCGAACTCTTCCGGGGAGCGGACGGCGTGCTGGTGCCAGGCGGCTTTGGCTACCGCGGAGTGGAAGGCAAAATAGCCGCAATCCGCCATGTGCGGGAAAACCGCATTCCCTTCTTCGGCATCTGCCTCGGGATGCAGTGCGCGGTGATCGAGTTTGCCCGGCACGCGGCCGGCCTTGAAAAGGCCGATTCCGAGGAATTCAATCCGCACGCGGCGGACAAACTCATCTACCTGATGACGGAATGGTATGACTTCCGCAAGAACGCGGTGGAACGTCGTGACTCGGAGAGCGACAAGGGCGGCACCATGCGCCTTGGCGCATATCCCTGCACTCTGGAGCCGGGCACGCTGGCCCACGACGCCTACCGGCGCGACACGGTCAACGAGCGTCACCGCCACCGTTACGAATTCAATAACGCCTATCGCGAACGACTGGCGGAAAAAGGCATGCGCTTCAGCGGCCTTTCACCGGACGGCTCGCTGGTGGAAATCGTGGAGATCGCTGATCACCCGTGGTTCCTGGGCTGTCAGTTTCACCCCGAATTCACGTCCCGGCCCATGCGCCCCCACCCGTTATTCAGCGACTTTATCCGCGCTGCCCTTGAACACCGCAAGCAGGGCCGCTGAACCACGCGCAAACGGCAGGCGGCCCGATCCCGGGGCGCCCGCAAAGGCATTCGCATGACTGCACAACTCGCACCGGATACGCTGTACGCCCGCCTGCGGCAGGGGCACTTCATCTTGGCCGGCCCATGCGCCCTGGAAAGTTTTGAGATGGCGTTGGAGACCGCCCATGCCGTGGCCGAAGCGGCCGAAGCGGCCGGCCTTTTTGCCGTGTTCAAAAGCTCGTGGGACAAGGCCAATCGCACCTCGGGCAAATCCTTCCGGGGGCCGGGTCTTGGCAAGGGTATGGAATGGCTGGCCCGAATCAGGGAAGAAACCGGGCTTCCCATCATCACCGATATCCACCTGCCCGAACAGGCCGCTCCGGTGGCCGAAGCCGTGGACGTGCTGCAAATCCCCGCCTTTCTCTGTCGCCAGACGGACCTGCTGATGGCGGCCGCCGCGTCCGGCCGAGTGATCAACGTAAAAAAAGGCCAGTTCGTGGCCCCCTGGGACATGCGACCGGTCAAGGAAAAACTTGAGGCCGCCGGCAACCCCCGCATTCTTCTCACGGAACGCGGCTCAAGCTTCGGCTACAACAATCTTGTGGTGGATTTTCGATCCATCCCCATCATGCGGGAACTGGGCGTGCCTGTTGTTTTTGACGCCACCCATTCCGTCCAGTTGCCGGGCGGCCGGGGCGACAGTTCGGGCGGAGATCGCCGCCATGTGCCAGTGCTGGCCCGCGCGGCGGCGGCGGCTGGGGCGGATGGAGTGTTCATGGAATGCCACCCCGATCCCGACAAGGCGCTGTGTGACGGACCCAATTCCTGGCCATTGCACCGCCTTGCGGACCTGCTCAAGCAACTCGCCGCCCTGTGGAGTCTGCCTCGTGAAGAATGAAAACGATGCTCATGCCGTGAGAGAAAACGCCTCCGCTGAAAGCCTGGCCCGTCGCATCAGACTTCTTGTGCTTGATGTGGACGGCGTGCTGACAGACGGCGGCCTTTATTACGATGCCAACGGTCTCGCCATAAAACGCTTTGACGTGCATGACGGCATTGGCCTGCGTCTTGCCAGGTCCGTGGGCATTGAAGTGGCCGTGCTTTCCGGAATGGATGTGCCCTGCGTGGTCAAGCGCCTGGAGGTTCTTGGCATCAAGGAATACCACGGCGGCTCGGACAACAAGCGCACTCTGCTGGATGCCATGCGCCAGCGCCTTGGCCTGGAATGGGAAGAAATCGCCTACCTTGGCGACGACTGGGTGGATCTTGCCCCCATGCTTGCCGTCGGCCTCCCCGCCGCTGTGGCCAACGCTCTGCCCGAAGTCAAGGAAGCGGCCCGCTATGTGACGCGCCTGAGCGGCGGACATGGGGCCGTGCGTGAATTTGTCGACTTCCTTCTCACATGTCAGGGCAAGCGGGACGCTCTTCTGGAGCACTGGAAGCACCTGGAATGAAACGCCGCATTCTCCTTGTCGCACTCGTTGCCGCGCTTGCGGCCGGAGTCTGGTGGCAGACGACCGGGCGATCGCGTGATCGCGCCTCCCTTGCGCGCGATGTGGCAAAACTCGCCGGCGTGAGCGGCGTCACCTCCTTTGACGGCAAAAAGGCGCTTTCCTCAATGTCTCCGGCTTCAGATACGGAAAATGCCGGCAATCCGCTGGAACAGGCTGTCGGGCTGGCCATTCAGGGCATCCGGTTGTTCCAGGGCGACAAGGGGTTGGAACTGTGGCGGCTTAACGCCACCTGGGCGCATCTTTCCCAGGACGGTGAAGTCATCAATGTGGACAGCCCCCATGTCGTGTACGCCCTGGGGGATACGGGTCTCCCCCCTTCCCGTCCGGGCACGCCCGGTATCGACGCCAAAGATGATGCGACGGACGCGCCAGCTTCTCCGCTTTCCGCACAAGGGGAACAGGCCGCATCGCCGCCGGAAGCCGACGTGCTCGACGTCATAGCTCAAAAGGGCCGCATCACCGATCACCAGCAACGCCTCACTCTGTGGGGCGATGTGGTGATCACCCGTTTCGGGGACACAATCACCGGCCCGCGACTGGAATATGACTCCGCCACCCGGATGATGACGTTTCCGGAGGGCGCGGAGCTCGAAAGCGCGCGCGGGAGCGGCACAGCGGCCATTTTGCATTGGGATCTCGCCAACAATGAAATTACCGGTCTGAACGGGGTTGAGGTGATTCTGAAGCCGCGCCCTCGACAAACAGACGGAGGGTTGCCCGCCGCTGACGCCGCCGGGGAAAACCGGGCTGAAAGAGACGCCGCTTCGGCCGCGCGGCCTTGAGGCAGCCCCCCTGCATTTTTCTGTGGATATACCATTATAAGGGAATGCTGATGAACCGTTCTTCCTTGCTCTCCACGCTGCTCGCCGCCACGATCGTCGCCACAGGCATCCCTGCCGCGGTGAACGCCGCCGAGCCGGGCCGCAAGCCCCTGCGCCCCGACACGGATGTTGAAACCCGCATCACGGCGGACAAGCTGACCTATCAGGCGGAAAAACGCCAGGTCGTCTTTGAAGGAAACGTGCGTGTGAACCGGCCGGACTTTGACCTCCGCTCCGCACGGCTGACCGTCTACATGAAGCCCGCCAAAGCCGAAAAAAGCGGCAAGTCCGGCGGCGCGCCGGCCGGTCTGGCGGCAGGCGATGTGGAGCGACTGGTGGCGCAAGGCAACGTGGTCATGACGGAACCGGAAGGCCGTTCCGGATCCAGCGACAAGGCGACATACACTACCGGCGACGGCGTGCTGCTCATGGAAGGCAACCCGCGCCTCACCGACGGAGAAAACACCATCACCGGCGAAACCATCCGCTACTACACCCAGGAAAACCGAAGCGAGGTGATCGGCGGATCCAAGAAACGTGTGGAGGCGGTTTTCACCGGTTCACGGAAGGGGAAACGCTGATGGCGCTCCTCGCCGGCATCGATCTGCACAAATGGTACGGCCAGCGCGAAGTCGTTCGCGGCGTGTCTCCGGAAGTGACGCAGGGAGAAATCGTGGGGCTGCTCGGGCCTAACGGAGCGGGCAAGACAACGTCTTTCTACATGCTGACGGGGATCATCAAACCAAGCGCCGGCCGGGTGGCGCTGGACGATACGGAGATCAGCGGCTGGCCCCTGCATGAACGGGCGCGCGTCGGCATTTCCTACCTGCCGCAGGAAAGTTCCGTCTTCCGCCGTCTCACGGTCAGACAAAATCTTGAGATCATTCTTCAGTACACCGGCCTGCCCCACAAGGAACAGAAACGGCGCGCTGAAAGACTCATGAGCGAATTCGGCCTGACCCGCCTGGAAAAATCCCACGCCATGCATCTGTCCGGCGGGGAGCGGCGACGTCTGGAAATCGCCCGCGCGCTTATCCGCGATCCGAAATTCGTGCTCCTCGACGAACCGTTCGCCGGCATAGATCCTCTGGCTGTGGGGGATATTCAGGGCCTCGTGCGCGCTCTGCGCGAACGCGGCATCGGCGTGCTCATTTCCGATCACAATGTGCGCGAAACCCTGACCATCTGTGACAGGGCCTACCTTATGGTGCAGGGACTCGTGGTGCTCACAGGCACGCCGGACGAAATTGTCGCCAATGAAAAAGCCCGCAGCATGTACCTTGGGGAAAGCTTCTCTCTCTGACGCCGCAAGCCGCTTGCCTCCCAGACGCCGACGCCGGATCTTCAGCCGGCATGGCGGCGAAAAAACATGAGGGAAGCCTCGTGGCGTTCCTGTGTGTCCTTGCAAGAAGGCCCAGTTTGTGGCATATTTCCTGCAAGGAATTGTGTCGCACTTTTTTCCGGATAACGCGTATGGCATTGGAACTCAGACAGCAGCTCAAGCTTTCACAACAGCTTGTGATGACGCCACAGTTGCAGCAGGCCATTCGCCTGCTCCAACTCTCCAGGATCGAACTTGTGGAGACGGTGCAGCGCGAGCTTCTGGAAAATCCCTTCCTGGAAGAAGCGCCCCAGGAGGAAACTCCGGCCGAGCGCATGGAAACACGCTCGGAAGCTCCGACCTCCGAAGGCTATGATCAGGAAGTCGCCCGAACCGAGGATTGGGAAGATTACCTCGGCGAATTCGCCAGCACCCCCCGTCTCGTTCAGCCCCGCGAACACGAAGCAGCCGAGGAAATGACCTCGCTGGAAGCGCGCTTCGCTTCCAGTCCCACGCTGGAAAGCCACCTGATGTGGCAACTGCGCCTCTCTTCGCTCACCGAAGCGCAAAAGGATCTAGGGGAAATCATCATCGGCAACCTTTCCTCCTCCGGTTATCTCCAGGCATCGGTGGAAGAAATGACGGAAATGGCGCGGGCCAACGCGCAAAAGCGGCGTGAAGAACGCGCCGCCGCCGGCGATCCCCCCGACGAAACGCCCCTGCCGGAATGCGCCGACATGGAAACCGTGCTTGCAGCCGTGCAACGTTTCGATCCTGTGGGCGTCGCGGCCCGCACGCCTCGGGAATGTCTTCTCGTTCAGATCGGAGCGCTCGGGTACGATCGGGATCCGATCCTTGTCGACCTTGTCCGGGAACACCTGGAAGATCTGGAAGCGCGCCGCTACAAGCCGCTGCTCCGCAAGTTCCGCCTGGACATGGAAGATCTCAAGGAATATCTGGACATCATCCAGTCGCTTGACCCCATGCCCGGCGCAAGCTTCGGCACGGGGGAACCCCATTATGTCAGCCCGGATGTCTTCGTCTACAAGCTGGATAATGAATTTCTCATCCTGCTCAATGACGATGGTCTGCCCACGCTTCACCTCAACCCTGCCTACGAAAACACTCCAAAAGGCGCTTCCGACAAGGAAAAAGAATATTTCGCCGAAAAACTGCGCTCCGCCTCCTGGCTGATCAAGAGCCTGCACCAGCGGCAACGTACCCTGTACAAGGTGGTCGAAAGCATTGTGAAGCACCAGAAGGCCTTTTTCGAGGAAGGCGTCACCAAACTGCGCCCCCTGATTCTGAAAGATATTGCCGATGACATCAACATGCATGAATCCACGGTAAGCCGCATTACTACCAACAAATATGTAGCCACGCCCTACGGAGTATTCGAGCTGAAATTTTTCTTCAACAGCGCGCTGGCCCTAGATGATGGAAGCGAAGTCGGCTCGGAGAGCGTCAAGGCGCTCATTCGCAAATGCATCTCCGAAGAAGACCCCAAAAGCCCCCTGTCGGATGAACGCATCGGAGAAATTCTCAAGGAACATCTCAAGGTGAACATCGCGCGGCGCACCGTCGCCAAGTACCGCATGAGCATGGATATTCCGTCGTCGTCAAAGCGGCGGGCGCATTTCTAGGGTCAGGACTCGCTAACCCGCCTGCTGCAAAGCAGCTTTTTTGCATCTGGCGGCGTTGCAAGGCCAACATTGACCTTGCGTATGTTCAAATACAGCCTCGCCCAATGTTTGCCCCTTGCCGGCCCAGGGCAATTGCATGAATATGGATAACATTCTAAAATAATTGATAAAAACTTTTCAGATTCAGAATGAAATATCTTTTTATTTCAAGTGGTTATCATGGATCATCCGATTGCCCCGCTTACCGGCCGGAAAAAATGGCTTTCGCGGACGCCGTTTTAATGAGGGCTGCCCCCAGGGCATGTTCACGCTACGAAAAATTTTGTTCTCCGCCAGGGAAAAAAGGCTTTTTATGAAGGGAATGTACTCTTATGCTACTTGACCGGAATAAAAAACCTTTTTGACGCAGGCAGAGGACAAAAGCCGTAGTGGGAACATGCCCTGAGAGATCTTCCTGTTTGAAACTTCGTTTCAGGCGGGAAGATCCGCGTGCCCCAAGACGTGATTTTCAGCCTGCTCAAGGCGGCATTGCCGTCGCGCCCGGCTCCACTCCCGGCGTCATGTGCCCCCCTTGTGCATCATGTAAAAACTATGTTCCCCTTTTGGACAATTTCCTGTATGGTGATTTCAGATTCTGTGACGTAACCTCGTGGTTGTGCGCATCCCCCAAGGGGGAAGGCGCCGCCGCGTCAGCACCTCAACCAGGGAGGTTTGCATGCACATTTCATTCACCTTCAAGAATTTTGAGCCGTCCGAACATCTGCGCAAGTACGCCCGCCGTCGCCTGGAAAAACTGGGGCGTTTTCTGGGGAAAAACCCCGCCCTGGACACCCAGGTTCTCATGACCGTGGACAAGTTCCGCCAAAAGGTGGAAGTGCAGATCGCCGGCGAAGGTCTTGCTGTCAGTGCTTCGGAAAGCTCGGAAGATATGTACGCCACAATCGATCTGGTGCTTGACAAGCTTGAAGCGCAGGTCAAAAAATACGTCTCCAGAACAAAGGAAGTTCACCGCAAGGCGCGCAACAATGCCGATATCGGCGTGTACACCTACGACATGGCCGAAGAGGCAGGAGAAGATCGTTCCATCACCGACAGGGATCATTTTTCCCCAAAACCCATGGACCCGGAAGAAGCCGCCCTGCAACTTGAGGCAAAGGGTTTTGAGTTTCTGGTGTTTCTTAACTCCGAAAACGAGCGCGTCAACGTCATTTATCGACGCAAGGACAACAATTACGGGATGATAGATCCCATTATCTGACAACGCCAAACACCTGCACATGCCGGGGCGGACGCCCTGCCCCGGCGTCGCGTTTCTGGAGGGCTTTCGATGCCCGCATCCCGATCCGGTCTTGCGGCCGGTTCCAGTACTGTCCCTTCCTCTCCTGCCGCCGACTCGACTGGAGATTGCCCCGCCGTCACGCCGGCCATGTCGCCCCCCAAAACGGCAGATGCCCCTTCGGATAACGAATCCGAGATCGAAGCGTTCCCCCTGCTTGTGGTGGCTGGTCTGTCAGGGGCGGGGAAAAGCACGGTTCTTCATGTATTTGAGGATCTGCGCATGGTTACGGCGGACGGCGTTCCGCCGAGCCTTCTGCCGGATATGGTGACGCTGTTGCGGGAGTCTTCGCGCACACGCTTTCAGGGCATGGCGTTTGGCCTGGATCAACGCCGCGGCGAATTTTCCGAGGAAATGCACGAGGCTTTCGAGCGCCTTTCGGCGCGGGGATTGCGGCCTCAACTCATTTTTCTGGAAGCTGATCCGGGCGTGCTCATGCGGAGGTACGCCACTACCCGCCGGCCTCATCCGCTGGAGCGCGACGGCGTGGGGCTGGAGCAGGCTGTCAAAGAAGAAATGGAACAGCTGGCCCCGGTTCGCGAATCGGCGGATCTGCTCTTTGACACGTCTTCCTACTCCATCCACGATTTGCGCCGGGTGATCCAGCGGCGCTGGAAGTCTTCCCGCGAGCGTCTGCGCGCCATCAAGGTCAATCTTGTTTCCTTCGGCTTCAAATACGGCGTTCCGCGCGAGGCGGACCTCGTCTTTGATCTCCGTTTTTTGCCGAATCCCTATTTTGTGGAAAAACTGCGGCCGCTCACAGGCAAGGACAAGGCCGTGGCCAGTCATGTGTTTGGAGAACCTTCGGGCAAACTGTTTCGCAAACGGCTGATCGACTTTCTGACGTTTCTGCTCCCCCTGTACGACGTCGAAGGACGGTACCGCCTGACCATCGCCATTGGCTGCACAGGCGGACGGCACCGCTCGGTAGCCATGACCGAAGCCTTGGCCAAGGCATTGACCAGACAGGATTACGCAGTATCTGTCGAACACAGGCACATGGAGCTTGGCTGACGACGGATTGCGCAACACGGATGCTTGCTTCCGTCGGACGGGGACGCTATCATGCCGCATTCCGCCGAGTGCTTCCCCGTTGTTGTTTGGCCGGAAGCACGCGGCGCGACGTGCGGGCAATGCCCCGGTCCGGCTTGTCCGCGACGCCCGGGTTTCCGCTCGCGGATTCTGCAACCAAGGAGCGCCCCTCCCATGCCAACCACCATTCTCCACAAGGAATCCCTCATTCCCGGCCGGACAAGTAAGCTTGTGCTGGATGCCCCGCAGATCGCGGCCACGGCCAAACCGGGTCACTTCGTCATGCTGCGCGTCAATGAGTGCGGGGAACGCTTCCCCCTCACCATTGCCGATGTCGATGCGGAAAAAGGCTCCATCACCATCGTCTATCTGGTGATGGGAGCGTCCACCACCCTGCTTGAAGCTCTTGGCGAAGGCGACAGCATCCTTGACGTGTGCGGTCCTCTTGGCAAAGCCACTCATATTGAACAGGGCGGAACCGTAATCTGCGTGGGCGGCGGCACCGGCATTGCCGCGATGCACCACATCGCCAAGGGGCACAAGGCGGCCGGCAACCGGGTCATCGCCATTATCGGCGCGCGGAGCCGGGATCTGCTGCTCTTTGAAAACGAACTCAAGGCATTCTGCGATGAAGTGCTCATTTCAACCGACGACGGCAGCTACGGCCGCAAGGGGCTTGTCACCGAACTGCTGAAAGAACGCCTGGAAAGCGACTCTGTTCGCGAAGTGGTCGCTGTCGGCCCTGTGCCCATGATGCAGGCCGTCACCCAGACCACGCGGCCTTTCGGCGTCGCCACCACGGTAAGCCTCAACTCGCTCATGGTCGACGGCATCGGCATGTGCGGCGCATGCCGTGTCACCGTCGGCGGCGAAACCAAGTTCACCTGTGTGGACGGGCCGGAATTCGACGGCCACAAGGTGGATTTTGACGAACTGCGCCGTCGGCTTGGCGCGTTCAGAACTCAGGAAAAAAATTCTCTCGAACACCACAGGTGCTCCTGCCATGACAAGTGATACGACCCCCCGCAAAGGCGTCAAGGCCCCTCGCGTGGACATGCCCTGCCAGCCTGCGGCGGAGCGCGCGCGCAACTTCGGTGAAGTGGCTCTCGGCTACACGCGCGAACAGGCGATGCTTGAAGCCTCGCGCTGTCTTCAATGCAAAAAACCGCACTGTCGGCAAGGCTGCCCCGTGGAAGTGCGCATCCCGGAGTTTATCGGCCGGCTTGCCCAGGGCGATGTAGCCGAAGCCTACCGTATTCTCAAAAGCACCAACAGCCTGCCGGCGGTTTGCGGACGGGTCTGCCCACAGGAAAACCAGTGCGAGGGCAAATGCATTCTCGGCGGCAAAGGGCAACCTGTGGCCATTGGCCGCCTGGAACGCTACGTTGCCGACGCCGCCATGCGTGAAGGTCTTGCCGTTGAAGAAAAAGCTCCTGTGGCGGCGAACGAAAACCTGAAGGTTGCCTGCATCGGTTCCGGACCATCCTCCATCACTGTAGCCGGCTATCTCGCGGCCAAAGGCATCAAGGTCACCGTTTTTGAAGCCCTGCACGAACCGGGCGGCGTGCTCATCTACGGCATCCCCGCCTTCCGTCTGCCCAAGGATGTTGTGGCCGCGGAGCTGGAAGGTCTGCGGCGAAATGGTGTGGAATTTCGCACCAACTGGGTCGGCGGGCGCACCATTTCGGTCCAGCGCCTGTTTGATCAAGGCTACAAGGCCGTGTTTATCGGCGTGGGGGCGGGCCTGCCCCAATTCCTCGGGGTCCCGGGTGAAAACCTCATCGGTGTTTTTTCGGCCAATGAATACCTGACCCGCGTCAATCTGGGGCGCGCCTACGACTTCCCCAATTTTGACACGCCAAGCTACCCCGGCCGGCATGTGACCATTTTCGGCGCGGGCAACGTGGCCATGGATGCGGCGCGCACGGCGTTGCGTCTGGGCGCGGAAAGCTCCACGATCATTTACCGCCGCACCCGGGCGGAAATGCCCGCCCGCCGCGAAGAAATCGAACACGCCGAGGAAGAAGGCGTGACGCTGATGGAACTTGTCGGGCCGGTGCGCTTCAACGCCGGAGAGGACGGCGCTCTGGCCTCTGTCACCTTGCAGCGGATGCGGCTGGGTGAACCTGACGCTTCCGGACGGCGCTCGCCCGTGCCGATTGAGGGCGACGTGTTCGAATATCAGACGGATCTGGCCGTTGTGGCCGTGGGAACCCGCTCCAATCCGATCTTGCTGGAAGCAACCCCCGGCCTGGAGCTGAACCGGCGCGGCTACATTATTGCCAACGAAGAAACCGGGGAAACCTCCATCCCCAATGTCTTCGCCGGCGGCGATATCGTGACCGGCGCGGCTACGGTCATTCTGGCCATGGGCGCGGGACGCCGGGCCGCGCGTGAAATTTCGCGCCGGCTGCTTGGTGAAGAATGAAGGAAGCGGACACAAGATCCTCTGTTCTGAAACGCGGGGAGCACGCGGCTCTTGACACGGCGGCGTGCTCCCCGGACATGCCTTCCCACTGGTTCATGATCCGCCTCAGCTCGCTTGGCGACGTGGCGCTGACAACAGGCGTGCTGGCGTGGTGGGGACGAACGCGCGGCTGGACGTTCACAGTAATCACCAGGGAAGCCTTTGCTCCGCTCTTTGCCAGACACCCCGCGGTGAAACAGGTCATCGCGCTCAGGGATGAAGATCTGCCGCTCGGAAAGCTTGTTCCGCTGTTCCGCAAGCTGGCAGCCTCAGCCGGCACGGCCGGACTTGTCGATCTGCACGGGACGCCGCGCTCCCGCCTGCTTTCCCTGTTTTGGAAAGGTCCTGTGCGTCGTTTCGACAAGCTCACGCTGGAACGCCGCGCCTTTCTCGCCAGCGGGGGCGCGCTGTTCCGCCAGCGTCTCAACACCTGCAACATCCCCCAACGTTATGCGGGCGCGATAGAAAAACAGGTTCCGCCGCGTGCGGATCTCCTTCCGGTCATTACCCTCACTCCCGAAGAATGCGCGTACGGTGAACGCACTGTCTCGCGTCTGGCCGGCTCCTCCCGACTTGTGGCCCTGCACCCCTATGCCGCGCACCCGGACAAAGCGTGGTCTCCGCACGCATGGAACGAGTTTCTCTCCCATCTGGATGCGGAACATCTGGCCTGGTTCGTGATCGGCAGGAGCGGAGAAGCTATCCGCCCGTGCGCTGTTCCTCCGGAACGCGATTTCACAAACAAGACTTCATTGCGAGAGACCTGCGCCCTGCTGAAGGCTGCCGACGCGCTGATCACCGGAGATTCCGGCCCCATGCATCTGGCCTGCGGCGTGGGAACGCCGGTAGTCGCCCTTTTTGGCCCGACAACTTCGGAATGGGGCTTCATGCCGGCCGGTCCCAACGATCAGATCGTCCAGGCGAAAGAACCCCCGCGGCTTTCCTGCCGTCCATGCAGCCTGCACGGCGGCGCGCCCTGCCCCAGGGGACGTCTGTGCATGACCTCCATCACTCCAGAAGAAACGCTTGAGGCTCTCAAACGGCTTCTTGACGCAACCGCTTCCACTTCATTTGTGTGATTTGTCAGCCCTCTAAACAGAATGCCGGGCGGCGCAAAGCCTCCCGGCATTCCTGACATGCCTTATTATCCCTATGAGATGAATTCTAGAGTCCAGACCTCATTACAACGCCGTCCGCGAAAGCCGTTTTTTCAGCCGGCAAGGGGCAAACATTGAGCGAAGCTGGGGTGAACATGCAATCAATGTTGGCAGACGGATTCATGAGGGCTGACCTAATCCAGCGTCTTGCGCCGCATGACAAGCTTGCCCTGAGGCGGCACGCACCCCTTGTCGACGACGCTATTTACCCGCGCTTCAAAATCGGCCACGGACAGTTCGCTGGAAGGAACGCCTTTCTTTCCGCTGTCGGGAAAAAGCAACGCCGTTTCCAGGAAAGGTACGGAACGCACAGTCGCGTCATGCAATGTCTGCACTGACTGCCCTCTGAAATGCGCCCTCACCACACGGCTTCCGTCCGCCTTCTTCCACAGGGTGAACACCAGCGCGCTTCCTGGCGGGATCTGCCCCGGCGCGTAGTCGCCAAGCTTCCAGTCCAGATCGAGCAGACCCGCCACATTGGCGATATTGGTGTCGTGCCCCACAAAAACGACCAGGCGAGCCTGATTGATCGCGGCTTCGGCATGGGCGGACGTAAGCGCCTGGGTCATGGCGTTCAGAAGCGCGCTTCCGCCTACAGCCAGGGCGGGCGTCTTGTGCAGGATATCGAAAACGCGGGCATGAACCGGCATGATCGTGCGCAATGTTTCGGCATCCACCTCACCCCAGCCGGCATCCTGTTTGGGCCACTGCGCGTACTCCAGGAAAAAAATCTCGGCCAGACGCGACGCTGTGGACAAACCGCCTTCGAGGCGTGCGCCTTTGGCGTCGATCCTGAGCTGTGTGGGCATGTCCACCGCCGTGCAATTTTGGGGCAATCCCGCCTTTTCGCACTGATCGGCCGGCAGTGGACCGGCAATCTTGCCCAGGAGCAGCAAGGCATTCTCTTCGTCCCTGATCACCGCGTCCGGGCTGCCCCGCATGGCCAGACGCGTCTGACGGGCCGCCGCCTTTTCATCCACCCGGCATTGTCCGCCTTCCAAAGGATGAAAAAGCGGATCCGGGCCGGCCTTGTCCACCACCGCCGGGATAAAGCCGCATCCCGGCGCCAGGCCCTTCAACAGGGCGCGAGCCGTTTCACGGGTGCGTTGATCCCGATCGGCATAGACGAAAACAGATCCTTCCTCCGGGCACCCCTTGGACGGCATGAGGCCGCTCTTCGCCAAAACATTCCGTTCCTGCTCCCACAGGGCGGTGATCAACTCGGCCCCGCGCGGGGTCAGTTCACCGCGTTTCACCTTCCATGCCGGCCAGGCGCGCTTTGTCCATTGCCGCAATTCTTCCCGCCTTTCAGTGGGAGAACGCACTCCGTGACGCGACAAGACCACCACCTTGAGCAGGTGTTCCCTTCCCTTCTGCATGTCGACCATGCTGATCGAATGTTCGCTCGCCTTTCCCGTCTCGAGCGCCTTGTCCGTCGCCAGCCTCTTCACTTCCGCGCCAAGCGCCCCGCCGGAGCAGAAGAAAACGCCGCAGATCCCCAAAGCCGCCATCCAGCGCATCCGCATGATTCCTCCTTGGGATTTTCAATACTTTTTGATTTTTAAGCCCTTGTATCCCAAAAACACGCCCGGCAAAATGAGAAATGTTTCCGGCGTCAGAGTATTCCGAGAGGTCATTCCACGCAAGTCCGCAACGCGGTTCATGCTTCCTGGAATTCGGGAGAAAGGCGTTATCTTGCAAAATGTTGTCCGGCACGAGCCGATTGTGCCCGAAGGCGTCTCGTGCTATATTCAAAAGCTTGCGGGCATTATGCAGGGGATTTGTCTATGCGGGATATAACCGAATATACGGCTCAGGAATGGGATGTTGTCGTCATCGGCGGCGGGGCCACCGGTGCGGGCGTGTTGCGCGACCTTGCCATGCGAGGACTCAAGCCCCTTCTTCTGGAACAGCGTGATTTGGCCCACGGCACGAGTTCGCGCTTTCACGGTCTGTTGCACAGCGGAGCGCGCTATGCGGTTTCCGATGCCGAAGCCGCCAAAGAATGCATTGCGGAAAACCGCATCCTGCGCGCCATCGGCCGGCACTGCGTCGAAAATACCGAAGGGTTGTTCGTGCTCACTCCGGAAGATCGCGAAGCGGATCCGACCTTTGAGGAACGCTGGGTTGACGCGTGCGCGAGGTGCGACATTGAAGCCGAGCCGATTCCAGTGGAACAGGCGTTGCAGATCGAACCCAACCTTTCCCCCGACATTCTGGCCGCCTATCGTGTGCCGGACGCTGCCGTGGACGGCTTTCGCCTGGTCTGGCAGAACGTGCTTTCCGCCCGCCGGCACGGCGCGGCCTTCCGTACCTATACGGAGGTTCGGGGCATCGTGCGCGAAGGCGGGCATGTCGTGGGGGTTGAAGCGGCGGACGCGCACACCGGAGAGCGCGCCGTCATCCCCTGCCGTTTCGTGGTGAACGCCACAGGAAGCTGGGCGGGCAATCTCGCCCGCATGGCCGGCCTGGATCATATCAACATCCGTCCCGACAGGGGCGCTCTGATCGCCTTCAATCACCGTTTCTCCGGCCGTGTGGTCAACCGGCTGCACAAAGCCTCGGACGGGGATATCTTTGTACCGCATGGCTCCATCACCATTCTTGGAACCACATCCCGCAAAACGGATCGTCCCGATGACTTCGAGCCGACGACAGAAGAAGTGCTCCGTCTGCTCGACATCGGGCGCAAGGTCTTCCCGCGCATTGATTCCTACCGCATTCTGCGCGCCTTTGTCGGCACGCGCCCGCTCTACGCGCCGCCCGAAGCGGGAGGAGGAGAGGGACGCGGGGTCTCGCGCAATTTCGTGGTGCTGGATCATGAAAGGGACGGCCTTGCCGGCATGCTGACCATCTGCGGGGGAAAACTCACCACCTATCGCGTCATGGCGGAACGGACCGTGGATCTGGTGTGCGCCAAACTTGGCGTCAATGCGGTTTGCCGCACGGCCGAGGAAGCGCTTGTGCCGGAAATTTCGCCGGAACTGCACAAACGCGCCGCCGCCTGCTTTCCGCCCCAGGGACTGGAGCTTGCCATTTCCCGCCTGGGGGATCTGCTGGAAGCCACCGTACAGCGCATGGAGCGCGATCCGTGGAAAAAGGCCCTGCTGTGCGAGTGCGAGCTTGTAACTTTCGCTGAGTTTGAGCAGATCGCGCAGGAATCCACTTCTCACTCGCTGAATGATATCCGGCGCAGAACACGAATGGGCATGGGAACCTGCCAGGGAGCCTTCTGTTCCGTGCGCGGGATCGGCGCGCTGGCGGCGCTCCGCGCGGCGGAAGACAACGCCTCGCCCCAGACAGACCGGGGAAATCAGCCCGATCCGGCAGACGATTATACCGATCCGGCCGTGCTGTTGCGGCGTTTTCAGCAGGAACGCTGGCACGGCATCCGCCCCGCCCTGTGGGGCGGCGCCCTGCGAGAAGCGGAACTGACCCGCAGCATTTACGGGGCCACGCTCAATATCGACGGAGGCGACTGTGAGTGATTTCGATCTTGTCGTGGCCGGCGGCGGCCTGTCGGGACTCATGTCCGCAATCTTTGCGGCGCGACACGGTAAAAAGGTTCTTGTCATCACGCGCGGTTCCGGCATTCTGGCCATTGGGGGAGGCACAATCGACGTTCTTGGCTTTCTGCCGGACGGAACCCGCCTTGCCTCGCCCTTCGCCGGCCTTGATCGTCTGCCCGCACGCCACCCTTACGCCATCATGGGCGCAGACGCCGTGCGCGACGCGCTGGAGGCTTTCCTTGTCTTGACAGAAGAACAGGGCTTTCCCTACAGCCGAAACGGCGACGACAACATGCCTGTGATCACGTCCCTCGGCGCGGTCAAGCCAAGTTATCTTGTGCCACAAAGCATGGATGTCCGTTGCCTTGCGAAGGCGAAGCGCGTGCATGTCGTCGGCGTGCAGGGTCTCAAGGACTTCGGCCCGGCGTTCATCGCCGGCGAGCTTGGCCGCAGAAGCGACTTTGCCGGAAAGGAAATCCTTCCTTCCCTGCTTGCCTCGCCCTTCACGCCGGGGCGTGATCTTTCCCCACTGGACCTTGCCCGCTATCTGGATCGGCCAGATGGAACGGCATGGCTCATCCAGCGCCTTCGGGAACAAATCGGCGAGCCGGACGCGATGCGACCGGATGTGGTTCTCCTGCCGCCGGTGCTTGGCACACGGGCCACTCCGCAGGCGCACGCCGTCGTGCGGGATGGGGCGAAACTTGAGGTGTGCGAAACAGTGGGCCTGCCTCCCGCCGTCACCGGTCTGCGTCTCCATCATCTTTTACTGCGCCTGCTGAAAAAATACGACGTGGATTTGATCGAAGAATCCGCCGTCACCGGTTCATATATAGAAAACGGGCGCTGCCTTTTTCTGTCCACAAACAACGACGGCAGAGGGCGCCGCTACCGTGCGAAAACGTACATCATCGCCACGGGCGGCGTCCTTGGCGACGGTTTCGTGGTGCAGCCGGATCGCGCTCTGGAGCCGATTTTCGGCCTGGAGCTGCCGACATCGCCCGCCGATCCCGGCTGGGCCATGCCGCACGCCTACCCCTCCTGCGTCGATCATGACGGCTCCGCTTCCGCTGGCGCTCATGGCTTCGCCCTGCTCGGACCGGCAGTCGACGCACGCTTGCGCCCTGTGAACAACAACGGCAAGCCGATGTGCGACAATGTCTTTTTTGTCGGAAAAACCCTGGGCGGCTACGATCACGCCGGAGAAAAATCAGGCAACGGCGTCGCCATAGCCACAGCATGGCATGCGGTTCGCCAGGCGTTTGCTGCCGACTGAAGCCCCCTGCCGCCCAAAGAGAAGACGTTACAGGAACTTCCCATGAATCCTATCGATTCTGTCGACAAATGCACCACCTGCTCCACCTGCGTGGCCTACTGCCCGGTAACGCGGGCGACCCGGGCGTTCAACGGGCCGAAACTCACCGGCCCGGCTTCGGAGCGTTTCCGGCTGTTCGGTCAGGGTGAAATCGACGCGCTGGACTACTGTTCCAATTGCAAAAACTGCGATATCGCCTGCCCTTCCGGCGTGCGAATTTCCGTTCTGAACATGCTGGCGCGAGCGGAGGCATGTCGCGTGCGGCGTCCCTCCCTGCGGGACTGGATTCTGGCGCACGGGCATACCCTGGCGAAGTGGACGTCCTGGATTCCCGCGCCGATCAGCCGCTTCGGAATGCTCAACCCCCTTACCCGGAGCATTCTGGATGCGCTCGGCATTGATCGGCGCGCCCCCCTGCCCGCCTTTGCGGCGCCTTCCTTCCGCGCTGGTCTGCGCCAGCGGCAAGCCCGTTCCGGGGACGGCAATCCAGCCAGAGAGAAAAAAGGGCAAGTCGTGTTTTTCCCCGGCTGTTTTGTGACGGATTACGATGCCGAAACCGGATTCGCGCTTGTGGATCTGCTTGAGCTTGCCGGCTACCAGGTGATCACGCCCGAAACCGAATGCTGCGGCCTCCCGCTTGTCGCCAACGGCTTTCTTGAAGATGCGGAAAAGGCCGCCCTGTCCAACAGGGCCATTCTGGATCCTTATGTACGCCAAGGCTTGCCCATTCTCACCGTCTGCCCCAGTTGCGCGTTGATGCTGCGCCGGGAATACGGCGAATTCTTTCCCCATCATCCTGAATTGAAAGATCTCTCGCCCCTGGTGGAAGACGCCTGCGAGTTTGTCGGCGGGCTTTTTGAACGCGGTGAATGTGCCGCGCGCCCGCGTGAATCCCCGGCGCGGCTTATCTACCATGCGCCCTGCCACCTCCGCGCGCAAGGGAGCGGCACGCCGGGCCTTTCGCTCCTGCGAGACATCGTCCCCGGCATCAGCATTGAAGACGCGCGGGCCGGTTGCTGCGGCATTTCCGGAAGCTACGGTTTTAAAAAAGAAAAATACGATGTGGCCACGGCTGTCGGGGCGGATCTCTTTGCCGCCGTGAAGGAAAGCGGCGCGGAGCATGTTCTTACCGACTGCGGCACCTGCCGGCTTCAGATCAGCGCGCACACGGGAAAGCCGGCGTCGCACCCGCTTGTCTGGCTCCGCAATCTGCTGGTTTGATCCCGCACGGGGGGAGCGCCTGGACGCAGGGCAGCCCTATCAAAAACTGCCTGCCAAGATGTGAGGCGCCCCCCATAGCCCGCATTTGCCGGCCCTGCCTGTGGGGGGCGGATCATTTCCCTGCCGGGGAATCGGGGGCAAGCAATCCCCAATTTCAAACTGCCCCTCTATCGAAAAACATTCCAGACAGGTCAAGAGCGCATATTGTGTATTATGGCCCGATTTTTGCAATATTTTGTTTCGGGCGTGTCTCTCGAAAGGGCGTCCAGTATTTTTACACAGCAGGGACGTTATGATTCGTGTTGACTCTCCCGCCGTTTGGGCGCCTCCAGTAGTCTTTTTTATTGTACTGTGTCTTCTCGGAGCTTCTGCCGTGTTGGCCGATGATGAATCCATTCCCGGCAACGCTCCCACTGCGTCGGAGTTCTTCCTCCCCTTGCCTCCCGATTTGTCGCCTGAGCAATCCAGTGCCGCCAAAAAAATCATAACCGAAGCCGAACCACGGCTCACAGCGCTTCGCCGCGAAATGAACGCGACGCTTTTCGAACTGCACAATCTTTCTTTTGCCGTGGACACTCCTCCGGAAGAGTTGGGAATCCTCGGCCGCAGGCTGGTCGCCACACGCAACGCCATACTTGCAGAATTGCAGCAGCTTTGCCGCAGGCTTGAGCAGGAAGCAGGCTTCAACCCCGGTCTGGAATTCCGACGCACATGCGTGTTCCAACATTCAGGGCATTGCGGCCACAGGGCGGCATGCGCGACTTCACCGCGCTAGGGTATGTTCGCACTACGAGAAATGTTGTTCTCCGCCAGGGAAAAAAGGCTTTTTATGAAGGGAATGTACTCTTATGGTACTTGACCGGAATAAAAAGCCTTTTTGATGTAGGCAGAGGACAAAAGCCGTAGTTTGGACACGCCCCGGGGGCAGCCCTCATTAAAAAAACGCCGTCCGTGAAAAGCCGAGTTTCCCCGACTTTTCGCGGACGGCGTTTGGTGAGATCTGCTCCCAGGCCGGACAGGCGGATGAACTTTTTACACATGGCAACCCCCGGCGTCCATTTTTTATACAGGCCACCATAAATCAGGCTGCTCTTCAAAAACAGTTTTGCATTTTTATTCATCAATTCGAGAAGATAACACATATGGCACGTTGATTGCTAGTACACAGGCGTACTTCAATTCATAAACCAAACATGCTTTGGAGGTTTTATCATGAAACAGGGTAAATTTATTCCTCTTGTCGCCGCCACTGTACTTGCCTCTGCTCTTCTTGCTGGAAATGCCGTTGCAGGACCGCACCATATGGGACGCGGTTACCCTAACGGCGGGTGGTATGGCCCCGCGCAACAAGCCCTGCCCGCTGAAAAACAGCAGGCATACGATGCGATCATGAAAGATTTCGCGGAAAAAACGCAGGAACTGCGGGACAAAATCCAGACGAAACAGATTGAACTTGACACGCTCGGCAACAGCACGAACCCGAATCCGGAGGCTGTGGCCAAGGCTGCGAAAGAAATTGTCGCCCTGAGCAATCAGTTGAACAAGGAACGTGAAGCCCTGGCAGAACGTCTGAGCAAGGAAATCGGTGCGCCTGTGTACCCCGGAGCGGGCTACATGAACGGCTGCCCCGGCGGATATGGCTGCTGGGGATACGGTCCCGGCATGATGAACGGGAACATGGACCAGCGTGGCTACTACCATCGGGGTTATGGATACCACGGCCGGGCATGGCATTTCTGATTCCAGCGTCTCGGCAATCCATTAAAACGTGGTTTTCGGCTTACCCACGGCGGCCTGGCTCCGCGTCAGACGCCTGAGAGACGCCTTCCATGAAATAACTTCTTCCCGATAGCGTCGGCGTAAACACAGGCGTAACTGCCGGCCGCAGTTCCGTCAACACAAAACCCACAATCGGCTCAGCCGTTTATATATACGACCCTTGGCAAACCAGAAGTGGACTTCCTGTCTCACTCAAGAAACCAAACAACCTCAGTCATCTCCTCATTCCCATCCTCCTCCTTCCAGCGCGGCGGCCCTTCTCCTCCTTCTCAGGGCCGCCGCTTTTTTCGATGTCCCCAACGTAAATTCCCTATTTCTTCAATTCCCGCTCTGTATAAGCGGCGAAATTGTATGTGGCAGCCTGACGCGGCTGCTGGAAAAGAGGCGAAGCAATAAGATAATCGGCAGTAGCCATGTTGCAGGCAGTCGGCACGTTGTACAGGTTGGAAATGCGCAACAGCGCCTTCACATCCACATCATGAGGCTGGGCCTGCATGGGATCCCAGAAAAAAATCAGCAGATCGATCCGATCTTCCGCAATGCTCGCCCCGAGCTGCAAATCCCCTCCAAGCGGGCCGGACTTGAGCAGTTCCAGCCCGATCCGGGCAGGTTCCACACCGAGTTCCTCGGCCAGAGCCTCGCGTACAAGTCGGCCGGTCGTGCCGGTGCAGGTCAGACGGTGATCCTTAAGTTCACGCGCATGGGTTCTCACCCACCGGACAAGTTCGGCCTTGCAGTTGTCATGCGCCACCAGAGCAATGTGCCGCGCGGTTTCGTGATCTGTCATTTATGTCCTCCTCCGAATGCCGCTTGCCAAACAAGTTGCCGTTTCCTGTGCAGAGTCGCAAACATGCCCGAAACGGGCAGCCCCGGCAAGGCCGCCCGTCCCGAATCGACATTCAGAAAAACCGCTTGAAACGAGATTCAATCCGGAAGCGTCTGCCACAGAGCGCGCAAGGCGCCGGCGTCACGCGCGATGCCGGCGAACAACGCGGGCCCGTTTTCCTCCGTCTGCCGGCTGTTTGCCAAAAAAATGCAGCCGACGAACCCTTCGGACTTCAATCCGGCGAACGCGCCGCTCGTCTCCGGCGGCACGGCCCATGCGCACGCCTCCCCGCCAGCCCTGGCAAGAAGATCACGAGGAAGAGCCGCCGGACCGGAGCAGTCCGGCATGACGCACAGGTTGGCGTACCCTACCACGGCCAAAAGGCTACGCGCTTCATCGGCCGCGAGATTATTTTCCGTGGCTACGAGCACGCCTTTGGAGGAAGCCAAGGCACAGGCCAGCCGCAAACAACGCGCCGTATGACGGAGGTCATCCGCGTTCCTGACGGCCGATGCGGCCAGGCTTGGAATCACAACCTTTGGAACCCCCATCGCCGCGGCGCACTCAATGGCAAGAGTTATGGCCTGTTCCGCGTCGGCCCGCGGCCTTGTACCCGGATCGGCCGTCATTGCCTGATGCAGAACTTCCGAAACAGCAATCCCCGAGAGCCGCAAGCCGGCGCGGGCTGCCTCTTCCGTCCAGCGCGCCCGGATATCGGGAGACGAAAGGGAGTACTTTGCCTCCGCCAATCGCAAATCAAGCTGGATAGCCGTTATTCCCAATCCTTTCAAGCGCGTGCAACAGGCCGGATCGGCCAGTGCCGAGTGAACCCGATTGCAAATGCCTATGGCGATGGACATGTCTTTTCTTCCTGTCCGGCGCGTGCGCGCCGTTTGTCGCGGCCTCGAATCGAGGCTTCAACAGACCAGACCGGCGTGTAAAGCCGGCCCCCGGCGATAAAAACGCGCATATCACTCTGCTCCGCTTCGCCAGTTTCTGAGCACGGCCTTCCAGGCCACAGAGTGATCTTTCGCGCCGTAGCCCTGTGCCGCCGCCATGCGGTGCACATAGTCCGCGGCTGTCCCCAGGACCAGGGGCGCGTCATGTGCATTGGCCATTTCCAGACACAGGCGGTTATCCTTGATCAGCATGTTCACCGTAAACGTGGGATCATCATAGCGCTCCTCGTCGGCGCGCTGCCCGATCTCCCGATAGGCGTTGCTGAGCACGCGGGCATTGGCGGCCACGGCCACATCCACCAGAGTCTTGCGGGAAAGCCCCATGCGTTCGGCCAGGGCCAGGGTTTCGGCCGCACAGGCGTTGATCGCGCCAAGCATCATGTTGTTCAGCAGCTTCAGCTTGTTGCCATGACCAAGCGGGCCGATGTGAAAAATTTTCTCCTCTGATCCGCTCAAGGCCAGCAAAATGTCCCTGATTGCGGCAAGGTGCTCGTCCGCGCCGCCGACGGCGAAAGCCCACGCCCCCACCCCCGAAGGACTGCCCATGACCGGAGCGTCCACAAAGCCGACGCCCTGCCCGGCCACGGCCTCGCCCATGCGGATGTTCACGCCGGGATCCACAGTGCTCATGTTTACGAGAATGCAGCCCGGTCTTGCTCCCCGGGCCAGTCCGTCGGGGCCGAGCACCACCTTTTCCGTATCCGCCGGGCCGGGGACAAAAAGAAGAACAACATCCGCCCCGGCGGCGAGTTCCGCCGGCGTGGCGCACACGCGAACGCCTGTCTGCGCCGCCCGATCCGCCGCAGCCGGAAATGGATCGTACCCGAGCACGGACATGCCGCGTTCCATCAGCTTCGCGGCGCAACGGCCGCCCATCACGCCCAGTCCGACGACGCCGACAACGCTCATTTCCGGCCTCCTTCCGCCTTTCTTTCCACAGCCCTGCGCGAAGCCGCCGCAATATCGGCCGCGGTAATGCCGAATACACCCATAAGGTACGGAGCCTTCCCCACCTGACCAAAATGATCCTTCACGCCCACCCGTTCCAGCGGCGCGGGCAAGGCTTCGGCCAGAGCTTCGGCCACAGCGCTGCCCAGGCCGCCGATGACGCTGTGATTTTCGGCCGTGACCAGCGCGCCGGTTTCGGCGGCGGCCTTCAGCACGGCGTCAACATCCAGAGGCTTCACCGTATGCACATTGAGCACCCGGACGGAAAGCCCTTCGCCCGCCAATGTTTCGGCTGCTTCCAGCGCATTGGCCACACAGACTCCCGAAGCGAGGATCGTTACGTCCGATCCGTCACGCAGGAGGTCGGCCTTGCCGAAACGAAACTCGTATGTTTCGTCAAACACGTTTTCGGCCTTGCGGCGGAACAGCCGGATGTAGACCGGGCCGTCGTGCTCAACAATGGCCGGCAACGCCTTTTTGAGCTGCACGGAATCCGTAGGCTCGACAATGCTCATGCCGGGCAGTGTGCGCATGATGCCCACATCTTCCAGCGCCATGTGCGTGCCGCCGTTGAGTTCCGCCCCGACGCCGGGGTCCGAACCGACGATCTTCACGTTCAATCCCGCGTAGCACACGGAAATGGCTGTCTGGTCAAAACAGCGCCGCGATGAAAATGTGGCGAAGGAATGCACAAAGGGAATTTTGCCGCACGCCGACAGCCCGGCGGCCACGCCCACCATGTTGGCCTCGGCGACACCCACGTTGAACGTGCGATCCGGATAGGCGGTTTGAAATGGTTTCATGCCGTGAGCGGCTGTGAGGTCGGCCTCAAGATCCACAATGGCCGGGTTTTCCTTGGCAAGGGCGATCATGGTGTCGCAGTACACGCTGCGCATTTCCCTGGATTCAATCATGGCGGGCTTCCTTATTGCAGTTCCTGCAAAGATTTGGCGACATCTTCGGGAGAAAGGGGCATGTTGTGCGAGCCGAGCTTGCCTTCGGCCACTGAAATGCCCTTGCCCTTGACAGTGGACATGATGATCGCGGTGGGGCGCTTTTTGATGGTGCGGGCGTGCTTCAGCGCGGCCTCAAGTTCGGCAAAATTGTGCCCGTCCACACGCAGAGCGGCCCAGCCGAAGGCTTCCCAGCGCTTTTCCAGGGGGCGCACGGCATTGAGCGCGTCGGTGTACCCGTCAATCTGCATGCCGTTGTCGTCCACGAGCACGACAAGGTTGTCCAGTTCCTGACTGCCGGCGTACATGGCGGCTTCCCAGATCTGACCTTCCTGCTGCTCGCCGTCGCCGACGATGCAGTAGACGCGGTAGTCCTTGTGATCCATACGGGCGGCCAGAGCCATGCCAATGGCGGCGGAAAGCCCCTGCCCGAGCGAACCGGCCGTCATGTCCACCCCGGTGGTGAGCTTCATGTCGCAATGGCTGGGCAAATTGGTTCCAGGCTGATTGAGCGTGAGCAGGAGCGCTTTGTCAAAATAGCCGCGCATGGCCAGCACCGTGTACAAGGCCGGCCCGGCGTGCCCCTTGGAGAGCACAAAACGATCCCTGTCCGGCCAGCGGGGTTCTTCCGGACGCACGCGCATTTCCTCGTGATACAGGTATACCAGGGCATCGACGATGGACAGCGAGCCGCCCACATGCCCAACGCCAACCGCTCCGATCATCCGGACGATCAGACGCCTGGCCTCCTTGCTCAATTCGGTCAGTTGCCGCAGCTTTTCTTCGGTCATGATTCAGCCTCGTTTTCCTTGTTAAAATATTTCACCGTGAAAAAACTCTGCCGACTGCAAGAGCAGCCGGCCGTCGCTCCCGTGTCACAAATGTTGCCCCGTGGTTTCCAGTACGGACTGCCACAGATCCGAATGCGTGTTCAGAGTGCGGCGCTTGCGCGTCACCAGTTCAAGCGGCAGGTGCACGAACTTGTCCATAATCTTCGCCACGACCATCCCTGTTTTGCCGCTCATGGCCGCATGCACGGCATGCTGACCGAGAAAGCCGCAATACAGGCGGTCGTTAGCGTTGGCGGGCACGGAACGAATGGTGTAGCTGGGATCGATATATTTCAAATAATAAGGAATACTTCTGGCTGAAAAATGGGCTGCGATCCGCGTGCGCAAAAAGCCGCTGATATCGCCCAGCGCCTTGTTGCCCGAAGCGTCGCACGGCGTGTCGGGGCATGAGAGCAGATCCTGGCCCGCCCCTTCGGCCACCGCGAGCACGGCATGACCGTGCGCGGCCAGTCGCTGTTCCAGCGCGGGGAAAAGCCCCCGCTCGCCTTCCAGGGCAAAAGGCACTTCCGGTACGAGCACGAAATCCGTTTCACGCATGGAGAGCGCCGCGTTGGCCGCAATGAAACCGGATTCTCGTCCCATAAGCTTGACGATGCCGATGCCGTTGAACACGCTCGCCGCTTCCACATGAGCGCAGCGAATCGCATCGGCCGCCTTGTCCACCGCGGTTTCAAAGCCAAAGGAATGCGGCACAAAATTGATGTCGTTGTCGATGGTCTTGGGGATGCCAATGATCGAAATGCGCTTGCCGCGCTTGTCAATCTCTTCCCGAATTGATGCGGCGGCCTTCATGGTGCCGTCGCCGCCGATAATGAACAGCACGCTGATGTTGAGGCGCTCCAGTGCCGCCACAATTTCCGAGGGGCACTGCGGCCCCCGCGACGTGCCGAGAATGGTTCCGCCGAACTCCTGAA
Source organism: uncultured Bilophila sp. (assembly GCA_910585945.1). Lineage (GTDB taxonomy): Bacteria > Desulfobacterota > Desulfovibrionia > Desulfovibrionales > Desulfovibrionaceae > Bilophila. The sequence continues at coordinate 35,523 of CAJUHZ010000007.1, forward strand.
TGCCTTCCACCAGACGAGGGGTCAATTCCAGCACCCCATAACCATACGACGGGATGAAACCTTGCAGACCATACCGGATGCCAAGCACCGCCGGCACCCGGTAGGCGTTGAAGGCCGTCATCACAATGGCGCGGATCACGTCGTTGATGCCGGGGCACAGTCCGCCGCAGGTGACGATGGCGCATTTGGTTTTCCCCGGATCAAAGTAGAGCCGATTGCGCGGGCCGGCCAGTTCGAAGGACATGGACCGAGGCGTGACAAATTCGTCCACCAGTTCCTCATCAATGGTAAAAACCGCTTGTCTCTCCTCCGACGCGGCGACGCACGGCAGGGGCGAAACGATTTCCCGGCTTCCGAGGACCGGCACGCGGGTATCGTACCCGGCGTTGGGCGTGAGCTCGCAACTGTCCATACTTTCTTCCTTCCTTCACCCGTGAGCAGGCCACCCCATTCCGGGGCGGCCACTCCCGGTTTAAAGTCATTCAATCTGGTTGGGACGTTTGCAGGTTCCCCTGACGATAAGTTCCGTATCCAGGAGATACTGCACCCTTGGAGAGGTTCGCGATTCCATGGCGTCGATCATGATGTTGGCCGCCATGCGCCCCATTTCATAGCAAGGCGTTTTGATGCTGGTGAGCGGCGGATTGAAGTAGGCCGCAATGTCGATATCATCAAAGCCGCACACCGAAATGTCGTCGGGCACGCGCAAACCGGCTTCGGTAATGGCCCGGATAGCCCCGATGGCCAGATAGTCATTCACGCTCAGCACGGCCGTAGGCGGAGAAGCGAGCTTGAGAAAGGCCCGCATGGACTCCTTGCCAAGCAGGTAGGACGGCGGCTGTGAGCGCACCAGATCCGGGTCGTACTCGATGCCGTGATCCTCCAGCACCTTTTTATAGCCTTCCACCCGGTCCAGGTTGCGGCGCGCGCACGCGTACGGCCCCACCAGAAAGCCGATGCGCCGGTGCCCCATATCAATCAGGTACTTGGCGCCCGTGTAGATGGAACGACGGTTGTCGATGCCGATATAGTTGAGGCTTTCATCCGGAGCTTCCCACAGAACAATGCAGGGGATGCCCGCCGCTTCCAGCGTTTTCAGATACCCGACATTGCTCATGTCAAGCCCGACAAGGATAAGCCCGCCGATGCGCTGTTCGTGAAAACGGCGCAGGGCCAGTCGCTCTTCTTCCGGCGCAAACTGCGACAGGGCCACCTTGCACGAGTAGTTGCGCTCGGAGCATGTCTTCTGAATCGCCATGAGGTTTACCCCAAAAGCCGCGTACACGGGCGACGGCAAGAGGATGCCGATGGTGTCCGACCGCTGCCGGGACAGCGAGCCTGCCGTGGCATTGTACACATAGTTGAGCGCCTCGGCGGCTGCCCGCACCTTGCTGACTGTTTCCGGAGGCGTTTTGTCCGGATCGCGCAATGCGCGCGAAACTGTGGAAAGCGACACGTTTGCCTTCATTGCGACGTCCTTGATCGTCGCCCGACTTGTTTTGAAATCGGTATCTTTTATTTTTGTCTTTATATTCAACATGTTCTCTCTTATTTTTGTACTTATAATAAGTACGTTTTCAATCTAGCCGGCCAAAAAATCCCTGTCAAGGGATCTTTGCTCATTTTTGATTGAAGGGCCTCCTCCATCCCTCCTCAATGTCGGCGTATGCCGCATCTGGCGCGCTTTTGACCGGATCCATCCAAAAAATCTTTTATTTCACATAATTATAAAAAATATCTAAACCTGTTTGCTTGTCGGCGCAGAAACCGCGCACGGTATGGGGCAAGCGCTTCCGTAAGGAAAAACAAGAAATATTTTTTAGATAATCCATATAAATCATTTACTATTTGTACAAAAAAGCACGAGGAAACGCCCGAAAAAGCGTTCCCCTTATTGACAGAAGATATTTCCCCTGCATAGAATGAAAACGTATTCTTTTATCGTTGTATATTTCAATATAACATATTGAATAAAAAATTCTTTTCCAAAGAAATCGCTTTTCAAAAAAAGAGGGCATCATGCCGTATCAAAAAAATACCTAGAAAAAACAGTCTGTTCAGAAACAACATGAACATGCACGCAAGCCCGCCATTTCCGACCGTCCACCCGAACGCAGGAAAAGGCCGGCCGTATTCCGCAACCCTGTTACCTGTGGAGGATCCATGCGATTGTTCAGTGTACCGAACCTGACAGCCCTGGCTCTGGGAATGTTGCTTTGTCTGCCGCCGAACGCCGCGGCCGAAAAAAAGATTATCTTGCGCTATAGCCATAGCTCCGCGGCAATGGTCGAGGAGCCGCACCATGTGGCGGCTCTGGACTTCAAAAAGTTCGTGGAGGAAAGAACCAAAGGGAAAGTAGAAGTGCAAATCTACCCCGCCAGTCAGCTCGGAGGCGAGGAACGCGCCTTCCAGGATGTGCAGCAGGGCGTCATCCAGATTGCTTCCCTCGCATCCAACAATGCGGCGGTATTTGCGCCTTCCCTCTATGTCATTGACCTCCCCTACCTTTTCACCACCAATGAAGAAGGCTGGAAAACCCTCGACAAGTACTGGGACGAATTCAACAAGCGAACCATTCAGGAAAGCGGCAACCGGATCATCGGCTGGCTCGACCTCGGTTACCGTCACATCTGCAACAGCAAACGGCCCGTGCGTGTGCTGTCAGACTTGCAGGGCCTGAAAATCCGCGTGCCCAACAACCCGGTAATGATCGACACCTTCCGCGCCTGGGGCTGCGAACCTACCCCTCTGGCCTGGGACGAAACATTCAACGCTCTCCAGCAAAAAGTCGTGGACGGGCAGGAAAATTCCTACGTTGTCTTCGCTTCCAACAAGTTCGAGGAAGTGCAGAAATACATGACCGAACTGCGTTACAAGCTACAGATCATCGTCATGGTGGTCAACGATGCGTGGCTGAACCGCCAGCCGGCCGACGTGCGCGAGGCCATTCTTGAAGCCGGCCGTTTCGCCACCACGCACAACCGCCAGAAAATCATGGAATGGGAAGCCGCATTGAAGCCCGCCATGCAAAAAGCGGGCGTGGAGATTCTCGATCGTCCCGACGATGAAGCCCTCTGGCAGAAAAAGGCAATGGAGTTGTGGCCTTCCCTGTATCCCAAAATCGGCACGCTCGACCTGCTTGACGCCATGATGGCGGATATGAACCGCACCCGGCCGTGATTGCCGCGAGCTTTCGCCGCATAGCAGGGGCGCACATGGCCATGTTCTTCGCGTGTGAGATTTTTCTGAACATATTTTCAAAAATTTTCATAACAGGGTGAGGAAAAGGATCCATTCGTGAAAAATCGATAAATACGTTTCGATCCATTTTCAAGCAAGACGTCGCTCACCATGCAGCGTACGCCATACCCTTAAAGGAGTACTGAATGAATATCGGAAATTACCTGAAAATGCTGGCCATTGGCGCTATGGCCGCAACATTTGCCCTCCCCGGAGCGGCCAACGCCGCCGAAAAAAAAATCGTCATGCGCTACAGCCACAGCTCAAGCGCCATGGTCAAGGAACCGCACCACGCAGCCGCGCTTGACTTCAAGGAACATGTTGAAAAAAGCACCGGCGGCAAGGTGGAAGTGCAGATCTACCCCGGCAGTCAGCTCGGCGGCGAAGAACGCTCTTTCCAGGATATTCAGCAGGGGGTCATTCAGGCCGCTTCGCTGGCGGTGAACAACGTCACCGTGTTCAGCCCCTCCATGGGCGTCTTTGACCTGCCCTACCTCTTCACAAACTATGAGGACGCCTACAAGGTCATTGATGAAAACTGGGAAGAAATCAACAAGCGCATGATCGATGAAAGCGGCAACATGGCCGTTGGCTGGCTGGTGCAGGGCTTCCGCGTGCTCAGCAACAGCAAACATGCCATCCGCACGCTGCCGGATCTTCAGGGCCTGAAAATCCGCGTGCCCAACAACCCCATCATGATCGCCACATTCCGCGCTTGGGGCGGCGAACCTGCCCCCATGGCCTGGGACGAAACCTTCAACGCGCTTCAGCAAAAAGTCGTGGACGGACAGGAAAACCCCTATACAGTCTTCGCCTCCAACAAATTCGAGGAAGTACAAAAGCATATCACGGCCATTCACTACAAAATGTGGGTGGGACCGATGGTGGTCAACGCGGCGTGGTTCAAGAAACAGCCTGAAGACGTGCAAAAGGCCATTCTCGAAGCGGGGCGCATCGCTACCGCGAACAACCGCACCATGATCGCCGAGATGGAAGCCGACCTTGTCAAACAGCTCCAGACGGCGGGCGTGCAGATTGTCGACGCGCCCCAGGATGAACCCGTGTGGCAGGAAAAAGCCATGAGCGTCTGGCCGCAATTCTACGACAAGATAGGCGATATCTCCCTGCTTGACGCCATGATGAAAACCCTTGGCCGCTCCCGTCCCCAATAGCTTTCCCCGCCCGGAGAGGCGTCTCTCCGGGCTGTTCCACCTTTGGCAGGAGTCAACCATGCGTGCGCAACTCGCTTCCATTTGGCGCGATCTTGAAGAGTACATCTGCTGCGCTCTTCTTGCGGTCATCGTGACGCTTCTGATGACCCAGGTGCTGTACCGCTACATCGGCGGGCGCTCCATCGCCTGGTCCGAGGAAGTCTGCCGCTTCCTCTTTCTGTATCTTGTCTATTTCGCGGCGAGCCTCGCCACGGCAAAAAACCTCCATATCCGCGTGACGGCGCAAATCAAGCTGCTGCCGCGGAACGGACAAATCCTCCTGCTCCTGCTGACGGACGTCATCTGGCTGCTATTCTGCGCCATTGTGGTGAAGGTCGGCACCGAATTCATCATCAGCATGAGCAACCGGCCCATGGTTTCCGGCGCGCTCATGCTGGACATGCGGTACGTCTACGCCGCCGTGCCGCTGGCCTTTACCCTGCAGGCAGTACGGCTGGTGGAGCGCTGGTGGCGGATCTTCACGCGGCGGGACGCGCTTGTGGTCCCCAGTGAGGAGGTGTTCTGATGTCGCTTGAAATTCTTATCTGGGTTGTGCTGGCCGGGCTGCTTGTCATCGGCACGCCCATTTTCGTTTCACTCGGCATGGCGTCGGTGGCTGTCCTGCTGCTCAGCGACATTCCTCTTTCACTGGTCATGATCGATCTGATCAAAGTGTCGGACATGTTCCCGCTGCTGGCCGTGGTAGGCTTTGTGCTGGCGGGCGCGCTCATGGACAGGGGCGGCATGGCCGGACAAATTGTGGAAGTCGCCTCGCTGCTTGTCGGCCATATTCGCGGCGGGCTTGGCATGGTGACCATTCTCGGCTGCATGTTCTTCGCCTCCATGATCGGTTCCGGGCCGGGCACTGTGGCCGCCATGGGAAGCATCATGATCCCGTCGATGATCAAGCGCGGCTACTCGCCGGAATACGCGGCGGGGGTTTCGGCCACGGGCGGGACGCTCGGCATTCTCATTCCCCCGAGCAACCCGATGCTTGTCTACGGAATCATCGCCAACGTGTCCATTTCGGCCCTGTTCACCGCCGGCTTTGTGCCGGGAGCGTTTGTGGGCACATGCCTCATGCTCACCGCCTACACGCTGGCCCGTCGTTACGGCTATCAGGGAACCTCGCACAGCATGACGCTACGCGAATTCGGACGCGCCGTGCTCAAGAACATCTGGTCTCTCATGGCCCCGGTGGTCATCCTCGGCGGCATCTACGCCGGCATATGCACGCCAGTCGAAGCCTCAGTCGTCGCAGTGTGGTACGCGCTTTTCGTGGGCTTCTTCATCACCAAAAAACTCTCTGTGCGCGAAGTCTTCAACGCCATGAAGCTCGCCAACATTTCCACCGGCACCATTCTGATTGTGGTTGGCGTATCCACCATTTTCGGCCGTTTCCTCACCATGTACCAGATTCCGCAGCAACTCGCCGCGGGCATGATGGAAATCACCACCAGCCCGGTGCTCATCCTTCTGCTCATTGCGGCGCTGCTCTTTTTCCTGGGCATGTTCATGGAAACCCTGGCTACCATTGTCGTGCTTGCGCCGGTGTTCCTGCCGATCATCAAACAAGTCGGCATCGATCCGGTATTTTTCGGGGTATTCTGGGTGCTGACCAATGAAGTGGCGCTGCTCACGCCGCCCCTCGGGGTCAACCTGTTCATCGCCATGAATCTTTCAAACCTGCCGCTCGAACGGGTGGCCAGGGGCGCCGCGCCCTACATTCTCCTGCTTGCCTGTCTTGTCGTTTTCTTCATCTGTTTCCCCGGCGTGATTACCTTCCTGCCCAAAGCGCTCGGCATGTACTGATCCTCCCCCAACAAGCTCGGAGCGTTTCCGCACGCCCTGTGGAAACGCTCCGGCCTGTCTGGCATCTGCTCCCTTTTCCGAGCACCCATCCGCCCCCCTGTTGCAGGCGGAAGGCTTTGGGAACGAAAGCCTTCCCCCTCAGGCCGTGGCGCGCAGCCAGCGGGAAACCAAAGCTGAAACATCCGATCCGGCCGAAGGCGCAAACCAGTGAATGCGCGCATCGGCATTGAACCACGTCAATTGCCGTTTGGCATAGGCCCGAGTGTTTCTGATCCAGAGATCCCGGGCTTCGGCAAGCGTATGTTTTCCGCGCAACCAACCCAGCAACTCCCGACAGCCGATGCCCGACCAGCCGGGCGCATCGTCAGGGCATTGCGCAAACTCGGCGCGGGCTTCCTCAAGCGCTCCGGCCTGCACCATATGATCTATTCGTGCGGCAAGAAGCGGCGTCAATGTATCCAGAGGAAGCTTCACGCCAATGTGGAGGATATCCGCATCCAGGGGGGGAGGCGTTTGCGCATGCCACCAGGAAAAGGTTTTTCCCGTTGCCTCAAAGACCTCAAGCGCTCTCACGACTCGCTGGCGATCCCTGGGATGAATTCGGGCGGCGTATTCAGGGTCAACAAGCCGAAGCCGCTCATGCAGTTTCTCCGGCCCGCCCCGCGCGCACTCGTCGGCAAACCGTCGGGTGACTCCGGCAGGTATTTTGGGAATGGCGACCATGCCGTCGACAAGCGCGCGGATATAAAGCCCTGTGCCGCCGACAAGCAGGGGGAGCCTGCCCTGCTCTTGCAAGCCTCGCATTCTGGACAGAGCCAGTTCAGCCCATGCCCCGGCGGACAACGCTTCGCGCGTGGGCAGAAAACCGTACAAAAGATGGGGACAGGCTGCCTGCTGCTGCACGGACGGCTGCGCCGTGATCACCGGGAAGGCCGTGTAGATCTGGCGCGAATCGGCATTCACGACGCTCATGCCGAAATCCCCGGCAATACGCAAGGCCAAGGCCGACTTGCCTGCGCCAGTGGGACCGACAAGAGTGATGAAGCGCAAACGGCTCATGGTCTTTCTATGGAAAGATCGAGCGTGACGTCCTGTCCGGCGCTTGCATACGGATCAAGTCCGGGCACAGGTTGCAGCTGAGTCGGCTCAAGCCGGGTGCAGGGCATGCCGAAACGCTTTCGCAAGCAATGCATGACATATTCGGGAACAAGCCCCTTCACTTCCCCGCCAAGGCTGGCCACTGTTTTGACGACTGTCGAACTGATATACAGCCACCTGTAGTCGGAAATCAAAAACAGGGTCTCGATATCGGGCCGCAGCTTGCGATTGAGCAATGAGGTCTGGAATTCGTACTCGAAATCGGAAACCGCGCGCAAACCGCGCAATATGGTTCTTACCTTTCGCCGCGCCACATAGTCTACCAGCAGGCCGGCAAACGGCTCTACAATAATATCCGGCTCCCGCGCGAACACGGTCTCGGCCATGTTGACGCGCTCTTCCAGGGAGAAAAGCGGAGATTTGCCCGTGTCCGCCGCCACGGCCACAATGACCTTGTCAAACATGTGCAGGCCACGCCGCACAATATTGGCGTGCCCATTGGTAAGAGGATCGAAGGTGCCCGGATAAATCGCTACGCGCTTTGAAGGAATTGCCATAAAAGTATCCGCGTCTGTCCGTAGGTTCTCTCGGTTTCAAGATGCAAACCATCTCCGCCGGCAGCAACAAGTGAAGCTGCCGGGAGCGACGCCTCCACCTCCGCCAGAAGAAAGCCGCCAGGCGCAAGCCAGCCGCCCCGCTGAACAGCGGTCAGGGTAGGCGCAAGCCTGTTCTCGCCATAAGGCGGATCGACAAAAACGATGTCGTAGGCCTGACCCGTCCCGGGGCGTAAAAAGCGGGCCACGTCAGCAGCCACAATACGACATTGATCCGGCCCCATGCCCAGGGCTTCGGCATTGCGCCGCAAGCACTCCACCGCGGCCGCGGCTTTCTCGACAAGGCAGATTTCCGGCGCTCCCCGGCTTGCCGCTTCAAAGCCAAGGCTCCCACTTCCGGCAAACAGATCAAGCACCCGCACCCCACCCCAGACGATGCCGCGGGCTTCGAGCATGGAAAAAACGGCTTCACGCACACGGGAGGTGGCGGGACGGTATCCGGGGCCGCTTGTCGTCTTCAGGCTTCGCCCCCTGAACATGCCGGCTGTAATACGCATGGCATCCTCATGTGTTGCGGCTGGAACATTGCCCGCCGCAACGTCTGTCTTCATTCTGTTCTTCATGCCCGCCATACGGACGCGGACGGGATCGCTCACAACTGGGCCAGCACGGATAAAAATTCCTTGTTCAATTCCAGGATGCGATCGCGGATATCCACCTGCTCTTCCCAGGGGAGTTTCTCTGCATCGCTCAGCCTGCGCTTGAGTTGATCAAGTTTGGCCGTGGTTTCTTCCAGCAGGAAGGACCAATTGACATGCGGCTGGCTGGGCCGGGCTGTGACGAACATATGCGGCGCGGCCCCCGGTTCAAGCGTCATTTCTTCAAGGTAGGAGGGAATGCTCACCTGCAAACCAAAGCGCTCCTCAATCAGGCGGCCAAGCGTCCGCTGCGCCTTTTCTTCACCATGCACCAGCACGACTTGCATCCCCGGACGCCGCATCCCGTCGATCCACTCCAGCAACTGACTCTGGCCCGCGTGGGCGGAAAAGCCGCCAATGGTAAAAACCCTGGCCTTGATCGCCACATCCTCGTTGAAAAGCCGGATGGAAGACGCGCCGTCCACAATTTTTCGTCCGGGCGTGCCCACGCCCTGATAGCCGACAAACACGATGCTGGCGCCGGGACGCCAGGCATTGTGGCGGAGATGGTGCTTGATCCGTCCGGCGTTGCACATGCCGCTGGCGGAAATGATGACGGCCGGCCCGGCCAGCGTGTTCAGGGCCTGGGACTCCGCCGCGTTGAGCGTGAATCTGAGCTGGGGGAGATAAACGTCCGTTCGGCCCATGACGTCCGCCTCCCGTGTGTCCAGATAGGCGGCAAAATCCCTGAACACCTCCGTGGCCCGTATGGCCAGCGGACTGTCCACAAAAATGGGCATGTCGTCGGGCAGCTTTCCCTTGCGGCGCAAAAGATACAGGCAATACAGGATCTCCTGCGTGCGACCGATGGCAAAGGCGGGGATGATCACCTTGTCGCGCCGGCTGTAACTGTATGCTATCGCCTCGGCCAGTTCCTCCAGAGTATCCGCCTCATTCTTGTGATTGCGATCGCCGTAGGTGCTTTCGATAAAAAGGTAGTCCACCGGCGAAGGCACGGCCGGATCGTGCATGAGCAACGTGCCCGGACGTCCAAGATCCCCCGAAAAAAGAAGGCGCGTGATCTTGCCGTCCTCCGTAATGCGCACTTCAAGAAACGCCGATCCGAGAATATGCCCGGCGTCCTGATAGACGACCTCAATACCGGGACAGGGCTGAAAGGGCTGTCCGTACTCGACTGTTTTCAATCGTTCGGGAATGCGTCGGGCGTCCTCCGTCGTATACAACGGCTCGACGTTTCTGCCTGCGCCGCCCTGCCCGCCGCGTCGGTTCTGCTTTTTCCGCTTCCACTCCGCTTCCATTTCCTGAATATGGGCGCTGTCTTCGAGCATGAGGCCGACCAGAGCCGCCGTGGGGGGCGTGCAGTACACGGGTCCGCCAAAACCTTCCCGCGCGAGCCGGGGCAAAAGGCCCGAATGATCGATATGCGCGTGAGTAAGAAGAACAAAACGGATATCGGCGGGACGGTGATTCTGGATGTCGAAATTACGCGCCTCTATGGCGGAGTTGCCCTGATGCATGCCGCAATCCACGCAAAAACGGATGCCGCACGCTTCCACAAGGTAACAGGAACCGGTAACAGTCTGTGCCGCGCCGAGAAAATGAATTTTCATACCGTCCTCACGGGTAAGGAAAGCGCCGGCCCGCTCCAGGGCCGCCCGCAGGAGAAAATCTTTACAGCCCTTGGCAGCATAGACACAGATGCGGCACAATGACAAGAAAAAACAGCGAAAAGCGGCATTGCCCCCCGCCCTGTCGTCCGCTATACTGCGAACCTTACCGACAAGGAGTGTGCCTATGCTTCAGACGCCTGTTGATCTTCTTTCCATCCGCGAGTCGTGGCGGCTTTTCAGAATCCTGGCCGAACTGGTGGACGGGTTTGAAACCTTGAACGATATCGGCCCATGCGTGTCCATCTTCGGATCCGCAAGAGTCAGGCCGGATTCTCCGCTGTATGCCGAAGCCGAAGAGATTGCCCGCCTGCTTGTGGAATCGGGCTACGGCGTCATCACAGGAGGGGGGCCGGGCCTGATGGAGGCCGGCAACAAGGGCGCTTCCGAAGCGCAAGGCGTCTCTGTCGGCCTGCACATTCACCTTCCGCATGAGCAGGACTGCAACAAATATGTGAAAACGCGCTGCGATTTTCGCTATTTTTTCCTCAGAAAGCTTATGTTCGTGAAGTATGCGCAAGCCTATGTCGTCATGCCGGGCGGTATGGGAACGCTTGATGAACTCTCGGAAGCCTTTGTTCTGGCGCAAACAAAACGCATCAAACCCCTTCCCATCATTTTATACCAGCGAGATTACTGGAACGGACTCCTCGAATGGCTCCGCACGAAAATGGTTGAGGAAGGGTTTATCAGAAATCAGGAGCTTGATGAAATCATCAGCATCTGCGAAACGCCGGAAGAAGTCGTGCGGGAAATTCGGCGGCGGGTCATCCTGTAAAAGCCATTTCATGGTTCACACAATCCATATGAAATGACTTGAACGCGGCGGCAGCGCCGCTGTGAACGGGCCGAAAAGCGTATTTTTGGCGAGGCGCCCCCTTCCTAACGGCTTGCCCCCTTACCGGCGAACGGGTATCACTTGGCAACGAACCTGACAGGCTCTCCCCGGTAGAGGGAGCCTCCTACGCATGAAACCGCCGGAGTCAGAATGCCGAACACCTTGTGGTCATATCTGAAACAGGCGCTCCGTCGCCTGGGGCCTCTGCTTGTGGCATGTATTTTCGCCGGGGCCGTTTGGCTGCTCTACCGTGAAATCAGCAAATACAGTGTGGCCGACATCCGGATGAGTCTTTCGCGGATTTCCCTGTCGCACATTCTCCTGTCCGTTTTTCTGACGGTCATCAATTACATCATTCTCATCGGCTATGACTGGCTGGCGCTGAGGGGCATTCATAAAACCCTGCCCCTGACAAGAGTGTCGCTCGTTTCCTTTGTGGGGCAGGCGGTCAGCTACAACTTTGGCGCGCTTCTGGGCGGCAGCACCGTGCGCTACCGTTTTTATTCGGCATGGGGATTTTCTCCCCTTGATATCGTGCGCCTCGTGCTTATGCTGGCCATCACCTTCTGGGTGGGCGCACTCGGACTTGTAGGGGCCATTTTCATGATCGCCCCCCCGGCCATTCCGCCGGAACTCGGCCTGCACCTGCCGGTGCAGGACATCCGCCCTCTCGGGGCCGTGCTTTTTCTGGCGGCCATGAGTTATCTTGTGATCTGCAAGCTCGTTCACAAGCCGATCCATATTTTCGGCAAGGAGTTCGCCTTCCCGCCCTTCCGCATCGCCGTGGCGCAAGCGCTCGTGGCGGGGGCCGATCTTGTTGCGGCGGGGGCCTGCCTGTATGTGCTGCTCCCCCCGGATTCGGGACTTTCCTTCATCGAATTCCTGCCGACGTACCTGCTGGCCATGGTCGCCGTAGTGCTCACGCATGTGCCTGGCGGGGCCGGCGTGCTTGAAGTTGTCATCCTGCACCTGACGTCGGCCGACCCGCAGGATATCTTCGCCGCGCTGATCTGCTTCCGCGCCATTTATTACCTGCTCCCCCTGCTCGGGGCGGCTATAGTCTTCGCCATCTACGAAATCCGCCAGCAGACCGCGCAGGCGACGGGGGCGCTGCACGATGCCGGACGCTGGATGCGCGCCTTTGCGCCCACGGTCATGGCCTTCGCCGTTTTCGGCATGGGCGCGTTGCTCTGTTTTTCGGTGACCTTGCCCATCAGCCCCGAACGACTGGAACGGACTGTCGCCTGGATTCCCCTGCAAGTCATGGAAAGCGCGAGTGTCATGGCCGGGCTTGTCGGAGTTGCGCTGCTGTTCCTTGCGCCGGGCTTGCAGCACCGCCAGCGTCACGCCTGGCGCATTGTCATGGGGCTTTTGTGGGTCGGTCTTGTCGCCTCCCTCGCCTCTTCGCTCAACTGGATCGTCGCGATCCTTCTTGTGATCGGGATTTTTTCCGTCCACTCCATCCGCCAGCGCTGTCGCCGCCTGTCTTCCCTCTGGAAACTCCGGGTTTCTCCGCGCTGGCTGGCGGGATCGGCGGCAATCCCGGTATGCGCGGCCGGTCTTGGCATTGTCCTCCATCATGCCGATCCCTTCCCGGCCGAATTCTGGTCCCTCGCCGGCTATACGGCGGAAGCGCCGCGGCTCGCGCGCATCATGACAGCGCAGGCTCTGCTTTTTCTCGCTCTCGCCCTGGGGTATGCGCGTACCGCGCCCCTGCGTCGGCGCAACGTCAAGAAAGGCGCCGCCTGATCCGGACCGGCCCCGTCTGCCGCAACCACTGTGGACTTGAACATCAGATCGGCATAGAATGCCAGCCGGCGAGAGCGCGTATGAGCGCTCCAAACAGCGTCACCACGAGTTACCGGAGCAACGAACAATGGCATTTGCGGACTTCCAGGCCAAACAGCAGCAAAACAAGCAGAAGGCTGTTTTGCGCGACTATTTCGTCAAGCGTTCAGGGCAACTGCTTTGCCTCTCCGACGATCCGACGTTTGTCAATCTGTTGCGGCTTACGGTCAAGGAACTGGCCGTAAACCAGCCGGAACTCATTGTTCTCATTCCCGATGCCTCCAGAGCGCTGAAAGCGATTTCCGACTCCTTCGCCGCCGACAAGAAGCCGGCCCTGTTCATTGAGCGGGTCATGGGAACCACAGGCGAAACAAGCTTTCTGGTCAAGCAATTCCGGGAAAGTTTCCCAGAACTGCGCATTTTCGTCATGACGACGACGGCCGAAAAAGGCAGAATCATGCTGCTCTATGAATCGGGCGCGGACAACTTCGTCCTGAAGCCCATCAGCAGCATTGATCTCATTGAAAAAATGTCCGCGACCTTGCGCCAGCCAAGCGTCATCCGCCAGCTTCTCGACAAGGCGCGTACGCTCATCGTCAAAAATGTCAGCAAGGAAGCTATCAAGATCACTCAGAAAGTGCTCGAAGTCAAACCGGACAACGCGTCCGGCTACGTTGTCATGGGCGATGCCCTGCGCGTGTCCGGCATGGCGGACAAGGCGCAGGTGGCCTACGAGCGCGCCTGCAAATACTCGGAAGACTATCTGGAGCCGTTGCAAAAGCTGGTGGATCTCGCCAGAGAAACCGGCAAGCCGGACATGCAGCTTGAATATCTGAAACGCCTTGACACCCTTTCCCCGCTCAATGCGCAACGCAAGGTGGAAATGGGCGAACTCCAGGTGACGCTCGGCAACACGGAAGCCGCCAAGCAGCTTTTCGACACGGCAGTGCACCGCGCCTACAAGGACGCCATGGCGCAGGTTGCAGCGATGACGGAAAAAATCGCCGTTTCCCTGCAGGAAGCCGATCCGGTTCAGGCCGAGAAATACCTGCGCCGTTGTCTGGAACTGAAGGGCAATGACCTGACCGTGGACGATCTTTCCACCTTCAACCAGCTTGGCATCAGCCTGCGCAAGCAGGGACGGTGGCAGGACGCCATTGTCGAATACAAAAAGGCGCTCAAAATCGCTCCACAGGCGGAAGTGCTCTTTTACAACATCGCCATGGCCCATGCCGAGGGCAAAGAGTACGACACGGCCATACGCTCCATGCTCAAGGCGCTTTCCCTCAACTCCGGCCTGCCGCGCAGTTCCGCCGGCATCGCGTACAATATGGGGCGCGTTTTCTCGCTCGGTTACACCCGGGACAAGGCGATGCAATGTCTGGAAATCGCTCTGGAACTTCAGCCGGATCATGAAGCGGCCCGCGCCCTGCTGGATCGAATGCGCGAAGAGGACGAAAAGGAACAGTAAATCGTTCGGCAAGTTTTCCCTTGTGAGACGACGTTGCCTGGAGTAGAAGCCATCCACAAATGGTTTGTGCCGCCAGACGGAGCAGCCATACAATGGCAAAGTCGGGTTCGCTTGCGAAAACCGCGCTTTTCGGTGACACGATCTTCATAAATCGACCGCCTGGGATTTATGAAATGAGTTGCAGGAGTCATTCCGTAAACGGCCAATCTTCACCGCCGACGGCCTGAATCCGCCCGCCCCAGGGCGGCTGACCCCTGTGGATCGCGCGGAAAACATGGCTTGGGAGCCTTTGCATTTGTCTATGCCAGCGTCAGAATTTCCCCATATCCGCATACGTTATCTGCGCGATGCCAGCCGCCTGTATGGCGACGGTCTCGCTTACGCCACACCAGGTTCCGTCGGGCTTGACCTGCGGGCGTGTCCCCAGGACGCCGCGGACGAGCTTGTTATTCCATCCGGCGAACGCCTTGCCGTGCCTGCCGGCATCGCAGTGGAACCGCTTGTCGCGGGCGTGGCGGGCTTTGTCTACTCAAGGAGCGGCCTTGGCGCCTTGCAGGGGCTTGTCGTGGCTCAGGGCGTGGGCGTTATTGACCCCGACTATCGCGGTGAAATCACCGTGGTTCTGCTCAATACCTCGGACAAGGAACGGCGTGTCCGCCGGGGAGATCGCATCGCCCAACTTCTTTTTCAACCGGCGTTTCGCGTTCAGTTGGAGAAAGCCGAAGATCTCGGCACGACCACGCGAGGCGAAGGCGGCTTCGGCCATACTGGACGATGAGCGGCGAAAGCCGCTTCACGCCTGCTTCCATTTATTGCTTTTTTATCTCAGCACGTCTTGCAAGGATGTAATGTCATGACCAGCTCTTCTCTTGCCGCAATCAAGACCCGTGAGGAATCTCTGCTTTGTCATACCTACGGCCGCTATCCGCTGAGTGCGGCCCGCGCGCAAGGTTCCCGTCTGTGGGATCTGGATGGACGGGAATATGTGGACCTTCTTTCAGGCATTGCGGTGACAAGCCTCGGCCACTGCAATGAGGAGCTTGCCCTGGTCATGGCCGAACAGGCTCGCAAGCTCGTGCATGTCAGCAATCTTTTTTATCAGGAAGAACAACTTGATCTGGCCCAACGCCTGCTGGATCTTTCACACTGCGAAAAGGCGTTTTTCTGCAACTCGGGGGCCGAAGCGAATGAGGCCATGATCAAGCTGGCCAGACGCTACATGAAACGCGTGCGCAACTCGGACGCCTTTGAAATCCTTACTCTGAAAGGAGCGTTCCACGGCCGCACGCTGGCGACGCTGGCCGCTACGGGGCAGCCCAAATACCAGGACGGTTTTGACCCTCTGCCGGAAGGTTTCGTTCAGGTTCCGTGGGGCGACCTTGCTGCTCTGGAAGCGGCTGTGACGCCACGCACCGCCGCCATCATGGCGGAAATGGTTCAGGGCGAGAGCGGCATCCACCCCATGTCGCCAGACTACGCGCGCGGCATTGAAGCCTTGTGCCGCAAGCATGGCCTGCTGCTCCTGGTTGATGAGGTGCAATCCGGCATGTATCGCACGGGCCGGCCCTGGGCCTTCCAGCATTTCGACATCAGGCCGGATATCGTTTCCTGCGCCAAGGCGCTGGCCAACGGTCTGCCCATGGGGGCCATCATGGCGACAAGCGAAGTGGCGCAAGCGTTTACGCCGGGCATGCACGCCACGACGTTCGGCGGATCGGCCCTGGTTTCGGCTGTGGCCTGCAAGGTTCTTGATATCATGCGGCGCGACAGACTGGACGAACGGGCGGCGCGGCTTGGCGAGGCATTCATGTCCCGCTTGCGCGACGTGGCCACCCGGTTGCCAGGCCGCATCAGGGAAGTGCGCGGCCTGGGACTCATGATCGGGGTGGAACTGGCTTTTCCGGGGCACGAAGTTTGGGCCGCACTGCTGGATCGCGGCTTTGTGCTCAACCTGGCGCATGAACGCGTTCTGCGCTTGCTGCCAGCCCTGACCATCGACGAGGCGGATCTGAACGCCTTTGTCGCCGCTCTTGAAGATGTATTGACCGCCGTTCCGGCCGAAGCCTGTCATGCTTGTTGATACTATTACGAATTGGCGAAACTACGGCTTTGGCCCGGTTTGGGAAGACGTCATGACATGGCTTGAGACTGCCTTCCGGACAGGCGACCAGACAGGCCGGAACCCGCACCGGGCGTACTCCTCCCCTGGGTCTCCGGCCCTGGAGGACGGCGTCCATGCCCTCGGTGAGGCACGCGTTACAGTCACGTCCCGCGTCACCCGATTGCGGAGCGAGGCGCGCTATGAAACCCACCGCCAGCTCTGCGACGTGCATCTGGTTCTTGCCGGGCGGGAAGGTTTTTTGTACACGCCGGAGGCGAACCTCACGCCGGACGGCGATTTTGACGAAACGACAGACACCGGTTTTTTGCAACCGTGTGCGCCGGAACCGGTAGAAGCGGCCCGTTTGATCTTGACGCCGGGCATGTTCGTCCTGGTTTTCCCTGGCGAGGCGCATGTCCCCGCACTGGCCATTGGCGAAAATGCGGAACCTCTGCGCAAATGCATTGCGAAGTTGCCTTTCTCTTCACTCCGAGTGTAACGGTTCTCGGGAGTAGACCAGTTTGAACTTTGGGGGCTGCTCGCCCCGAGTTCTCGGCAGCGGAATCATTCCCATGCATTCAACAGCCGGCTGACGCTTTTTGAGCCAAGCCGACAATGCGATCTCCGGCCCGGCGCCTTTGTCTTGTGAATTGCCTTGAGGAGTGTGTTTTCAGTTGTTATCAAGAATACGTCTTGATACAATAAGTCTATCAATATATGCTTTTATTTTTGAGATATCCATGATATTGTGCGAGCAAAAGAAAAATCTCCTGCTGTGCGTGACCACACTCCTTTCCATCGCCGCCCCGCTGGCAGGTCTCAGCATTTGTGTCGGGATTGCCGCCTTTTCCGTGACATGGCGCTGGTTTCCAATAGCGGATATGCTGCGGAGCGTTCTGCTTGACGCGGCTGTAGCCTGGTTTGCCATAGCGCTTCCTCTCGGGGCAGGCAGGATCTGGATCGGTGTGGCGTTTTTTCCACTACTGATTTCGGCCGTGGCAGCCATAGCGCATCTGCTGTGGTACGATGCGCCCATTTCCCCCTTTGCCGTGCTCTCCCTTTTTGAAACAAGCCCCGCCGAGTCCTTGGAATTTTTTCAGGATCACGCTTCCCTGCCGGCCGCGGCGACTTTTCTGGCAGGACTCGGGGTGGCATTTGCACTGCTGATCCGGGCCTGGCGGAAACTCCCGACCATGAAAGAACTAACCTTCAGGTTTCCCGGGTTGAAGCTGGGCATTCTCGCTTTCTGCCTGGTTGTGGCTGGCACAGCCCTGCACAAAGGGGATAGACTGCTCCGCTCGCATCACCTCTACCTGCTGGCTGACGGCCTGAGGGATTACGCCCATACGAGCAGAGCAGTCGAGCACATCCGGGCGAAGCGGGCGGGCTTTGCGCCTGCGGCCGTTGTCGCGCCGTCCGCGCGCGAGACCACGCCTCGTGTCCATGTCTTTGTGATCGGTGAATCGGCCAACCGCAATCACCTTGCCCTGTACGGCTACCCGCGCGACACCACGCCGCACATTTCCGCCATGCTGAGGCAGGATCGTCAGGCTGGCGGGCCGCCACAGGTATTCGCTTTCACGAACGTCATCAGTTCCGATACCCATACCATACCGAATTTGCGGGCCATGTTCCTGTTCCAGGATTTGCGCACAGATGAAAATCCGCTTTCCAGCCCTTCCCTGCTCCAGCTTTTCAAAACGGCAGGCTTCAAAACATGGTGGCTTTCCAACCAGGTGACGACCCACAGCGCATTGAGCACTGCCCTGATCGCCAATGATGCCCATGTCACGCGCTATGTGAACACAGCCCGTGACGAGGGACGCAGCGCCAGCTATGATGAGGCGCTTCTTCCCGAACTTGATGTCGCGCTGGAGGATGCCGCGCCGCGCAAGGCTATTTTCCTGCACCTGCTGGGGTCACACCTGACCTATGCGTTGCGGTATCCGCCGGAATTCAATTTTTTCACCGAAACAGGAGACATTCCCGACGCGCCGTGGCGCGGATCAAAAGAGAAAGGCTATATCAATGCCTACGACAACTCAATCCGCTACACTGACGCCCTGCTGGCGTGCATTATCGCGAAAGTGGAGCGCTCTGGCGGCATAGCCTCCGTACTGTACGTTTCGGATCATGGGCAGAAGGTGTACGATACGAGACCCGTGCGAGGTCAGGCGATCGAAAACCCGTCAAGGCACATGTTCGACGTGCCGTTTCTTCTCTGGTTTTCACCGGCCTACCAAGCGCTGTATCCTGACGTTGTCGCAACCGCAGCCGCGCACAGAGACATCCCCTTCATTACCTCCCACTTCGCCCACGCCGCGGCTGATCTGGCGCGGATTCGTTTCACCGGATTCCAGAGGGGAAAAAGCCTGTTTGCTCCGGAATATACCCCGCATGAACGGATTTTGCCGGGAAACAGGCCCTACGATACTCTTGATGAGATCAGAGATAGATCTCATTAACACACCCCGTGAAAAGACAATATTTTCCGGCCGGCAAAAAAATCCGGAGAAGCTGTCTTGAAAACATGCAGTCAGCTTTTGCCTTGCAATGCCGCCGGACGCAAAAAGGCGACGTTGCAGCAGGCGGATTAATGGGAATTGACCAAACGTCATTTCATAACAGCGTGCCCGGGAAATCCCGTTTCGACATGCCGGCCGCGCGAAAGCGGGCTGGCATATCCCATTCGTGCACAGGACTGCTCCAATCCTTGTTGAGAAGCGTCGGAAAGGATCAAGGACGACCAACAAGCCCCTCCAGACTGAGCGCTCCGGCTCGAAGTTCGGAGAACGGGCCGCAGGGGACAGACGGATAAAGACAGATCTGAACTGCAAACGCCGCAAGAAAACCTGGGGACAAAGCGGGCCGTGCAATCCAACGCTTGACTACACTTGTAATCACAGGTAACATTTTTAGAATTGCGGAACGGGAGTTTCCCGACGTGACGCCGGCGGCCTGCTGAAAGGCAAGACAACGGCATTTTCCGGAGAGATCATGTTCGAAAGCCTGTCAGACAGATTGTCCGGCGCGTTTCGCGCGCTCGGCGGCCGTACGCGGCTCACCGAGGAAAATATCCGGGACGGATTGCGTGAAGTGCGCCTGGCGCTTCTTGAGGCGGACGTCAATTTCAAGGTCGTCAAGCTCTTTGTGGATCGGGTTCGCGAGCGCACGCTCGGCCAGGCCGTGGAAAAAAGCCTGACGCCCTCACAACAACTCGTCAAGGCGGTTCATGACGAGCTTGTGCAATTGCTCGGCGGTGAAACCGCGTCGCTTGACCCGCGAGGCGGCGCGTCTTCCGACGGGCTTGGCGCGATCATGCTGGTAGGATTGCAGGGATCGGGCAAGACGACTTCAGCCGGAAAACTCGCCAATCTTCTGCGACGCCAGAAAATGCGTCCCTATCTGGTCCCGGCGGACGTGTACCGGCCAGCGGCCATCGAACAATTGCGCACGCTGGCCAAACAGCTTGATATCCCCTGTTTCGCCTCCTCGCCGGACATGAAACCCGTGGACATTGTGGCCGCCGCTCGTGAAGACGCCAAGGCACGGCAATGCACCACGCTTATTCTGGATACCGCCGGCCGCCTGCACATCGACGAAACGCTCATGCAGGAGCTGGCGGATCTGAAAAAAGCGGTTCACCCCGGCGAAATCCTCTTTGTGGCCGATGCCATGACCGGGCAGGACGCCGTCACTGTGGCCGAAGCTTTCAACAAGGAACTGGATCTCACCGGCGTGGTTCTGACCAAGATGGACGGCGACGCCCGCGGCGGCGCGGCCCTGTCCATCAAGTCGGTAACCGGAACTCCGATCAAGTATGTGGGGACGGGCGAAAAACTTTCTGATCTCGAAGTTTTTCATCCGGAAAGGGTGGCCGGCCGGATCCTCGGCATGGGCGATGTGCTGACGCTCATTGAAAAGGCGCAGTCTTCCTTTGAAGCGGAAGAAGCCGAGGCCATGGCCGACAAATTGCGCAAGGCCACCTTCAATTTTGAGGATTTCCGCACCCAGATGCGCCGGATGAAGCAGATCGGCTCGCTGGAGTCCATTCTGAAGCTGATCCCCGGCCTTGGAGGTCTGACGGCCAAGCTGGGCGACATGAAGGTTCCGGAACAGGAAATGGCCCGAACCGAGGCGATCATCAACTCCATGACGCTCAAAGAGCGCCGCAACCCCGACATTCTTAACGCCAGCCGCAGACAGCGGATTGCCAAAGGAGCCGGGGTGTCTGTGCAACAGGTCAACCAGACATTGCGCCAGTTCGAGCAGATGCGCAAAATGATGCGGCAGGTCATGGGAGGCGGCAAGGGAGCAAAAGCCCCTGCCCTGCCCAAACTCCCCGGAGGGTTGGGCGGCCTGGGCGGTTTTCCCGGCATGGGAGGCGGGCTTGGCGGTCTTCCGGGCCTGCCGGGCGGCGTGGGAAGCGGACGTTCCGCAACCAAGAAAAAAAAGAACGAACGGGCCAAGCGCAAGGGCAAAAAGCGCTGACGCCTTCGGCCCGGTCTGACACAAGCAAACCCCAAAGATCAGGAGAATCCAGATGTCCGTCAAATTGAGACTGACCCGTATCGGAAGCAAAAAACGCGCCTTTTACCGTATTGTGGCCACCAACAGCGCTACCCGGCGCGACGGCCGCCCGCTGGAATTTCTCGGCTCCTACAATCCCCACGCCAAACCGGCCGAAGTGAAGCTTGACGCGGAAAAGGTGAAAAAATGGCTTGACCTGGGCGCGGAGCCTTCCGATACGGTCCGCTCGCTCATCAAGCACATGAACAAGGCCGAAGCTTAGAGTCAGCCCTCATTGATCCGCCTGCTGCAAAGTCGTCTTTTTTGCTCGGCGGTGTTGCAAGGCCAGCATTGACCTTAGGGTCTGTTCAATACAGCTTTGCTCAATGTTTGCCCTGCGTCTTGCCCGCCCCAAAAACTCGGCTTTTCGTGGACGGCGTTTTAATGAGGTCTGACCCTAGTATTTGATTGCAAAACAGTTCACGCGCCTCTGTGCGAGAGTTGTCTTGCAACCAGATGTCAGGGGATCACGCGTCGCGGTAAGCAAAATGTTTGAACGTCCTTGCCGTCTGCAAGGATGAGCGTGGGTGTTGCCGGCCGTATCGGGCATATGGTTCCGATACGGTTTCCGGCTGCGCCGCTTTGCGGCGTTCCGGTCTTCGTGCCGAGCCTCCGCACAGCCATGATTGAAAGCGGCACGGTAGAGACGGGAGACGAAAGCATGAAAGATCTCGTTGAATTTATCGCCAAGTCCTTGGCGGACAAACCTGAAGAGGTGGAAGTCCGCGAGGTGGAGGGCGATCAGGTTCGCGTGCTGGAACTGCGTGTGGCCAAGGAAGATCTGGGGAAAATCATCGGCAAGCAGGGGCGCACGGCCCGTGCCTTGCGTACAATTGTCAGTGCGGCGTCCGCCAAGGCGCAAACGCGGCTTCTGCTTGAAATCCAGGAATAATTGCTCGTGGTGAACGAACGTCTGGTGGAACTTGGCGTGGTTGGGCGGCCGCACGGCATCAGAGGTGAAGTGCGGCTGACATGGTACGCCGACTCGCTGGACCTCCTGCAGGGCGCGGTTTTGCTCAAAGCGGGCGACTTGCCGCCGCGCCGCGTTGAAGTGCGCTCCGTGCGGACCTCCGGGGCTGTTCCCCTTGTCCTGTTTGCGGGAGTTGCGGATCGCTCCGCTGCCGAGACCTTACGCGGACAGAGCGTGCTTGTTCCTGAATCCGCTCTACCGGAATGTGCCGGAGATGAAGTTTATCTGCATGAACTGATCGGGTTCACTGTGCGGCTCGACGCAACGGGCGAACCCCTTGGCGTGCTCGCCCATGTCGATTTTTATGGCGAGCAGGAGCTGTGGGTTATCAGCACGCCTGAGGGACGGGAAGTGTATCTTCCCGCCGTGCCCGAATTTGTAGCTGATATTGATTGTACGGTAAAAGAGATCTGTATTACCCCCCCGGAAGGTCTCCTGGAACTGTACCTCCAGGATTGACCACCATGCTGTCGTCCCTGCAAACAGCCTTTTCCGAAAGAATATGAAGGGCAGACAAAGGTTCAGCCTTTGTGACGCCTGCTGCCGGATTTTCGTTTCCCCCATTCAAGAAAAATGCTCCGGAGCCGCGCCCGTTCTTGACGGCGTAAGGCAATTGGTCTACGCCTTAGCGGATGTAAGCCCGGCCGCGTCAGACACGCGGAACTCCCCGTCGAGGGGGAACCGGGACGCGCGCCCAGCGCCTGTTCCACGGCACGTCATGATGGAGACCTCCCTTGAGCGACCAGAACCCGAAACACAAGCCGGTCAAGTTGTCGACCAAGTCCGCTCACGCGGGCTACTTCATGCCCATGCTTCAAAGCCTCGCCGACAAGGATGAGCTGAACGAAGTCGTCAAAAACTGCGTCATCAAATCCTGTGAACTGCTGGAGGCCGGCATTCCCCTGCACCCGGACGGCTTCATCAAGGAGCATGACGCAGGCGTGCTGCGTGCAGAGTTCGAAGCATACAGCGCTGATGAACTCGCCGACATGGACGAAAGCTTCACCTGCGCGGGCCGTATCGTGTCGCACCGTTCTTTCGGGAAAGTCGCCTTCTTTCACATCATGGACCGGACAGGGCGCATTCAATGCTACGCTTCGCGCGAGCACATGGGAGCCGAAGCATACACTGTTTTCAAAAAATTCGATATCGGCGATATCGTGGGGGTTTGCGGCAAGCTGTTCCGCACCAAAACGGGCGAGCTGACACTTGCCTGCGAAAGCGTGACGCTGTTGAGCAAATCGTTCCGTTCCCTGCCTGAAAAGCACAACGGCCTAACCAATGTGGAAATTCGCTATCGCCAGCGTTATCTTGATCTTATCGTGAACCCGAAGGTCCGGGAAATTTTCCGCAAACGCAGCAAGATCATCCGCGAATTCCGCTGGTTTCTGGAAGAGCGCGGCTTTGTGGAAGTGGAAACGCCCATGCTGCACCCCATTGCGGGAGGAGCGGCGGCCCGCCCTTTCATCACGCACCACAACGCGCTCGACATGCAGTTGTACATGCGCATCGCGCCCGAGCTGTATCTCAAGCGGCTGCTTGTGGGGGGCTTTGAGAAGGTTTTTGAAATCAACCGCAATTTCCGCAACGAAGGCATTTCCGTCCGGCACAACCCGGAATTCACCATGTGCGAATTCTACTGGGCGTACGCCACCTTCCGGGATCTCATGGATCTTACCGAGGATCTGTTCGGCCATATCGCACGAGAAGTCTGCAAAAGCACCAAGATTCCCTATCAGGGCAAGGAAATCGACCTCACCCCCGGAACATGGCAGCGCCTGACCTTTCACGAATCGCTGGAAAAAATCGGCGGGCACGCGCCAGAATTTTATAACGACTTCAACAGCGTTCTCGCATATGTGCGGGAACGGGGAGAAAAGGTGCTCACTACCGATAAACTGGGCAAACTCCAGGCCAAACTGTTTGATCTGGATGTGGAACCCAAACTGATCCAGCCGACGTTCATCTATCATTATCCCACTGAAATATCGCCGCTTTCCCGCCGCAACAAGGAAAATCCGGAGTTGACCGATCGCTTTGAACTCTTCATCGCCGGTCGGGAAATGGGCAACGCCTTTTCCGAACTCAACGATCCCGTGGATCAGAGAATGCGTTTTGAGGAACAGGTCCGGGAAAAGGAAGCCGGGGACGATGAGGCATGCGCCATGGACGAAGACTACCTGCGGGCGCTGGAATACGGTATGCCCCCGGCTGCCGGAGAGGGTATCGGCATTGACCGCCTGGTGATGCTGCTTACCGATTCGGCCTCCATTCGGGAAGTCATCTTCTTCCCCCTGCTCAAAAACGAGAACTGAGTCAGCCCCGCCCTGCCGCGCGGCCACTCCCCATTTGCAAAACCGGAAACCATGCGATTTGAAGCCTTCATCGCCTTGCGCTACCTAGCTGGACGCCGTAAACAGGCGTTCATCTACCTGATTTCTCTCATATCGGTGCTTGGCGTATCCATCGGAGTCGCGGCGCTTGTCATCGTGCTCGGAGTGTACAACGGCTTCACAACCGATATCAGGGAAAAAATCCTCGGCGCCAACGCACATATCATCCTTACCGGGCAGGCTCTCTCCGCGCCGGATCTCGCTGCCCCACAGGGCGACTCCGCAAATGTCTCAAGCGGGCTTGCAACCACTCTTGACCGCATTGAAGCAGTTCCCGGCGTGGTGGGGGCAACGCCCTTTTTGTATACCGAGGGCATGCTCTCCTCGCCACGCGGGGTGAAAGGCGTGGTGCTGCGCGGAATTGATCCGTCCACGGCTCCCAATGTTCTTTCCATACTCGGCACATTGAGCAGCGGCAATGTCGCGGATCTTGATCCGCAAAGCCCCGGGGCGCTCCCTGGCGTCATTGTCGGGAGAGAACTCGCGTTGCGGCTCGGACTTGTGCCCGGAAGCCGGGTCAACCTGCTTTCGCCCGCGGGACAGAAAACAGCCGCTGGCTTCCAGCCCCGCATCCGCCCCTTTCGGGTGGCTGGCGTGTTCCAAACCGGGATGTACGAGTACGACTCCTCCCTCGGCTTTATTTCTCTGAACGCCGGCCGCGACCTCCTTGCGCTCCCCGAAGGACGCATTTCCGGCGTAGAGGTCACGGTAAAAAACGTTTACGAAGCTGACAAGATAGCCGATGCCATTGAACGGGAACTCGGCTCCGGCATCATTGCGCGCCACTGGATGGAAATGAACGCCAACCTGTTCGCCGCGCTCAAGCTGGAAAGAATCGGCATGTTCATCGTCCTTGCCATGGTCGTGCTGGTAGGATCCTTTTCCATTGTCACCACGCTTGTCATGCTTGTCATGGAAAAAACCCGCGATATCGCCATCCTCAAATCCATGGGGGCGACGCGATCCATGATCCGTCGGGTGTTCATCCTCCAGGGCGTGATCATCGGCGCGGTGGGCACGCTGCTCGGCTACGCGCTTGGCATCGGCATCGCGCTTCTTCTGCAGCGGTATCAGTTTATCAAGCTGCCGCCCGGCGTATACACGCTGGATCACCTGCCCGTGTTGCTGAATTGGACAGATATCGGTCTCGTCGGAGCTTCGGCCATGTTGCTCTGTTTTCTCGCCACGCTTTATCCGGCCGGGCAGGCCGCCGGGCTTGTTCCCGCCGAAGCGCTTCGCTATGAATGACGCTGTAAAAAGCCCTACCCCGCCGCAATACGAACTTGTCAGGGTAACCAAAACCTGCGATGGTCCGGCAGAGCGCATCACTATCCTGAAGGGAGTGAACCTCACGATCCATTCGGGCGAGTCCATCGCCATTGTTGGCGCCTCCGGATCGGGCAAATCCACGTTGCTCCACCTGCTTGGCGCGCTGGATACGCCTACCGACGGCAGTCTCCTGTTCGAGGGAGAAAGCCTGCCGGACTTCAGCGAAGAAAAAAAGGCGAGGTTCCGTAACCGCAGACTTGGCTTTGTTTTTCAGTTTCACCATCTGCTGCCCGAATTTTCCACCGAGGAAAATGTTGCCATGCAGGCCATGATTGCAGGCATGCCCCGGCGCAAGGCCCTGCCTCTGGCCCGTGCGGCGTTGGAACGTGTGGGTCTTGCGGACAGACGGACGCACCGTGTGGTCACGCTCTCCGGAGGAGAACGCCAGCGGGCGGCCATTGCCCGTGCCGTCCTCCTTGAGCCTTCCGTACTTCTGGCCGATGAACCTACCGGGAACCTGGACGAAAAAACCGGACGGACGGTGCTCGATCTGCTCCTTGAACTGAACCGTGCGCTCGGGATGACTCTCGTTGTGGTCACGCACAACCGCGATATGGCGAAAACCCTGGGGCGTTGCCTCGAATTGCGATCCGGAGAACTATATGAAGAGATCCGTGTTCACGCTTCTTGTCCTGGCGCTGTGTAGCCTTGTCCTTGCCGCATGGGGCGAAGCCGCGGCCGCGCCGGCATCGCCCCGCGCTTCCACCAAAGATGTGGTGACCATTGCCGTACTGCCGTTCCAGGTGAACGCGGGAGAGGCGTCTCCCGGCCTTGCGGAAGACATTCCCGCGCTGTTTGCGCAACGCCTGGCGGCGGAGGGCTTTCGCGTTGTCCCTTACGAGGATGTCTTGCGTCTTATCAAACGGCGTAACCTGAACGAACTCAATCTGGCTGTTGCGCGTTCCATCGCGGCGCAGGTGCGGGCGGACTACGCGCTCTACGGCAGTTATACCCAGACAGGCGAAAGCTTCAGCATTGACGCGCGCATGGCCGACGCGGCCGCCAGCAGACCTGCCCGCCCCTTCTTCGCGGAAAAACGATCCGTTCTGGAACTGCCCAACGCCGTGGACGAAATGTCCACAGCCATGGCAGGGAGCGCCGTCAGCCGCGACGCCATCGCTGATGTGAAAGTGCGCGGTCTCAAGGTGCTTGACCAGGATGTCGTGCTCATGCGCCTTGCCTCGCGCAAAGGCGACGTGGTTGATCCTGCGACGCTCAATGATGAAATCAAACGCATCTGGGATCTGGGATACTTCAGCGACGTTTCCGCCGCGATTGAAGAAAGCGGCGAAGGCCGTGTCCTCGTTTTCACCGTCAAGGAAAAACCGCGCATCGACGATGTGATCATCAATGGTTCCGACGCGGTGAACAAAGACGATATTCTGGCGGTGATGAGTTCCAAGACAGGATCGGTCATCAACGAACGGCTGCTGGCCGATGACATGGTGAAAATCACCGAACTGTACCGCAAGGAAGGCTATTACCTGGCCGAGGTCAACTATCACGTCGAGGACAAGGCGAACGGCGCTTCAGCCCTGCTCGTTTTCGATGTAAAGGAAGGCAACAAGCTCTATATCAAGGAAGTCCGCATCGAGGGGACCGAAAGCATCGACCCCGACGACATGAAAAAAGAACTTGCCCTGGAAAAGCGGACGCTCCTTTCCTGGATTACCGGCACGGGCGTTCTGCGCGAAGAATACCTGGATCGCGACTCGGCTGCGCTGACCGCCTACGCAATGAACCACGGCTATGTGGACGCGCAGGTTTCCGCGCCTGAAGTGACGTACGATGACGACGGCATCATCGTTACCTTCTCCGTCAACGAAGGCAAGCGCTACAAACTTGGGGAAGTAGGCTTCAGGGGAGATCTTATTGATACGGACGAACGCCTTGCCGCCGTCACAAAACTTGACGATCTGAAGGCGAACAACGAATATTTCTCGCTGTCAGTCGTGCAGGATGACGTAAAGGCTCTGACCGACTTTTATTCCAACTACGGATATGCCTTTGCCGAAGTCAACCTGGAAAGCAAAAAAAATCCTGAAGACGACACCGTCGACGTCTTTTTCGTCATCGACAAAAAGCAAAAGGTTCGCGTGCGCCGGGTGCTGGTGGAAGGCAACACACGCACCCGGGATAACGTCATCTTCCGTGAACTGCGCCTTGCCGACGGCGACGCCTTCAACGGCGACAAACTCCGCCGCTCCAACGAACGACTGACCCGACTGCGTTACTTCACCCAGGCCGACACTACCATCCTGCCCACAGACGCAGAGGATGAAGTGGATCTGCGCGTGAATATCAAGGAAGACCGCACAGGGGCGCTGATGGCCGGGGTCGGCTACTCCACCTACTACCAGTTCGGCGTGTCGGGCAGCATCATGGAACGCAACCTCTTCGGACGGGGCTACCAGCTCGGCCTGACAGGCTTCGCTTCCGGCAAATCCACTTCGCTGAACCTCAATTTCGTCAACCCGCGTATTTTTGACAGTGACCTCGGCTTCAGTGAAAACGCATACACCCTGTGGGAAGAGTGGGATGATTTCCGCAAGAAAACCGTCGGGAACACCTTGCGTTTCTTCTATCCCATCGGCGAATATTCAACGGTTTCTCTCGGCTACCGCCTCGATCAGTACACCTTGTACGATATTCCGGAAAGAGCGCCCCGTTCCTACCGTGAATATGAAGGACGAAACCTTTCGAGCGTCTTGAGCGGCAGTTTCAGCTATGACTCCACCGACAGCCGCGAGCGTCCCACGCGTGGCGTCATAGGGCGCCTGTCCATGGAATACGGCGGAGGAGGTCTGGGCGGCAACGACAATTTCTACAGACCGATAGGCGAACTCCAGGCATTCCATACCCTCTGGAAAAACCCGAACCACATTTTCCACTGGCGGGGCCGAGTAGGCGGCGTGTTTGAAAACTCCAACAAGCCGGTTCCTGTATTTGACCGATTCTTCATCGGCGGCATGGACAGCATCCGCGGTTACGATACGGACGATCTCTCGCCCCGGGATCCCGAATGGGACGACGAAATCGGCGGCGACCGCATGGGCTATCTGAACCTGGAATACATCTGGACATTCCAGGAAGAGCTCGGGCTTGCCATCGTGCCTTTCTTTGACATGGGCTTCAATATTGACTCCAAGCAGACATCGGATCCGTTCAGCGAACTGAAAAAATCCGTCGGGCTGGAACTTCGCTGGCGTTCCCCCATGGGCGATCTGCGCTTTGCCTACGGTTATCCCCTGGACAAAAATGTGGACGGCAAGCATCCGGGCGGCCGCTTCGAATTTTCCATGGGGCAGTTTTTCTAGTGTCTCCCCGCAAAAAGTTCCGGTAGTTTCATACCGGAACTTTTTGCGGGAATGGTTCGCCGATGTTGGGAGAGCACTGGCCAGTGCCCCCCTTACGTTTGCAAAGCGGCTCCTGCTTTTCCCACCCGTGGCTGGCGGTGGCGCGAGGCTATCGCCGCCAGGGCGGCCGCGCAGACCACGTCTGACTCAGCGAGCAGCCGGCCCTCCTTCACCAAAGGAGATATCCACCCTCCGCAAGAGTATCGGGCGGCGCGATCGCCGCTGGCGGGCCGAAAACACTCTTTTTCGACGCCGCGATTGTAGGCTTGAAGCGGCATTTCAAGCATCATGCGGCGCCAGGATCGATCTTCCGGAAGGATTGATCACAGGATTCCGTTGGAAAGCTTCATGCGCAAAGCGTCTTTTTCATCCGGGCACGCCCCTGCAAGAACATGCCTGGCGTTTTTCCTGATTATCTGCCTTGCCTGGGCGGCGTTGCTGTCCCCGGTTTGCGCTGCGTCGTCCCCTGCTGAAAGGTACGAAACTGCCAAGCAGGAGATGGACCGTCTGCAGGGGGACGCTCGCCGGCGCGCCTGGAGGGAACCCTGGCAAAAACTCGCAGCCGAATTTCTTGCCGTATATGAGAAAGGCGCCGGCTGGAACAACCGCCCTGCCGCGCTGTACCGTTCCGCCCTGGCGCTGGAAGAGATGGCTCGCCGTTCCCGTCTTGCAAGCGACGCGCGAGAGGCGTTGCGGCGCTACGATCGTCTTGTGCGGGAGCAACCGTCCAGCGTTCTTGCCGACGACGCCCTGCTGAACAGCGCGCGCATTCAGGCCGAACTGTTGGGTCAGCCGGAAGCGGCGCGCACACTGTTGCAAAAAATCCGCACGGACTATGCCTCAGGCGACATGTTTCAGGAGGCGGAGCGTTACGAGCGCACTCTGCCCGGGGCGTCCCAATCCACTCCGGACGAAAAGAATACGGCGCACGCCGCACCGGAAAAGCCCGAAGCCAAAACCGCCCCCAGCGCCTCGCCCGGCAGAGACAAACAAAAGCAGGCTATTCTCAGACAAGTGGCCTGGCAATCACGCCGCGATCGGGTCACCATAACGCTGGAATTCAACCGCCCCGTCGCCTGGACTGTACGATCCCAACCTGCCAACCCCAAGACAGGAAGTCCGATCCGTCTGTTTGCAGATCTGTCAGACACCATGCCCGATCCGGAAATCCGTCCGGGCGTCAAAATCAGCGACAGCATGCTCACCAGGATGCGGCTGGATCTGTCGTCTCCGGGCCACACCCGGATGTTGCTCGACTTTTCCGAGGCAAAGGCGTTCAGCGTTTCCACTGCTGCCACTCCATTCCGCCTGATCATCACGGTGGCGCGTGCCGAGGGCATTGTAAAAAACGGCCTTGCGCTGGGGCGATTCGTCCAGTCGGAAGAACCGGTCAAACCGGCCAGCGACATGCTGCCGGCCAATCTTGCCCAACAACTCGGCCTGTCCGTGCGAAGCGTCATGGTTGACGCCGGCCACGGCGGCAAGGATCCAGGCACAAGCCATAACGGCATCCTAGAACGGGAAGTCACCCTTGATCTGGCCAAACGGGTAGGCGCTCTGCTGGCGGGACGCGGGCTTAAAGTGTATTATACACGCGACAGCGATATGTGGGTTCCGCTTGAGGATCGTTCGCGCAAGGCAAATGAACTCAAGGCGGATCTTTTCATCTCCATCCATGTCAACGCCAGCCCCAACACAAACGCATCGGGTTTTGAAACGTATTATCTCAACTTCGCCAGCGGCTCTGAAGCCGCCAAGCTGGCCGGTGTGGAAAACGCGTTGAGCGAGCGCAAACTGGGAGAAATGGAAGGGCTTCTGGCGGATCTTGTGCTCGGCGCGCGCACCCAGGAGTCGCGCCGCCTTGCCCGCAATATTCAAAATACCTCTCTCGGTCGCCTGAAAAAAAAGGGGTACACTGTAAAAAACGGCGGCATAAAATCCGCGCCATTTCATGTCCTGCTGGGTTCGGGAATGCCGGGAGCCCTCATTGAAGTCGGCTACTGCACGAACAAGCGCGAAGCCAAACGGCTGGCCACAAAAGAATACCGTGCCGCTCTGGCCGACGGCATTGCTTCCGGTATTCTCGCCTATGCCGGCAAGCTCGCCAGATAGCATTTTGACTATAAAATGCTCTGCC
Organism: uncultured Bilophila sp.; assembly: GCA_910585945.1. GTDB lineage: Bacteria > Desulfobacterota > Desulfovibrionia > Desulfovibrionales > Desulfovibrionaceae > Bilophila. The sequence continues at coordinate 66,716 of CAJUHZ010000007.1, forward strand.
GACGCCGCGAGCAGGCGGAGACCGCGAGGCGCAAGCGCGGAAGGAAGGCGAAGGCAGTAGGGCAAAAGGAAGAAACGTGAAGAAACCGGAAGATATTCCCTTTGACTCGGCGTTTCTGCTTGTTCGCAGTGACGACATGGCGGTCGTTGACCGGCGTGTCTTGCGCGATGCCGGCATCCGCCGTATTCAGGTGATTTCCTCAGGCATCGAAGCGGCCAAGAAACTGGCCGCCGCGGTTTCCACAGGGTGCGGAGACGGTTCCGGCCCGGACATGATCCTGTGCCACGAACAGCTTGCCGACATGAGCGGGGACGAATTCGTGCGACTTGTGCGGTTGCACCCCGCCCTCATGCCTTTCCCCGTCATCATGGCTGTCGCCGCCGATAGCCCTGCTCTCCGCGCAAAGGCGCGGGAATTTGGCTACAGCGGTCTGTTGATCCGCCCTTACGCGCCGGCCGCGCTGGTCAAGCAAATCAAAGTGGCCGCCCAATGCCAGACCGCCACTCGTGCCGCCCTGGGCGACAGACTGACGGCCGAACCAACGAGGTTTCGCGCCGCGCTCGACACTGTCGCCCGACACAGGCTTATACGTTCCGACAATGCGGATGAAATCTACCGCGGGGCGCTCCTTGCCCTGCGTCAGCGCAAGTGGGACGAGGCCGTGCCCGCCTTGCAACGCGCCGTCAAGCTGGCCCCGGAAAACGGGGAAATTCTGCTGGCGCTGGCCGCGGCATGGCGCGGCAAAAACGATGTGGAAAAAAGCCGCGCCATGTTACGCGAGGCAGTGGCCGTTTTTGTCGACAACGGCGCCTGGGAACGCGCCCGGGGCGTCAGCGAACGCCTCCTGAACGAAAACGCGGAGGAACGCCCTCCCCTTCATAATGAAGCCCGCCGCCTCCTCTCGCTCAACAGGGCGGAGGATGCGGCCAAAGCGTTGCTCTGCAGCGGCTTTGGAGCCAACGAAGCGGCTGGTGGACCACAGGGAAAAAACGCCTGGACATACGAACAGCTTGCGCGCGGCTGCATGGCCTCCTGCGAGCCGATCCAAACTCTGGCAAGGCTGAAAAAGCGCCTGGCAGTCTCCTGGGGGGAAGACTGTGCAGAAACGCTGAAAAACTATGTGCTTTCCCGCATTGATGGAGCGGAAAGCGCGCTGGCGTCGCAACGTCTGGCTGTCACCGGCTTTCGGGCCGCCGGCCCCGCGTTTGCCGGGGAGGTATCCGCTCCCAAAAGCGATTCTCCCCTGCCGGAGCCGAAAGGCAAATCTGATGTGCGCCCTCCCCAAGGGCGCGAGAATCGCGTGGACGGCGGCATGAAAGATGACGATACGCCTCCTGTACTCCCACTCCTCAGGGAACCTGCCCCTTCGACAGCCTTGAGAGGCTTCCCGTTGCTGCGCGATGCGGTAGCCGTCGCCAAGGTGACTGCCGGCCTGTTGCGCGCTGAACGAAGAGCGGGAAAAAAAAGAACCTCTTCCTGATATCGCGCGCCTGCTTCATCCCAGGGAGAGACGCATAACATCGCCGCCCCAGCCTCACTATACCACATCATAATCCGACAATTCAAAGAGTTTTCTGCGTTGCGTGATTGTGATATGGTAATATTGTGTCTGGGGGATATATGTATAAGGCACATCCTCAGCGCGCTGAAAAAGGAACAAGGATAAAATGGTCCGGTTGATCGCCTGATGACCGACAATCATCAGGGTTCCTTCGCCAGCGAGGAACAGGGCGCGGCGCAGACCTCGCCCGACACGCTCCTTAAGCATGGCGTAACTTTCTCCGCCGGGGTAAACATAGTTGTATTTGTTGCGGGCGCGCGCCTGATATTCCAGGGGCATACGCTCAAGCACATCGCTGTACCGCATGCCTTCGCACACGCCGGCGTTGATCTCGTCAAATTCGGGCAGAGCCATTCGTACCGTACCGGGACGATCCTGCAAAAGCAGGCTGGCCGTCTGCGCGGATCGGCGCTTTGTGGATGTAAAAATATAGGGAAGCTCCTTGTTTGCGAAGTGCGCCGCCAGTCGCGCCGCCTGCCGAAATCCCTGCTCCGTAAGCGGCGGATCGCCCCCCAGTCGCCCCTCAAGATTGTATTCCGTTTCCATATGCCGCACCAGATAGAGGTGCTGTACCCAGCGTGACACAACAATATCGCGGATTGCGGCGTAGTATGGCAGAGCATTGCTTGGCGCTTCCGCCAGGATGCTGTTGCTGACCGCATCCACGCGCATCCAGCAACGCTCCTTGCCCAGCGGGGCGTACACGCTTTCGTAATAGGCAAGCCGCCGCCGAAAACTTTCCAGCGCCTCTTCCGGGGAAAGACAGGAAAATTCCGGCAGCCGGGTTTTGCGCTTGATCGATGCGTCAAGCAGCAGGGCGTCATTATTGACGCATTCAATGAAGAGTATCGGGCGGTCGCGCAAGGTAGCGACAAGCGTGGCGCGCTGCTCTTCGGATCCATTGGTGGCGTCGATGATCGCCACATCGCCTCCGCTATCCAGCCAGGCCCGCGCCCGCTCCATATTTTGCAGAGAAATCTGCCGCCGCAGTTCACGCGCCTCGGCATTGTCGGGATTGAAAAAATCGGGCGAGGCGCTGCGCATTCCGTGCAGCACGCGCCGCAATTCGCCGTTGTTGAAAATGGCGGCGCTGATTTTCTGTTGCTCAAGCCCCAGCTGGATGCGTTTGGCCAATGTGCTCTTGCCCCTGGCGGGCAACCCAACCATGACGACGTACAATTTCATTTTTTTCCCTGAATGTGAGTTAGAGCCTTTTCCCAATGAATTGTGGGTAAACGCCCGGCGGCCGCAAGAGCGGACGCCCGTGCCGAACAAGCGGGCAAACCGCGCTTTGCCGCGCCTGTCCCGCTCTGCGGGGAAGTGGCGGCAACGCCGCGATTGAAAATGAATATTTTCAATCGCAAGTGCTCTAAGGTCAGCCCGCAAGTCACTGTTGGCTGCTTTTCGGTCGGATGCCGATCACGTTAGGCAAAGGCGCCGAGGGATTGCCCGCCGTCCAGAGATCTGCCGGATGGCGGCCCATCCAGATCCTGTGAACCGAACCGCTGCGCACAAGCAGGCCGGCCTGGCTCCCCCCCTCGGTGTACATGACCAGACGGACGTCAATGGGCAATGCAAGAAGCCATGCCCCGAAATCAATCCCGGTCAACGGCTCCCGGCAATGAATGAAAAGAATATTCCCGTTCCCGTCGCTCCCCACAGCGGAGATGGCATGTTTTGGCCCCCCGGGATTCCACAAAAGCCGGCGATCGGCACTGATGAGCCTGTAGTTCTGCACCACATTCCTGTAGCGGGGGAGCAGGGCTTCCCATGTGTCGCACGCCCGATCCAGCAACGCGGCCTCGGGCAAATCCCCGTCGGAGGAACGGGCGCTTCCCGCCTCTGCCGCATTGCCGCTCCCTTTCGTGGGGGACGGTTCTTCCGGAAAGGGAGTATGCGGATCACTGACGAAAAACGCCCCGAAGCGGCCGGCAATACGCCCATTGTTGAGATGCTCGCCCACACGCAAATACCCCGTGCTGGTGCGTCCATCCGGAAGATACATGCTGGCGTTGATTGCGGCGCTGAGCTTGTGACGATCCGCCCAAGCCCCCAGAGAAAGGGCCTCGCCCTCCCCCGTGGCTGTGTGCACGGAAAATATGAACCGGCGCGGATCAATCCGCAAAATCACCATTTCAAGCGTATTCCCGGCAGGATCTCGCGCCGGAAAACAGGCTATTTCAAGCCCTGAAGCAAGCTCGCTCCAGACCGGCTCCGCACCGTGGCCAAACATCCAGGCGGATTTTCCCGTTACCGCCTCAGATTCAGCAAAAGAACCAGCCGGTTCCGCCGCCCGGACATTGCCTGCCCCCAACAGGATCACTCCCGCCGCAATCCAGACAAAAACCCGCCAGAAGTAAAAAATATACAGCGACAATCGGCTCAGACAATACATATTTTCCCCTGCACCTTCACAAGCATGTCCACTTTAGGCCAATCGCGCCTCTCCCGCAACATCAGGTCACGGCGAGGTTCCGCTCGTTGTGCAGGGGCATAGTCCCTGTGGGGCGTTGGGGAGCAGCCGTCCCCCCAACTTTCCCCTCATTTTTCACAAATCAGTCCCGAAATCCCCTTTCGGGTGATTTGCGACAGGAAAAGACTATTTGGCCGCCGCCGAATCCTCCTCAAGCAACGCGCTCTGGCTTTCCTTGATGGCTTCCTGATCCGGGTCGGCAATTTCCTCCTTGAGGATGAACTTGATGTAATTGACCTGCAAAATCCGGATCGCCATAAGGGTAAAGCTTAACGGAAAAACCAGGTAAACATAGCCCAAATCCCAGTTAAGAGCTGGCGTTGCATAGGGGAATTCCCGCAAATCAAGCACAGCGATATACCCCTGATACGCCATGATCACGCTGAAGATCAGCCACACAAAATCACTCAGAAGCAAAAATGCGTCAGCAACCCATTTGGGAGCTTTGGCAAACTGCACAGTCACACGATTGAGTGCGCACAGTCGTGTCGCATAACAGGCTCCAAACAGAATGAACCAGATAAATGCAAAGCGGGCAATTTCCTCCGTCCAGGGCAAGGACATATCCAGCGCCCGAAGGACGATCTGCATAAAGATCACACACACGAAAAAAACAAGTAGGATCTGGCAAAGATAACTCTCAAAATGATCCATGAACGCCTTGATATACTTCATGATCTCCCCCTCACGCATTCTTGAGGCTGATTGCAACTTTTGTGAGCATAGCTACGACAAAATTGCATACACATGAAGACGCAACACTGCCGTTACATGCTTCAGATGAAATGGATGCCGAGGATCGCGCCAAGGTATTCCACTTTTGTGGAAACGCTATGCCGCAACACGAAACAGGGGAGGTGCTCGGGAAGAGAAACGGGAACAAGGCCTGGCAGGAACATAAAAAACGCGACGGTCACTCCAGAAAAAAAGGTGTGACACGCCGCATGGCCGGCTTTGCTCGGGAAGCGCCCCGTACAGGGGCAGGCTGGCCGGAGAACGGGAGTCCTCCTCCTTGGCCAGGATCATGAGCGGGTGTGCGGCCGCCGGGAGTATCTGTCTGGACGTCTCCGGGGAACAGTCGGTCTGAAACGACTGCCCTCCGCACATGCAAAGAAGCGCGAGGATGAGGCAAAGAGGCTTGCACAGCGATATCTTCATGCGCTACTTACACCCGCCCAACAACCGGAGTGCGCGCTCTGCCGTACAGAGCGATTCTCCCGCAAAAAATGATACCGTGTATAGGATACAGGATGAATCAGACACGGGTCAAGACCGTATCTGGCAAAAAGTGCAGGGAGATACGCCAGCCTTCGGGCGGAGCGGCCCTGAACTCATACAGGAGAGCGGCCGCGCGACTCGGCGGCGAGCTGACCGCAGGCGGCGTTGATATCCCTCCCCTTGCTCTTGCGCAGGATGGCGGTGATGTTTTTATCCCATAAAATGCGCTCAAAAGCGAGTATGCGCTCCTCCGAAGGAGCCTCGTACGGCTGTCCAGCCGACGGATTATAGGCAATGAGATTGAGCTTGGCCTTGATCGGCGCGATAAGCCGCGCCAGTTCCCGCGCGTGTTCCGGCCCGTCGTTGACTCCACCCAGCAGCAGATACTCGAAGGTAATCCGCTCGCGCGTTTTCAGCGGATATTCCGCAAGCGCCGCCATCAACTCGTCAAGCGGCCAGACAGCGGCTCCGGGCATGATCCGGGCGCGCAACGCCTGATTCGGAGCATGGAGGGACACGGCCAGAAAAGCCAGACCGCTGTCCCCCAATTCACGCAGGCCCCGTTTGATGCCGCAGGTGGACACCGTGACGCGGCGTGGCGAAAACGCAAGCCCCCGCTCATGGTGCAACATGGAGAGCGCCCGCGTCACCTCCTTCAGGTTGAGCAGGGGTTCTCCCATGCCCATGAAGACAAGGTTGCGGATCATGGGGCGATCCGGTCGATTGTCGCCAAGGCGCGCCCGCGCCGCCAGCACCTGCCCCAGGATCTCCCCTGCCGTCATGTTGCGCGTAAAGCCCATGGCGCCGGTGCTGCAAAACGTGCAGCCCATCGCGCACCCCACCTGAGAGGAAAGACATTGCGCAAGGCGCATCGTTCCATCCCGCCCCACGCTCGGGATGATCACCGTTTCAACCAGCGCCCCATCAGCCAGGCGAAGCAGGAGCTTTTCCGTGCCGTCCGCCGAAGTCCGCACCTCGGCCACCTCCGGCAGTCGAATGACCGCGCGCTCTTCAAGTCTGGCACGCAGATGTTTGGAAACATCGGTCATCTCGGCAAACGAGGCGGCGTTCTTCCCCCACAGCCACTGCCAGATCTGCCCGGCGCGGAAGCGAGGCTCGCCAAGCTCTCCGACGATAAAGCCTTCAAGCTCGGGATAGGTGAGGTTCAAGATATCAACCATACGTCTTGCGCACATCCAAAAACATTTTTCCCGCCGCGGTGGCGGGCGATTGTCGATGCGAGCCGGATTTACATTTTGTATTTCCGGACGAACTCCTTGGCGTCGTCCACATTCGTCACCTGCTTGGCGATCTGCGCCTGGAGCAGCGCCTCGCGGATCGCGCCTACGGCAGGTCCGGGCGGCAGATTGGTATGCTCCATGATCTCGTTGCCGTTGAGCAGAGGTTCCAGCATGATCTCCTCGGTTTCCGCGCGATCCAGGTACTTCTGGTTATGATTGAAATAGGTGTAGCTTCCGCCCCGCGCCATGATATCCGCCCGGCACAGTTCAATCAGCCTCGAAGTTTCGGGGAGCGCCTTGAAACGCCGGATGCCCCTGTCGGTAAGCATGAAGTGGAACATCATGTGGTAACGCACAAGATGGCAGACAAGATCGATGTGCTCCGGCGCGAAGTGCAGGCGTCGCAAAATCTTGCGCGTGACGCCCGCGCCCACCCTGTGGTGCTGGTAGAAGGTCCAGCGGCCGTTCAACTGTTCCGCAGTGTACAGCTTGCCGATATCATGGAACATGGCGGCGAGCACCCCGAACCAGTCCATGCTGAAACGCCCCTCAGGGTAAAGCCGCATGCACTCTACCGTATGATCGAAGACGTTTTCCATGACCCCGTCATCATTGCGCTCCTGCATGACGCAGGCCAGCGCCGCCACTTCGGGCATAAGCCCGTGCAGGATTTGCGCGTCGTACAGCAGGCGCACGAATTTCCACATGGATTCGGCCGCCACAAGCCGCCATTCCTCCATAATTTCCCGAGCCGGCACATAATCAAGAATGCGGGGGGCGGATCGGATAATGGCCATCCACGTCTGCGGCTCAATGGGCAGATCAAAATTGGCGGCGAAGCGCAAGGCGCGGATCGCGCGCAGATAGTTTTGCGACAGATTAAAGGAGGGAATGCCGTGCAGCTTCACGCAACCGCACGCGTCGAAATCGGCAAATCCTTCGTCCGGTCTGCCGGTGCGCGGCGACTGCATGTTGAACTTTAATGCTTGCCCCTCCTCCTGCAATATTCTGAGCAAACGCGGAGTGATGCTCAACTGCGCGCGTTCCGGATGGGAGGCGTCTTCCACGTCCGCCGGATAAAAATACAGAGTGACATCCTGCTCGCGCAGGACGCCCACGGCTCCGTCTTCATTGTAGGCGGTCGCATTGGGAAATATTTTGATCAGCGTATCGACATCGCAGGCGCACGCTATGTCGACTTCCATCTTTCCCGTTTTCTCAATCACGAGCTTTTGCAGCGGCGCGTTTATGGCGTAGGCGTCATAACCGTTACGCATGATGGTCTTGCACAAAGTGACGGCGCTTTTGATCTTGGGCATGGACGAGTCTCCTGGAGACGGTATTCTGTCCCGCGCCCCATCCTGCCGAGAGACGGATACGGCGGTGGGAATCCGCAGAAAAAGATAACGCCAAGAGTCACAGGCGACGCGTTAAAAGTCAAGGCTCCAGCGTTGTCCACGCGACGTTGACGCTCTGTCTTCAGGCCGGGTCACTCCGCCAAAGGTTCCGCGCGCCTGCTCCAAAAAGCCGGCCAAAGCCGCAAAAGCTCACGCAACGCGCGGCCCCTGTGGCTCCGGGCCAGCTTTTCCTCCGGCGTCAGTTCGGCTGCCGCGCGCCCTGCAACGGGATCAAAAAAAACCGGATCGTAGCCAAAGCCGCCGCTTCCCCGCGGCGCTGCAAGGATACGCCCTTCCCACTCGCCCCGGACGATCAGCGGATCCGCCCCGCCAGGTTTGCACACGGCCATGACCGTGACAAAGCGCGCCCCCCGTCGCTCCTCGGGCATCTCCGCAAGAGCATCCAGAAGCTTGCGGATATTGCGGGCGTCCTGACTTTCCCCGGGAAAAGCCGGCGTGTGATCCGCGCCATACCGGGCCGAACGCACGCCGGGCGCGCCCCCCAGAGCGTCCACCATCAGCCCGGAGTCGTCAGCCACGGCGACAAGCCCGGATCCTTCGGCAGCGGCCCTTGCCTTCAACAGGGCATTCGCCTCGAAGGTTTCGCCCGTTTCTTCCACCTCCGGAAGTTCCGGAAAGGCGTCCAGGCCAAGCACGCTCAGGCCAAAGGTCCGCAAGGGCGCTTCCAACTCGCGGATTTTGCCCGCATTGCGCGTGGCCAGGACTATTGATTGGGCAGCGTTCGGCATCATCCTCTCCTTTAGTCACATCATAAGCCAGTCTGCTGCAAGGCCGTCTTTTTGCTTCCGACGGCGTTTTCATCTTCCTCAGCCCTGAACCTGAAAATGTTTCACAGTCTTCCCGGTCAAGTTTTTTCCAGACATTGCAACAGGCGGGTTTATGACGCCTGCTCCCTGGACCTTCGAGAAAGGCAGCGCGGCGCACTTGCGCATCGCGGCCGGAATGGGTATTCGCACAGCGGGCGGCCCCGGTCAACGCCCCGCAAAGAATGGGGGACACGCCGCTGCAAAACACGCCCGGCCCACCGAGGAGGATCGTCATGCCATCAACCCCGCGCATCCTGCACTGCCATTCGATCAGCCTCGGCTGTCCCAAAAACCGTGTGGATACGGAAGAGATCCTCGGGCGTCTGCCGGGGGTCCGGATCGTGCCGGCAGACACGCCGGAAGACGCGGATTTTGTCTTCATCAACACCTGCGCCTTTATCGGACCGGCTGTTGAAGAATCGGTACGGACGATCGCCCAGATCATCGCCGACTGCGAAGACGAAGCCCAAAAACCGCTCCTGGTCGTGGCCGGCTGTCTGGTAGGGCGCTTCGGGGCGGACAGCATGGCTCCGGATCTGCCCGAAGTCGATCTGTGGCTTGACAACCGGCAGTCCGACACATGGCTGCCCCGTCTGGCCGCCGCCCTGGGCCTGGCCTCTCCGCCGCAAAATCCGGCCGGCCGGCTGCTCAGCACGGGGCCATCGTACGCCTGGCTTAAAATAAGCGACGGCTGCAACCATGCCTGCTCCTTCTGCACTATCCCCGGCATTCGGGGGCCGCTCCGGTCAACGCCCAAAAAGGAAGTGACCGCAGAAGCGCGCGCCCTGCTGGATAGCGGCGTCAGAGAACTTGCGCTGGTGGCCCAGGATGTGACGGCCTGGGGAACGGATCTGGGTGAACGGCACGGTCTGCGTTCGCTGCTGGATGAATTGCTTCCCCTGCCCGGTCTGGCCCGGCTTCGTCTGCTCTACCTCTACCCTGCCGGCCTCACGCCCGAGCTGCTCGCCTATCTGCGTGAGGCGGGAGAGCCTCTTGTGCCCTATTTCGACATTCCGATCCAGCATGCAGCCCCCAATGTTCTCTCACGCATGGGACGGCCCTTTGCTCAGAATCCGCGGCGCGTTATCGAGCGCGTCCGCAGCGTTTTCCCCGAAGCCGTGTTGCGCACGACGCTGATAACGGGCTTTCCCGGCGAAACGGAGGCTGACTTCGCCCAACTCATGAACTTTATACAGGAAATCCGTTTCCAACACCTTGGCGTATTCGCCTACCAGGCGGAAGAGGGAACGCCGGCCGCGAACATGCCGGATCAAATCGAAGGAGCGATCGGGAACGCGCGTCGGGACGCACTCATGCAGGTGCAGGCCGACATCAGCGCGGAATGGCTCGCCGTCTTTGCCAATGAACGCCTCTCTGTTCTTGTGGACGCGCCCCACCCGGACTGGCCGGGTCTGCACACGGGACGAACCTGGTTTCAGGCCCCGGAAATCGACGGCCTCACCTATATCAGCGGGCCGGACGTCCACCCCGGGGCCCTGGTGGAAGCCGACATTGTGGAGTGCCGCGACTACGATCTCGTCGCTCTGGCCTGAAGCGTTTTCCTGTCAGATTCAAGGAGCATCAACCCGGCTGCCGCAAGGCCATCTTTTTACGCCCGGCAGGCGTGACGCAGACAAGGCTGTTCCGCTTGTCCGAAACGCACGTCTTTCGGGAAATGAACCCCTTGTGTTCCAGAATGCCCAACATGCGGTCGCTCACGCGGCCCGGTCGTGCCCGGCGCTCCCCGGTTGGGGCCATTCGGAAAAGGCTTCCACATATGCGGGATGCCTTCCCCCGAATCTTGCTGCATGCCTCATTGACAACCCATCCAAAAAGCAATTATCGCCCTCAGGGCAGTTGCACAGGATGTGTCCGCCCCGAATCTCGTTGCGTGACTCATTGACAACTCAACCGGTTAAGGCCACAGAAACTTTTCCCCCCCGTACGGGAGAGTTTCTTACCGGCCTTTCCGATGCGGAAAGGCGCGAGCTGTCAACTCTACAGTCAAGGAACAGGTATGGACATTTTTGACCAGGCCCAGGAATTGGAACGTCTCGACCGCGAGAGCGCATTGTGCCGCGCCCGCGCCGCGCTGTACCGGGAAGGTCCGGAATGGATCAACGGAGAACCCTGTTGCCGCGAATGCGGTGACCCCATTCCGCCCAAACGGCTGGAAGCCCTGCCGGGCGTGGGGCTGTGCCGCTCGTGTCAGGAAGAACGGGAACGGGAACTCCAGTAAGAGTTATAATTCATATGAAATGACTTTCAGCGCCAGACGCGAGTCTGGCACGGCGGCATAGCCGGGTTCATTCGCCAAAGACCACGCTTCTTGGCGAATGAACCTCATAATTCAGCATACATGGCCCCTGCCGCCGGGCGTGAGGCCGACGCGGCGATACGCCGCCGAAACGAAAATTTGTGTAGTCCCATGCCTGATTTGCCCTGTTCCACTCATGATGCATCCATGCCGAAGGCACGACGCGGAACAGCATCCGTCTGGCTGCTGGGGCTGCTGATCGGCGCAATCACCTACGCCACGGCGTTTCGGTTGCGTCTTGAGGAATGGGCTTCCTGGCAGAACGCCGAATTCCGCCTCGGCAATGAAATGCTTCTGGCCACGCATGACGCCTATCACTGGGTGGCCGGGGCGGAAGGGTTTGCGTTTGGAGCGGGTCACCCCATGTCCGAACTCCTCCGCCTCCTGGCTCTGGCCTCCGGAACAGCCCCCTCCACTGTGGCCTTTTGGCTCCCGCCAATCATGGCCAGCCTTGTGGCCGTGCTCGTGTTTCTCTGGGCATGGAGCCTTGGAGGGAGGGAAGCCGGCTTTTGCGCCGGCGTTCTGGCTTCGCTCGCTCCGGGGTTTCTGGCGCGCACGCTGCTCGGCTATGCGGATACGGATCTCGTCACGCTCTTTCTCCCCCTGCTGATCGGGCTGGCGCCGGCATGTTGGGCCATGCGCTTTCTGCGTCATCCCCTGGCGATCCTGCCAGGAAAACTGCCGGGCCGTTTTGCAGCCGCCTGGGATGCCCCGCCTCACCGTACGCAGGAGATCGTGCGGCCGTTGTGGATCGCCCTGCTCGGCGCAAGCGGCCTCTTCAGCTGGTGGGCCATGGAATGGCACTCCATGTTCCCCTATCTCGTTCGCTTCAACGCGCTCCTGCTTGGAGGCATGGCCCTGTTCCCCGCCCGTTCTCGTGAACGTCGAACTGCTCTGGCGGGAAGTCTGGCCTATGTCCTGCCCGCGCTTGGCGGTCCGTGCGGTCTTCTTTTCCCGCTGGTACTGCTTGTCGCCGCCGCAGGGGCGGAAAAGCGTTTCATCGTCCTCCTCCGGCGGCCCGCCGTGTTGTGGGCGCTGTGGGCGCTGACCGTCGCGCTGGTTTTTGACCGTGATGTGATCGTAACGATGTACCACCATGTCCAGGCATACCTGAAGCCGCGCGCCGTGCCGCTCCCGGGAACGGACGACCCTCTGGTTTTCCCGTCCGTCGCTCAATCCATCATTGAGATTCAGGATCTTTCCCTGTCGGAAATGCCTTTGTATTTCCACCCGTGGCCGGCCCTGGCCGTTATTGGGGCGATTGGCTTTTGCCTGGTCTCCTGTGTGCGATCCGGCGCGCTTTTTCTTCTTCCGCTCCTTGGACTGGCGTTGCTGAGCGCAAAGATGGGCGGACGAATGGTCATGTTCGGCGCGCCGACAGTGGCCCTTGGCCTCGCGCTGCCTTTCGACGGGCTGGTGCGGATGTTGGGGCGCGTCCGTGGCGACGCCCGCAACGCTACCCGGGACGACGTCCGGCCCGGACAGATCTGCCGCTTCGCCGTGGCCTTGCTCCTCGCCGCGGCGTTTCTCATTCCGCACTGTCGCAGGGAACTTCTTGATTTCTGGGCAAATGCGGGGGATGCGCGCGGGCCGATGGCGATCTGCCTTGGGATCATGCTGTTCATCGTTGTCGGCAGGATCCGCGGCTGGCGCGCCGTCGCACGGCTGGACGCCGTTGGACCGGGCTTTCTGTACCGCAGCGCGGCCGCTTTGCTTCTGCTTCTCGCCACAGCTCCGCCCCTGGCCGATCTTGTCCCCGCCATGACGCAAGGCCCCATCATCAATCGCCGCCATGCAGACGCGCTGCGCGCCGTGCGCAACGCCACGCCGCCGGACGCCATGATCTGGCTGTGGTGGGACTGGGGCTACGCCGCGCACCACTTTTCGCGCCGGGACACCATTGCCGACGGAGCGGAACACGGCGGTCCCTCTCTCTTTCTGCCGGCTGCCGTCTTCACCACCGACGATCCGCGTTACGCCCGGCAAATCATCAAATACACCGCTGTAAACGGCAATGTGCCGGGCAACGTCTTCCGAGGGATGACCGGTATTGAAGCGCAACGGCTCATGCGCGAGCTGAAAAACCGCAAGATGCCGCTCATCAACGCGCCGGGCAAACAGTACGTCATCGTTTCTTTCGACATGCTCGATCTTGGGTTTTGGATTTCCACATTCGGCAACTGGGATTTTACGGCACGGGAAGGACGCGGCTACGCCATCAGCATCGTTCCGCAGGCGCTGTCCTACCGTCTCGACAGGGGCGAAGTGGTCATGAAAAGCGCGAATGTCATGGTCCCGGCCGCAAGCATCGACATTTTCGCTGATGGCGGGCTGGTACACCGCGACTATGTGACCCCGCCCCAGTTTTTGCCCGACAACAACGCCATCAACGCCTGGCGCGAAGACGTGGAACGCCGACGCAACGTGCATTTCCTGTTCAACAAGGTCACAGGGGAAAAACTGGTGGTGGATGACCGGATGTACGGATCCCTGATGGTTCAACTGCTTATCGGCAAACCAAATGCGCCCTGTTTCGCCCCCTATTTTCGGCTGATCTACGACAATATTTTCTGCCGGGTATACGAGGTGCTGTAGGCAGAACTTTTCACGCCCAAATGAAAGGCCGCATCACTATCCAATCCCATGCAGTTTATGCATGGGTTTTTCGTTTTTTCAATATATACACTCTGCACTGAAAATCGGTTCACTTGCTTACATAAAAAGGTTACATACATTTCATATACGACGATTAGAGGAGATTGTATTGCCATGGCACATGCCGATGTGGACAAGAAGCATATCCCCGAATGCATCAGGGTTCGCGGAGCAAAAGTACATAATCTGAAAAATATCAATGTGGATGTTCCGCTCAATAAAATTGTTGCTGTTGCCGGGGTCTCCGGATCCGGAAAGTCATCGCTTGCCCTGGGTGTTTTGTATGCCGAAGGCTCCAGGCGGTATCTGGAGGCTCTTTCCACCTATACGAGAAGACGGATGACGCAGGCGGCCAGATCGCAGGTGGATGAACTTTTGCATGTCCCGGCGGCTCTTGCCCTGCATCAACGTCCGGGCATTCCGGGCATACGCAGCACCTTCGGCACGGGAACGGAGTTACTCAACAGTCTTCGCCTGATGTTTTCGCGGCTTGCGCGCCACAGATGCCCCAACGGGCATTACCAGAGACCCACGCTGGCCGTTGCTGCCGATCAGCAACTCGTCTGCCCCGAGTGCGGAACCGAATTCTATGCGCCCTCTGCCGAAGAACTGGCCTTCAACAGCCAGGGAGCCTGTCGCGCCTGTGACGGAACAGGAATGGTGCGGACAGTCGATCGGACAACCCTGGTGCCGGATGAATCTCTTTCCATTGATGAAGGCGCCGTGGCCCCGTGGAATTCCCTGATGTGGTCATTGATGACGGATGTCTGTCGAGCGATGGGCGTCCGCACGGATATCCCGTTTCGCGAACTGACGGAGAAGGAAAAAGATATCGTCTACAATGGACCTGCCGAAAAAAAGCGTATCCTGTACAAGGCCAAAAATTCCAACCAGGCAGGCGAACTCGACTTCACCTATTTCAATGCGGTCTATACGGTTGAAAACGCGCTGGCAAAGGTCAGGGACGAGAAGGGCATGAAGCGGGTGGAAAAATTCCTGAAAGAAGATATCTGCCCCGAATGCCGCGGAACACGCCTCTCCACTGCCGCAAGAACGCCGAAACTGCGCGGCATTTCTCTGGATGAAGCTTGTCGGATGACGCTCTCGGATCTTGTCAAATGGGTTGCGGGCGTACCTGACGCACTGCCGGAAGAAATGCGCCCAATGGCGGAAAGCATCTGTGAATCATTCAGGGACACGGCAAGACGACTTCTTGATTTGGGGCTTGGCTACCTCACGCTCGACCGTGCCGCCTCCACCCTCTCCACAGGCGAACGGCAACGGATGCAGCTTGCCCGGGCTGTCCGCAACCGTACCACCGGCGTTCTCTATGTGCTGGACGAGCCGTCTATCGGACTGCACCCAGCCAATATTGCCGGACTGATCGGAGTCATGCAGGATCTGATTGCCGATGGGAACTCCGTGCTGCTGGTTGATCACGATACGCAGATCCTGTCCGAGGCGGACTGGCTCATTGAAATGGGCCCGGGCGCGGGGATCGACGGCGGAACCGTGATTGCGGAGGGAACCATTGCGGACATTGTCAGGAACAGCCATTCCCAAATCGGAGCGTTCCTCTCCGGCCAGGGCGGAACCCCGGCGGGGGGGCAATGGCCCCCTGATGGGGTGTTTTCCCTCGGAAAAATTCATCTTTCCACCGCGCAAATCCATACGGTCAAGCCGCTGGAAGTCGATATCCCGGCAGGAAGGCTGACGGTAGTGACCGGCGTGTCCGGCTCCGGCAAGACGACTCTGGTCCTGGAAAGTCTCGTTCCCGGACTCAAGGCGCTGACAGACGGCTCCAGGCTGCCTGAGCATGTGCTTGGACTGGATGCGGCTGGCATCAAGCACGTCAAGCTGATTGACGCCTCCCCCATCGGCGTCAACATCCGGTCCACTGTCGCCACCTATGCGAACGTGCACGACGAGTTGCGGAAAATGTTCGCCAAAACGCCGGATGCCAGACAGCTCGACTATAAGGCGGGAGACTTTTCGTACAATACCGGCAAATTGCGTTGCCCGGTCTGTGACGGGACAGGTTCCATCAACCTTGATGTGCAGTTTTTGCCCGATGTGGAAATTCCCTGTCCGGAATGCGGGGGGGCCAGATACTCCAGGGAAGCGGGCCAGGTGAAATGCCGGAATAAAGCCGGAAAGACGTATTCACTGCCGGATCTGATGGAAATGAATATCCATACGGCATCAGACATGTGCAGGGATCTGAAAATCGTCCATCAACGGCTGGAGGTTCTGCAAAAGCTCGGTCTCGGCTATCTGACGCTCGGGGAAGCGACGCCGAGCCTTTCCGGCGGTGAAGCGCAACGCCTGAAGCTGGCCGGCGAGATGGGGAAAACACAGTCCGACTCGGCCTTTGTTTTCGATGAACCCACCATTGGCCTGCATCCGCTGGATGTCCGGACGCTCCTTGCCGTGTTCCGGAAGCTTATTGAAAACGGCGCGACAGTGATCGTGATCGAACACGATCTGGATGTGATACGCAACGCCGATTACATCATTGACATGGGGCCGGGCGGCGGCGCGGACGGCGGAAGAATTGTCGCCGTCGGGACGCCGGCGGAAATCGCAAGACACCCTGACAGCGTCACGGGAAAATACATCTGAACAATCAATTTTTGTCTTGCAACGCCGCCGGATGCAAAAGCGGCGTTGCAGCAGACAGAATAACGGAGATCTCCTCGAATCATGCCCCGGTTCTGGCCAACCCCTTCATGAGAGCGACAATTTCCTCGCGCAGGACACGAGAGGCGGATTCCGCAGCCATGCGGTCGATATCGCCATGCAGGCGATCGAGGACTTCCTCGGCCAACCTGGCTGTGTTCGGCCATTTGGCCGTCGGCCGTCCTTCCAGGGCAGTGATGCGGTTTTCCATTTCCACCAGAGCGAAAGATGTTTCGTCTTCGGCTTTCCGCTCCGCCTGGGCTACTTCCTTCTCCAGTTCGGGCAAGAGACGTCCCCGCGCGCGCTCGGCCGCCTCGTCGCAAAGCTTGTCGCCCAGCAGATCCGTCAACCGCGCCTCCATGATTGAGGGAAGTTCGGCGGCCAGGCGTTCCTTCAGACTTGTGGATAAATGTTCGGTCAGACGTTCCGCAAGGCGATCTTCAAGAGGCGCTGCAAGCCGATCAAGCAACTGTTCTGCAAGGCGCTCCTCCAGAGGAGCGCCGATACGCCCGGACGCCTCAAGCCGCTCGATCAGGCGATCCGCGAGGCGTTCTTCAAGACGGGCTTCCAGTTGCGTTTCCACTTGCGCCGCCACCGCATCCACCAGCGCGGAGGAAGGCTCTTCCTGCCGGGAGGCGGCTTCCCGATCCGCCTCAAGAGCGGCAAGACGCGCGGCAAGCTCCTGCACGGACGCGGCGGATCGTTCTTCCGCCGCGGCCTGTTGGGCGGCCAACTCTGTGCGAACGCGCGCCAGCACGTCTTCCGTCACGGCCTCCGCATCAAGCTCCGGACGTTCCATACCTGCGTCATCCGCGCCGGATACATCCGACGCCTCGGACACGTCAGGCGCATGGATCGCGCTTTCCAGGGCGGCGATTCTGCCGGCCAGCCCCTCCAGGGTTTCCGCAAAGGCCGGGGACGCGCCCTCCACCAGATCATCAATATTCCGCAAAACCTCTTCCGGATTTCCGGAAAGATCCGCGTCTCCATCGCCGGAAGAACTTTCCGGCAACGACTCTGCCGACGATTCCGCGATATCGTCCTGATCCGGCTGTTCGCAGGAGGTCGCTTCCAACCTCGCTTCCGACGCTGCAACCTGTGCCGGTTGAAGCGGATCGGGCTCCCCTCCCTGTTCCACAGCCGCGAGTACGGCGTCATCCTCACCGGACAGATCTGTTTCCCCTTCCTCATCCGGCAAAAGGATATCCAGAGTCGGCGCGACGTTCTCCGCCGGCCCGTCATCCGGCAAAAGCGCTTCATCAAGAATGGCGTCAATCTCGGCCTTGTCGTCGTGCGTCACGGGAGGTTCCGCCGACGATTCCACGCCATCCAGCAGCAAATCAAGTTCATCAAGATCTTCGCGCAGTTCCTGCACGGGGGCGGCCGGAGCTTCGGGCACGGGATCCAGCACGGGCGCGGCAGGCGCGGCCGCCGGCTCCACATCCAGACCATCCAGCAGAGAATCAAGGTCCGGGAACGCGTCTCCCGCCACAGGGCCTGCCGCCGACTCCGCCGGTTCCGGAGCGGACTCCGCCTGAATCGGAACGTCTGTCGCCTTCGGCGCGGGTTTCTGTCCGGACGCGGCCGTCGGTCCAACATCCCGCCCGCTCAACAGGGAATCAAGATCCGCCAGCACGTCCCGCCCGCGAATATTCCGCTGCCTGACGTCCTCTTTGCTGTCCTGTTCCGGGACCGCTTTGACCGCTCCGGCGGCAGGCGCGGAGGACGCTTCCGGCGCGGGCGCGGCAGGCGCGGCCACAGGTTCCACATCCAGACCATCCAGCAGGGAATCAAGATCCGGGAACGCGTCTTCTGCCGCAGGGTTTGCCGCCGACTCCGCCGGTTCCGGAACGGACTCCGCCGGGAGCGGAGCGGCTGTCGCCTTGGGCGCGGGGATCGGTCCGGACGCGGCTGTCGGCCCACCGTTCCCCCCACTCAACAGGGAATCAAGATCCGCCAGCACGTCCCGTGCCTTAACTTCCTTGCTGCCCTGTTCCTCCTCTGGAACCGCTTCCACCGCCCTGGCGGCAGGCGCGGAGGGCGCTTCCAGCGCGGCCACAGGCTCCACATCCAGACCATCCAGCAGGGAATCAAGATCCGGGAACGCATCTTCTGCCACAGGGTTTGCCGCCGACTCCGCCGCAGGTTCCGGCGCGGACTCTGTCGGGAGCGGGGCGGCCTTCGCCGTGGGCGCTGGTTTCGGCGCAGCTTGCGCCGATCCAGTCACGGGTTTCGGTGCGGCAGGAACGGCCTCCGGCCCCATATCCTCGCCATCCAGCAAGGAATCGAAATCCGCAAACACCTCTTCCGCCAGATCGGGGATATCTTCATCCGCAACGGCGGGGTCAGACTCAGTCCCGGGCGTGATCGGTTCAAGCGCCCCTTCAGCCGATTCTTCATCCGTCGCTGAAGCTATTCGTGTTGCCGCCGGACTGCTGAACAGGGAATCAAGAAGCGAATCAAGCTCTTCCTCGCCGCCTTCGCCGGCCTCGTCGGAAGCCGCTCCGCTTGGCGGCGGATCCAGATCGTCGATGAGCGCGCCAACGGCGTCGGCTTCCGGCATGGAAGCGACGGCCTCCTGCATCGCCCCGGCGAAATCGCCGGCCCCGGGACGTTCCGCTTCATCGGCGGCGCCCCCAATATCGGAAAGCAGCGAATCCAGTTCCGAAGGCTGGTCAAGGTTGCCCTCACCGCCAACAAGATCCGTCAATTCATCATTGAAATCAATGTCTCCCGTGTCGACCTGCTTGCGAGCGGGCTGAACGATCTCCGTCAGATCAATGATTGTCGCTTCGGGCGTGGTGAGTTCAATAACGTCCGCTTCCGAATCATATGCGTTTTTTTTCGCCATGCTGGCCTCGCGTCGGCGCTCGTGTTCCGGGCGGAATGCGACCGGGTGAAATGCAAGTTATCCGAAATACGGGGCAAGAGTACACAAAGGCAACGCATTCTGGCAAGTCTTGCCCTATCATCGCCTCTGAACGGAGGCGGAAGCGCCCTTGTCCGCTCCAGCCTGCTCCGGAAGCAGCAACATCCAGACCTGCCCCGGACCGTTCAGCCGCCCGGCGGCAAAGGCCGCCTCATCACCCGATCCGCAAAAGAGATCAACCCGCCGCCCCACAATCGCGCCCCCTGCATCCTGAGCAAGGCCAATGCCGCGCACCGGGCGCGTGGCGGCCTTGCCGCCCCCATCCGGCACGGGAAGATCCACGGCAAAGACCAGAGGCGCGCCAAGCGGGAAGACGCTGCGATCCACCGCAAGGCTTACCAGGGGCGTGAGCGCCCGGCCCATGCTGCCTGCCGGCTCGGGCGCGTCGCTCTCGCGGAAAAAAACATAGCGCTCGTTAAGACGGAGGGTAGCCTGCGCCTCGTCCGGGTGCGCAAGCAACCAGTCCCGAATAGCGTGCATGGTGACTTCACCGGGCGGGATCAGGCCAAGATCGGCAAGGTGGCGGCCAATGCTCACATAGGATCGCCCGTTGGTGCCCGCGTAGGCCACGGGCTGCTCGCTTCCGTCCGTGAAATGCAATCGGCCCGATCCCTGGACATGCAAAAAATATCTGTCCAGCGGATCGGCCAGCCAGGCCAGTTCCAGGCCGCGCCCGACAAGCGCGCCCTTTTCGTCAATGTCCGCCCGGCTGTAATACGGCACAACGCTTCCCCGAGCCAGACGATATACAACGCGCTGGCCGATAAGTTCGGGATGAAATTCGCCAAGGTCAAGCCGTTTCAGATCCGGAGGCAGGCGGTAAAGCGGGTAGGCGTAGCCCGGAACGCGTTTCCGGCTTGCCTTGACGACAGGCTCGTAGTAACCCGAAAATTCGGCTCCGTCGCTCAATCCCACCCAGCGGAAGGAGCGGGCGAGGAGTTCCGGTTCGGCATCAAGGCGCGGGAGCAGTTCTTGCAGACGCGCCAGGGAAGCGTCCACCTCGGCCCAGGTCACGGTGAGATCCCCCCGTGCGACAGCCACTTCTCCCGCGTCACGGGTGGCCACATACGCGCGGCTGGCCGCCACGGCCGGGGCAAGTTCGTTCCAGGAGCGGAGTTTCTGCCCGGCAGGATCAAGCGCGGCCGCCTCCACAGTAGCGGCGGACGGCGTTTCCACTGTATAAAAGGCGGCGGACGGAGCTTGCGCGGCTTCTGCCGTCTCAAGGGAAGACCGACGCTCCGCACAGCCGGCCCCCAGCACGCTCAGGCCCAGAACAGCGAAAGCCAGCACAGCCGCCCGGCCTGCCGGACTCCGCCCGATCAATCCCGGCAGGCCTGACCGCCCCCCCACCCTCAACTCAAGGTGATCCTCATGAATGCGCACGAATTTCCCACTCCCGATATCTGGCTTGCGCACCGTGTTTCCTATGGGGAAACAGATACGATGGGCTATGTTTACTACGCGGAATACCTGCACCTTTTTGAACGCGGCAGGAGCGAATACATCCGGGGGGCGCTCGGCGTGAGCTATGCCGAAATCGAACGCCGGGGCATCCTCCTGCCCGTCCGCGAGGCAACGTGCCGCTACCGGCGGCCCGCCCGCTACGACGACCTGATCCACATCCGCACGGGCATCAGCGAAGTCGGCCGCGCTTCCGTCTCGTTTGTGTACGCTGTGATGGACGCCGAACGCAAGACCCTGCTTGCCGAAGGCTTCACCCAGCACGCCTGCGTCAATACGGAAGGCCGCCCGGTGCGCGCTCCGGAATGGTTCATCGCCCTGCTCCGGGGCGACAGGACAGCCGGATAGATCTCTCATTGCCTATTGAAGAAAACAAAAAAAATCGCGCCCGCGCCAGACCGTCGAAAGACAGCCTGACGCGGGCGTGTGCGGACAGCTTTTGTCCAGTGAATCACAACAGACGGATCATGCGCGCTCCGGTTGCCTGTGCACTCTGAACACATGAGCCATCCGCGCGATGACTTCGAGAATGGCCGCCCGTTCCTCCACGTCGAGATCGTTCACCAGATCGGAAACGATGGATTCAAACCGCTCCCTGTCCTTCTCGGATATCCGAAAGAGATCCGCGACGGAGCAGTTCAGGGTTTCGGCAATGACCGGAAGCCGCTCGAATTTTGGCGCAATCGCGCCCCGTTCCATGCTTGAAAGCGACTGCTGACCAATGCCGATGCGTTCGGCCATCCGTTCCTGACTGAGAGCCAATTTTTTTCTTCTCATTTGTATATTCTTTCCAACCTGTTTGGTCAGATTGCGCTCTGCGGCGTTCACGGCGGAATCTCCTGGTACGCGTTTTACGCATAGTGGCAGGAGAATGTCACAAAAAAAGAGCTTGAAAGAAGTATAAATTATGTATAAAACACGTGAAAACGTCGATAAAAAACTCCAAGGCCGGGAAAATACATGCTGCCCCTGGACGATACACGCAACAACAGGCTTGTCTCTGTCTTCAGATTGTCAGGAATGCTGCGCATCGGACTCCTCTTCAATAGAAACAAGCTCCGCCTCTTCGCCGAATTGTCGCGCCCAGCGGACAACTTCCTGCGGCTCCGCCACCTTTACGGAGAACAGCAGGCTTTCTCCATCGGTTTCAAGCACCTGGCTGGAATGCCATTGCCGCTCGGCGACATAGTGCCGCGCCTGCCCGGTAAAGCGGATGACCACCTTGCGGGTTTCGCTGCCCATAAACACCATGAAGGCATTGTTCTGCCGCTCCCAAAAACCGCCGTTATCATCCGGGTTCCAGGAAAAACGCACACCCGTATGACGCGTCTCCTGAATGCGGCTCACCCGGAAGACCTTCCATTGAGGCGGATTTTCATCCACCGTTCTGGCGTACAGGTAAAGCGTGCGCTGGCGCAGATACAGATGCATCGGGTCAATGTCGCGCCACCGGATCGTCCAGTCGCCGCTTCGCTTGTAAAGGATACGGATGCGCCGGCTCTCGCTGATCGACTCCCGGAGGAAGGAAAGAATTTCAGGCCGCACGCCAAAACCGTTTTCCGTGACCTGACGATCAAAACACTCCTGCAACCGCTCCCTGAAGGGAGATTCCAGCCCGCCGACCAGCTTGCGCCCCACTTCCACGGCCAGCGCGCCCAACGTGCCTTCACCTGTGGAGCAAAGATGTTCCAAAGCGAACATCAGCACCAGACGATCCGTCAGACTCAAGCCGGCAATGGGCGTGAGCTTGTCCTCAATGATCCTGAAACCCGTGTTTCTTGCGTATTCAAACTGAAACCCGGACTGGGTAAGGACGCGACGATCCTTGTAAAATTGCGTCTTGCTGATGCCGAACCGCGCACACAGCCTTTCGCGGGACTGGTGCGGGTTCTGGCGAATTTCCCGAGCGATGGCCAGCAGACGCGTGATACGCGAGTTCTCGCCCTCTTCTCCTGGCAAGTTGGGCGTCGGGCTGTCAAATGTAGCTTCATCCATCATGCTGCTCCCGGTAACAAAAATGATATGCGCAACATGCCGCAAGAATTTCTCTTCGGCAAGTCATCTCTTGCGCACAGTCCACAACAGTATGGACTGTTCAGCCAAATTTTTCAGCGCTGGATCTTTTCAGGCATAAAAAGGAAAGCGATTTTTCAGTCCACACAGGTGTGGACCGAACAGCAATTTGAGCTTTATTGCAACGGCGAATCTGCTATGCTCGCTTCACATTTTCACAAAGGAGAATCATATGATCCGCACATTATTGATCTTTGGCGCAGGATTGGTGGCGGGAGCGGTAGGGGCCAGCTATTCGCTGGGGTACATGAAGGGACGCGAAGCCACGGCCCCCAGGGCGGACGAACACGCCGGGGACGCAACCCCACCCGCCGCTGGCGCGACCGCCAGCGCGTAAGGAGATTCCCATGCACGGTTGGGTCATCATTTTCATGTAGGAAGCGCGCCGCCTGCGCGCAAGGAGATCACACATGTTCAGAAACCCTTTCCCCCGTCCTCCATATCCGCCCACCTGGCCCTATCCGTACCCCGGCACGCTTGTGTGGGAATGCCTCTCCCTGCTGCCCCTGGCCATGTGGGCAGGAAAAGCCGTGAAAAACGCGGCCGAACAAACCTGCCTGAAAGCCCATGAAAAAGGTTACGAGCACGGCAAGGGATAGACTTCAGAACCCCGGATCGGCCTAAGGCTGATCCGGGATCAGTATATTGAAATTACACAATATTTATGGGTATGTTTTCAACCTTTAGCCGGACAGCAATGAACAAAAATGAGGGTGTTACCCACCCCCAATTAAAGAAGAAGAAGAAGAAGAAGAAGGAGAAGAACACATGCCATCCAAAGAATGGTTACGTCACTGCGAGGCAACACTGAGGAGACCTAAAATTAAAGGAGAAGAAAACATCACATCCAGAGAAAACTCATATGGCAAATATGCTCATAGTACCATTGCATCTCACCTTGAGACCAACACACAATTTCAAAAATACCACAATACGCGGGCTGGTCACGGCTTTGCTGCGGAAGATGCCAATGCGCTCAATGATACACTTCATGGAAGGCATGTTGAAAAAGTTGGACTATCCAATGAATTGAATGGACCAGACAGAATTGTCAATGGAGTTCCAATTCAAACAAAATATTATCAATCCCCCAAAGATACTATAAATTCAGCATTTGATTCTTCGGGGTATCGATATGGTGGGCAACAAATTGAAGTTCCATCAGATCAATATGAAGATTGTATCAACTTAATGAAAAAGAAAATAATTGATGGTCGAGTACGAGATGAAAATGGTCATACTATCAGTGATCCATCTCAAGCTGAACAACTCGTTAAAAAGGGAAGTATAACCTATGCCCAGGCAAAAAATATAGCTAAAGCAGGAAATATTGACTCATTGATATTTGATGCCAAAAATAATGTTATCAGTTCAAGCTATACTGGAGGAATATCTTTTTTAATTTCTTTCGCACGTTATAAATGGAATGGATATTCTACTCAAAATGCCATAAAAAGCTCACTCGTCGATGCGTTTCATTCTGGTGGTATTGCCATGTTAATAGGTATTGCCTCTTCTCAAATTATTCGTACACGTTCAGCAGCTGCAATGACAGTACTTGTTCGACATGGACTTAAGCCATTATATGGTACAGCTATTGGGAAAACGGCAATTGAAGCCATTGCTCGTGCGTCACTCGGCAGAGCTATATATGGTGCGGCAGCGGTCAACTATGTTTCAAAACTCATGCGGAGCAATTTTATTACATCCAGTGTCTCGACTGCAATCATGACGGCTCCTGATTTTTACAGGGCAGCCATATCAAGAAATATATCTTGGGCGCAGTTTGGAAAAAATCTCGTTGTCAACGTCGCCGGAGTTGCGGGAGGTGTTGGTGGATGGGCAGCAGGGGCAGCAACCGGTGCGGCTATTGGGTCTTTTCTTCCAATTATTGGAACGGGGATTGGTGGTATTGCCGGAGGACTTCTGGGCGCTCTATGTGGAGGCACAGGTGCGTCAAAAGTGGCAAAAGCAGGATTAGATCCATTCATCAAGGATGATGCCAAAGAAATGTATGAGCTATTAGAGCCAGTTACTGAAGAAATTTGTATGGAATATCTTTTATCTGAAGAAGAGGTGGCATTATTTATTGAGCATATCAAGAGTACTATTGATGCATCATGGCTCCGTACCATGTACGGATCCGGAAAAACTAATTTTTCCAGAAAAATGTTTGCCAAAAATACGCTATCTGAATTCTGCGACTCACTTATTTGCCACAGAAAAAAAATTGAACCTCCATCTGAAGAACTTTATCATGAAGAAGTAAATAATTTTGTTGATAGTCTCATTGTTGAAATGGATACAGTTCCAGCTCTGGCATAAAGATCATTTCATTGTGAAATGATTCATATATAAACCAATAATATAATGGAGGATATGTCCATGTCATCAAATTCAAATGTCAATCTTGTCAAGCTGTTGAAAAAAGTCGAACAACAAAACCCGGAAAATGCCTTGCTTGCGGAATTATATAAAAGGCATGGTAAAAATGATGTGGAATCTTTGGTAACAGATTTACGTCAAGACGCCTCAAATACTATTGGCAGAATATTTACAGGTTCTGTTGATTATGATGAATGCGTGAAACGTGTTGCCATAAAAATAGGTATCAATGAAAATCATGTAACTGATGATGAAACCCAGAATGAACTTCTCATTCTCCAAAAAGCTTTGTCAAAGGCTTATGAAAAAATGTCTCCAGAAGAACGGAAAGAAAAATTTGCGGAATTCAATAAAGAATTTGGTGATAAAATAGATAAAGATATTCTTATCCAAGTTCTTAAAGGCTCAAATGTGGCTCTTCTTAGCGTACTGCGGTTAGCTGGTCCTTATATTCTTGAAGGAATGTTCTGGAAAATTATTTTCGAGGGAGGTAGTACTGTTCTTTTTTCAGCGACACGGTTTGCCTTACTGGCAGTTCCATTCCTTAATGCCATTATGGGAGCATGGCTTGTTCTTGACATCAGCGGGCCGGCATACAGAAAAATTGTCCCATCCGTTTTTAATATAGCAATGTTGCGCCTTCAAGATATGTCTGAACAACAACGAAAAGCATTAAACGGTACACTCTAGGGAAAAACTTCATTGGGAGACCGGAATGCACACTGAATTTTTCGTGTGCATTCCCGGTTCATTAAAAACAGTTAAAGTCTGACATATTATACTGATACATCAATTATTTCATAAAATAATCTTATTAAATATAAAGTATTTATCAATGAATATACTTCTTATCTTAATAGTAATAATGATATTCAGCCCTTTAATCAAAGCCTTTGTAAGTGCAGTTATCACGTTATCTCTTCAAATGCTATGGATCTTATCATCCATATTATTTTGAATATATATTCACTTTTCAACGAGATGATAAATTATAAAATATACTTTTCAAAAAAAAGACGCTTTGCACCGCGTTGTCCCGCTGAATTTTGATTCAAGCGCGCAGACACAACTGCTGTATACTGGTTGACACTTTTTCACGTTGTTTTCACCTGAGGAGCAGACCTGCATGGACAGAGGGATCACCCAAATCGGGTCTGTTCCCCCTCCCTGTCCGCCCGGGGCATCGCAACCCCATGCGGCAAGGCGTCATCAAGCCCCGTGGCGGAACCGACCCATGCGCCCCATCATGTCAGCGCGGAAACCATCCACTCCTGTACCCCGACGCAGCAAAACGCGCCAGCCCTCCCGCCTCAAAACAACCTGTCAAAAAATCGCCTCCTCCAGGGAAGCCGCCAAAAGCGGCCCGCCCTTGCTCTTTTGGGAAAAACGGATTATTTTTGCGAGGAAACAACAAACAGCGGCGTGCCGCTTTCGGTTTTCTTCCCCTACCCGCCGGAAGAAACAGCTTTTTTGTACCATTGCAACGCGCCGCGCGCGGAAAAGTTCTTTGCTCCGGCGGGGGAGCGGCCGAAACTGCGGCGTCGCATGTCCGTGAACCATCATCCTCCCGGGAGCATCATGGATACACTCAATCTCGGAACCACGCGCGACGAATCCTTCCTGCGCGAGGTGGAGAAGGAAAGCGGCCAGAACCTTTCCCTCTGTTACCAGTGCGGCAACTGCACGGCCGGCTGTCCCTGCGGTCCTGAGTACGACATGCAGGTCAACCAGGTCATGCGCGCCGTCCAGCTCGGCGACAGAAAGGCGGCCCTTTCCGCCCGATCCCTGTGGCTGTGCGTGTCGTGCTCGACGTGCACATCCCGCTGTCCCAACAACATCGACGTGGCCAAAGTGATGGATGTGCTGCGGCACATGGCCTGGAAAAGCGGCAAGCGCGATTACGCCATGGCTTCTTTCTGGCAATCGTTTCTCACCACGGTGCGGCATTTCGGCCGCAGTTACGAGCTTGGCATCATGGCCATGTACATGGCGCGCACAGGACGTGTCCTGACGGATACGGATCTTGCGCCGCGCATCCTTCCCAAGAACAAATTGCCGTTCAAACCGCATCAGATCGTCGGCAAGGAGCAGATCGGCCGTATTTTCAAACGGTTTGACGAACAGCGCCGCGCCGAGGGGGGCAAAATATGAAACTACCCTACTATCCCGGCTGTTCCGGCCAGGGCTCCTCGGTGGAGTACGAGCGTTCCACGCGCGCGGTGTGCGCGGCGCTTGGCATCACCCTTGAGGAACTTCCCGACTGGAGCTGTTGCGGCTCCACGCCGGCCCATGCGTTCGACCATGTGCTGTCGTCCGCGCTCGGGGCGCGCAACCTCTCCATTGCCGCCGCGCGCGGGGCGGAGCGGGTGGCCACGCCCTGTCCGAGCTGTCTCGCCAACCTGAAGGCAGCCCGCGCCCGCATGGAAAACGAGGAGTTCCGCGGCAAGGTCAACGCCCTGCTTGACGCGCCCTGTCCGGAAAATCTGCCCGACGCCGTCTCCGTCCTCCAGGTGCTGGTTGAGGACTTCGGGACGGACGCCATTGCGGCGAAAGTGACCAAAACGCTCGCGGGCGTGAAAATCGCGCCCTACTACGGCTGCCTGATGAGCCGGCCGAGCGATCTCATGCGCTTTGACGACCCGGAAAACCCAATGGCGCTTGACAACCTGATGAGCGCGCTCGGGGCGGAAGTCGTGCCCTACCCGCTCAAGACCGAATGCTGCGGCGCGGCCATGGGCATCCCCCGGCGGGACATCACGGCCCGGCTCACCGGCCGGCTTCTGGAAACCGCGCGCGCCCTTGGCGCGGACGCGGTGGTCGTCGCCTGCCCGCTGTGTCACATGAACCTTGACCTGCGTCAGGAGCAGGCGGCCAAGGCCGCGGGCACGACGTTCAACATGCCGGTGCTCTACTACACCCAGTTCATGGGGCTGGCCCTCGGCCTTTCCTCCGAAGAACTCGGGCTGGACAAGCTCTGCGTAAGCCCCGCCGGGCTTCTGCAAAAGATTCAGAACGCCAGGGCCGCGGCGGAAGCCAAAGCCGCGTCCGAAGCCGCCAAGGCCAAGCAGGCGGCAAAGGCTGAGGAGGTTTCGGCATGAAACTTGGCGTATTCATCTGCCACTGCGGTTCCAACATCGCCGCGACAGTGGACTGCAAGGCCGTGGCCGACGCCGCCCTGGCCTACCCTGACGTGGTCTACGCCACGGACACCATGTACACCTGTTCAGAACCCGGACAGGAAGAAATCATCGCCGCCATCAAGGAACACCAGCTTGACGGCGTTGTGGTGGCCTCCTGCACGCCGCGCATGCACGAGCCGACGTTCCGCCGCACCCTGACCCGCGCCGGACTGAACAAGTACATGTTTGAAATGGCCAACATCCGCGAACATGTTTCGTGGATCGGCAAGGACAAGGAAGCCAACACCAACAAGGCGGCCGAACTGGTGCGCCTTGCGGTGGAAAAACTGCGGCGCAACAGCCCGCTCTTTTCCAAATCCTTTGAAGCGACAAAGCGCGTGCTTGTCATCGGCGGCGGCGTGGCCGGCATTCAGGCCGCGCTCGACTGCGCGGATGCCGGGCTTGACGTGGTGCTCGTCGAACGGGAAAGCCACATCGGCGGCAAAATGGCCAAGCTTGACAAGACGTTCCCCACCGTGGACTGTTCAAGCTGCATCCTCGGCCCGAAAATGGTGGACGTGGCCCAGCATCCCAAAATCAAGCTGATCGCCGCGGCGGAAGTGACGAAAGTCGGCGGCTATGTCGGCAACTTTACCGTCACCATCAACAAGCGCGCCACGTATGTTGACTGGGACAAATGCACGGGCTGCGGCGCGTGCATGGAAAAATGCCCGGCCAAGAAAACGCCCGACCGCTTCAACGAGCTTGTCGGCCCGACCACGGCGATCAATATTCCCTTCCCCCAGGCCATTCCCAAGAAGGCGACGATCAATCCGGAGTTCTGCCGCAAGCTCACCTCGGGCAAGTGCGGCGTCTGCGCCAAGGTGTGCCCCACCGGGGCCATCAACTACGAAATGAAGGACGAGGAAGTGACGGAAACCGTGGGCGCGATCATCGCGGCCACCGGCTACGACCTCATGGACTGGAAGGTCTACGGCGAATA
The DNA here is from genome assembly GCA_910585945.1 of uncultured Bilophila sp. Classification (GTDB taxonomy): domain Bacteria; phylum Desulfobacterota; class Desulfovibrionia; order Desulfovibrionales; family Desulfovibrionaceae; genus Bilophila. The sequence continues at coordinate 96,054 of CAJUHZ010000007.1, forward strand.
CGGGGCCGGGCGCTACCCCGACGTCATCACCTCCCTCCAGTACGAACGCCTGATGTCCGCTTCCGGCCCGACGGGCGGGCACATCGTGCGCCCCTCGGACGGCAAGGAGCCGAAGAGCGTCGTGTTCATCCAGTGCGTCGGCTCGCGCGACCGTTCCATCGATCGCCCGTACTGCTCCGGCTTCTGCTGCATGTACACGGCCAAGCAGGCTGTTTTGACCAAAGACCATATTCCGGATTCCCAGTCTTACGTGTTTTACATGGATATCCGCGCTCCGGGCAAGCTCTATGACGAGTTCACCCGCCGCGCCATTGAGGAATACGGCACACAGTATATCCGCGGCCGCGTTTCAGCCATTCAGCCGGACGGCCTCGGCCAGTACACCGTGCGCGGGGTGGATACCCTGCTCGGGAAACCCGTGGAAGTGAAGGCCGACCTTGTGGTGCTGGCCGTGGGCATCGAAGGGGCCAAGGGCGCGAACAAGCTGGCGGAAACCCTGCACATCTCCTACGACCACTTCGGCTTCTTCATGGAGTCGCACGTCAAGCTGCGCCCGGTGGAAACAAACACCGCCGGCGTGTTCCTCGCCGGGGTCTGCCAGGGGCCGAAAGATATCCCCGCCTCTGTGGCTCAGGGCAGCGCGGCCGGGGCCAAGGCCATCGGCCTGCTCTCCAAGGATCGTCTGGAAAGCGACCCGCAGATCTCCTCCGTCAACATCGCGCGCTGCGTCGGCTGCGGCAAGTGCGTGAAGGTCTGCCCCTTCCAGGCCATTGTGGAACAGGAAATCAGGGGCGAAATCAAGGCGCAGGTCATTGAGGCCGTGTGCCAGGGCTGCGGGCTGTGCACCGCCACCTGCCCGCAGGGGGCCATTCAGCTCTCCCACTTCACCGACAACCAGATCCTCGCGGAGGTAGACGCTCTATGTCGGTTCTGACAGGCAAAGAACTCCGGATCGTGGGCTTCCTCTGCAACTGGTGCTCCTATGGCGGCGCGGATACCGCCGGGGTGGCCCGCTTCACGCAGCCTACCGATCTGCGCATCATCCGTGTCCCCTGTTCGGGGCGCGTCAATCCCCTCTTCCCGCTGAAAGCCCTGCTTTCCGGAGCGGACGGGGTGCTCGTTTCCGGTTGTCACCCGAGGGACTGTCACTATTCCGAAGGCAACTTCTACGCGCGGCGTCGCCTGGAAGTGCTCAAGGAATTTCTGCCCATCGTGGGCATCGACCCCCGGCGCTTTGAATACACCTGGGTTTCCGCCTCCGAAGGACAGCGCTGGCAGCAGGTGGTGACGGCCTTTACCGACCGCATCCACAAGCTCGGCCCCGCGCCCCGCTTTGAAGACGCCAGGCCCATCTACGACCTGCCCGCTCTCACGCCGGCCGCGCCTTTGCGCCCGCTCGGCTGCGGAACCAGCCCGGCCCTGGCCGAACTCAAGGATCAGATCAAGGCCGCGCTTGAAGCGAAGGAAGTGGAATTCGTCATGGGCTGGCAGATCGGCCACGATCCCCTGCACACCACGCCGCTCTTCATGCGCACGCCGGAAGATGTGGACAAGCTCGTGTGGGGTCCCCTCAACGTCCACTCTCTGGCGACCTTCCTGCCCCAGCACAAAGGGAAGAAAGTCGGTATCGTGGTCAAGGGGTGCGACTCCAGGGGCGTTGTCGAACTCTTGCAGGAAAATCTGATCAAGCGCGAGGATGTGGTCATCTTCGGCATGGGCTGCAACGGCACGGTGGATGTGAACAAGGTGCTCGCCAAACTCGGCGACCCGAGCTGCATTGAAGCGGTGCAGGGCGGCGGCGCGACCCTCAAGGTGACGGCCGACGGCCAGACCGTCGATCTGCCCATGTTCGAAATCGCGCAGGACAAATGCCGGGCCTGCACCGTGCCCAACGCCGTGATCCACGATCATTTCGCCGGATCGCCGACGAAAATCCCGGATGACGCCACGCCCGAACCAGCGGCGATCATGAACTTCCTCGACGGCCTCAGCCTTGAGGAGCGCATGGGCTTCTGGCGTGGGCAGATCGAACGCTGCATCCGCTGCTACGCCTGCCGCAACGCCTGCCCCATGTGCGTCTGCCGCGATCACTGCGTGGCCGACAGCCGCGAACCGCACTGGCTGACGCAGGAAGACTCGCCCACGCAGAAAATGTTCTTCCAGCTCATCCACGCCCTGCACCTGGCCGGGCGCTGCACGGGCTGCGGCGAATGCAACCGCGCCTGTCCCATGGGCATTCCAGTCGGCGCGCTGAAGATGCAGATTGGCCGCACGGTCAAGAAGCTCTTCGAATACGCGCCCGGCATGGACGAAAACGCTGTGCCGCCGCTGCTCGGTTTTGAACTGGAAGAAAAGAACATCCACGAACATCATATCGAGGGAGCATAACGCCATGAGCACCACACGATTCCTGTCCGCCGACGGCCTGGCCTCCTGGCTGGCCGAAGCGGCCGCGTCCCGGCAGGTGCTTGCCCCCCGGAGGGAAGGCAAGGCCGTTGTGTTCCGGCCGCTGGCCCCCGGCGAAACGCCCGTGCTCGCCCGCACCACAATTTCGCCCAAGGCGGCCGTCTTCCCGCCCTGCGAAACCCTGGTGCGCTATACCGGCGTGAAAGATCCGGAAAACCCGGCCAAAATCACGCTGAGCCTAGACGATACCCCGAACGCGCCCGAGCAGATTCTGTTTGGCTGCCGTTCGTGCGACGCGCGCGGCTTTCTTGCCCTGGACCAGGCATTTTTGAAAGGCAAGTTCCAGGATCCGTACTACCGCGCACGGCGGGAAAAACTGCTCATCATCACCCAGACCTGCGACGCGCCGTGCGATTCCTGCTTCTGCCACTGGACCGGCGGCGGCCCGGCCGATCCCACAGGGTCCGACGTGCTGCTGACCAAGGTTGAAGGCGGGTTTATTCTGGAAGCGGTTTCCGACAAGGGCGAAGCCTTCCTCACCGCCGAAGCCGGAGCCAAACTGCCCGACGGCGCGGACAAGATGGACGAAGCCCGTGCCAATCGCGAAAAAGCGGCCGCCATGCAGAAGCCCGCGCCGGATATTTCCGCCGCGGCCAAGCGCCTGGAAGCCCGCTTCAACGATATGGACTTCTGGACCGCCCAGACCGACAAATGCCTGTCCTGCGGGGCCTGCACCTACATGTGCCCGACCTGTCAGTGCTTCACCATCACTGATGAAGGAGATTCGCTCGGCGGGCGACGCCTGCGCAGTTGGGACAACTGCATGTCCCCCCTGTTCACACGGGAAGCCAGCGGCCACAACCCCCGCGCCGCCAAGGCCGCCCGCATGCGCAACCGGGTGTCGCACAAGTACTGGTACGCGCCGGGCTACTCCGAGGGGCGGGTGGCCTGCACAGGTTGCGGCCGTTGCGTCAGACAGTGCCCCGCCTCTCTGGATATCCGCGAGATCGTGCTCAAGGCCATTGAGGAATAATGAGCGCCGCCTCGGCGGCGAAGGGCAACCGGCCCACCGCGTAAAAAAGCGCGGCGGGCGACAGCATAAAGGAGACCGCTCACATGAGCTGTACCTGCGGGAACAAAAATCCTTTCCTGCCGGAAGTCGCCACGGTGATCGAAACCGTGCAGGAAACGCATAACATCAAAACCTTCCGCGTCCGCTTCGACGACGAAGAAAAAATGAAGGCTTTTCATTTCGAGCCGGGCCAGGTAGGCCAGCTCTCCGTCTTCGGCGTGGGCGAATCCACCTTTGTCATCAATTCGCCGCCAACGCGCATGGACTACCTCCAGTTTTCCGTGATGCGCGCCGGGGAAGTGACCGCCGCCCTGCACAAGCTGAACGCCGGGGACAAGGTGGGCGTGCGTGCCCCCCTGGGCAACTGGTTCCCCTACGATCAGTGGAAAGGGAAAAACATTTTCTTCATCGGCGGCGGCATCGGCATGGCCCCCATCCGGACCATCATGCTGTACATGCTGGACAACCGAAAGGATTATGGCGAAATCAGTCTGCTGTACGGGGCGAAATCTCCGGCGGATCTCTCCTACAAGGAGGAACTGCCCGACTGGACAAGCCGGCCGGATCTGAAGGCTACCCTGACCATCGACAACCCTGCCGACGGCTGGGAACACAAGGTCGGCCTCATCCCCAATGTGCTGCTGGAACTCGCGCCCAAGCCGGACAACACCATCGCCGTGCTCTGCGGCCCGCCGATCATGATCAAGTTCACGCTTCAGGCTCTGGTCAAGCTCGGCTTCCCGGACGAGCAGATCTACAC
>CAJUHZ010000008.1 GCA_910585945.1 uncultured Bilophila sp.
TGGCTGTGCTCCTATGCCAGGAACACTAACTTTTCAATGGACCTGTTTTGGGGGGAGGGGTCAATCATGTACAGATTTTCGGTCAGAAAATTTTCTGAGTTCGGCGTCGTTCAAAGGGGCTTCCTTGGCAAGAAGAGGAAATGAACGCAGTATCCCAGCAAAAATTTTTGGATGGCAATAATCTGTCTTTAATGCTTCAGTGACACTAATGGCTGGCGCCAAAGCATAACCTTCAAAAGCGACTGCTTACCCTTCGGCCTTTCCCCCATTTCGGCTTTTTCTCAAGAAAGCGCGGAAATTTTGACTGCCTGTGAAAAGGCTGTTTTTCCAAGATCATTTAATGATAGCCGGAATCCGTTAAAATCAAGGGACTGGCTTTGCCTATTGCCTATCGATAGCCACTGATATTCTTAAAAAGCCATAAAGCTAGCAATGCTCGCAAGCTGCTTCTCAGCAGGCAAGCAATGACTGCATAGTCAATGCAGTTGCCTTTTGTTTTACCTTTGCCGTCCGGGAAAATCTCTGGATCCCGGACGGCATTTTTATAAGGGCTGGTCTCAGTTTATCTGAAAAACTATTTCCAATTTTACGACTGACGTAAAATATTCCCTTAGCTTCTCTAGATCTGCAATGCAGCGAAATCAGCCACGCGTTCCATTCGCGATATAAGAGCCTTCAACATGTTCAAGCGGTTTGCGCGCAATTTCAGGTCTTCACACATGACCATGACAGAATCGAACAAAGCATCCACAGCCGGACGAATGGAAGTCAGATCCGCAAATAGAGCGGGTACATCATTCTCCAGCCAATGTTTCTCGAAGTTGGTAGACAAAACTTCAAGCTGGCTCGCAAGCATTTTTTCAGCTTCTTCGGCAAGAAGAGCAGGATCCCACAATCCGGTCAACGTGACTCCCGCGTCTGCCCCCTGCTTACGAATAATATTTGCAACACGCTTGAATGTCTGAACAGTTTCAGTAAAATCGGCACGTTTGCTCATTGCATCCAGTGCGGCCATGCGCTGCGCTGCAAACCAGACTCTGTGCGGCTCAACCGCTGTAACGGCATCCACCAATGGAGTGTCATAACCCTGCGTCAGAAAATAATTCCGCACACGGCCGGCAAAAAACGCCTGTAACTTATTATCGGCTTCCTCCGCATCCAGTTTCCAGCTCCGCTCGCCATAAAGTTTTCTGGCTTCGGCAAAGAGCGCCGGAACATCGAAGCGGTACCCATGATCCAGCATGATTCGGATAATCCCGAGAGCGCAACGTCGTAACGCATATGGATCGGCCGCTCCTGTAGGGATCATGCCAAGCCCGAAGCACCCCACAAGCGTATCCGCCTTGTCGGCTATGGACAGGATGGAACCGAGCGCGGTGGCTGGCACGGGCGTATCAGGACCAGCAGGCAGATATTGTTCGGCAAGGGCATCCGCGACATCTTCCGCTTCTCCCATTGCACGGGCATAAATGCCGCCCATGACGCCTTGCAGCGTGTCAAACTCGCCAACCATGGAAGAAACAAGATCCGCTTTGGACAAACGCCCTGCCCGCGCGGCCTTTTCGGGATCCTGCCCGATCTTTTCGGCAATCCAGGCGCATAATGCGCTGATCCGGCGCGTCTTTTCTCCCATACTGCCAAGCGGGGCCAGAAAGATCACGGAATCAAGCGAGGCAAGCCAGGCATCAAAAGAGCTTTCAAGATCCGTTCTCCAAAAAAAGCGGGCGTCTTCCAGACGGGCGCGCAGCACACGTTCCCATCCTTTTTTCACTACCGTAATATCTTTGGGAACAAGGTTCAGCACGGTCAAAAAGTGTGGCATCAGTCGCCCGACGGCATCCTCGATGCCAAAACTTTTCTGATGGGATTCCATGCTGGTCAACAGCACTTCCCGCGGTAACTCCAGAAACGACGGATCGATATCGCCCACCAGCGGCATGGGATACTCCACAAGCCCCTGTACCTCATCAAGGAGGGCTTCCTTCCAGATGATTTTGCCCCCCGCCCTCGAAGCGCCGACGTCACCCTGTTCCCGAATAACGGCCCGGCGGCGCGTGGCTTGCGGTTCCACCTTGCCCTTGTCCCGGATGATCTCCAGGTAGTCTCCAGCCGTCGGAACCTCAAAGGGACCGGCCCCCATTACGCGATGCCCGTGCGTCATCCTGCCGGAAGACACGCCGCCGATTTCAAAGGAAACGACAGCGTCTCCAAACAGGGCAAGAATCCAGCGAATGGGGCGCGCATACGCAAACGAGCCTTCTCCCCAGCGCATACGCTTTGCAAAGGGAAGCGCGGCTATTACGGATGGACAGAGAGCGGCCAGGGCGTCCAGCGTGGCTCCCCCGCCTGTTTTTTTCACCCCGGCCACATACTCGCCTTTTGCCGTTTGCATTCGGGTGAGCGCCGTCACATCCAGGCCGAGAGTGCGGGCAAATCCCTCCGCGGCCCTGGTGGGTTTTCCCTGTGCGTCAAAGGCCGCCTTGACCGGAGGTCCGGAGACAAGCTCTTCCCGCTCGGGCTGTGTTTCGGCAAGACCTTCAATCTGCACCACGGCTCTGCGAGGGGTGGAAAAAGCGTGCAGCGCCCACCCTTCATAACCTGCCTCTCCCAGAGCGCTGCCGAAACGTTCCGCAAGTTCGCGTTCAAGGCCGGCAAGAAAGCGGGCCGGCAGTTCTTCGGTACCGATCTCAAGAACAAAATCGGACATGATTTTTTCCCGCCTTTACGCCACACGGGCGCCGGATTGGAGCATTGGGTAGCCCATTTCTTCCCGCTGAGCGGCATACAGCCGCGCGACAGCCGAGGCCAGAGCACGCACGCGTCCGATATATCCGGTACGTTCCGTAATGGAAATGGCGCTTCTCGCATCCAGCAGATTGAAGGTATGGGAACATTTCAAACAGTAGTCGTACGCAGGCCACAACAATTCCTCAGTAGTCAGACGCAGACATTCCCGTTCAAAATCATTAAAATGGGCAAGGAGCATGGTCGCATCGCTCGCATCAAAATTATAGCGGGACTGTTCAACTTCGTTCTGATGATAGATATCGCCGTAAGAAACATGCTCATTCCAGGCAAGGTCATAAACCGAATCCTTGCCTTGCAAGTACATGGCAAGCCGTTCCAGTCCATATGTCAGTTCGACGCTTACGGGCGAAAGATCGATGCCGCCAACCTGCTGAAAGTAGGTAAACTGGGAAACTTCCATACCATTGAGCCAGACTTCCCATCCAAGCCCCCAGGCGCCCAGCGTGGGAGACTCCCAGTCATCCTCCACAAAACGGATGTCATGTTCTTCGGCATGGAACCCCAGAGCTCGCAAGCTGCCGAGGTACAGATCCTGCACATCGTCCGGCGATGGTTTCAAAATCACCTGGAACTGAAAGTAATGCTGCAAGCGGTTCGGATTTTCTCCATAGCGTCCGTCTGTAGGACGCCTGGAAGGTTCGACGTACGCCACATTCCAAGGTTCCGGTCCGAGAACCCGCAAAAAGGTGGACGGGTTGAATGTCCCCGCGCCACACTCAATATCCATAGGTTGGGCTATCACACAGCCGCGCGAAGCCCAGTAGCGTTGCAAGGTAAGAATCACATCCTGAAAATACATGCTCCCTCCCATTCGTTTCCGCACATTACAGGCGGCGGAACCGGCCATTTTCCCACGCGATTCCCAAGTGATACTGAATAAAGCCGTCAATGGCCTTCATGCACGCGCGGTGCTCTTCCGGGGCCTGCGCCCCCGATTGTTCTCCTGAAAAATCCCACTCAAACGGAGACAGTGCCTGAACACGGCGCAAAAGTTCAAGCGACGCGCCGGAGAGGCGTATCCCCTCGCGCACGTCTTTCATTGCCACGCAGGCCGCACATATCAGGGTGCCTTCGGGGATCAAAAAACGTGCTCCCGGCGGGCTTTGCCTACCACAAGCGGAACATGCTGAAAAGGCCGGCGCGTACCCCAGATCGGAAGCAAGGCGAAGACGGAACAGTATGGGAATGGCGGCAGGCACGCTTTCCGCGCTTTCCAAAAGGCCAAGCATCGTTGTGAGAGTAGAAAAAACCTCGTTTGAATTATCCGAAGGCACTCCCAGCGTTTCCATAAACTGCACGCAGTTCATGAACATGCCAAGCCGGTTTCGATCCGTGCGCAAGCGTCTCGGGCCGTTGAGCAGCATCCCTTCCTCCAGGGTCAGGTACTGCCCGTTTCGTGTGCTTTTCATCCGTATGCGCAGTTCGTTGAACAAATCAAGGCAGCCGCAAAAACGTCGGCGGCTGCGACTGCCTCCAAAAGCGAATGCTGACACGATCCCATGCCGCCGGGTGAACAGACGCAACCAGATGTCCGCCTCACGGAAGCGCCCTACCCGCAAAACAAGGGCCGTATCGGACCATTCCGTCACGCGGACTAGTCCGTGGATCCGGACAGTTCGACTGCCGCCTGAGGGAATACCAGGGTTTTCACCTGCCCCATCTTGCCCGGCTGAAGAAGTTCCCGTCCATCGTACTTCATGCGTACTCCTCCGGCATTGCCAAGTTTGATCACAAGCTTGCGGTCAAACGACAGGGCGAAGGTCTCCCCTTTCTGAATGGAGAGTTGCCGCGTGTCCATGTCATCCGCAGAGGAGTGAACCCAGCACTCGGCCAGAGCCGTCAGGATGATCTGATGCCGCTTTCCCGCCGGAGAGGCAACAATAGGCATCCCCGTGCCATTGCCGGTTTGCAGTGTAAGAGCTTCGCTCCGGGGATCACGAGGGGCAACCTGTTCGGGCGTTGACGCCGGCTGTGGCGCCGGAACAGGAGCAGGAACCACCGGAGCGGGAGTATGTACCGGCTCTGCGGCTGCCGCCGGAAGGCTCACATTTTCTCCTCTCTCAGTGGGGGAGGAAGGGGAAGCGGAGGAATCTGCTTGACGTTCTGGGGCAGGATTATTCAGATGAACCGGATCGGTGGGGGAACCTGAAGATTTTTCCTGTTCCTCCGCCATTGGCGCAGAGATGCCGGAGCCGCCTTTTTCCGCCGCCGATCCAGACACAAGGTTCAGAAACACTTCATGGGTCTTGTGCGTATAGGCCTGATAGCCTCCAAAAGCGAGCAGACCAAGAAGCGGGATGCACAACAGCGCCTTTTTTCCCCCTCCCGAGGAGGTCCGGCGAACCGTGTTGAAATGCTCCTGGGGCGGCTCGTTTTCACTATCCGTCAAGGATACGCAGGCCGCGCGCACGTCGTCGTCGCTCATGCCGAACAATTTCGCGTAAGCGCGAATAAAGCCCCTTGCGTACACGGCATGGGGCATGGAAGCCATATCGCCTTCTTCAATGGCGCGCACCATGCGTGACGTGATTTTGAGCCGGGAAGCGACTTCATCCACAGTATATCCGCACCGTACCCGCTCTTCCCGCAGCACATTGCCGAATTCGGCCAGAGGCGTCCGGATGTCCATTTCGTCCATAGAAAACCGCCGTTTTTTTGTAGACCTACCATACTCCAGAGAGCCTTAAAAGAAAAATATCGACCGGAAACCATGGGGAAGGTTCCCGGTCGGGCGGCAACGTCACTGAAGCCTACAGCCTGATGTCTATCATGGCCCGCTTGCGCAGTTGCGCGGTATATTCTTCAAACCGTTGTTGCAATTTCGGTTCCCTGAGAATCGCTTCAATCTGTTCATATGCTTCGTCAAGCGACTGCCCCTCGCCAGCGGAGAGTTCGGCAAGCCTGACCTGCGTTTTCAAACCGTTCACTTCAAAAATATCCGAGACTTCACCAGGAGCAAGTTCCGAAAGGCGATCCCGCCAGGCGGGATCAAGGCTGCTCCAGGGCATTTCTCCAAGATCTCCCCCTTCCTGGGGTTTGGGGCCTACAGAAAGCTCGCGCACAACCTTGTCAAACCGGAGCGCGCCAGACTTGATCCTGGCGGCGGTTTTTTCGGCGTCAGCCGTGGGAGGATACACAAGCACGGAAAAACGCACGCTCTGATTGTTTTTGAACATGTCCTTATGTTCAGCATAGTAGGCCATGATTTCATCTTTCGTCACAACGACCTTGCGCCCCACCATGGTCGAGAGCAACCGCTTGCGCAGGATGACGCGCCGAATCCGTTCACGGAACGCTTTTTCCGTCACGCCTTGCAATTGAATCTGTCGTTGAAATTCAGCCGGTGTCAGGCGATTGCGCTCCATAATCTGTCTGATTTCCTCATCAACATCGCTGTCCGAAGCACCCATGTGCAGGCGCTCGGCCTCCTGTGCAAGAATGATGTTGTTGATCATGGCGTCAAGAACCTTGCGGGAGACAGCCCTGACCCTGTCGCTATTGTCTTTTTTGCGGGGATCAAGGCCCATGCGGAGCAGTTCGGGAGCCATTTCAGCCTGAAGGTCGAATGACGTGATCATTTCACCATTGACGACCGCCGCGATGGAGTTCAAGGGCGTCGCCGCATGGGTGGCATGAGGCGCCAGCAACGCAAAGATGAAAAGCAGAGCGGAAAAGCGCAAAACGGTTCTCCTCAATTATGAGTGGGTTATTGCCAAAGACGGCCCTTGCGCCGTCAATCTTGCCCTTTCTTGCCGTCAATCTCCGCCGCAGGCGGCTTGTCGGACTGCAGGGGCATGGGAGCGCCCCCGCTCTTTGCGCCGCGCCGCGTCCGCCCGGGAAGGGCATCCGGTTGCAATCGGGACACAACGCGTATATCGGCCCGGGACAGGGCGTCCGTTACCCACTCGACGTAGGCGGCGGGCAACTTGCGCTCCACAACCAGCGCCTCCATGAGCGGGTAAGCCTCGACAATGTCAAGCGTCCGTGCTGGAACGCGGGCCAGCAGCCCGGCAAAAAAATGAACCCCGCTCTCCTGCCGGATGGGCGTCGCCTGACGTGGTTTGATCGCGGTCAGGTCACGGCGCAGTGTTTCGGGAAGACGCGCCGGGCTGATCCGCAGCAAATACGCGCGGCTTTTCTCCGACGCGCTCCCGGACGGGATCGTTTTGTTGGCCAACCAGGCGTTTCTGGCGTCTTCCAGTCGTTTTTTATCTGTATCTTCAACCCAGATGATTTCCACTTTTTCCGGCTGGTTAGTCAGTGCGGCGCTGGCGGCGTACTCGGCCCGGATTTCTTCGGGTGAAACGCTGAAACGCGGGCGGAGCACGCTCTTTTGAAAAAGCTGCACGGCAAGGCGTGCGCGCACCCGTTCACGCCACGCATCCAGATCAATGGCGTTTTCCTGAAGCATGACTTCAAATTCTCCAGGAGGATAATCCGCCCGTATCGCGGCTTCCTCAGCACGCACAGCTTCATCCGTAATGGAAAGCTTGCGCTTTTCCAACTCCTGAGCAACAAGTTCGTGGACAATCAATGCGGCCAGGGCGTCGCCGTACTGCTGCTGCAAAAGTTCCAGTGAAGGCGCGTGGGCCAGCAAGTCCGCATCGCCGTCAATATCATGAAGGGCTTCCAGTCTGTGCAGAGTGATCGGTCTGCCGTTGACGGTAGCGATGACGCCGGTTTGTTCCCTTTCCGTAAGGAAAGAAAACGCCGGGGCTTCCGAAGGAACGCAACACATGCTGCCCGCAAAAAGAAAAAGAAAAAGAAAACAACGCATCAGGCTGACGCTCCCGGCAGTTCGGCCGGCGGCGTGATCAGAGCCGCCAGGGCATGGCGCACCTCGTCAAGGCGCAACGGCACGGCGCGCGCCGTATCCAGTTTCCACTCCAAAGTCGCCGGCGGCAACAGCCGAACCGCCGTATTGGTCGCCAGAAAGGCGGGAATCCTTTCGGGCGCGATGGCGGTCTGCCCTTCATCCCACGCAATGCGCACACGATCGGCATGGATATCGGCCCGGGCAGCCTGAACCTCGCTCAAAAACCATTTGAGTTCAAGCACCGCCAGAAATACCTGCAATTCCTCGGGCAAATGGCCAAAGCGATCTCTGAGTTCCAGCACAAGTTCTTGCCGGCTTTTGCTGTCGCGCGCGGAAGAAAGAAGTTTGTACCAGCGCAAGCGTTCGTGGCCGTCTGTGATATACGTCTCCGGAATATGCGCGGTGAGGGCCAGATTGATTTCCGTCTCTGTATGCAGGGCAACACCGCCGCCCTTGATTTTGCTTACGGCCTGTTCAAGCATCTCCAGGTACAAATCCAGTCCCACGCGGTTCATGTGCCCGGATTGAACTTCACCGAGAATATTCCCCGCGCCGCGCAGGCGCAAATCTTCCATTGCGACTTGAAAGCCCGCGCCGAGATAATCAAGATCAAGAATAATGCGCAGGCGCTCCCTGGCCGTTTCGGGGAGGCTGTCAAGATCCGGCACGACAAAACCGGCAAAAGCCTGCCGATCCGATCGCCCCACCCGCCCCCGAAGCTGGTACAATTGCCCAAGCCCAAACATCTGGGCCTGATCCACAATAAGGGTGTTTGCCCGCGGGAAATCAAGCCCCGACTCCACAATGGCCGTGCACACCAGAACGTCCAGCTCGCCGTGCCAGAAAGCGTGCATCGTCTCCTCAAGCGCCTTTTCGGTGAGCTGCCCGTGCGCCATGCCGACTCTGGCGTCCGGCACAAGCTCCCGCACAAAGTCCGCTACCCGCTCAAGCCCCTGCACCCGATTGTACACCCAGAAAACCTGGCCTTCGCGCGCCAGTTCTTTTTCAAGTATTTGTTTAAGTGTGACCTTGTCCCGCTGCAAAATGGCCGTTGACACGGGTTTTCTGTCCAGGGGAGCGGTTTCTATAACGGAAAGTTCCCGCACGCCGGACATGGAAAGCTGGAGTGTCCGTGGAATCGGAGTGGCGGTAAGCGTAAGCACATCCACATTCTTGCGCAGGCGTTTGAGTTTCTCCTTGTGGCGCACGCCAAAACGCTGTTCCTCATCAAGTACCAGCAAGCCGAGGTTGGGCAACTTCACATCATCCGAAAGCAGGCGGTGTGTGCCGATAAGCACATCGATCCGCCCTTCGGCCGCTGCCTTGAGCACGTCCTTCTGCTTGCGCGGCGGCACAAAGCGACTCAGCAGCCCCACGTTGACGGCAAAGCCCGACAAACGGGAACGGAATGTCTGGTAATGCTGTTCCGCCAGAACCGTAGTCGGGCACAGCAAGACAACCTGCCGCCCTTCCGAAGCGGCACGAAACGTCGCCCGCAGGGCAACTTCTGTTTTGCCGAAACCAACATCTCCGCAGATCAGACGGTCCATGGGTTCCGGTTTTTCCATATCGCTCAGCACATCCTGAATGGCCCGAGCCTGATCCGGAGTTTCCTCAAAGCCGAACGAAGCTTCAAATTCACGGTACAGTTCGCCAAGGGGCGGATACTGAAAGCCTTTGGCCACCTTGCGCCAGGCGTACATTTCAACCAGATCTTCAGCGATTTTTTCAACAGCCTTGCGGACCTTTTCCTTGCCGGCCTGCCAGGAGGAACTGCCAAGGCGATCAAGCGCGGGCGGCATTTCCCCTCCCCCCTTGAATCGCTGAATCAGGGACAGCCGATCCACAGGCAGATAAAGCTTGTCATCGCCGGCATAGTGGAGCAGCAGAAAGTCGTTGGCCGTGCCCCCAAGCTCCATGCGCAACAGGCCGCCGAATCGGGCGATGCCGTAATCCCGGTGAACCAGCAGATCTCCGGGCTTCAATTCCTCATGGCGGTCAAGTCCCTTGAATGCTCCTGTCGGCACACGGCGGCTTTTTTCCTCGTGTGGCTGGAGAACATCCTCCCCCAGGACAAGGACATTGTCCCACAGCATGTCTGCCCCAGACCGAAATGGAGCGACAAGCGCGTACAGTCCCCTGTCCGCAGAGTTGTAGCGGAGGGAAGGGAAAATGCCGTCCTGTTCCGCAAGCTTGAGGAATTTGCTCCGGCTTCGCTCGGAAACAAATGAGAGAACAACCTGCCGTCTGTCCGTTTGCCACCCTTTCAGGGCGCGAACAAGCGTCTGCCAGGGACGGTCCTTCTCAGCGACGGTGGGAAAAAGATCCTCAAAACCGGTGATGGCGCGTTCCGGGAGATCCGTGCCGCTCTTTTCCACTCCCATGACCAGGGGTTCGGCATGGACGACGACGGCCTTGTCCCATACCGCTTCCACCTGAACGGCCGGGCGCAAGGCCAGTCTCCCTGGCTGGGGGCGGCCGGCGGCGTCCTGCTCATCCAGCGCGGCCCGCCACTGAGCTTCCGCGTTCTTCAACAGATCTTCCGCGTCATGCCGGCCCGGCGTTATCCACACGGTATCCTTTGGAAGCCATTCTTCAAGCCAGGTGGCGGCATCGTAGCAGCAGCCCGGCAAAAGGCGCATATCCGCCCCTTCCAACAGGCGTCCCAAACCGAAATGTTCATTTTCGGTGATAAGCCCCTTGCGTAACAGGCGATTCCAGCGACTTTCCATTTTCTGTCGACTGGCCGAATCCTGACGTATCGGGTAGACCGGCAAGATGCGGGCATCTGGAAGATCTTCCCTGGAACGCTGGGAAGACGGCTCGAAAAGTCTGATGCCTTCAATCAGATCCCCAAAAAAATCAAACCGCAAGGGCCTGGCATAACCGGGAGGCATGATATCCAGGATATCGCCGCGGCGGGCGACCTCTCCGGGATTGGAAACCATGGGGACCCGTTCGTACCCCCACGCCACGGCTTGTTCCAGAACCAGATCGGGAGAAATTTCCTCTCCGCGTCCCAGGCGCAATTCCTGCCCCTCAAAAAAATCAAGCGGCGGCCATTTGAGAAGCAGACTATCAGGCGTCAACAGCACGCACCGTGCCGTTCCGCTTCTGAGCGCGTACAGGGATGCCAGCCGCTCCGTCCAGCCTGCCCTCCCTGCCGATCGCGCAGAAAAGGGCGGCAAAGACACCCACAAGGCTTTCCGCTGACCTTCAGTCTTTTCTTCTGCGGATGCGTCCGGAGAAAAAAGCGTCAGGAAGGCGTCCGCACGCGCCAGACTTTCGCGATCCGGCACAAGCCACGCCACGCCACGCCCCTGATGCAGGAGATCTGTGCCCAACCGGGCCAGGGTAGCCACTCCCGAGCGGGCCAGGGTCACGCGATCAGTGAAACTTCGCCTCACGCGCCCCAAAAATTCGTCATATACCACCGAAAAACCTCTTTCGCACCTCGACGGACTCCCCGTTCCGCTGCAGCATGCGTATTCATCAAAACTGCCTTGGGCACACATCTTACTGCAGGAGCGTCATGCGCTCAAGTCAGGAGAGCGGGATAATGCCGATACGGCTTCCGGAAAGAGAACGCGCGCCCCGCGCCGTGATTTCAAAGGTGTTCTCCACTCCCGTCAATCCAATGCCGGGGATCGCGATTTTTGGCTCAACAGCAACAACCATGCCCTCTTCCAGCGGCTCGTCAAAACCGGCGGCAAACACGGGAAGATCATCCACCGTAAGCCCTGTTCCATGCCCGAGAAAGGCGACCTTGTTGCCTCCCATTCCCATAAAGCCTTCCGCCTGCCCCGCTCTCTCCATCATTTCCAGCACTTCCCGCCACAGTTGCGAAGGCGCAAGCCCCGGTCGCAGGCGCTCCGCGCAATGCCGGTACGCTTCCTCGCACGCGGCGTGGGCCGCGATCAGGCGCTGGGGAAGACTTGCGGCGTCGCCGGACCAATACACCTGCGTCTTGTCCGTATTGTACCCCTCGACGGTAAAGCCGACATCCACCGTAAGCAACGTATGCGGCCGCCAGACCGTGCCTGCGTCGCCAAGGTAGGGAATGGACGGGTGTAATCCGCGCGCGCCAAGTGGACCATTATAATAGGTAGGGTACAAGCCCGAATCGCCCACCGCAAGCAAGCCGTGGTTTTCCTCGCCATGAGCATACATGCGGGTGACCACGCCATTGCCCCACTCACAAAATGTTTCGTGGACCAGATGGGCGATCTCCAGCTCCGTCATTCCGGGAGAAAGTCGCTCCGGCAGGCTCTCCTCCAGCGCTGCCCTGTGCCGTTCGCCGCACAGGCGCAGCTTGCGCAATTCCCATTCGGACTTTATGGCTCTTGCCTTTCGCAGAGCCAAATCACAGGAGGTGAAACGCGTTCCGGGCAAATGCTTCTGCAAGAGCTCCCCCATGCTCCAGGAGAACCCGGCCTTGTCAACTGCGATGCAGGGAGGCAGAGGGCTTCCGGCTTCCGCACATATTCCGGCAAGATCCCTGTACGAACGAAACGACGCAATCAAACGTAGGGGAGATTCAAGCCGCGCACGTTCCACCCCGCGACGCGTCAGCAGGACAGGTTCTCCGCTTAATGGAAGCCAGAAAAGCCCCGAGGCAAGCGTGCCCGTCAGGTAATAAATTTCAACACGCGAACAAACAAGCATCCCGCCCGCCTCGGGCGCGAGCCGTGCAAGGAGTTCCCGGCACCGGGCGTGGCGGCCGGCCAGCTCCGCATATGGAATTTGTTCCAACGCTGTGAACATGCAAGCTCCTTTTTCATGCTGCATTGATAAAAATTCCCGGAGAAGACAGCGCCTGACCTGAAGCCTTCTTCGCAGTGCAAGCGTTGCCTTTAACGCCACAAACGGGTAGACTCCACCCCGCCTTGCTGTGGCTCGCAGGTCCGAAGCTGCGGACAAACAAAATTTTTGCCTTTTCGCATTTCCGGAGGTTTTATGTCGCTTCCGCTTCCGTCTGATACGGCGATCCGTACCCTGTTTGAAGAATCTCGCGTCATTGCCGTCATCGGGGCCAAGGATAAAGCCGGGCAGCCGGTCGATGACGTGGGGCGGTATCTGATGGCCGCCGGCTACAAGGTTATTCCCGTTCACCCCGTGCGACAGAATGTTTGGGGGCTGCCCACATACAGGTCTATTGAGGAAATACCCGAACCTGTTGATATTGTGGATGTTTTCCGGGCATCGGAATTTTGCCTCGAACATGCGCGGGAAACGCTCCGCCTTGCCTCGCGGCCGCGCTGCTTCTGGATGCAGCTTGGCGTCAGCAACTCCGAAGCTTCCAAACTTGTTGAGGACGGCGGCATTTTGTCAGTTTCGGATAAATGTATCAAGATTGAACATATGCGGCTGGCCGCGGGGCCGGCTTGTCCGGGCGTCCTGCATTCCCTCCATTGTGGAGAGCAGGCATGAGCGGCGGATCCTCCGCGTTTGCCTGCCGCATGTGCGGGCAATGTTGCGAAGGGCGGGGAGGCATCGTTGTTTCTCCGACGGATGAAGCGCGGTTGTGCCGTGCGCTTCGCCTTGATCCGCCAACCTTCCGCGAACGCTATACCGAACAGCGTAACGGCAAAATGCATCTTCGCGTGGGAGAGGACGGGCGCTGTCTTTTTTTTCGTGAAACAGGCGGATGCTCCGTCCATGTCCATAAACCGGCAGTATGCCGTGCCTGGCCCTTTTTCAAGGGAAACCTGATCGATCCGGTCAGTTTCTCTCTTGCCAAAGAGTATTGTCCTGGCATTTCCAGGCAGGTCGCCCATGCCGACTTTGTTGCCGAGGGGATACAATACATCCGGCACGAAGAACTGTTTGCCGATGACAGAGGAAAGGCAGGGGCCGCTCTCTTCACCCGGGAGGATCTGGAAGCCTTGGCGCGTTCCGTTTCAGATTCCGCCGGAGAGCGTGGGAAACAGGCATGACGCTAAAAGAGTGCTATGAAATTCTTCGTCTGGATCAGTCCGCTTCACTGGACGAGATCAAGCATGCCTATCGCAGAAGAGCCTTTGAGCTGCACCCGGATCTCAACCCGGGAGTAGCCGACGCTGGGCAACGTTTCCAGCAACTCAATGAAGCCTATGTTATCCTGAGCAAAATTGTTGCCTTGCGCGAACAGAAACAGGGTGCGAAGCAATCGTCCGATCGTTCTTCTGATACGCAGGGGCAGACCGGCTCCCGCCAGTCCGCCCGGGCGGACAGTGAAGAGGCTCGCAGAGAAAAAGGGGCATCCGAACAGGCGCCCCCTTCCTCGGGCGCAGGCTCGACGGCAGACTCCGCGAACGCGACGCAAGACTCGGCGAAGGGGGCTGCCTCAGCCTCCGGCCCGGAGACTGTCAGATCGGAAAACGCCAGAGAAAAAAGCGAGTTCCATGAGCGAACGCAGGGCGCAAAAAAGGGAGAAGAAGTTTACGCCGAACAGCAGGAAGTCCTGAAAGATATCCTGAACGATGCGTTTGCGAGGCGCGTATTTGAGGATATCTACAGCGAAATTCGCAAAAAAACGTCGCCCAACCAGGAAAAAGCGGAGAGAAAAGAAGAGCCGAAGGCGCGTGCCGTGACCGCGGACGTTCCCGCTTTTGCAGGGTTGAAACGTTTGGGACGGGGCAACAAGGCGATTGATTTTTCCAGAAACATCGGGGGATCTCTTAAAAACTGGCTTCGCGGACAGATTGATGAAGAGCAGGTCTTTGAATTGCCCGCCAGGCGTTTGGCGCCGGGGGCCAAGATCCGGCTTCAGATCAGGCGCGGCCTTTCCGACGAGGTCACAACGCTGGATGTGACTCTTCCGCCGGATTTTCATCCCGACAAGCCTATTCGGCTTAAGGGAATGGGAAAAAAACTCGGGCGCTGGCAAGGAGACCTGTACCTGCGGTTTTCCTCAAAAGATTGATGACAATTTCAACCCCAGGCCATTGAAGCCAGGAGCAATGCACCATGAATATCCTCATATTTGGTCCCAACGGAAGCGGCAAGGGCACGCAGGGCGCTCTTATCAAACAGGCCTTCGGCCTTGCCCATATCGAATCGGGTGCGATCTTTCGCGAGCATGTGGGCGGCGGAACGCCCCTGGGAAAGCGCGCCAAGGCGTACATGGACAAGGGCGAACTGGTGCCGGACGACATAACCATCCCTATGGTTCTGGAAACATTGGAACAAAGGGGCGCTACCGGGTGGCTGCTGGATGGCTTCCCGCGTAACATGGCTCAGGCGGAGCAGCTGTACGACGCCATGCACCGGCAGGGAATGAAACTTGATTATGTCGTTGAGATCGAGCTTCCGCGCGAAGTGGCCAAAAATCGCATTATGGGACGTCGCGTCTGCCGAAATGACGGCAATCACCCGAACAATATTTTTATCGACGCCATCAAGCCCCAAGGCGATGTGTGCCGGGTATGCGGGGGCGCACTGTCAGCACGGGCCGATGATCAGGATGAAGAAGCCATCAACAAGCGGCACGATATCTATTATGACGAAAAAAACGGCACTCTGGCCGCCGCCCGCTTTTTCAAGCGGTTGGCCGATCAGGGGGAAACTCGGTACATTGCCCTGGATGGACAGGGTTCCATTGAAAGCATCCAGGCAACCCTTCTTGGGGCATTGGGACTCAAAAAATAGGTAGCGGATCAAACACGCTTTTCAGCGAAGCGAGTCTCATAAATCTCCTGCAGGGGATTTATGAAATGAATTGCAGCAGGAAGCCGATCAAGGCCGGCGCGGAAACCGCGTCGGCCTTTTGCCGCAAGGAACGCAGGGTTACTCAAACACAACTCTGACCTGTTCTTCATCCTTGTCCTGACGGCGATCGATGCTGCCAATGACCCATGCCCCTTCATGCATGGCTTCAAGCCTGCTCATGACTTCATCGGACACTTCTCCGGGCACAATCAGCAGATAACCGATGCCGCAATTGAAAATTTGCAGCATTTCCGGCCAAGTGAGCCGCCCCTGCTCCTTCAGCCAGTGAAAAACGGGCTGGACATTCCAAGAAGAAAATTGAACCCTGGCCACAACAGAATTGGGCAAGACACGAGGTATGTTATCGTAAAAACCGCCGCCCGTGATATGCACCATACCTTTTATGGGCAAATCACGCATGAGATTACGGACAACATCGGCATAAATCAGTGTTGGCTCCAAGAGCACATCGCGTACGGATCGTTTGGTTCCGGGCAATTCGTCATCCGGTCCAAGCCCGCTTTGCGCAAGAATTTTGCGGACGAGCGAATAGCCGTTGGAATGGATCCCGGAGGAGGCAAGACCAATCAGCACATCCCCCACCCGGATGGAAGAACCGTCCACCAGCTTGGCGTTATCGGCAAGACCAACGCAGAATCCGGCGAGATCGTATTCGCCGTCGCCGTACATGTCGGGCATTTCGGCCGTTTCGCCGCCAAGCAGCGCGCATCCCGCCTGTTTGCAGCCCTCTGCAACGCCGGCGACCACTTGTGTGGCCCTGTCCACATCCAACCGGCCGGTGGCGAAATAATCAAGGAAAAAGAGCGGACGCGCCCCCTGCACAAGGATGTCGTTGGCGCACATGGCCACGAGATCGATGCCGACGGTATCATGCTTGTCAAACGCGAACGCCAGCTTGAGCTTGGTGCCCACCCCATCGGTGGAAGCCACCAGCACAGGCGCTTCCATCCCGGCAAGATCCGGTTTGAACAAGCCGCCGAAACCGCCGATATCGGACAGGACGCCGTGGATCTGCGTCTGCGAAACTAAGGATTTGATACGGGACACAAGCGAGTTGCCCGCTTCGATGTTTACCCCCGCATCAGTATACGCCCTGGATCGCGTCAACGTCATACATGCACTCCTATGTACCATAGTACCTTGAAACTTCGCGTCGCTCCAGAAGCGTGAGGGCCGCAAACCGGCTCCGCTCATGGCGCTGTCCTGCACAGGGTTGCAACCAGACAGGCTTGACCTCGTGCCGGCAACCCGACACACTTCCCTTGACGTGTTGGCCCAAGCACTGGCCGAACCCGGTATAAGGGCTTCCCAAAACCCACTTCCTGGAAGAAGATGGCGACCAGCCCCGGCTTGCACGCGAACGCAAACAAGAATAGGCTTTTCATGGCGCTTACGCAAGAGGAGACCTCAATTGATGAATAAACAGAAAGCATTCCCTCCTTCCATGACACAGGGCGGAACAGTTTGCGAAAGGCGTGACAGAAAACTGTTGCCCAGACTTTTCGTTGTGCTTGCAGGGAGCGTTTTTTTGGGCGGGCTTGTTCCGGACTCACTTGGGGCGGCCCCCGTATCCACACCGCAAAATAGGCAACAGGATGTGGAACGGAACTCAACCATCACGAACAATTCCCAATCCATTTTCATCGGCGAAGATGAGGAAACAGGCGATCGCGTCATCAGGGTCACGCCGCCACGGCAGCCGGCGACGCAACAACCCTATATCCCGTATGTCATTCCCGAAGTATCCGTTCCTTGGCAGCCAGGCGGCGACCAGTACCCCCCAGGATGGGGGAACAATGGGGGGATGTATCCGCCTCAGCGTCCGGATCGCCCTCTTCCTCCCGGATCTTCCTTTCCACAGCCGGATCGTCCGCCATACCCGCCGGGATCAGGAGGGAGCGACACCTCTTCTCCGTCGTATCCTTCCGTGCGTCCTCCCTACCCCGGAGGGACGCCAACCCCACCCGGCCGGCCGCCGGCAGGCGGAAATTGGGGCATCCCGCCCTACGGTCCCCCGTGGCCTGACGCCGGGCGACCGGGGCAGCCCGGCCAACCTGGCGATCCGTCATGGCGGCCCACATGGCGACCGCAGTGGACGCCCGGCCAAAGCGGTCCCAATGTCGGGGGAGCCTTTGTTTACCAACCGGGGCGGGAACTTCCCCGGTATCCTGTAAACAATCATCCTTATGCGCCCCTTGGTCCTTCCGGGCCTGTGGTGCTTCCGCCAAACAGACGCTGAGCCGGCCTGCGCGCAACCTCCGACTCAGTTTCAAGAAGTCTTTTGTATATGACTTCTTTCGTCAGGCAGACCGTCTGACGCAGAGGCAAGACCTCGTGAGTGAGCCGAAAACCACGCCTTCGACAGAGCGGTTCTCGTAAGTCGCCACAGGGAGATTTATGAGAATGAGTTGTAAGGAATCTATATGAGTGATGATAACGCCCTTGCGGGAGAAAACCCTTTTCGGCGTCTGGACAAGCGCCTTTTCCTCCGGGGCGAAGCAAAACGCTCGCCCGCACACGGGCGGACGTTGCCCAAACCGGCGCAGGATGCCGCCAGGATCGCCCCCGGGGAGGCGGACTCCTTGTCTTTTGCCGAAACGCTGTCGCCGGACGAGAATGCCGACGCGGCGACATTTCTTGCCGCCATGTCGGGGACGACACGTCTTGGAAGCCCCAAAGGATCTGCCTTGCGCAAGCATTTGCCCAAAGACGCTCCTTGCACAGACTTGAAAAATTCTGTTTTGATGGCTGATGCCGTCAAACCAGGTCAGTTTCCACGCAAACTCTCCCCGGCTTGCGTCCCCACGCAATCATCTTTCAATTCGGCTGAAACAGGCGACGATCAGACATTCACCGCCGCCATGCGTGGCGTGACGCCCTTGCCTGGCAAAGGGCGCAGCGTCACCCCCGAAGTTGTGCCGTCCGCGCCGCCTCCGGCAGAAGGCGATGACAATCCTCTTCAGGATTTCATGGAAGGCAAAATCGAATTTGCCCTGGCGGCTACCGATGAATATATCGAAGGTCATGTGCTGGGGCTGGATTTGATCACCGTTGGCAAGTTGCAGGCCGGTCGCTACAGCCCGGAAGCCCATCTCGATCTGCATGGGTTGAACGCCGTTCAGGCATTCCAGACGCTGGTCGGATTTATCAAGGGAGCTTATCTCAAAGGCCAGCGCACACTCCTTGTAGTGCCGGGAAGAGGACGCAATTCTCCACATGGAATGCCCATCTTGCGGACAAAAGTGCAGGAATGGCTGACCCAGGAACCCTTTCGCCGCGTTGTCCTTGCATTTTGTACGGCCCGCCCTGCGGACGGGGGGCCTGGAGCACTTTATGTGCTCATGCGAAAGAACAGAAAGAATCACGGCAAAGTATACTGGGATCGAAAGCCGACCGATCCGGATCTGCTTTAGGGGCAGCCCTCATTAACCCGCCTGCTGCAAAGCCGCTTTTTCGCGGCGGGCGTTTTAATGAGGACTGACCTTGGATTTTCTGGGACTACGGGCCTTCTGCCCCCTGCCGGCATCAGAAAGTCTTTTTATTTTAGTCGAGAGTACCGCAAGGATATGCTCCCTTTGCAAAAGGCTTTCTGCGTTGGCGAAGAACAGAATTGCTCGTAGCGCCGACAGACGCTGGCCGGCAAAACGGGACCATTCTGAAAACATGCCGAAAACTTCGGGAGGAACCATGCAGCGCTTTTCCAGGGGCTTTCTCAATGTGCTGTCCATGGAGGAAGTCACAGCGCGGCTGACTGCGTTTCCGCATTTGGAAAAGTTGACAGGAAAGGCTGCGCTTTCGCTGTACGACGACGCGTTGCTGGAAGGCGGCCATGTGCTGGCCGAGGATATCGTCGCTTTGGAAGATCTGCCCCCGGCGGATCGAGCGGCTATGGACGGTTACGCCGTAAGAGCTGCTGATCTTTTTGGGGCTTCAGCGTCCAATCCGGTTTGGCTTGACTGTATAGGACAGGTCTCCATCGATCAGATCCCAGATTTTACTGTGGGACCCGGACAATGTGCAGCCATTGTTACCGGTGGACGCCTGCCCCGGGGAAGCGATGCGGTCATCATGGTGGAATACACGAGCGAATTCGGAGCAGGCGTGGTGGAAATGCGCCGTTCGGCGGCCCCGGGAGAGCATGTGCTGTGCAAGGGAGAAGATGCCGCCAAAGGAGAAACCGCGCTCACGGCCGGAACGTTGCTCCGTCCGCAGGAGCTTGGCCTGCTGGCAGGTCTCGGCGTTGTCGCTGTCCCGGTAATACGCCGGCCGCGCGTGGCGTTGCTTTCCACCGGGGATGAGCTTGTCCCGCCGGAACAAACGCCCGAAAGCGGCTGTATCCGGGATGTGAACAGCGTGGCTCTTGCCGCCATGATCCGAAATGCGGGGTGCAAGGCGCACTGCTTCGGCATTGTTCCCGATCAGCTTGACGAACTGACGCGCATGCTTGGCAAAATCCTTGCCCAGGAGCCGGCCCCGGATGTTCTTTTTCTTTCAGGCGGCAGTTCGGTCGGCGTGCGGGATCTGACGATGGACGCCCTGGCTTCCTTCAAGAATACAGAAATATTCTGCCACGGCGTTGCGTTGAGTCCGGGCAAACCACTCATTCTGGCACGTTGCGGTTCCACCTTCATTTGGGGACTGCCAGGGCAAATGACCTCCGCGCAAGTTGTCATGCTGACGCTGGGCCTGCCCTTTCTCCGGCATCTGGCCGGGTGGAAAAACGCTTTTGATCAGCGCTTGTGGCGCTCCCAGCCGGCCGTGCTCATGCGCAATGTCGCTTCGCGGCAAGGGCGGGAAGACTATGTGCGGGTACGGCTCCAGTTTCCCGAAAGCGGTGAGGCAGGCGCCCTCCCCACCGCTGTTCCGCTCCTTGGGGGGGGCGGCGTGTTGCGGACGCTGCTCCAGGCGCACGGCGTCATCCGCATTTCGGCGCGCAAGGAGGGGCTTGAAGCCGGAACCCCGGTGAATGTTCTGCTTTTCAAGTAGGTGTACGCTGCAAGGAAAGGCCGATTTCCCTTTCGGGAACCCGGCCGTCCGAAGCCAAATCCGAATTGCAAAACAATACTTGCGTATTCATACACAAGTTGTTTTGCACTATGAATTCTGGTCAGTCGTGCCCGTTTCGGGCAACCGCCCAATGCGTTTCAAAAATTGTTCCCGACACTCGTAGCTGCAAAAACGGTGAACTGTTGCCCCATCGCGGACAGTGATGGCGCTGTCCGCATCAATATAGGCTCCACATACAGGATCTTTGACCATTTCGCCGGTGGCGACAAGGTGCTCCTTTTCCTTGTCCCCGTCTTCTGCCTTTTTCTTGCGATCATTGAGAAACATACGATAAAGGGCATAACCGGCCAGCACAAGAATCACCCATTTCCACATACATATACTCCACAAGTGGTTATTCCGTTCGCATATCATAAATCCCCTGTGGGCGATTTATGAGGATCGCTTCACCGAAAATTGCGGCTGTCGGCTTGCTCACAGTGGCCAAGCCGTCGCGTCGGGCTGCCCGCCTGTCGGGAGAAATCATTATGTGACTTCATGACCCTATTGGTAAATACGTTTTCCTTCAAGCCGATAAGCCAGTTTCTTCAGAAGAAGGCGGGGCGTGTCATCGCCGGGCCGCCTTCCGGGAATACGCAAATCGGGCGCAAGGTCACACAACGGGGCAAGGACAAAAGCTCGTTCCGGCAAACGCGGGTGCGGCAAAAAGAGTTCCGGCCCGGCCCGCTGTTCATCGTCGAACAACAACAGGTCCAAATCAATGATCCTTGGACCAAAGCGGAGCGTTGCGCCGTCACGCCGACGCCCCATGCACGCTTCGCACTGATGGAGCAACGCCAGCATACGTTCGGCGCTCACGCCGGAGAGGCATAGCAGGCGCGCGACCTGATTGGCAAACCAAGGCTGTTCCCGAAGATTTTGGGGTTCGGTCATATAGATGGCCGATACGCCGTCTACCCGAAACCAAGGTTGATCCGTCAGTATTGCGAGAGCCTTGGCGAGATTGGCCTCAGGCCCGCCCCATTCGGATTCAAGATTGGAACCCAGGCTGATATACACTGTATGCGCGTAGTTCACACCGAAACTCTGCTCCAGCAGTGCGCAGTCTGTCAATATCCTTTGTACAGATGTACAGACGAGGGAGGTGACCGCGAGTGGCGGAATCTGTCCGAAACCACAGAAAACCTTATCTACATTCAAAATAATTTACTGTATTTTCAATATGTTGTCACTGATCATCCGACTACCCTGCATGGACTGCCCCCCGTGGACAGAACGCGCGTTGGAAGACTTGTCGGAATGCGTGTCCCGGTGTACCGTCCCAACCAATGAATCGCTCACACGTGCCCCCCTCGCCCGACGAAACAGCGGAATCCTTTCCGGCCCATCTGGCTTGGGCGTGGCTTGACAGCCTCTTGTTCCAACGCGGACTGTCCCGCAACACGGTGATTGCATACGGGCAGGATCTGGACGCGTTGCGCGACTTTCTCGAAGAAGCGGCTCTGCCGCTTGTGCAGCTTGATGATGAAAGTCTGCTGCTTTACGCGGCATGGTTGCGCCGGCGCGGGGATACCAACCGATCCCTGGCCCGACGTCTTTCCTCGTTGCGCTCTTTTCTTGGCTGGTGTGTGGAGGAAGGAATTCTGCCCAGCAATCCCGCCGCTCTGATGAGCGCTCCCAAAATCCCTTCCCTCTTGCCGGAAGTGCTCAGCCGGGAAGAAGTGCTGGCCATGCTGGGCGCTCCGGATCAGACGGCCAAGCTTGGCCGGCGGGACAGAACCATGCTTGAGCTGCTTTACGCGGCGGGGATGCGAGTTTCCGAACTCATTGGCCTGCGTCCTCTGGATTTGGATCTGCAGCGCGGAGTCGTTCGAATCGTGGGCAAAGGCAACAAGGAACGTCATGTTCCCCTGCATGATGAGGCCGTTTCGAGCGCTGCCGCGTATCTGAACAACACGCGGCCGCTTTTCTGTCCGATACAGGATTATGTCTTCCTCAACCGCTCCGGGAAGGGACTCACCCGTCAGGCTGTATGGAAGCTGATAAAGCGGTACGCGCTGGCGGCCGGAATCCGAAAAAATATTTCACCCCATACGTTTCGGCATTCTTTTGCAACGCATCTGTTGGAAGGTGGGGCGGATCTGCGTTCCGTACAGCTCCTGCTCGGACATGCCGACCTGAATGCCACGGAACTGTATACGCATGTTCAAAGCGACAGGCTGAAACGAATCCACAGTATGCATCACCCCCGATCGCGTATCGATTCTTCTCCGGTCCCGCCCGGCGAGAATCCGGATTAGGCCACGATTCATTGAAAGTCTGTCCACGAAAAGCCGAGAGCTTCCGGCCGGCAAGGCATTTCCCATCCGCCCCATGCACCACCACATGTTCCAAAGGAACCTTGCATGACGATCCCCGACAGCCCCGTGTCCACCCTCATCACCTGTCACAGCAATGCGGATTGGGACGGCCTCTCATCCATGCTCGGCCTTTCGCTTTTGTATCCCGACGCCTGTCTGATTTTTCCCGGAAGCATGGAAAAAACATTGCTCCGTTTTTTTACAGAGACAATCGAACCGCTTTTCCGCTTCAAATCTTCCAGAGAAATCGATCCGCACGGCGTTCGGCTTCTCGTGATTGCGGATACCCGCCAGCGTTCGCGGCTGGCGCATATTGAAGACGTTCTGCGTGTTCCGGGCGTGGAAATCCATGTATGGGACCATCACCCGGAACCGGAAACGCGCGACGCCGTTCCCGCCGCCTTCCAGCATGTCGCCCCTGTTGGATCGACATGTACGCTGGTCTGTCGCGCCCTTGCGGCTCAAAACATTTCCGTGAAGTGCGAAATGGCGACGTTGCTCGGGCTTGGCGTGTACGCGGATACAGGCGCGTTCACTTATACATCCACAACGCCGGAAGATTTTCGGGCCGCCGCCTGGCTCAAAGAGCGGGGGATGGAGCTTCCGGTCATTGCGGATCTCATCCGGCATGACATGACAAGCGCCCATGTCAAGATTCTCCATTCGCTCATTGATTCCGCAACGGTGCATGAGGCGGGAGCATACCATATCGTCATAACCGAAGCGGCATCCGAAACATTCATCGGCGATTTTGCTTATCTTGCCCAAAAATTCATGGAAATGGAGCCGTGCCACGTTCTTTTCGCCCTGGCTAATATGGACGACAAGGTGCAGCTTGTGGCTCGCAGCCGGATCGACGCTGTGGATGTGAGCGAAATATGCAAAAGCCTCGGCGGAGGCGGACACCGCTTTGCCGCCTCGGCTTCCATCAAGGGGATGACGATTCCCGAAGTGCGCGACGCCATCTTTCGCTGGGTCTACGCCAAGACGCATCCGGACAAGCGCGCCGGAGATCTCATGTCTTCACCCGCGCGCGGCGTGGAGGAGCAGCGGACGATCAAGGAAGCGGAAACCGTCATGAACCGCTACGGACTGAAAGCGGTTCCCATTTTTCGCACGGGGACCCGTCAGTGCGTCGGCTACATGGAAGGTCAGGTAGCTTCCAAAGCCGTAACGCATGGCCTTGGCAACATGCCTGTTTCCATCTACATGCGGCGCGACATGCTCACGGCGCACCCTGACGCTTCGCTGCAACGGCTGGTGGAAATCATCATCGGCGCTCGCCAACGACTTATTCCCATTGTGGAAAAAAACGACGTCATCGGCGTGGTGACGCGCACCGACCTGATCAATCTTTTTGTGGAAGAACCCGGGGGCATCCCTCTTCCACACGAGACTGACAAGCAGGAGCGCGATCTCTCCAAGGTGATGCGTTCACGTCTGTCCCGCCCGCTGCTGAACCTGTTGGGCCGGGCCGGCGCTCTGGGCGATCGCCTTGGCGTCAATGTGTACGCCGTTGGCGGTTTTGTGCGGGATCTGGCGTTAAGCCGCCCTTCCACAGAGTTCGACGACGTGGATCTGGTAGTGGAGGGCGACGGCATAGCTTTCGCCAAGGAGCTTGCGCGAGAGCTTGGCGGGCGCGTCAGGGAGCACAAAACCTTCATGACGGCGCTCGTCATCTACCACGATGAAGACGGACGCGAACAGCGCCTGGATGTGGCCACGGCCAGGCTGGAGTATTACGAATATCCGGCGGCCCTGCCGACGGTGGAACTCTCCTCGATCAAGATGGATCTTTTTCGCCGTGATTTCACCATCAACGCCATGGCCTTGCGGCTCAACGCCACGGCTTTCGGCCACCTTGTGGATTTCTTCGGCGGACGGAGCGATATCCAGAAAAAAATCATTCGGGTCATCCACGCCCTCAGCTTTATTGAAGATCCGACACGCATTCTCAGAGCGGTGCGCTTTGAGCAGCGTTACGGCTTTCGCATCAGCATCCAGGGTGAAAAACTGATCAAAAACGCGCTTTCTCTCAAGCTGATGGAGCGGCTTTCCGGTTCACGCATCGTGCATGAACTCAATCTTCTTTTTCATGAGTCCGCTCCCTTTACCTGTCTCTCGCGTCTGGATCGGCTGGGAGTCTTGGAGGCCATTCATCCGACATTGTCGCTCAATCGGGAAAAAAACGATCTGCTGGTCTCCCTGAGTGAAGTCCTGGACTGGTATCATCTGCTCTATGCCGACGAACTTCCCTCTGTCAGCACCGTCTATCTGCTGGCGCTGTGCAGCGGGGCGTCTCCGGAGGCGACGGCTGAAGTCTTTGAGCGCCTTGGCCTTGCCAAGACGGCCCGGCGGGATTTGCTTGCTCTGCGTCAGGAGATCCGCACCGCCTGTTCCCGGCTCTCCGCCTGGGGCAAAACGCGCAAGACAGGCGACACGCTGATCAGTCAACTGTGCGCCCTCCTCGCCCCGCTTTCGCTGGAGGGCGCCCTGTATGTGATGGCGCGCACGCCGGATGAAGAACTCAGGAGCTTTGTCTCCCAGTACATCTACAAGTGGCGTCATGTCAGGACGGATATCACCGGTGAAGATCTGAAGACGCTGGGGTTGCCGGAAGGCCCGCGCTACGGCGAAATCATGCGAACGATTCTGGCGGCCAAGCTGGACGATCAGGCCCCCACACGGGAAGCGCAACTTGCCCTTGCGAAACAGCTTGTTGCAGCGGCGCAGGCGCTTCCGGATCCATCGGACAGCCGTGCGAATCGTCCTGACGGAACGACGTCACAGTAAAAAGGCGGTGGCCAGACCAAGAAAAATGAAAAAACCGGCACTGTCCGTAATGGCGGTGAGAAAAATGCTGGAAGCCTGCGCAGGATCACGCCCCACGATCCGGAACAACAGCGGGATGGTTCCCCCCGCCAGCGCGCCGAGCAGCATATCCCCCAGGAGCGCCAGCCCCATGACCAGCCCGAGCGAAAGCACGCCGGAAAAAAGATATACGCCGCAACAGGCCGCCGCGGCCATAAAAAGCCCCGTGACAAGACCGATTTTGCCTTCACGCAGTACGGCAGTCCACGCTTTTTTCTGGTCAAAACGCTCGGTGGCCAGTTGGCGAATCATTACGGCAAGCGCCTGTTGACCTGTGTTGCCGGCCTGATTGGCGACCATGGGCATGAGAACGGCAAGAAGCGCCATTTCGGCGATGGATCCTTCAAACAAATAGACGACAAACGCGGACAGGGCCGAAGTGAGCATGTTCACCATCAACCAGGGCAGACGCATCCGCACGGAGTCTTTCCAGGGCGTGTCCACGCTTTCATCCTGACCGGCCCCAACCATGCCGAGCATGTCGGCGCTGGCCTCGTCCTGCATAACGTCAAGAATATCATCGTATGTGGCCACGCCGAGCAATCGTCCCTCATAGTCCACAACAGGCATGGCCATGAAATTGTAATGACTCATGCGGTTGGCGACTTCCTTGCGATCCATGTCATAGCGGACGGCGATCACGTCCTGATTGTGGAGGGCGTCCCTCAAGATGGTGCCCGGCTTGGAAAGCATGAGATCCCGCAGGGAAAGCACGCCGACAAGCCTGTCGGCGTCATCCACCACATATGCGTAATAGGGAATTTCCTTGTCTTCCATATCATGCCGGATTTGACGGATGGCGTCGTCAACCGTGATATCCCGCTCCAGCATGACAATTTCGGTGTTCATGATGCCGCCGGCCGTGTCCGGATCGAAGGCGAGCAGCCGGCGAAGCTCTTCCGCGTCCTCGCGGGTAAGCGTGTTCAGCAGAGTGTCGCGGTGATCCTCCTCCAGTTCGTCAAGCACGTCGGCCGCATCGTCCGGAGACATTTCAGAGATGATGGCCGCGGCTTCGTCCGGGGCAAGGTGCTCAAGGACGTCCACAGCCAGATCCTCATCAAGTTCGGCCAGCGTGTCGGCGGCTTCACTGGGAGGCAAATGGCGCAAAAGGGAAACCTGTTCCGGAAGACTCAGGTTTTCCATATGGTTGGCCATATCGGCGGGATGGGCGTATTCGGCTTCTTCCTCGGGCGGCACAAATTCTTGTCGCGCCAGGGAGGGATCAACCGGGGGCGTATCGCGCGTGATAAAGCCTTGTGAATCATCACTGTTTTTTTCAATGGAACTGGCTAAAAAATCATGTTTTTTTTGCATGAGGCACGTTCTCCTGCAAAAGGATCCGGCAGCAGTCCTCATGGCGACGTCGCAAACGCGCGCACCGGCTCTTGACGAAAGCGGACGAGCCACCTACTAAAGCCGGAAGCGTTGGGCCGCGACCGGCGTCACCCCGACAGCATGTAGCACTGGCGAAGATATGGGACAAGATATGAAGCTTCCAGAATTTTCGGAATATTTCAGCGGCGACGCCCGAACTTGTCTTATGGCCGTCCTGGAACTGGCTTTGGCCGAAGATGGACCGGATTTGACCTCGGAAGGCATTTTTACCCCCACCGATCGCGCTCAGGCCGTTATTGTCGCCAAAAGCGGAACCGTCATCTCCGGCTTGCCGGTCATTCCCGTTGTCATGGATCTGTGTGCGGCGCGCCCCGCGGAACTCGGTTATACATGGCAGGCTCTGGCCAGAGAGGGTGAGGAAGTTCCGGCAGGTTTCACTGTTGCCCGCCTGAACGGTCCTGTCCGCCAGGTGTTGCGGGCGGAAAGGGTTATCCTGAATTTTATCGCTCACCTCTCCGGCATCGCCGCGCTGACCCGCCGCTATGTCGACATTCTGGAAGGCACGGGCGTGCGCCTGCTTGA
Organism: uncultured Bilophila sp.; assembly: GCA_910585945.1. GTDB lineage: Bacteria > Desulfobacterota > Desulfovibrionia > Desulfovibrionales > Desulfovibrionaceae > Bilophila. The sequence continues at coordinate 27,490 of CAJUHZ010000008.1, forward strand.
TACGCGCAAGACGCTTCCCGGAATGCGTTACCCCGACAAATATGCGGTGCTCTGCGGCGGAGGGCGAAACCACAGGCGCAATCTTGCGGAAATGTTGATGATTAAGGATAATCATATTGACGCCGCCGGTTCGATCACTGCGGCTGTCGCCATGGTGCGCGAACGGTGCCGGCCCTGTCCCCCTATTGAGGTGGAATGTCGGACGACCGCCGAAGTGAGTGAAGCCGTCGCGTGCAATGTTGAGCGGATCATGCTCGACAACATGAGTGTGGAAGCGATCAGGGCGGCGCTTGCGCTTGTGCCCCGCTCCATTGAAACGGAAGTAAGCGGCGGCGTGACCCTGGAAAGCCTGCGCGCCCTGGCGACGCCCGGCGTGCGTCAGCCCGATTTTATTTCCGTGGGGCGGATCACCCACTCCGCGCCCTCCGCTGATTTCAGTATGCGTATAGCCAAGGATATGCCGGCATGAGCACACAACACGAAACCCGCGACGCCGACGCCAGAGCCATTGATGCCCTGCGCAAGGAACTTGGGGACGAAGTGGTCCTTCTCGGGCACCACTATCAACACCAGGATATTGTTGACCACTGTGATTTTCTCGGTGATTCACTGGAACTGTCGCGCAAGGCCGCAAATGTGGCGGCGCGGCATATCGTGTTCTGCGGCGTTTATTTCATGGCTGAATCGGCCGCGCTTCTGGCCCGAGCCGATCAGGCCGTGCACCTGCCGGAACCAGACGCCGATTGCGTGATGGCGCTGATGACCCCGGCCGTATTGCTGGATCATATCCTGACCCGCCTTACTTCTACCGGACGCCGCCTTATCCCCCTCGCCTACGTCAACACCTTCATGGACGTCAAAGCTGTAGTGGGAAGACACGGAGGCGCCGTATGCACATCGGCCAATGCGGAACAAATGCTGAGATGGGCACTGAAGGAAGGAGACGGCGTGCTTTTCCTTCCCGATAAAAATCTGGGGCAAAACACGGCGCGCACACTTGGGCTGGCTGATACGGACATTCATCTTCTTGATATCCGCAAACGCGGCGAGGCGCTTGATCTTGCCGCGGCCAACAAGGCCTCCCTGCTCTGCTGGCCGGGGCTGTGCGCCATCCATGCCAGATTTACGGCGGATCAGGTCAATGCCGCTCGCGCCGCCGATCCCTCCTGCCGCATCGTGGTGCATCCCGAGTGTTCGCCGGAAGTGGCCCAAGCGGCCGATGCAGCCGGATCGACGTCATTCATCATTGATTTTGTCCGTTCGGCTCCGGCGGGGGCGCATATTGTCATCGGCACCGAGGGCAATCTTGTTCGCCGCCTGGAAAGGCAATACGCGGATCGTGTGAAGATCGATCCCCTACTTTTCAGCACTTGTTCGCACATGGCAAAAGTGACGCCAGCCAAATTGCGGAACTCTCTGGAACAGATTCGGAAGGGTACGGCCGCGCCCGTTTCCGTACCAGAGCTGGATGCGGCTCCAGCGCGCGCCACCCTTGAACGAATGCTTGAAGTTTGCGCATAGCCCCTGGGGGCGCCCCGGCGTCCGGCGGAGCTCCCAAACATTACATGCGCGTATGGCGGCACCGTCGCCGCGAGCTGGCGCATCCCCCTTTTCCGGGCACGTTCTTTCGGTAAAGAAGGCAATATGACACAGCACAGGCTTCATTCCAGAGTCCTTGTCATCGGGGCAGGCATCAGCGGAAGCACCACCGCGCTGACGCTTGCCGATCTCGGTCACGAAGTGACGCTTATCGTTACCGGACAAGAACTTGACGGCGGCAATTCGGCCCTCGCCCAGGGAGGGATTATCTACCGTCCCTACCCCGGGGACGAACAGGATCTGGAAAAAGACATCCTGATAGCCGGTCATCACCACAATTCCCTTCAGGCTGTGCGCTTTCTGTGCCAAAACGGCCCCGAGGCGGTGAAAAGACTGCTTATCGAACGTTCCCGAGTACCCTTTGACAAAAGCGACGACGGCACAAGCCTTGATTTCACGCGTGAAGGCGGCCACAGCGCCCCGCGTATCCTGCATTGTGCCGATCACAGCGGACGTTCCATCATGGAGGGTCTGCTTGCGCAGGTGAAGGCAGCGAAAAATATTCAGATTCTGAACGGACGCACAGCGGTCGATCTTATCACGACGCATCACCACACCCGAAGCATGGAGTACCGCTATCAACTGGAAAACCAGTGCCTTGGCGCGTATGTTCTGAACGAAGAAAGCGGCGAAGTCGAGACGCTGCTGGCCGACTGGACAGTGCTTGCCACCGGCGGGGTGGGGCAGGTTTACCTGCACACCACAAACACGCCGGCGTCCACAGGTTCCGGCATCACCATGGCGCAACGCGCCGGAGTCCGGCTGGACAATATGGAATATCTCCAGTTCCACCCGACAGGCTTGTACACGCGTCAGCCGAACCGGTTTCTCATTACCGAAGCCCTGCGTGGCGAAGGGGCGCGGCTGGTGGACTCCAAAGGACGGGCGTTCATGCGCGAGCACGACGAGCGTGCCGATCTCGCTCCTCGCGATATCGTAGCCCGTGCGATCATGGAGGAAATGCTGCACAGCGGCGATGACTGCGTGTATTTGGATCTTTCCAACGTGAAGCACGACATCCCGCATCGTTTCCCGACCATTTACCAGCGTTGCCTTGACGAAGAGCTGGACATCACTCAAAGGCCAATCCCTGTAGTTCCGGTGATGCACTATTTCTGCGGAGGCATCCTGACCGACACACGGGGCCGCACTACCCTTTCCCATCTGTATAGCGTGGGCGAATGCAGTTGCACCGGTCTGCACGGGGCCAATCGCCTGGCCAGCACATCCTTGCTGGAAGCCCTGCTTTGGGGGGCGAGCGCCGGCCATGACATTGCACAAAGGATTACCGCGCGCCCCTTTGTGAGCAAACAGTTGGCCGACTCCATTCCCGACTGGGAAAATACCGGGGACGAACGCAATGACGACCCGGCGCTGATTGCTCAGGACTGGGCGACGATCCGCAACACCATGTGGAACTATGTGGGCATAAGCAGAACAGCCAGCCGTCTGCGCCGGGCATTTGAAGATTTGCGCGATTTGTCCCGCCACCTCCACGATTTTTACAAGCACACGCCCCTGTCCAAACCGGTGGTGGACCTTTTTCATGGTTGTCAGACAGCGTACAGCATCACGCAGAGCGCATTGCGCAATCCGCACAGCCTTGGCTGTCATTTCAGAGTGAACTAAGCCCGAAAACGCTCCGCCCCTTCACCCGCTAACCATCCGGAAAACCATGAGTACAAAAAATACATCCAGGGAACAATTGGGAAGCCGCCTGGGGTTCCTTCTTCTTTCAGCGGGTTGTGCAATCGGCCTTGGGAATGTCTGGCGTTTTCCCTATATTACGGGCGAGTACGGCGGAGCGCTTTTTGTACTCATTTATATTGGCTTTCTTGTTGCCGTGGGTTTGCCGATCATGGTGATGGAATTTGCGGTGGGACGCGCCTCACGAAAAAACATGGGGGCAGCCTTTCACGCTCTGGAGCCAAAAGGAAGCAAGTGGCATGTGTTCGGCTGCTTCAGCCTGATCGGAAGTTATGTGCTGATGATGTTCTATACGACTGTCGCCGGCTGGATGATGGCGTACTGCTGGTATATCGGACGTGGCGAACTCACCGGGCGCAGCCCCGGACAGATCGCCGACTTTTTCAAGGCCATGCTGGGTGATCCATACTCCATGATCTTTTGGATGGCCTGCACTGTCGCTATTGGCTTTGTGGTGTGCGGCATGGGAGTGCGCAACGGGGTTGAGCGTGTTGTCAAATACATGATGTTCGGTCTGCTGATCCTCATGCTCGCGCTGGTAGGGCGCGCGGTCACGCTTCCGGGAGCGGAAGCCGGCATTCGCTTTTATCTTCTGCCCGATGTGGACAAAATGATGCAAGGCGGCTTTCACGGTCTGTTCACTGTGCTCAACGCCGCTATGGGGCAGGCTTTTTTCACGCTGAGTCTGGGCATAGGAGCAATGGAAATCTTTGGCAGTTACATCGGCAAAAGCCGTTCACTCACCGGAGAAGCCATTCATATCGCCGCGCTGGACACCTTTGTGGCTCTTATGGCGGGGTTGATCATCTTTCCGGCCTGTTTTGCCTTCGGCGTGGACGCGGAAATGGGTCCGGGCCTGATTTTCGTTACTTTGCCCAATATTTTCAACAGCATGACATATGGAAACTTTTGGGGGGTTCTGTTTTTCATCTTTATGAGCTTCGCTGCCCTGTCAACAGTGATCACCGTTTTTGAGAATATCGTTTCCTATTTTATCGACGTGTGGGGATGGGCGCGAAAAACCGCCGTCTGGTTCAACGGCGTTCTGCTTTTCATCCTTTCTCTTCCATGCGCGCTTGGTTTCAACAAACTTTCCCATATTGAACCCCTGGGCAAGGGGAGCGGCATTCTTGATCTTGAAGACTTCATTGTCAGCAACAACCTTCTGCCCATCGGTTCTCTGGTTTTTCTCCTGTTTTGCTGCCAGCCCTGGGGATGGAATTGGGAGAACTTTCTTGGCGAGGCGGATCAGGGAAAAGGCGTTCGGTTTCCTCACTGGCTCAAGCCGTATCTGCGCTATGTGCTCCCGTGGATTGTGATTCTCGTGCTTGTCCAAGGGTATATTAACAAACTATTCTAGAAGTTATTTCATAACTCATATGAAATGACTTCTACCGTCAGACGCAAGTCTGACGCGATGTGAAAAGCGCCGTAAGTGACTCCGAACCCTACGCTTTTGGGCAAATGAGCTTTGTGATTCAGTTCAGGCCGGATCACGAAATACGTTGTAGAAGTCATGCCATAATTGATTTCTCCACCGAAAAGGACCGCCTGTGAACGAGCATGTGAAAAAAACAAATGCCGCACGGCTCCTTGACGAGCTTCACATCCCTTATGAGCTACATACAGCCGCTGTGGACGAATCCGATTTGTCCGCCGTGACAATGGCGCGTTCCCTTGGCGTCAGCCCTGAAGAGGTATACAAGACATTGGTCGCACGGGGCGACAAACACGGTGTTCTCCTGGCCTGCATCCCAGCGGAAGCTCAACTGGATCTCAAGCGGCTGGCGTATGCTTCGGGGAACAAAAGCGTCGACATGGTTCCGCTGAAAGAGGTTTTCCCCTTGACAGGTTACATTCGAGGCGGCTGCTCTCCCCTGAGCACACGCAAGGCGTACCCTGTCTATCTGGATGAAAGCGCCATTCTTCTGGAACAAATTTTTGTCAGTGCGGGGCAACGTGGCGTGCAGCTCCGTCTCTCGCCGGAGGACCTGCTCACGGCCGCGCATGGGGTGTACGCGCCCATCATTCGGTAAACAAATTTTCTGCGATGGGAAAAATATTTCGTAAATGACTTCTGCCGTCAGGCATAAGCGCAATCATGCGCACTGTTCAATGCCGAAGCAGGCATCCTGAAGTTTTGAGACTGAAAAACTCAGGGCGCATCTCTGAAAAAGATTTCAAAGCAACATGCTTAAACAGAGGGAAACATATGGAATCTGTCGATACGCAAATGCAGGTCATCAAACGGGGCTGCGCCGATCTTGTTGATGAAGCCGAACTCCGCAAAAAGCTTTCCAGAGGAAAACCGCTGCTGATTAAGGTTGGTTTTGATCCAACCGCGCCGGATCTTCATTTGGGGCATACGGTTCTCATCCACAAGATGCGCCATTTTCAGGAGCTGGGTCATAAGGTTGTTTTCTTGATCGGTGATTTTACCGGTCGGATTGGCGATCCTTCGGGCAAATCCATCACGCGCCCGCCCCTGACCGAAGAACAGGTCACCGCCAATGCGGAAACATACAAGAAACAGGTTTTCAAAATTCTTGATCCGCAAACGACAGTTGTCGAATTCAATTCCAGGTGGCTCGGCGCGCTGTCTTCGGCAGACATGATCCGCCTGACCTCACGCTACACGCTGGCCCGCATGCTGGAACGAGATGACTTTGCCAAGCGCTACAAGGAAAATACGCCTATCGCTCTGCATGAACTGCTCTATCCCCTGCTGCAGGGGTATGACTCGGTTGCCCTCAAATGTGATGTGGAATTGGGCGGCCGGGATCAAACGTTCAATCTGCTGGTTGGGCGCACGCTGATGTCCCAATATGGTCTGGAGCCTCAGTGCATTTTGACCATGCCTCTGCTTGAAGGGTTGGACGGCGTTCGCAAGATGTCCAAAAGTTACGGAAATTACATCGGCATTGACGAACCGGCCGGGGATCAGTTCGGCAAGGCCATGTCCATTTCCGACGAATTGATGTGGCGTTTCTACGAACTGATTTCCAGCAAGTCGCTGGAAGATATCGCCGCGCTCAGGAAAGATGTGGAAGAAGGTCGGGTTCATCCCAAAAAGGCCAAGGAAGAACTGGCGTTTGAAATCACGGCCCGGTACAGCGGCGAGGAAAAGGCGCGGGAAGCCATGCAGGCATTCAACGCCGTATTCGCCGATGGCGGCGTGCCCGCTGACGCGCCCGAGTTTGCCTGTGGATACGGCGAGGCCAGCAAGCCGCCGGTTTTCCTGACCGACGCGGGTCTTGCAGCCTCTCGCGGCGAAGCCAAACGGTTGATTCGGCAAGGCTCGCTTCATCTTGATGGAGAGAAACATACCGATGCCGACTCCCCGCTCGCTCCCGGTTCCTATGTGGTAAAACTTGGGAAAAAACGTTTTCTCCGACTGACGGTGCGCTGATGTTCGAGCTGGATTTTACAGCAAGCATTCGCCATTTGACCGTGGCCTTTGTGCCCTTGATGCTTGGCATCATTCTGCATGAAGTGGCCCACGGCTGGATGGCGTTGCGCCGTGGCGACGCGACAGCGGCCATGCTCGGCAGACTGACGCTCAACCCTTTCCCGCATATCGATCCGCTGGGGCTTTTCGTTTTTGTGATAACGAGCCTGTCCGGCTCCTTTGTGTTCGGTTGGGCAAAGCCGGTGCCGATCAATCCGCGAAACTTCAAGCATCTGGTGAAGGATACCATGCTGGTTTCCGCCGCCGGACCCGGGTGCAATTTCCTTCTGGCAGTGGCGTTCGCCCTGCTTTTGCGGTTTCTTCTCGTTATTTTTCCTGTTGAAACATGGGGACACGATGCCATCTGGATCTTTTTCTTTCTCATGTTTCGATCGGGTATCCTGATCAATCTTTCGCTCGCCTGGATCAATCTTCTCCCTATTCCCCCTCTGGACGGCAGTAAAATTTTGTGGGGGCTTCTCCCACCCTCACTCAGTTATCACTACATGCGTCTGGAACGGTATGGGATGTTGATCTTGATCCTGATGCTTGCAACAGGCATGCTTGGGACGATACTTTTACCGCTGGTGAGAGGTTCATTCAACGGTATTGTTTCTCTCATTCTCCCAATTGAATATGCAACATTATGAATTGCCATGCTGCAGCACCCGAATATTCTTGATGCAAATAAGCTGAAGCAACGACTGGAGTTCTGGCGGGCTTCCGGCAAGCGGATTGTATTTACAAACGGTTGCTACGATATCCTGCACCCTGGCCATGTGGATCTTCTGGCCAGGGCCAGAGCGCTCGGGGATATTCTTCTTCTCGGCGTGAACAGCGACGCTTCCGTCCGTCGTCTCGGCAAGGGAAGCGACAGGCCGATCAATCCGTTTGCAGTCCGGGCTTTTGTGTTGGCCCACCTTGACAGCGTGGATGGAGTGACATGCTTTGAAGAAGACACGCCCTATCGGCTTATTCAGGAAGTTTTACCTGATATCCTGGTGAAAGGTGGAGACTGGTCGGTGGAGCGCATCATCGGGCGTGACATTGTGGAAGAGCATGGCGGTAAAGTCATCAGCCTGCCGCTGCTTGAAGGCTTTTCCACAACCGCGCTGGTGGAGCGAATTCGTCATGTTTGAAGAGGGACTTATCATGTCTGCCCCTACACTCTGGTTTTTGCTCGGCTTCGTATTTTTTGCCGCGGAGCTTTTCCTCCCCGGCTTCATTATGGTCTTTTTCGGCGTCGGGGCGTGGGCGGCGGCTCTTGCGGCCGGTTTGGGAGCCGATCTTGCGTTGGCCCTGATCATTTTCATCGGAATGTCCGTTGGTTCTCTTCTGCTGTTGCGACGCATGCTTGTCGCAACATTCCAGGGCCGCTCCCGTCTCGCTTCCGAACGTGAAAGCGAAGCGATGGAAGATGCGGGAGACCCAGACGATGAAACCACACCGTTCATGCTCACCGGAAAGCAGGCCACAGTCTCCCGAACCATCACCCCGAAGACAATCGGGGAAGTGACTGTGGGCGGAAGCTTCTGGCGCGCGATATCGGATGCTGATATTCCTGAAGGCTCCCTCGTCGTCATTCTCGGGCACGACAAAGATAATGAACTACTTCTGCGTGTGAGAAAAATGTAAATGAATTGGATTTTCTATTCCGCCGGAGAGTGGTGATAGTTGATTTATTCAACTCTTCAATTGTAATCCCTTACAGGAGGACAGCAATGTTTATTCCTTTCAGCCCTTCGATTATCATTCTTGCTGTATTGGCCCTGTTTGTAGTCATTATTCTTTTCAAGACGGCGCTTGTTGTACCAAACAAACAAGCTGTGGTTGTGGAACGTTTGGGAAAATTCCATGCTGTTTTGTATGCCGGATTTCATATTCTTATTCCTTTTATTGATACGGTAGCCTATCGACGGTCGCTGAAGGAAGAAGTTCTGGATGTGCCCAAACAGACATGCATTACAAAAGATAACGTAAGCGTCGATATTGACGGTATTCTTTACCTTCAGGTGATCAATCCCGAAAAATCCGCATATGGAATCAGTAACTATATGATAGGCTCAATTCAGTTGGCCCAGACGGCACTGCGGTCAACCATCGGCAAGCTGGTGCTGGACCGTACCTTTGAAGAGCGCCATACCATCAACCAGGAAGTCATCGCTGCCCTGGATGCCGCCACCGCGCCTTGGGGCATCAAGGTCTTGCGTTACGAAGTTCGGGATATAACCCCACCGTCCGGAGTGATGCAGGCCATGGAAAAACAAATGCGGGCCGAACGGGAAAAGCGCGCGCTCATCGCCCAGTCCGAAGGTGAAATGCAGGCACGTATCAATATGGCCGAGGGGGCGAAGGCCGCGGCCATTGCCGAATCGGAAGGCCGCCTCCAGGCTCAAAAAAACCAGGCCGAAGGCGATGCCGTGCTTATCCGTACAGTGGCCCAGGCCACAGCGGACGGACTGCGACTGGTGGGAGAGCAAATGCGCCAGCCCGGCGGAATAACCGCCGCCAATCTGCGTGTGGCGGAACACTACCTGGAACAGTTCGGAGAGTTGGCCAAAGCGAACAACACCATGATTATCCCGACCAATATGGCTGATGTGGGCGGACTGGTGGCAGGGTTGACGACGATCCTCCGTCAGAGCCGGGCGGATGCGCCCGATATCGCGGAAACGTCCTCCTCTTCCTCCAAAACAGCTTTTGAAGCATGATTGCAAAACACGCTTCTCCGGCTGTGAAGAAAGCATGGTACCCCCTTTTTCTCGATTTGTCCGCCAGTCGCTGTCTTGTCGTCGGCGCAGGGCGGGTGGGATGCCGTAAAATAGATGCGCTTCTGCGCGGCGGAGTGGGTGAGATTCTGGTTCTGGATACAGCGTGGCCCGCAATGCAGGAAACATGGACGGCAGGCCTGCAACAGGCCATGACGGCGGGGCGGGCTGTTTTTTGCCAGCGGCAGTTCAGGGCGCAGGACGTGAACGGATGCGCTCTTGTTTTCGCGGCAACCGGAGATCGAAAGGTCAACGCCGCGGTGACGGCCGCCGCCCGGGAGCGCGGCATCCCCTGCAACAGCGCTGATGCGCCGTATGCCGGCGACTTCATGACGCCGGCACGAGTGGATGCGGGGGATATCTGCCTCGCCCTGTGTACAGGCGGTGAAAGCCCTGCCCTGTCAGCCCGTATCCGCCGTGAAGTGGCCGCCTGGCTTGGCGAACGGTATGACGGGCTGTGCCGTCTGATGGGATGCTTGCGTCCGCTGGTTCTTGCCTTGGGGCATGATTCGGAACACAATGGAGAACTCTTTCGACGCATTGTGCAATCACCGCTCGCGGAGTGCCTGGCTCAGCGGGATCGCGAGGCGAGCGAAAGACTGCTCCGGGAACTTTTACCACAGGAACTGCACCCGAATATTGCGGAGTTGCTGGATGAGTCTGTCTGAGTTTTTGCCGATTCTGGCCATACATTTGTTTGCCCTTGGCACGGTAAGCGTTGTGGCGGGCATTTTGTCCCGCCGCGAACCGCTGAAACGTCTGGCATTGGCCCTGACCCTGCTTGCCTTCCTCGCGCAGACCACGCTCATTGGTCATACGCTGTGGGTATCGGGGCCGGCCGCATTCACACGGGCCATGTATGTGCTGCTCCTGGCCTGGGGCTTTACCTTTGTCGGGTTGATGCTCTGGGTATGGTGGGGAAAGCGATACGAAACGCTTCTGCTTGTCGTTTCTCCCTTGGCGCTGCTCATGTTTCTGGCGGCCGTACTCCTGCGCCACGACGAGGCCCCCCTGCCTCCTGTCCTCTCCGGGATGACGTTTTCCATTCACATCACCGCAACATTCATCAGCTTGGGAGTGCTCGCCCTGGCATTCGGAGCCGGAATCCTGTTCCTCGTTCAGGAGAGATCCATCAAGGGAAAAAACAGATTGAGCGGCTTTCAGAAAGATCTCCCTGCCCTTTCGGCCCTCGATCGAATCAATGCCTTTGCCGCCTCCATCGGCTTTCCCCTGTTCACAATCGGGCTGTTGTTCGGCTTCATCTCCGCCCGGCTGACATGGGGAACCCTGCTTTCGGGCGATCCAAAGGAGCTTGTTTCCCTGCTGGCCTGGGTGTTGTACGCCTGGCTTTTTCATCAGCGCCTGGCGCAAGGGAGACAGGGGAGAAGGCCGGCCATCCTCGCAGTGTGGATCTTTGGCGTTTGCATTTTTTCCTTTGTCGCGGTCAATGTATTCATGACTTCTCACCACAGCTTTACGCAAGCGCCGTTCTAATATGAACCAGCACATTTATCTTATCGGGCTCAATCACAGAACAGCAAGCGTGGATGTGCGAGAAAACTTCGCCCTGACTGACTTCTGTTCAAAGGAAACGTGGGCGATCCCTGTCCGGGAAGACGGTTGCGGGCCTGATGCGGAAGGACCGGGAGAAGCGTGCCGGCCGAATGAGGCGTTGATTCTTTCCACCTGCAACCGGGTGGAAATCCTGGCTGTGGGAGCAGGCGATATTCCGGGTTCAGTTCTGGCAGCCTGGGCCGCCGCGCGCCATCGTACCGTCGCTGAGCTTGAACCCTATGTGTATGTATATGAGGGGACGGAAGCTATCCGGCACCTGTTCTCCGTCGCTTCCAGTCTCGATTCCATGGTGCTTGGAGAACCGCAGATTCTTGGCCAGTTGAAAGACGCCTACCGCAAGGCTCGCCTCGCTGGCGCGAGCAAAACGATCGTCAATCGCCTTCTTCACAAGTCGTTCTCTGTGGCCAAGCGCGTGCGGACGGAGACGGGCGTCGCCTCCAGCGCCGTTTCCATCAGCTATGCGGCTGTCGAACTTGCCAAGCGCATTTTCGCCGATATGGGCCAGTATCGCGCCATGCTGATCGGAGCCGGAGAAATGGCGGAACTGGCAGCCACGCACCTCATTCAGGCGGGCATCCGCGATATTCTGGTCTGTAACCGTACCTTTGAGAGGGCCGTGGATCTGGCCCGGCAATTCAAGGGCGAACCGATCCACTTTGAGCATTTGACAGACAGGCTGGCGGAAGTGGATATCATCATCAGCTCCACCGGCGCTCCCGATCCTGTGATCCGGGCCGATGATGTGAGACAGGTTCTCAAGCGCCGCAGGTACAGCCCCATGTTTTTTATCGACATCGCCGTCCCCAGAGATGTGGAACCGGCCGTAAACAATTTTGACAATGTCTATGTTTACGACATAGATGATCTTAAAGAGGTTGTTGAAGAAAATCTGGCGCACCGTCGCGATGAGGCACGCCAGGCTGTTGCCATTGTTGAAGAAGAGGTTGGGGTCTTCTGCGCATGGTTGCGCTCCCTTGAACTCCAGCCGACGATCACCGCCCTGCTCCAGCATTATGAATTGCATGCCAGGGAAGAACTGGGGCGCACGCTGAAACGTCTTGCAGCGGCAGGCCCTGTACATGAAACGACACGGGAGGCGCTGGAAACGATGCTCCGTTCTCTCGTTCGCAAGCTTTCATACGAACCCATTGCCTTTCTCAGGCAATCCCATCAATCCGAAACGGTCCGGATCAATCTGATCCGCCAGATGTTCGACCTTGATGCTCCTTTGGAGCGGGAACACGCCCGACGCCGAAATTGAATCGGAGAAAGTATATGCGCTCATATGTGATTGATGAACTTGCCGGCTCCACTGTGCGTCATCTGCAGGATCGGCTGACGGATATGGGGGGCGCTTCAAGCGTGGAAAAGCTGTTTTGGTTGCCAGTAGATCAGGAGCTTCTGACGCCAATCCAGTGCGAACACCTGCCGGAATGCGGCCCGTACAAAATGGCAGTTGAGTTGAAGGACGAAAGCGTGCGGCTGGAACTCCTGGTACGGGCTGAAGGAAAACTTCGGTGTGAATGTATTTGCTATTTGCACCCGGAAGCGGAAAGAAAAATGATGAACAAACTTGATACCCTCATTACCGCAATACAGCAGGATGAACTTTCCGTGCTGTTCGGCGTGTGCTGTTGAGTCTCACTATGAAATACCTAAGACTGCTTGTCATGATTTGCGGGTTTCTGGTGCTTTCAGGATGTGCTTCACTTCTTGTTGATCATGAACATTATAAATCAAGAAGTTGTAGAATCTATAATTATAGATAGAAATAATGCTGTTCAATGTATTCCGAAGTGCCTTTGTTCTTTCTAAAACATTTGATTGACCTGCTAACAAAAGTGCCTATTTACCCAAATGTATAGCGTAATATGCGTTTGCTGGCGCCCAACTTTTTCGGCAAGTTCAGTGGCCGTGGGAGGGGCGTCTCCAATTCGTCCTTCACTCTCTTATGGGGATATTCAGCACAACAAAGATAAAAGCCCAGAGGCAGCCCTCAGTAAAACGTCGTCCGCGAAAAGCTGTTTTTTTCCGGCCGGCCGGCGCAAGGTAAACATTGGGCGAAGCTGTTTGGACATACCGCAAGTTTAATGTTGGCCTTGCAACGCCGCAGGATGCAAAAACGGCTTTGCACAGGCGGTTTTGGGAGCAAGACGATGTGATCTTGCTAACCATTTCGTATGAGCTAAGCCCTGAGTTTTCCATCCCATAAAAAACACCTTTCCCTTAATTGTGTGCTGAGCCTGAACAATTCAGCGTAAGGGAAAGGTGTTTTTTGTGTAGAACGCTTGTCTCCACCCGCATAGCGGGTGGTTTTCTGTTTCGGATGCTACGCTTCATTAACGGGCTAAAGCCATTAATGAAAAACGGGCAGAGAAAACTCTGCCCGATCTTCTATCATGCCTGTCAAAAACTACATCCAGTCAAACCAGCGTCTCCATGATCCCTGGATTTGCTGTCTGGCCTCTTCGGACTGTTGCTCGCGGTAACGGTAGTACGCGGCAATGGCTTTTTCCCGTGCGTGCTCGCACACATCCGGAACATCCGGGAAATTGTCAACGATATAGGTATACCGTTTCCATGCCGGCCCGTACCGTTTCATGTTCCAGAAAACATCGCCAAGATAGAGTTCATGCTCGGCAATGATCTTGCGCCCATTCTGTATCTCGTCCGCCGCCTTTTCCGCATATTCGGATTCGGGAAATGTTTCCCTGAGCCGGCCAAAATATTCAAGAGATTCCTGAACGGCCGTTGTTGGTCTGTCCACAGAAATAAAGCTTTTCAAGTCCGACATGCCCACCTGATACAAGACGTAGGGAATGGCCTCGTGCCGTGGGTGCATGGACTCAAAATCTTTATAACTTTCCGCTGCTTCCGGATAGCGCTCATCAAGATAGTAGGCATCTCCCAACGCCAGTTCCGCTTCCACCGTATAGGGGCTGAAGGGGAAGTTATCCTTCAGACGCATGTAATATTCCGCGGCTTGCTGGTAGTCCTTATCACGCATGGCGTCATTGGCGTTTTCATAAAGCTCCTGAGCGGTATCCTCAGGCGGCGGTAGAAAATAGTAGTCAATGATGCCACAGCCGGACAACAGCAACGTGCATACAGCCAACACAAATTGGCGAACAAGCATGACTAGACGTCCAATTGTTCGAGATATATAAAAGCGGCATTGGCCGCAGTCGCTCCATCTCCTACCGCTGTAGTCACCTGGCGGCAAAACTTGGAACGGATATCTCCCGCGGCGAAGATCCCGGGAATATTGGTACGCATTTCATTGTCAGTGACAAGGAATCCCTGCTCATCCAACGCCAAACTCTTCGGGAGAAACTCGTTCTGGGGAGTGTACCCGACAAAAATGAAAAGTCCATCCACTGTCAGGCGAGACTCTTCATTGGTTTTGACGTTATTCAGGACAAGCCCTTCAAGGGCATCCTGTCCCACAAGGCCGGTTACGACAGTATCCAGTAAAACGGATATGTTTTGTGACGCCGAACGGATTTTGTCCTGATAGACTTTCGCCGCACGGAATGTATCCCGCCTGTGGATCAGATAGAGTTTTTTTGCAATGCGCGACAGATACAGAGCCTCTTCAAGCGCCGCATTGCCGCCGCCGACAACGGCCACAACCTGATTCCTGAAAAAGTTGCCATCGCATAGCGCACAGTAGGAAACCCCGCGCCCCGTCAGTCGAACTTCATCGGCGAGACCGAGCTGTCTCGGGTTGGCGCCGGTGCATACAATAACAGCCCGAGCCTCCAGAAACTCTTTCCCTACCATGAGCGTGTGGATTTTATCCCCGCACTCAAGGCGCGACACCGCATCGGTGTACCGATCCAGAGCAAACCCTTCAAGGTGGGCGGAAAATACGTCCGCCATCTCCCAGCCCTTGATGCCTTTGGGGAAGCCAGGATAATTCTCAATGGATTCAGTTTTGAGAATTTGTCCCCCGGGGGCCAGCATTTCCACCAGCGCCACGTTCAGCCCGGAACGGCACAAATAAAGAGCGGCGGTGATCCCGGCGGGACCACCGCCTACGACTATAGCGTCGTATCGCTTCATGCGAGCGCCTTTTGGTCAATCATGGTCGCAATACTGGTCTTCGACACGGCCCCTGTCACCTGCTCCACCACTTCGCCGTTCTTGAACAGGATGAGGGTCGGGATGGCGCGAATGCCATATTTTCCGGGCGTGGTCGGGCTTTCATCCACGTTCAGTTTGACCACATTCAATTTGCCTTCATACTCATTGGCAAGTTCGTCAATGATCGGACCGATAGCGCGGCACGGTCCGCACCAAGGAGCCCAAAAATCAACAAGAACAGGCAACTGTGATTGCAGAACCACAGCTTCAAAATTCGCGTCGTTGACTTGAGTGGCCATGTTGTCTCCTTGAGAGTCTGGTGTTTGACGAGATGGAAAAATGCCGCACGGCCGATATCCCTGCGAGGAGCGCTTCACGTCGCCTTTCGAGTTGATCTTCCGTGCCTGAGAACTTCATCACGCAGCATGGATCCGTTCCAAAACCAAGGCGTACTTTCTGAATTGTAGGGGCACATGCCACAGGTGTCAAGGCGTGCCCGGACAATCCTATGTTAATGGCATGGGGGCGCGCAATGCCCCCAGATCTTCCGGGAGCACATGTCCACGAGGCACGGCGGAGAAATCAAGCGCATGTCCATGCCCCCGCGCAGCCAAAAGACAACCCATATGGGCTACCATTACGGCATTGTCCGTACACAGCGCGCGCGACGGAAGCCACAAAGGCTTGTCGTTTTTCCCGGCCAGATCCGCCAGGGCTTTCCGCACAAGGGTATTCGCCGCCACTCCGCCCGCGACAACAATGCCTGCAATGTCTGCGTGTTTTTCCTGCTGGAGCGCGTATTCCATCTTCTGGCAAAGCGTGTCGGCAATGGCGGACAGGTACGAAGCACACACGTCGCACAATGCCTGCGACGCTGTTTCAATGCCCGCGGTCCGTATCCGCCGCCCTTCCTCCCCCAGGCGGGGGTGAGCTTCAAGGTAAACAAGAGCCGCTGTTTTCAAACCGCTGAAACTGAAATCCAGATTGGCGTTTCGGGTATACGGCCGCGGAAAAAGTGTGGGATCAGCCTCTCCCCGGCAGGCCAGCGCGTCAAGAAGCACGCCGCCCGGATACGGCAGGCCCAGCATTTTTGCAAACTTGTCGCATGCCTCGCCGGCAGCGTCATCAAGTGTCCGCCCGAGCAGCGTCAATGCGTCGGGCGCGTTGATGCGGTAGATGTGCGTATGCCCGCCGGACACCAGCAACCCCAAAGAGGGGTACGTCAATTCATGCTCCAGCCCCGCCGCCAGCAAATGCGCATGGAGGTGATTGATTGCAAGAACAGGCTTGTTCGCGCCAAGCGCAAGACCTTTCGCAAAAGCCGTTCCAACAAGCAGCGCCCCCAGCAGGCCAGGACCCCGGGTAACGGCGATCACATCCACATCGCGCAGAGTCACCCCACAGGAGCGCATCAGCTTGTCATAAAGCGCCCCGATGAACCGATAGTGTTCGCGTGAAGCCAGTTCCGGAACCACACCGCCAAACAGGGAGTGCAGATCCGCCTGCGTGGCGAGTTCCGCTCCAAGCGGCCGCCCGTCGCGAACCAACGCCAGAGCCGTTTCGTCGCAAGAACTTTCAATGCCAAGACAAAGCATACGTTTCCGTCATAAGGGGAAAACCCGAGCAGGGCGTTTCCCCTTTTTCTGAACAGGTTCAGCAGCCGGTCTTGCCTGCGTAAATGGACCGGATGGCCTCCACATCCCGTCGTGAACCGATAAACAGGGGAACCCGCTCATGCAGCGTCGAAGGCGTGATGTCCAGGATGCGCCTTTCACCATCAATAGCCGCGCCGCCCGCGTTTTCAGCCACAAAAGCCAGGGGGGAAGCCTCGCACAGGTAGCGCAACTTGCCCCTGGACTTGCCCTTTCGACTGTCCGGGGGGTAAAGGAAAACGCCGCCATACAAGAGGGTGCGGTGAAAATCCGCCACAAGCGATCCGACGTATCGGGAAGAACAGGGAACGCGATCCGGACTCTTCGGATGCTTGAAGTAGTCGACGGCGGCGCGAGCAGACGCGTCCCAATGCTCCCAGTTGCCCTCGTTGACCGAATAGATGGAACCGGATTCCGGAATGCGAATGTCGGGATGGGAAAGCAAAAATTCCCCGACGCTCGGATCAAGGGTGAAGCCATGCACGCCTTGCCCCGTAGTGTACACAAGCATGGTCGAAGCGCCGTACAAAAAATAACCCGCGGCTATTTGCTCACACCCCGGTTGAAGGATTTCATCCGCTTTTACCTCGCCCTGTGCGCCCGGCCTGCGCCGCAAAATGGAAAAAATGGTCCCGACATTGATATTGACGTCAATATTTGATGAACCATCAAGCGGATCGAAGACCAGCATGTAATCACCGCGCGGAAATGCCGCCGAAACCCGTACAAGCTCTGCGTTTTCCTCCGAAGCGATCGCGCAGAGGACGCCCGATCGCTCCATCCGGTACAGTAAAACCCTGTTGGCGAAATCATCCAGTTTCTGAACATTTTCACCCTGCACATTGATGTCTCCGGTACCGCCAAGGATATCAAGGAGACCAGCCTTGCTCACGCTCCGCGCAATGATCTTGGCCGACAGTACAAGGTCATGGAACAGGGCCGTAAAATGACCGGTAGCTTGTGGAGCGCGCTGCTGCTGCATCAGCAAGTGTTCGGTAACAGTAATTTCAGAAGACATGATCTCTCCCTAATGTCTGGTTGCAAAACATCTTTCGCGTGATTTTACACGAATTGTTTTGCAGGATCGTTCGCGGAAAACGCGCCTTCCGGCTCTTTTCCAGCTTTCGCCTGACGATGAAACCGCTTATAGCAAAGGCTTCTATAACTCCTTTCATAAATCACCCTGTGGGGCGATCCATGAGAATCTTTCTGCCGAAAAGCGTGGTTTTCGGCGAGCGAACCCAGTCTTGCCGCCGAGTTGGGCTGTCTGCCTGGCGGCAAAAATCATTTATAAAATGACTCCTACTTGTCAAAAATCGGCATTTCTTCCGGGCCCAAGTCCCGCAGAGGCGGCAGAGGCGCGAGCAGAAGGCTCTCATCCGGATTCTCAATCACCTCAGATGCCTGCACCGGATCTGTTCGCTCGTACGGCGGCGCAAACGCTGCGGCGTCTCCCTCTTCCGCCTCACCCATGTCTTTCCCGGTGTGCTCCTCGACAGATGAGGCAAAAATGATGGGCGTCTTGCCAAGAAACCTGGCCAGCCAAATAAATCGCCCTGTACTGTCGGAAACAGTTCCCTCGACGGAACTTTTGGTGATGTCACCCCACTTTCGATCGGCAAGAGGAGTGGCTCCCACAGCGAAATGCCCCGCCCAGAGAACGGCTTCCGGGGCCAGAATGATCAGTTCGCCCGGGTCATCCACATATTTCAGCAAAGCCCGCATGTCAAAATGACAAACAAGAAAGCCTCTCAGTTCGGAATGCTGATAGATCGGCATCCCCATGAACACTTCCGGACCAAGCGGCGTATCCTGCACATACGCTCTCAAGCCGCGGGATGCTCCGTTGCGGGATTCCGCTTCCAGGATCGGCATGAAATCAAGCGGCTTCATGGGAACAGGAGGCTCCTGGGCGAGCACCTGCCCCTCGGCATCCACGGCTGCCAGACCGGAAAGCCAGGGGAAACGGATGAAAAAGCGGGAAACGACTTCCCCCGTCGGGGGTTTGTCCTGATTTTCAAGGAAACGTTCAAGCTGTTCCAGCTGTTGGTCGATGCCAAGCATACGCATTGCCAGCCGGCTTTCCGCCTCGCTCAATGTTCCCTTGTCTTCATAATCCACTGATGCTGGCGGGTTCAGATATTCGGCATAGAGTTTTTTGGTTCCTTTCCAAACTTCATGCGCGGATGAACCACACCCTCCCGACAATCCCACACAACCGGCAAGAGCCGCAGTCAGCAACAAGGTACGTACAGACACGACGTTTCCTCCACAAAAGACAGGCTATGTCCGTGCCCGCGCTTCAAGTCGATCAGCCAATGTTTCCAGAAGGTTCAACATTGTCACAGGGGAAGCGCCACTGTCTCCCCCGGAATCTTGCGAGGCGTTTGCACCCTTGTCGGCGGTGTCCGGAACAGGCGCTTCCCTCTCGCTTTTTTCCCGTGAGCCGGCATCCGGCCGCTCATTGATTTGAGCGGCAAGAGCCATAACGCGCTCCCGCAACACGGCGGCTTCTTCCGGCGTGGGAGCAGCGGCCTCCAGTTCCTGATAAATTTCGAGAGCTCCGGAGATATCACCCTGCTCCGCCAGCACCTCCGCCATAGATCTGGTGCGCAATGTGACACGGCCCTCATCTTCAGCCGTTGGAGGAACGGAAGAGATCTCGCCGGATATGTCTGCCGGAAGCGTCACCGCAAAAGGACGCGGGGGAACATTCCCCGCTTCGTCGACAGAAGATCCCTTCTCGCTCTCGCTCGAACCCCCGGCGGAAGGCGGCGGCACAGGGGCGGCAACGCGCGCCGGCGACTGCGGCGCGTCACCCAGGGCGCGCCGCAGGATATCGCGAAACGCCAGACCGGGCGAGTCGATCTCCTGCCTCAGGAAGCGTATGGCCAGGGCCGCATCCGTTTCGCCCTCAGCTTCGGCCCAGGCATCCCAAAACGCCGGATACAACTTCAGCAGACTGATAAGCTTGCCGATTTCACTCGCACACTCTTCCGCGCAGCCCGGTTGTGCAGCCGCTTGCTCATGAAGAAGGCTTATAAGCTCAAGTTTTGCTTCAAGAAAATCGGGATGGCGTTCCAGGCCCCGGCGCAAGGTCGCGGCTGCTTCCTCCTTTTGACCCGCCTCAATGAGCAGCTTGGCCAAAGGCAAAAAAGTTCTGGAAGACGGTTCCTGTTCCAGAATTTCCTGATACCATTCAATTTTTGCCATCATCAGCGTGAACCCTTTGCCCGAAGGCGTCCTCCCTGTCCGAAAACAGATAGAGAATTTCATTGTCCCGTACAAAGTTAAGCCGGCGACGAATCATTTTTTCCACATACTTGTCGTCGGATTGAAGCAGGCGGATCTGTTTGCTCACAGCAGCGTTATCCGCATCCGCCGCGGCTATCTTCTCCTCCAGCACGGTCTGCTGTTCAGAAAGTTCGCGGTATGCGATGATGCTTTGCGGACCCCATGCAAGCCGGGAAAAAAGGGTCGCGTTCACCGTAAGCGCAATGCCCAGAATGAGGATCTTCCAAACAGGTATGCGCATGCGCGAACGGCCTGACTCAGTTCGCATGTTCATTTCGCGCCTCCGCTTTTCCAAGCCATATCTTGTGAAATCCGGAGAAATAATTCACCCCCGAGAATACCGTCAGCAAGAGGGCCAGGTAAAGCGCAAAAAGGCCAATGCGCTGCACGTCAAGGCCAAACAGTGGATAATGAATCAATAACGGAACAAGAGCGATGATCTGAAATACGGTTTTGGCTTTTCCGTATTTGTCAGCAGCGATCACAACCCCCTCGTCCGCCGCCATGGCGCGCAGCCCCGTCACGGCAAGCTCACGCGCAATGATGACAATAGTCGCCCACGCGGGAATCCATCCCAGAGATGAACACATGACAAGCGTGGAACAAATGAGCAGTTTGTCGGCCAACGGATCGAGAAATTTCCCGAAGTTGGTCACCATATTTTCCTTTCTGGCGATATGGCCGTCAACAAAATCGGTGATCGAAGCCAACACAAAGAGAAAGGCGGCAAGCAGGCACGTCGTCGGCCCCTCAAAGTAAAGCAGCGCCACGATGGGGACGACAAAAAATACCCGAATGATCGTAATCACGTTGGCCAAGTTGAACATGGGCGCACTCGCTTTGGAAAGACTCGCCGGCATTTCTACCATCAAGAGACCGGAAAAGCAAAATGCGCCGCTCAGGTCGTGGCCCGGAACACCGCGTCGGCCAGATCAAGAAACGCCTGTTTGGCCGGCGAGGCCCCGGCCAGACGCACAATGGGAATGCCCTGATCCGCAGCCGCCACGGTGGCCGGATCCAGAGGAATAGCGCCAAGGAATGGCAAGCCGTACGATTTCGCCAGGGCTTCTCCCCCGCCTTTTTTGAAAAGATCGATTTCTCCTCCGCAGTGAGGGCACGCCAGGCCGCTCATATTTTCCACAATCCCGAGAATGGACGCATGCGTGATGCGGAGAAAATCAAGAGCCTTACGCACGTCAGCCAGAGAAAGCTCCTGCGGGGTCGTCACCACGATGCAGGCCGCGTCGGGGATCGCTTCAAGCACGGTCATGTGCTCGTCGCCAGTTCCGGGAGGCGAGTCGATAAGCAGATAATCAAGAGTTCCCCAGCGAACTTCCGTGAGAAACTGACGTATTGCGCCTGTTTTTTTGGGTCCTCGCCAGAGAATGGCCGTATCCCTGTCCTGCAGGAAGGCATCCATGGAAAGAAGAGAAAGATTTTCCCCACACGGCACAGGCAGCATCTGATGACCATCGGCCATAACCGGAGCGGAAGCGCCGAGCAGGCGGGGGATGCTGGGTCCGTGCAGATCCACGTCCAATATGCCGACAGACTGACCGCGATCCGCCAGAGCGGCGGCCAGATTGACTGTCACCGAGCTTTTGCCCACGCCGCCCTTGCCGCTCATGATGAACAGCTTGTGACGCACGCCTTGAAGATTGGTCGTCAGCATTTTGTTTTGCAACGCCGCACTCACGGGGATGCTCATCCCCTTTCGGGGAGTGTCCGAAGAAGATTGGGACATGGCGGGTTCTCCAGCGCCGAGCGCCTTCTGTTAATGAGTTCCGGTATCACCCTGAAACGGGGAAACACGCTTACCAACCGTGATCTCCAACAAGATCCACAAACGTCACGTTGCCGAGCGCCCTGGCGGTCATGCCGCCGTCTTTCTTGAAAACGCGCACAAGGCGTTGCTCGCGTCGATTTTTCCCCACGGGGATGACCATAATCCCAGGGTCAGCCAGCTGGTCAAGAAGGGGGGATGGGATATCAGGCCCCCCTGCAGTGACGATGATGCGATCAAAAGGCGCGTTTTCCTGCCAGCCCAGCGTTCCATCGGCAATTCTGGTACGGATGCCGAGCAGCCCCAGACGCCTGAACAGATCCTTTGCAGGGAAATAAAGCTCGCGAACCCGCTCCACGGTAAAGACGTCAAGCCCCATGCCGGCCAGTATTGCGCTTTGGTAACCCGAGCCTGTCCCCACCTCAAGAACGGACATGCCGGGGCTCGCCTCCAAAAGTTGCGTCATGCAGGCCACAATATAGGGCTGCGAAATGGTTTGCCCATGACCTATGGGGAGCGGATGATCATCATACGCTCGTGGTTGCAACGCTTCCGGAACAAAAAGGTGCCGCTGGGTGCGCGACATGGCGTCCAGCACCGCAGGATCGGAAATCCCCCGGTTCAACAATTGCTCATTCACCATACGCTGACGCTGGCGTTTGAAATCAGGAGCGATATATGAGCCCATAATGCCTGTGCCGCTCTCCTTGCCGGATAACCTTTACCCCATCTTACCAAACTGCCGCCGACTTGACAAACAGGGGGGCACTCTCTCCCCCAAATGGGGACGGCTGGGGATCATGCCTGCTGCGCCTGCACATGGGCGTGAGAAACGCCCGCTTGCGCAAGCTGCCCTCCTGTGAGAGGATCCGCCGTATCGGTACGTCACTCCGGGAATACCGGGCAGCCCCTCCGGCGGACGGACGGGGAGCGGCGATTCGGCGGCGATAAATCCGCACTTGAAATGAAAGCATTTCAAGATGGAAGATCGTCAGCCGGAAAGTGTGATTTTTGGCTGAATGAGTCCATGATCCGGCCAGGCCGAATCATGAAATGAGTTGTAGGGAACAATGCTGTTCTCTCTAACAGACTTTTCCAAAGGTGGCTCCCATGCTATATGTTGGCGAGCTGATGACCTCAAAGGTCTTCACACTGCTCAAGAGCGATTCCCTGAGCGACGTGCGTGCGCTCATGGATCTCGCGAGGATTCGACACATCCCTGTCACGGACGGCGAAAAACATTTTCTGGGGCTTGTAACGCACAGAGATCTGCTTGAGTGCGCGGTCTCACACCTTGCGGACATCAAGCGCGAGGAAAGGAACGAAATCGAGTCGGCCATCCTCGTCGGGGACATCATGCGCACGGATGTGACCACAACCACGACAGACGCCCTCCTGGCAGACGCGGCGCAGATCCTGTACCGCAACAAGTACGGGTGCCTTCCTGTTCTTGACGACAGGAAAATCCTTGTCGGCATTGTAACCGAGGCGGATTTTCTTCGTCTGGCCATTGCACTGCTGAGGGGTATTTGAGACGGCGCTCCGCGCTGTCGTCTTCAAACTGAATCGGTGGTGAAAAAACATTCTTTCTGGATGATTTGCTTTCATAGGCGGGGCCGCGCCCCGGAGGAAAAGCATGTCTGGCTGTCGGCATACTCTCGGTTATCTCATGGCGCTTCTGGTTTTGATTGCGCTGGGCGGCGGAGCATACCTGTTCCTGAATGATCTTGACGGCCCCCAAATCGTCATGATCCCCGACACAGGCCGGATTTCTCCACATCAGGATATTCAGGTCACGCTTTCCGACGCAAAGCATGATATCCGCTCAATTACCGTCTCCGTACGGAAACGAGAGGATGCCCTGGTTGTTTTTGAAAGAGGCTTTACCAGCGCAAGCCCGATCCAGAAAGTGACGTTCAATCTGAAAAATACAGGATTGCGCGATGGACCGTTTCAACTGGAGATCAAGGCGCGCGATACGGCTCTTGCCGGCTTCGGCTCGGGCAATGTCACGACAAAAGTCTGGGACATGCATCTGGACACCCGCCCCCCAAGTATAAAGGTACGCACGACAGCGCCTGCCCTGCGGCGCGGCAGTGTGACCGCCATCGCCTATGCGTTGTCTGAAGAGGTCGACACGACGGGAATCCGGCTCGGGGAGATGTTCTTCCCCGCGTTCAGGCAGGCGAATGGTTTGTATTACTGTTTCTTCGCCTTTCCCCTGAAGTATTCGCTGGAGGCGTTCACGCCGGAAATCGTGGCCAGGGATCTTGCCGGCAACGTGACGCGCACGCGCGTCATCGTGAACGCCATGGAACGCGCGTACCGCTCTGACACGCTTACCATCAGCGACAGATTTCTGGACACAAAAATGCCCGCGTTCACGGCGCTGGTTCCCACAGCCTCCACCAATCTTGAACGGTACGTCAAAATGAATAATGAAGTTCGTGCCGACAACGAAAAAACGCTGCTGGAAATAGGCCGCCGCACTGCGCCCAACATCCTCTGGAGCGGCGCCTTTCAACGCCTGCCGCGTTCGGCGGTCAAAGCCAACTTCGGGGACAACCGAACCTACATGTACAATGGACAGAAAATCGATCACCAAACGCACATGGGGCTTGACCTCGCTTCCGTCGCGCATGCTCCGATCCCCGCAGCGAACGACGGCACAGTCGTCTTTGCCGAACCACTCGGCATTTACGGCAACCTTGTAGTCGTTGACCACGGTCTCGGGCTTCAGACGCTCTATTCGCATCTGAGCGAAATTATGGTACAGGTGGGCGACGTTGTAAAAAAAGGCGACACCCTGGGGCGCACCGGCACCACCGGCCTGGCCGGAGGGGATCACCTCCACTTCGGCGTCATGCTGGCCGGGATTGAAGTGCAACCCATTGACTGGTTTGATAAGAACTGGATCAAAAACACGATAACGGATCGGCTTGCCGCCGCTTCACGCTGAAAATCGGGATTCATACAATGCCGCCCGCGAAAAACCGACTTTTTCGGCCGGCAAAAGTGCATGAGGCAATGTTTTTTGCGTGTACCCGGACGTTTCAAGACTGAAATGCTCCACTTTACAAGGTCTGGTTTAGCTATGGACATGTACCTCCGACACTATTTTGATCCAAATTTCGATTACCAGTCACTCCGTCCCACTCCCGCCGGGCAAGGAGACACCGATTGCTATAACCTGGGGTATGTGCAAAACGTCGTCAAGGGACAAATCCTTGCGGAACTTGTCCCTCTTGCGGAAGTGGAAGAACCGCTCCCCCGGTTCATCCTGAAAGAGGCCGTTCTGCCTCAGGGCGCGAACACACGGATTGATCCGGCTCATCCGCAATACCTTCTTGCCGATGCCAACGGCTATGTTTTCTATTATCAGGATAAAATTGTCGTCAAACGCCTGCTGAACGTGCGCACGGACGTGAGCTTTCAAACCGGCAACATTTTTTTTGTCGGTGATACGGTTGTGCACAAGGATGTGAAGGCCGGGTTTTCCGTCCAGGCCAACAATGTGCTTGTACACGGCATTGTTGAAGGCGGGGAGGTTCGCGCGCGGAAGGATCTCAAGGTTGAAGGCGGCGCGCGGGGCGGGGCCGGAAACCGCTGCCTGCTGGATTCAAGCGGAAGCTTGCGTGTGACCTTTGCCGAAAAAATCGAAATGCGGTCGCGCGGCAAACTCCTGGTGGACAATTTCAGCGCTCATTCCTCAATATATGTGGCGGGCGATCTTATCATTGAAGGCATGCTTATCGGCGGAACCTGCCACGCGGCCAGACATATTCTTGTAAAAGGCAATGCGGGCAACAGAACGGGGGCCCCCACAGGCGTGCATCTCGGCTATGACCCGCATCTCATGCGGCGAAAAGAGCAGTTTGAAAAACGACTTGGCGTGCTCACGGAGCGCATCAGCCATTATGAAGCCGTTGTGGGCCATCTGCCGCCGGATGCCAACGAACTCACACGCAAGCTGGAAGCCGCACGAAAAAAACGGCAAATGCTCCTCAACCTGCAAGAAGCCTTGTCGCAAACAATGTATCAGGAAGAAGCAGCGGCTTCGGGATGCCGCTTTATCGTGATGGGGACAGTCTTCCCCGGTGTGGAAATCACCATAGGACGAGCCGCTTACAAAGTCAGCGCTCCCCAGGAAGGGGTTTACTTCCGCCTGGAAAATGATGAAATCGTGACCGGCCCGATCCCGGACAAACTCAGCGCCTCTGTAAAACGATGAAGCGAATTCTTGTTGCACACAAGGCGGCGGATGGAAGCCTTGTCGATGTTGAGACGCAGTTCAAAGGGACAGCGACACGCCCGATCCTGATGCTTGGTTCCGGCGGAGCAGAAAGAGAACGCGCGATTCTGGCGACCTTGCCCGGCAAGGCGGAATTGTCCGCGCGCGGCAGCCTGCCAGTCCTGCTGGGGGGGGGGCTTGGGCATGCGCTCGGTGAACTGCTTGATCGCACGCCCGACGATCTTCCTGTGGCGGTTGTGGACAAGGAAGACGATATCCTTGCGCTGACCCGCCTTCGCCAGCGTTTTGCCTCGCCGCGTATCCGATGGATTTGCGGGCCGGACGCCTCCCGGGCGCTGGCCGAACTGACCTCCTGGCAGGAAGACTGCGGCGGAGGCCCCCTGCTCCCCCTGGTTCATCCGTTCTATTTTCGACTGGATCGCCCGTGGTATCAGGAAATCCGCCGGCATGCCGAAGCCAGTTCTCGGTTTGATTTCTGGCGAAAGGCGGTGCAACCGCGTTTCAGGGAAGCTTCGCCCCGCCTCCTGCTGATCACAAGCAAGTACTTTTTGATGGGCGAAGTCACCGCTGCTTGCGAGCGTCTTGGCATTGCTCACCACTTGTTAACCATTGACGACAAGGAAGTGGGCGGCACAGAATTTGTCGCGCGTCTGCTCCACGACGTATTGACGTTCAAGCCAGACTGCATCCTGACGCTCAACCATCTCGGCATAGATCGGGAAGGCGTGCTGATAGATCTTCTGGAACGGCTCCAACTGCCTTTGGCCTCATGGTTCGTCGACAATCCGCAATTGATCATTCATTTATACAAAAACCTTATTTCATCCTGGACAACCCTTTTCACCTGGGATGCGGACAATATCCCCGAACTGCGCGCGCAAGGCTACGAACACGTCTGCTATCTGCCGCTCGGCACCAACCCGGATCGTTTTCGTCCCGGCCTCGAAAAACTTCCTTCCCGCCTGTTTCCCACCCGAGTTTCCTTTGTGGGCAACTCCATGGTGTTCAAGGTTGAACAAAAGCTGCGCAAAAATCATTTTCCTGAAGCATTGCTCGAAGGATACCAGGAAACGGCGGCGGCGTTTACGGCGTCACCGGAACGTTCCATCCGCCGTTTTGTATTGAACGACACGCGCCGGGCCAGTGCGTATGAAGCGTTGCCCACAGATGAATTGCGCCTGGAATATGAGGCCATGCTCACCTGGGAGGCTACACGGCAGTATCGCGCGGAATGTGCGGCAGCCATGCTTCCTTTCAATCCCGTGATTGTTGGGGATGCCGGATGGAAGGATATTTTTCAAACTCAAGCACCCTGGCATTTGCATCCGGAAGTGTCCTATTATGATGGTCTTCCCCGGGTATATCCGTTCTCCGATGTGAACTTCAACTGCACAAGCCAGCAAATGAAGGGCGCGGTGAATCAACGCGTTTTCGACGTTCCGGCAGCCGGCGCTTTCGTGCTGACCGATTGGCGAGAGCAAATGGACGCCTTGCTGGAACCGGGCAAGGAAGTGATCGCCTATCACACGCCGGAAGAAGCAGCCGAGCTTGCCGCCTATTACCTGGCCCATCCAGCGGAGCGAAAACAAATCGCCCAGGCGGGAAGACGGCGCGTGCTTGCCGAACACACCTGGGAAAAACGCCTTTCCTCAATCGTCATGACGATGCAATCCATTTACGGCCGGTAGACGAAACTCCCTTTATCTCATCGCAGGTATTTCGTGCATGACCATGCGCGCAATACCTGCCGGATTGTTCCTGAAAAAGGATGTTTCTTCGAGAAAAAATTTCTATAAATCCCCTGAGACGATTCACGAAATGACCTGTGGACACTCGGGAAGCGCGCAGGAGAACCCCGGATGTACGCTGTGCCCGATCTGCCTGGAGACGGAATACACCGCTGCGAGGAGACAATCCGGCGCAGCCGTTTCATCGTGACGCTGGCGCACGCTTCCTCCATTGACGCCGCGCGATCGTTTGTGGAAAGCATCCGCCAGGAATTCCCGGACGCCACACACAACTGCTGGGCTTTTGCGGCCGGTCCGCCCGGCGACACCAACCGAATTGGCTACAGTGACGACGGCGAACCGCACGGAACAGCCGGACGCCCCATGCTGGCCGTGCTCCTGCACGGTTCCGTCGGCGAGCTTGCGGCGGTGGTAACGCGGTATTTCGGAGGGATCAAACTGGGAACAGGGGGGCTTGTCCGAGCATACCAGGAAATGGTCCAAAAAGGCCTCGCCACCCTCCCCCTGCGCCAGCACATGACCCTGGCGCGCCTTGAAGTTATTTTCGACTATTGCCACCTTTCCCGCTTCCGTCGCCTTGCCGCGGATCACCATGCCGTTGTGGAGGACGAAACTTTCGGTATGGATGTCACCTGCCAAATCCTTTTGCCGGATATGGAAATCCCGGCATTCTCCGCCGCCTTGCGCGACGCCACAGGTGGCGCCGTGCTGATTTCCCAAGTGCCCGAGTGACGCCATGCCGCCGTTCGCATGAACGGCAAGGCGCCTTGAAGAACGAAGCAGAGGGAAGGCAGAATCAGGGCGGCCGCCCGCCTGATTGTCTGTCCGGCGAACAGCCTTTGTGAACGTGGAGGATCAGAACTCGTATCCCGCCGCGTTGTGCGCGGCCCAGGTCATGTGCGGAACAAGGTTCGTGGCCATTCTGGCCGCACTTTCCATTGTGACACAGCTTCATCAACATCCGTCAGATAGCGGTTGTTGGTCGCGCGGGAAAGGAAGCGTACGCCCGCCGCTTCGGCATCCACATGACTGCCGCCTTGAATCCCAGCCACGTCTATGCTTGTGTTTCCCGCTAACGATACGATCCCATTGTTGAGATGGATTTTTTATACTTGTTGCTGATACCGTCGAGTCGGAATTGACAGTAAGATCAGCAGAAACTCCATCCCAGGAAATATCCGCGGCGGCAGCCATTCCCGTTCCACCCATGACCAGTGCCCCGGCTACAGCCAGCGAGCCGAAGACATTGAGCAGGCCGCACTTTTTGAGCACCGCCCTGTATTTGCTGACAAGATTCCCCATAGCGCCTTTTGTGCACATAACCATTCCTCCCCGGGAGATCCTCTCCCGAATATCATGCGGATCCCAACGATCCAGACCGACATCGACAGTTCGTCTGTCGATGAACTCTTTTGTTGTTGCCCATTTTGTAAGGATGCTGTTCTCCACACGCAAAACCGGCGGGAGGTCATGGACCGCCCGCCGGCTTTGATCCCAGGTGGCTCGCCGCTCATTCACAGCGGCCTTGCCTCCGCATCAGGCTCGCGCCTGATGGTAAGAGTCATATTTAAATTACTTTTGGTTATTTTACGCCAAACGTGCTAGCCTTCGTAGGTTTCCGTTCCCGTACCCAGCGCGCCCGTCTTTTCGCCTTCATGGAAAGGATCCTTGTTCAGATCCCCTTCCAGACGGGAGACCACCAGAGCGCCAGTCGCGTCGCCAAGCACGTTCAGGGAAGTGCGTGCCATATCCAGGATGCGGTCGATGCCCGCCACCAAAGCGACGGCTTCCAGCGGAATATTGATCTGCGTAAAGACCATGCTGACCATGATAAGCCCCGCGCCGGGCACGCCAGCTGTGCCGATAGACGCCAGCACGCCCATCAAAAGCACGGTCAACTGCTTGTCTATGGGCATGGGGATGCCGTACACCTCGGCCGCAAATACCGCGGCCACGCCCATATAAATGGCCGTGCCGTCCATATTGATGGTGTTGCCGAGCGGAATGGAGAAACTTGCCACACCCTTCGACGCGCCAAGGCGGCGCACCGACTGCAGGTTATTGGGCAGTGCGGCCGCGCTGGAACAGGTGGTGAACGCGATAAGCGCTGGCTCGGCCACCCCCTTGAAAAACTTCAGCGGCGATATGCCGACCACACCCCGCACCAGCGGGATATAACAGACGCAGACATGGATGATCGCCGCAGCGAACATGACGGCGATAAGCTTGCCCAGCGGCAGGAGCACGGCAACCCCATGCTGGCTGACGGTGAACGCCATGAGGCCGAACACCCCGATGGGCGCGTACATCATGACGATGTTGGTCATCCGGATCATGGTTTCGCCCATCAGCTCGAACACGCGCAGAAGCGGCCGGCCGGATTCACCGAGAGAGCTGAGGGCAAAGCCGAACATCACGGCAAAAAAGATGACCTGGAGCATGTTGCCCTTGGCCAGCGCGTCCATGGGATTCATGGGCACAATGTTCAGAAGGGTCTGAATGAGGTTCGGCGGGGTCACCGAAGCCGCCTTGAGGCCCTCGGTGGAGAGGTCAAGCCCTATGCCCGGCTGCGTGATGTTGGCAAGCACAAGCCCGATGATCACCGCGACAGCCGTTGTGGCGAAGTAGTACACAAGCGTTTTGACCGCTACGCGTCCGAGTTTGCCCAGATCATGAATGCCGGCTGCGCCGGCAATGATGGTCGCCAGCACCAGAGGCACCACAACCATGCGGATCAACGTGATGAACAATTGCCCCAGGGGGCGGAAGTATGTTCCGCACACATCGGCGGAAACCACCAGCCCGACAAGCACCCCCACCACCAGCCCGATAACCATCTGAGCGGGCAAACTCAATTTCGGCCGCGCGTTCGACATGGAACAGCTCCTTGTTCAAGTCCGCAAAACGCCGCACTCCCGCCCCCCTACTGGCACGGGACGACATGTTGCCTTGTTTGTGCCACCCTGCTGCGCCGAAAAGTACGCTTTCGGCTCACCGCCGGCGGCATTGCCGCCGTCTCAGGCCTTCGCCCGTCGGAAGAAGACATGTATGAAATGGTTTCTTGTATCGTTTAGCGCACCCGGGAGTCCAGGTCAATGCAGGATCAGGGCCGACGCATCTTGTACGTCAGCCCTGGCGAAAAGGATGAGGCGATTTTTTACGCGCCCCTTGCAGCGGTTTTCCGCATGGGGGTATTCCCCGCAAGACCCGCCAGACTCAGCAGCAGCGACACGATCAGGCCGCCGTAAGCCCAGCCCACGTTACCGGTCAGGGCCGAACACAGGCCAAGACCGCCGCCGGCCAGCACGGCGGCGCACGCCAGACCAGGCCGCACGGAACGCGGCCCGCCCACAATCCCGATAAATACGGGGAGCACCACGCCGCACACATACACATCGTTGGCCATGAACAGCAAGGCAAGGACGCCCTGCCCCTCCCGGGCAAGGAAAAAACCCGCCACGCCAATCAACAAGGCCGCCGCCCGGCAGAACGCCACGTTGTCCCGCCGCGCCAGATCGTTGCAGCACACCGTCGCCGCCGTCAGCAAACAGGAATCGGCCGAGGAAAGGACCGCGCTCAAAAGCGCGAGCATCAGCGCCAGCCCAAGCCACGGAGGAAGAAGCCCGCACAGCGCCGGGAGAACCTGATCCGCAGAGGATCCCTCCGGCACAAGCCCGCGACAGCCGACGCCCACAAGGACAATGACGAGAGCGGTCAGGACAAGCCCGGCCACGGCCCAACCGCCGCCCTTCGCGGCCGCCCGACTGTCGCGCGCGCTGAGAAGGCGGCCGAAAAGCATCGGACACACCACATAACTGCCGCCAAGAACAAGCAGATAACGCAGAAGCGTGAGCGGCGGAAACGCCGGTGAAAGAACTTCCCACTTCATGGCGGCAAACGGCTCGGGGCGGGAGACAAGCAGAAACGCCAGCGTCAGAACGAAACCAGCCGCAAGGAGGACATACTGCGCGACGTCGCTGCGGATCACCGATGCCTGTCCGCCAAGCAGGGCATACCCCGTGATGAGCACCGCGCCTGTCAGCATGGCGCGTTCCTGGGAAAAGCCGGTGAGCGTGGCCGTAATCGCGGCCATGGCGCTGAACTGCGCTGCCAGAATGGCGACCCAGGCCAGAAGGATGATCCCCGACACAAGCGGCCGTGCGGATGATCCCAGATAGATGCCCACCAGTTCCGGCATGGTCCGCGCTCCGCTCTCCCGAATTTTTCGCGCCATGAAACGGACAAGAAGCGCAAGCCCGCAAGCGCCGCTCCCCAACCACCAAATCGCCGGGAGTCCCACTTCCCAGGCCAGGCCGGCCATACCGATGGTGGCCGAGCCGCCGACGCAGGAGGCCACGATGGACAAAGCCACCTGAGCGCTGCCCGAGCGACGTCCGTTGACGTAATAGTCGTCTGCAACCGAGATTGTCCCATCTCCGCGCGCGGCCGCGCGCGCCCGGATCGCATCGTGAATGCCAAGCGCCAACAGCAGCGCGCCGTACAGAAAAAAAACCGTCATCCCCATTATTCTGCCCTTCTGTCTCGTCAGATGGAGGGTGGACCAGCCCTCATGCGTCTCCAGCCTGCGAAACCACGCGAGCTGCGTCCGCAACGGCGGCCGTGAGCAGCGACAACTCGTCCTCGTCGATGACATAGGGCGGCATCAGATATATCAGCCGCCCAAAGGGACGAATCCAAACGCCGCGATCCACAAAAAAATCCTGAAGTACGGCGACATCCACAGGATTACGCATTTCCACCACGCCAACGGCTCCGAGAACGCGCACGTCAGCCACTCCCGAGAAGGCGCGGCACGGTTCAAGCTCCCGCCGGAGCTGTCTTTCAATGGCCTGTACACGCGCCTGCCACGGAGAGACCAGCAAGGTTTCAACGCTTGCACACGCCACAGCGCACGCCAATGGATTGCCCATAAAGGTAGGGCCATGCATGAAGACGCCGCCGGCATCCGGAAGACCGGGCGCGTTCGGCCGGCGCGAAAGCCCTGCCGCCACCCCTTCGGAAGCGGCCGTCACGGCAAGGCTCATCATGCCGCCTGTCAGGGCCTTGCCCAGGCAAAGAATATCGGGGGCGACGCCCGCGTGTTCCGACGCGAAGAAGACGCCGGTCCGCCCGAAACCCGTGGCGATTTCATCAAAAATCAGCAGGGCGTCATGCGCGTCGCACAGCGCGCGCATATGGCGCAGGTATTCCGGATGGTACATCCACATTCCGCCGGCTCCCTGGAGAACAGGTTCGAGAATGACCGCCGCGATCTCTTCCCCTCTTTCGGCAAACAGCGTTTCGGCGGCGACCATGCACGCAGGATCAAAGGGCGCGTCAAAGCGGCAGGACGGCCGTTCCACAAAATACTGCCGCCACAGCACGCCCGAAAAAAGCGTATGCATACCAGTGACGGGATCGCATACGGACATAGCGCCTGTCGTGTCGCCGTGGTAGCCCCCCCGCAGCGCGAGCAGGCGCGTTTTTTTCGGCCGCCCGGCAAGTCGCCAGTACTGCAACGCCATTTTTATGGCCACTTCCACCGCCACAGAGCCGGAATCGACCAGAAACAAACGATTCAGGCCGGCCGGCAAAAGAGGCAGGAGCAGCCTGGCGAGACGTGCGGCCGGCTCGTGCGTAAGCCCGCCGAACATCACATGGGACATTTTCGCCGCCTGGTCCTGAAGCGCCGCGACCAGGGCTGGATGTCCGTATCCGTGGATCGCGCACCACCAGGACGACATGCCGTCCACCAGTTCCCGGCCGTCCCGCAGGCGAATGCGGCAGCCGCGCGCGGAGGTGGCTTCACGCACCGGCAAAGGATGCAGAGCCGAGGTGTAGGGATGCCACAGATGATCGCGATCTATGGCAAGAACTTCTTCCGGCGGCAGACAAACTTCACGCTTGCCGGAGTGGAGAGAAACAGCCTCGGCCTCCCGCTTCGGCTCCCCGCCCGCCGCGTCGCGCCCCGCAAGGAGCAGTTTCGCGGCCGGGAGCAGACAACGCGCCAACTCCGCGCGGGCAATGGCGATATCGTTGCCCCTGGGATCACCCAGGGCGGCCAGGTACGGAATGTCAGCCAGCAGCGGCACGCCGAAACGGCGCGCGTGCTCGGCCGTGACAGCGTGGTTGTCTTCCGCGATGGCCGGTTCCAGTTCTCCCGTCCGCGTCAGGATCAGCCCCAGGGGGCGCAGTGAACGCGCTTCCAACGCTTCCAGCGAAAGCAGTATATGGTTGATGCAGCCGACACGGTTGGGGGCAACAAGAAGTACGGGCAGATCATGGCGGGCACGCAATGCACGTATGAGATCAAGCATTGTCTCCCGAGGATTCAACGGCGCGAACAGGCCGCCCGCTCCCTCCACCAGCACGATTCCCCGCCCTTGTCGCGCAACCGGGGAAAGCTCCTGTTCCAATCTGGCAAGAAGCCCGTGAACGGCAGGCGCTTGCGCGCCCGCCAGCCGGGCCGCGAGACAGGGCGAACAGACGGCCTCAAGAGTTTCCAGGACAAGCGTCTGTGCGCCGGGAGCCAGTTCCTGATAGCGAAGAATATCCGGAGCGGTCATGACCCCATCGGAAACGGAACACCCTGTCTGCACGGGCTTGACGGCCAGAGCGTCCGCTCCTAACGCGCGGCACGCGGCGAGCAGGCCGGCGGTGACCACGGTCTTCCCGGCGTCCGTATCCGATCCGGTAATAAAACATCCTTTCAGCATGTCACTCGTCTCCGCCGGGGCGCTCCGGTTTTCCATCTTTGCCCCGCTGTTCAGGCAGTAGGCCAAGTTCATTGAGCAGATCGCGATCCGCGGCAAAGGCGTTGCCCGCAGTGGTGAGGTAATTGCCTGTCATCATGGCGTTGGCTCCGGCGGCAAAAATCCAGGGCTGCCATGTCCCCAGCACAGCCGCGCGGCCGCCGCACACAATAATGTCGCGCCCAGGATGCATCAGCCGCAGGATGGACAAAATCCGCAATGCTTCCCCAGGCCGAAGCCGGGGAGCGCCTTCCAACGGAGTACCGGGAATGGGCGTCAGAAAGTTTACCGGAATGGCGTCCACATCAAGTTCCGCCAATGTATGGCTGAACTCCACCCGCTGCGCCCAGCTTTCACCCAGGCCGAAGATGCCGCCGCAACAAATCTCAAGGCCGGCGGCTCGTGCCGCCGCAAGGCTCGCCACATCCTCCTTATAATCGTGGGTGCTGCAAATCTTTGGGAAAAATGAGGCCGCTGTCTCCAGATTATGATGATATCGGCGCATGCCGGCCTGGACAAGGCGCTTTGCCCGTTCCGCATTCAACTGCCCCAAAGAGCCGCAGACGCGGATATCCACTTCAGCCGTGATACGTTGCACGGCCGCGCACAAGGCATCCAGTTCACGCTCATTCAGGGCCGTTCCGCTGGTCACAATGCCAAAACGCGCCGCCCCGGCGGCGGCCAGTTCTTCCGCCCGCCGCAACAGCGTCTCCCCATTGACAAGCGGATACTCGGGCGCGCCTGTACGGTAATGGGCCGACTGTGCGCAGAACGCACAGTTCTCGGGGCACCGCCCGGACTTGGCGTTGATGATGCCGCAAGTGAACGATCGCGTCCGAAGAACATTGACGCCAGCGGCAAGACCGGCCACACTAAACAGATCCATCGTGTCAGAAGCCGGAAGCGCCGCAAGCTCCAAAGCCTCCTGTACGGAAAGGGGCTTCCCCTCTCCAGCCATGAAACGACGCGCCGTCTGAACAAGTGACAGATGCATGAAAACCTCCCTGTCGGCGTAAGCCGGCAAGCCAAACTATGCCGGATCGCAAAGATATGTCAACCAAAAATATCCAAATAAATAGTTTACAATCGACTCGAGAGCGCATTCTTGCTCTTCTTCTTGCAGCCGAAGGCTGGTGCTCGGGCGAGGCTCTTTCTCGCGAGCTCGGTATGAGCAGAGCAGCGATCGCAAAGCATATAGCTGTATTAAGAGATGAAGGGCATGAAATCGAAGCCGCGCCACGTCGTGGGTACCATTTACTGCCCGGGGAGGCGTACACCGAAGCGACAATACGACACGACCTGCACACACGCGTCATTGGTCAGGGAAAGTGGTTATGGCTGAAGGAAACGGCGTCAACCAATCAGGAGGCTGCCGCGCTTGCGGCGTCCGGCGCTCCAGACGGGAGCATTGTTGTTGCGGATCGCCAGCGAGCCGGGCGGGGACGGCGGGGACGGGAGTGGTTTACCTCGCCCGGGAGCCTTGCCTTCTCCGTCCTGCTGCGAGCGCCGCGTGACAGGGGCGCTGTGCCGGGCGGTCCGGGCACAGGTTCCCTGCCGCCGGATCTGAAGGCCGAGGCTGTTCCCGATTTTCTCCTGATGTTGCTGGCCGCTGTGGGGGAAGCGGTCCGACAGACGACAGGAGTGAAGGTTCAGGTCAAACAACCCAATGACTTGCTGATCAACGGCCGCAAATGTTGCGGCGTTCTGGTGGAAACAGGAACAGAAGTGGACGAAGTGACCTGGTTGATTCTTGGGGTGGGGCTTAATGTCAATGCCCTCGAGGCGGATTTTCCCCCGATCCTGCGGGAAAGCGTCACCTCGCTCCGTCTCGCTACAGGAACGCATGTGAACCGCGCCGCCCTGTTGCAGGCCATACTCCGTGCGCTTGACGCGGCATTGCCGCACAAGTGAACGCCCCGGAGATTGAGGAAATTCAGGGGCAGTCTCGGAGAAACGCCGCCACGAAAAGCAGGCATATGTCCGCCGGTACACAGTTGCCCCGCAACGCTGCCGGGCGCAAAGGCGCGGCTTTGCAGCAGGCGGGGCAAGGAGGTCTGCCCCTAATACGCCCCTTTCTTGCCGAAAACCACAGGCACGGTTTTGGCAAGGATCACGAGATCAAGGCACGTTGACCAGTTATTGATGTAATACCGATCGATACGAACCCGTGTGTCATAGCTGAGATCATTGCGGCCGGAGACCTGCCACAGCCCCGTGATGCCCGGACGCACCCGGCTGTACGCCGTGAAGGCGGCGCCATAGCGCTCCACCTCGGATTGGACAATGGGACGAGGGCCGACAAGGCTCATTTCTCCCCGGATCACGTTCCAGAGCTGAGGCAGTTCGTCAAGGCTGGTCCGCCTGAGCACTGCCCCCACCCGGGTGATTCTCGGGTCATTCCGCAATTTCTGATCCGCTTCCCATTCCCGGCGCAGATCCGGATTGGCCGCAAGATGTCTGGCCAGCGCCTCTTGCGCGTCGTTGACCATGGTGCGGAATTTCAAAATGCGGATCACCCGCCCCCCACGGCCGATGCGATCATGCCGAAAAAAAACCGGCCCCGGGGACTCCAGGCGAATGCACACGCCGATGATCAAGCACAGCGGCAATATCAGCACCGCACCAGCAACAGACAAAATGAGATCCATGCTCCGCTTCAGAAAAAGCCGCCGTGCATCCAGAAGATTTTGTCGAACGCGCAAACAGCAGATACGCCCGATTTCCACAGGCCGTACCCAGAAAGGCAGATCTTCGAACGATTCCGGAACAAGCAGAACCGAACTGAACAGACGCGCGGCGATTTCAATCTCCCTGTGCCATTTGTCTTTTTCGGAAACGACAACAACGGCGCAGGCGTACGGGCATCGATCGGCAAACGCGATCACCTGCTGTTCCGAACGCAACAGCGGCAGATCGCCGGAAACTTCGGAATCCTCCCCCGGGCATGTGTCGCCTGCGTCCAGGGGAGCGGGCAAGCCGGTCACGCGAACTTCGGGCTTGATCCCGAGTTCCTTGTGTGAAATCAGGTAGGAACCCAGCCTGGCCAGCACCTCTCCGCGGCCGAAAAGCACGGCGGGCGTCCCCCACCAGAGCCGATCGGCGAACATCCGCCGAACCTGCCAGCGTGCCAGAGGCACAAGAGGCAGACTTACCAGCCATGCGCCGGCAAAAACCAGCCGGGAGGGCTGTTCGCCCCGCCCCATGACCAGAAATATGGCGATGCCAAGATACGCAAGGGAGGTGGAAAAGGCGAGACTCCGCAGTTCCTCCGGCGGGGCCGGCGGCGGAGAATCGTACAATCCCGTGAAATAATTGCTGCACGGTGCAATGAAGAGAAAAAACAGCAGGGGGACGTGCGTGGAAGGAGCGACAGTCCCGCCCAGGGCCTCGCGCGCGGCAAAGGCCGCCAGCATCACGCCCAAAAGCGTCAGCGTGTCGGAAGCAAGAAGTACAAGCATGCGCCGCCCGCCACGCGAACGCGGCCCCGAGGAGAAAAGTGCGATGTCGTTCATGGCTGACCTGAAAGATACAAAGTCGCTTAGGGCGTGTTCACCCTACGAGAAATGTTGTTCTCCGCCAGGGAAAAAAGGCTTTTTATGAAGGGAATGTACTCTTATGGCACTTGACCGGAATAAAAAGCCTTTTTGACGCAGGCAGAGGACTGTGAATACGCCTAGTGTCAGCCCTCATGAATCCGCCTGCTCCAGGGCCGCCTTTGTACGCCCGGCGGCCTTGCAAGGCCAACATTGACCGTGCGGCACGTTCAACACAGCTTCGGCCCCTGTTTGTCTTGCGCCGTGCCGACCGGAAAGAACCGGCTCTTCGCGAACGGCGTTTTCATGCGGTCTGACCCCAGAAAAGATCTTCTTCATACCCTATTCCGAGGATATCCGCAAATGGGGCGGCAGGAAGCGCAACCCGCCGGAGACACATGACTCGTTATTTTTCAACATGATGCAAGAGCCTTGTTCTCTGGAGTGAACAGCGGTATGAAGAGGCGAGGGCTTTAGGGTCAGCCCTCATGAATCCGCCTGCTCCAAGGCCGCCTTGGTACGTCCGGCGGCCTCGCAAGGCCAACATTGACCTTGGTATGCCCAATACAGCTTCGGCCACTGTTCGCCTTTCGTCTTGCCGACTGAAAAAAACGGCTTTTCGCGGGCGGCGTTTTCATGAGGTCTGACCCTGGTTGCGGCATCACGGCTTCAAGCGATCCGATCCGCGGCGTGGAACAGGGGGAATTCATGATTTT
The DNA here is from genome assembly GCA_910585945.1 of uncultured Bilophila sp. Classification (GTDB taxonomy): domain Bacteria; phylum Desulfobacterota; class Desulfovibrionia; order Desulfovibrionales; family Desulfovibrionaceae; genus Bilophila. The sequence continues at coordinate 66,403 of CAJUHZ010000008.1, forward strand.
CCATTCATTCGAACAGGTGCAAAATCATCTGGATCACCTTGGCCTTTTCCACATGGACTTTGGGCTGGATCGCATGCGGCGGGCGCTCCGCGCCCTTGCTCTGTCAGAAACACCGTATCCTGTTGTGCATATTGTGGGAACGAACGGCAAGGGGTCCACTTCGACCTTTCTCGCCTCTCTGGCCACGGCCCACGGTCTGAAAACGGGCTTGTACACGTCGCCCCATTTCCTGACCCCGCGGGAACGCATCCGCATCAACGGGGCCATGCTTTCGCCCAAACGCTGGACGGCTCTGGCCTCCCGCGTGCATGAAGCCGCTCCGGATCTGACCTATTTCGAGTTCCTGACTGCCGCGGGGTTGCTGGCGTTTGCGGAAGAACATGTGGATCTTGCCGTGCTTGAAGCAGGTCTTGGCGGGCGGTACGACGCAACGACGGCCGCTCCCGCGCAGCTTCTCTGCTACACGCCCATCGCCATGGATCACGAAAATGTGCTGGGTCACACCATCGGGGCCATTGCCTCCGACAAGGCCGGGGCCATCCGGCCCATGCCCAACGGCAGCTTTGTGCTGACCGGCCCGCAACCACGCGAGGCCTTGGACTGTCTGGCCCGCGCCGCGGAAGAAAGCGGGGTTCCGTTTGTTGCCGTTGAACCACGCGCCCTGCCTTTCGGCCTTCTTGAGCTTTCCGATCCCGCTTCCATTCCCCGCCTGGGGCTGGCGGGACCGCACCAGATAACCAACTCCCGCCTGGCTCTGGCGGCATGGGAATTCCTGTGCGCGGAAAGAGGCTGGCGACTGACCAGAGAGGCTACGCTCAAGGGGCTTGCCGACGCCCGCCTGGCCGGACGCTTTCAGTTCATACCGGCAGACGCCGGTCTTCCTCCGATCATTCTTGACGGCGCGCACAATCCGCACGGCCTGAATGCGCTTGCGGCCGCGCTGGAAGAAGCCCGTATCCGGCCGCGTGCCGTGATTTTCTCGTGTCTGGCCGATAAAAACCGGCAAGAGATGCTGCCGCTGATACGCCGCATTGCCGGCAATTCGCCCGTGTTCACCCCCACCATTCAGGATAACGAACGAGCCATGAGCGGGGAAGTTCTGGCGGAAGAACTTGGATCAAACGCCGTGCCGGCCCAGCGTCTGCGCCTCGCGCTTGACGCGGCAGCCATGACGAAGCCGGCCGACGCAGAGCAGCCGGTGGTTCTGTGCGGCTCCTTGTATTTGCTCGGCGAGTTTTTTACACTCTACCCCAATCGGCTTGAGGAAAGCGTCCCCGCTTCCCCACAAATGGACAGATGACTCTACCGGACGCAAGCCTCACACATCCCTTTCAAGGAAAAGCGATGGTGGAAAAACATGGCCTGTTCCGCTCCCTGCCCTCGGTTGACGCCTGCCTTGCAGCGTGGGCTGGCGCGCCTGACGCCCGGGCCGTGCCGCGTTCTCTTGCGCGGGATGCGATCCATGCCTTTCTGGAGGCGCGGCGCGAAGCGATCCGCCGTGGAGAAATAACCGCTCCGCTGGAGCTGTCCCTTGAAAATCTGAAGCCGGCCCTCCTCAAACACATCCGGGCCGAAGCGCGCCCCCACTTCCGCCGCGTGCTCAACGCCACCGGAGTGATCATCCATACCAACATGGGACGCGCCGTACTGGCGGAAGAGGCTGTTGTCGCTGTCGATCAAGCCTGCAAGGGGTATTCCAACCTTGAACTGAACCTGGAAACCGGCCAGCGCGGCAGCAGGTACAGCCATGTGGAAGATCTGCTCCGCCGCCTGACAGGAGCCGAAGCGGCCCTTGTGGTCAACAACAATGCGGCGGCGGTTCTCATCACGCTTGATTCACTCTGCGCGGGCGGCGAAGTCGTCATCGCCAGAGGGCAGCTTGTAGAAATCGGCGGAAGCTTCCGCATCCCCGAAGTCATGGAGCGAAGCGGCGCGACTCTGCGCGAAGTAGGCTGCACCAACCGCGTGCATCCACACGATTACGAACGAGCCATCAGCGAACGCACAAGCGCGCTTATGCGTGTCCATACTTCCAATTACCGTATTATCGGTTTTCATAGCGACGTCTCCGTGTCGGAACTGGCCACTCTTGCCGAACAGCATGACGTGCCGCTTATTGAGGATCTCGGCAGCGGAAGCCTGATCGATTTCACGTCCCTTGGCTTGTGCGGAGAGCCGACAGTCCGCTCGATCATCGCGGCGGGAGCGCATGTGGTCACGTTTTCCGGCGACAAAACGCTCGGCGGGCCCCAGGCGGGAATCATCGTCGGCAAAAAAGCGTTTATCGACAAAATCAAAAAAAATCCTCTCAACCGGGCGTTGCGCATTGACAAAATGACCCTGGCCGCGCTGGAAGCGACTCTGCGCCTCTATCTCGACGAGGATCTTGCGCGCGAACGTATTCCCGTCCTGCGCATGATTGCCCTGCCGCATGACGAAATCCGCCGCCGGGCGGCACGCCTTGCGGCCTGTCTGCGCCGTCGTTGCAGGGATTCGGAAATCTCGTTCCGCCTTGTGCCCGGCGAATCGCGGGTGGGCGGCGGCGCGTTTCCCGAACGGCCCCTGCCTACTGTTCTTGTCCGTCTCGACACCGCCGTCTGCTCGCCTGAAAAGCTGAAAAATCGGCTTTTGCACGGAGATCCGGCGCTTGTCGGGCGTCTGGAAGACGACGCCTTCCATCTGGATCCGAGAACGCTTGCAGACGCCGAAATCCCGATGGCAGCCCGACTGGTGGCGGAAGCTCTGGCACAACACTCCCTTAAAGGAACACTTTATGAATAACGACCTTGCCTACTCCAGCCGAAACTGCTGGGAAGTCTATGCCGACCGGCAATGTAAAATGGACGAGCTGGCCGAAAGGTACATGGCCTTTCTCTCTGCCAGTAAAACCGAAAGGGAAACCGTAAACAACGTCACGCAGATCCTGCGCGCGGCGTCGTACAGCGAGGATTTCGCAAACGAACGTGTCTTCCGGCACTACAGGGGCAAGGCGATCTTTGTGGCCCGCCGCGGGAGAAAGCCGTTGCGCGATGGGGTACGCCTGATCAGCGCGCATACGGACGCGCCGCGTCTTGATTTCAAACAGCGCCCTCTTCTGGAACAAGTCGGCGTCGGCCAGGCCAAAACGCATTATTACGGCGGCATCCGCAAATACCAGTGGCTGGCCCGGCCGCTCGCGGTGCATGGGGTCATCGTCAAGGAAGACGGCACGACGGTTGCTGTTTCCCTCGGAGAACATCCGTCCGATCCGGTGTTCACCATTGCGGACTTGCTCCCGCATCTGGCGCAAAAGGAGATGGGCAAAACCCTGTCAGATGCCTTTGAGGCCGAAAAGCTGAACGTCATTCTCGGGCACAGTCCGGAAAAAAAAGCTGACGGCGCGGAAAAAAAAGAGCAGACGGGCGACGCTGACAAGGCCAAGGACCAGGTCAAGGCGCGCATGCTCCGCCTGCTTCACGAACGGTACGGCGTCCGGGAGGAGGATCTTTTTTCTGCGGAGCTTCAGGTCGTCCCGGCCGGGCCGGCGCGCGCCGTAGGACTGGACAGCGCGCTTATCGGCGGTTACGGCCAGGATGATCGCGTCTGCGTGTACGCCTCCCTGGCGGCGCTGCTTGATGCCGAAGCGCCTGAGCACACATGTTGCCTCATTTACTGGGACAAGGAGGAAATCGGTTCGGAAGGTTCAACCGGAGCGCAGTCGCGCTTTATGGAATACTGCATGCGCGATCTTGTGGAAACATGGGAACCCGACGCCAAGACGCGCGATGTTTTCCAGGCTTCCAAAGCGATTTCAGCGGACGTGCATGCGGCTATCGACCCCGACTGGCAGGATCTGCACGAAAAGCTCAACTCCGCCACTATCGGACACGGCCCGAGTTTTTCCAAATTTACGGGTTCGCGGGGCAAGTACGGCGCTAACGACGCCCACCCCGAGTACATCGGCTGGCTGCGGAGCGTCCTCAATCAGCGGGGCATTCCCTGGCAAATGGCCGAACTCGGCAAGGTGGATCTCGGCGGCGGCGGCACTGTAGCCCTTTACCTCGCGGCCTACGGAATGGACACCATAGATATGGGGCCAGCCGTACTTTCCATGCACAGCCCCTTTGAACTTGTGTCCAAAGCGGATCTCTACGCCACCAAGCTGGCCTACCAGGCTTTTTTTGAAGCGGCTTCATGCCGTTAACGGAGACCTCCCATGCCCATCGTCACGGCGGAACTTGGACCCTTTTTTCTTGTGCGTCTCACAGGCGATCTGACCATTGACAACGCGACAGACCTTGCTGCCAATATGGGAAAGCTTTTCACCGTGCGCGACCGGCGCGAATTCGTCCTTGACCTGTCCAAAGTCGGCAAAACGGATGCGGCCGGCATCGGCGCGGTGATCGCTTCCGCCGCAGTCGCCAGAGGCAAGGGACACCGCATTTATCTGTTTTCCCCTGCTCCCCACGTCCAAAAACAAATGGAGACGCAGGAAATAAGCGGATTGTTCCCCCTCATTGAAAATGAGCCGGATCTTGTCTCGCGCCTGCCTGACTGATCGGCCCGGGGCGTCAGCATTCTTCATATCTGCCTGCACAACAATGCCCGCACACCCATGCGTGCATTGTTGTGCAGGATCGTTCCCGGAAAGAGCGCGTTTTCGACAAAGCGATCCTCATGAATTCCCCAAAGGGAAGTGACGCAATGAGTTGCAGGCGCTCACAAAACGGGTTGTGAAGGATGCCGGGGGCAAGACGGAATGCGCACAGGGCAGACGCTTCCTGTGGGGCTGCCCCGAATTTGTGCAATCAAATACTGGACAAGCAGACAAAGCCGTGTCACGGTAATCGCCGTTTTGGCCCCAAGGCCGCTCCGATCGTTTGAAGGCAGGGATCCGTCATGGCATATTCTTTTCGTCTGTTTCTGGCCTGTCTTCTGGGCCTGCTTCTCCCCCAACTTGCAGCCGCTGCGGACGTGCGTAACGAAATGATCAGCAAGCAGACCGACAAACTGCGCATTGAGATTCAATACCCCGTTATCGGCCAGCCGCGCGCGGACGCCGACATCAGCGCCTGGGCGCAGCAACTGGCGCGGAATTTTGAAAATGATTACGCGCAGGAACCGATAGAGGAAGAGATGCCGTACGAACTGCGGGCCACCTACACGATCTCGCGCCCCTCGGACCGGGCGATCAGCATCGCATGGGAGGTGGGTACATTTACCGGCGGCGCGCACGGCAACCTGGATATCATCACCAAAACATACGATCTGCACGACGGCGCGCCCGTGGATATCCACGATTTGTTCAAGGATCTGGAAACCGCGCTCAATCATATGTCCGTCTGCTCATACAACAGCCTTTCCGAATCGTTGGGGGATATGCGCGTGGAAGATATGCTGCGCGGCGGCACCACGCCGGATGCGGACAACTTTTCCAGCCTCGCGCTGATCCCTTCGGGAGTGAGGATCTATTTCCAGCCGTATCAGGTAGCCCCTTGGGCGGCAGGTCCGCAGACGGTGGACGTGTCCCTTGAAGATCTCATGGAGGCGGAACCGCGCCTTGATTTGTGGGGCCGGCCCGCCCGGCCATAGCGTGTCGTGATCCTCTCGTCCTGCCCATTCCGTCTCCTCACTGCGTGTCTTGCCGTGCTGCTGTGCACGGCGTGCGGCGGACGCCAGCCCGCGCCTCTGCCGTCGGCGGCAGACAAGCCTGTCGTCATTGAGCCGGCAACGCACGCCGGCATCTTTCCAGTGCGTGAAGAAGAAGCGAAACGACTGTGCGGCCTGCTCTCAGCCGGCCGGCAGAAACTTGCCTCCTGGAACGACATGGCGTTCGCCGTAGAACAAAGCTTGGCGTATGTGCGTTGTCAGCCGCAGGAGCAGGTGCTCTTTCATGCATGGGATCGCCCCGTTTCCTACGGCGACATGGCCGAAGCGCTCACGCGTTTCAAGGCGCTCCTGCCCCGCCTTGACGCCGAACCGGAACTGCTCGCCTCCGCGTTCACCTGGTACCGTGTGGGACCCGATTTCGGCTTTACCGGTTATTATGAACCCGAACTCGCCGCCTCGCCGGTGCGCACCAACCGTTTCCGTCATCCGTTGTACTCAAAGCCGCCGGAACTTTCCCGCAAAAATCGCCGCAAGGCGTTCCATACCCGACACGCAATCGACCGCAAGGGCGCATTGGCCGGACGCGGGCTGGAAATAGCCTGGACGGACGATCCGGTGGAAGTGTTCATTCTGCATATTCAGGGATCAGGGCGTCTGCGATACGCCGACGGACGAGTGCGGCACGCGCTCTACGCCGGTCAGAACGGCCGAAAGTACGTCTCGCTTGGCCGGATCATGCGAGAACGCGGTCACCTCCCGGCCGACGGCATCAGCATGGACAGCATCCGGGACTGGCTCGCCCGGCATCCCGCAGAGCGCGACGCCCTCCTGGACACCAATCCAAGTTACGTCTTTTTCCGCCTGTCCGACGAACCTTCCCAGGGCAGCATGGGACGTCCGCTCACCCCCTGGGTGAGCGTGGCCACAGATCAGAAGGCGCTTCCCAATGGTTGTCTCGCATTCATGTCTGTGGATCTGCCTGCTGAGCAGGGAAAAAGCGTTTCCTTCCATGCCCTCACCCTGCCGCAGGACAAGGGCGGGGCCATTCGCGGGCATAGGGTGGACCTCTTCTGTGGCCACGGCCCGGAGGCGGAACGGGTTGCGGGCAATCTCAATGCGCGGGGGGCGGTTTTTGTGCTCCTGCCCCGCTATGTTCTCCCATCCGGCGCATAAATGACCTTTGCCGCCGGACGCGAGTCTGGCGTGGCGCGAAAGGCGCCATGACTGAGCCAAAAAACACGTTTTTTGACGAATGTTCCCTCATAACCCAACCCTTGAAATCGCTCTGACGACTGCAAAAGCGGACAGCCGCCGTTTCGCGGGCGGTGTTTTCAGAGATCTGCCGCGGAAGGAGCATTTCCGCGCACCATGCGAAAATGCTCTCCGTATGGCAAGGCGGCCGGGCGCGTTAAACCCTGATCATGCCCGTAGTAGCGTAAGGCGAAAACTCGCTCCCCGCGGCGGCTGTGTCCGCCGGGGAGGTCGAAGCCGGCAGGGCAAGCCACTCCTTCCAATAGCGCAACGCTTTGATGAACAAGGTCAACTGCGCCTCAAAAACCTCATAGGGCGTATCGCCGTACATAACGACATGCAGCGTGAAAACGTCACGGATCGTGTCGACGCCAATGCACGCCCCGCCTGTTTCACGGCCCAGGCAGTTGGCCGCCAGCAGGCGGGGGAAGGCGTCTTCCCGCCCCGAGGCGGACGCGATATCGGCCATGATGTACAGGGCATCGCCAGTCTGTTCAAAATCCACACTCTCATTGTCAAAAAGAACTCGGCAGGTTCCGCTTTCACTCAGACGCAAATCAACGCCCAGTTGCGCGCCAAGCATGGTCACAAGTTCGCTTGCATTCATGAACATTCCTTTCGGGTTTGAAAGCTCTTCCATACGGGAACAAGCCCCGGGGACGTTGCCGAACCCCGGGGTGCCAGCACAATCATCCGACGTTCAACACCGAGTCAATGATCGCCATGCCCGAACTCACGGCGGCGTATTCAGCCTGAATCGCCTGCATTTGGGGTGAGTTGTGGTCTACCCTGCCCATATTTCGTTGGAGTGCGGACAGTTGTTCCTCCCCTTGCGCGTAGACCTCGCGCAGCCGATCCTCATTGGCACGGAGGGTCGCCACAAGATCCGGATTGCGATCCAGAAAGGCCTGCCGCGCATACAGATTGAGGGAGTAAGTTTCATCGGATCCCATTTCCCGGAGTTCGTCAGCGGGAAAAACCGCATGGGCCATTTCATCCATCTGCGCCCCAATGGAGGAGAACAGCCCGAGGATCTCCACATTGCTGATCGCAGGTTCGCCAAGCGCGACAGTCAGTCCGGAATCGTTCATCCGCCCCGCTATGGTGACGCAATGACGCAGGAAATCAGGGCTTTTCAGGCTGCTGTTCGTCAGAATGTCGTCCTTCCAGTGGTCCGCCAACTCGGGAGAGAGGCCGAGAGCGTCAACAGAGGCGAACAGTCCCGTTTTTCCCCCAAGAAAAGTATCCGTAATTCTCTTGTACCCATCAAGGATCTCGTGAGAAGATGGCATGGAAGCCGGATCCGTTTCCGCCTTGCCGCACCGTTCATGAATGGCCTGCTGCAAATAGTGGTATTTTCCACCCCGCCCGATCGTCACCACATTGAGACGATCCCGCACGGTCTGCTCTGGCAGGCCGGTCGCCTCGCTCATTGCCGTATAGATGTGATCCAGCCCGCCACGCCAGGCGGCCTGGATGTCGTTTTCCACACGCAGGAGCGTGCCGGCTTCCGGCAGACTGTCCAGGATGGATCGCACATCCGCGCGATTTCGGGTTCCGGCAAGGGCGTCCGCAAGTTCGGGATGACGCTTCCGAAGCATACCCAGTACATGGGAGACGCCTTCGGCGTCCACCCTGAGGTCCATAGCCCGGGCCATATCGCCCAGAAGCGAGCGGCAGGCCCCATACGCCGCGGCCGGGCGGGCGCTTGTCTCAAGCATCGCGCCCAAGTCTTCGGAACTGACCGGAGAAGCAGCCTGACGCACCGTAGCCGCGAGAAGAGAGGAGACTCTTGAGTCCGCCACTGGGTTCCATGCGCCCATGGCCTGCAACGAATCCCCCTCGGGCAGACAATCCTCGCCGAAAGCCGCGCGCAGGTGCGCGACGCCCCTGTCCAGAGCCACGGCGTGAGGGAGCGACATTTCCGCCCGGCCCAGGGAAGCGGCCAGCCCCTCATTGTGCGTCGCAGCGGGAGCAGGCGGATCCAGCAGCATCATCCGCGCATTCATGGCCGCCCCCATCAGGACGCTTGCCTGTTCGCCTTCAGGTGAATCCTCGCTGCTCTGTTCAAAGCCGGCCCCCATATCTTGCTCGGCCATACTGTTGAGCCGATCAACCAGTTCGGGCCTGGCCGCAAGAGCTTCTTGCAGGCCGGGAACCGCATCAAGCATGGCTTGCGCCGCATAATAGCGCGCGTTACCCTGTCCATCGCCGCCAAGCTGCTCCCAATCGGCCGCGCCGTAGTGCTCCACCAGCGAGTTTTCAAGCCTTGCGCCAAGGCTTTCCATCAACCCGAGGATCTCCCTGTCGCTGAATTCTCCCGCCGGGGCCTGCAAAGCCGTCAACAGCGCGCCGGCATCAACTTGTGATCCGGCGGCATGAAAGCTGACGAACAGTTCGCTGTCATCCAGCGTGCGTTCGCTCAGGGCGCTCGCTTTCCACATATCCGCAAGATTCGGGGAAAGGCCGAGGCCGTCCACAGAGGCGAAAAGGCGGGACTTCTGGGCCACAAAGCGGTCGGCCTTTTCCTGAAAGGCGGCAGAAAGCGCCTCGCCCTCCAGACTTGTTTCTCCAGACAAAAGGTCTTGCACAAGATAGGTGAAGCTGGTTTCCAGCTTATCAAGAGACACCTGCCGGCGAACAGCGGCCTCGCTCAGGCCCGTGGCCTCGGCCAGATGCGTAATGGCCGCCTCTTTCGCTTGCGCCTGCGCATTGCTTATGGCCTGTTTCAGGTTGATGTAGGCAGTTACCCGGGGCATGGCCGTGTCCAACACTCTCTCTACGGCGGCCCTGTCTCCGCAGCCGCGCAACTCGGCACGCAGATCCGCCGCCCCCTGCAAAAAATGGGACTGGAGGAGATTGCTTCTGCCTTCGCTGTAACCAATGCCCGCGCTGTAGTCGCCCATACGCTTTTGCAGAGCCTGTTCGCCCATAACTCCGGCGCCCTTTTCCAGAATGAGGGCGCGCAGGGCCGGGGCAGACACTTCGTCCGGCGCAGCCTGCAAGGCAGACCCCAGTTCCGTGCGCAGAGAGAAGCCGCCGGGCAATGTGCCCAGTGTGGCCCCGTTCGGAACAAGATCTGCTCCGAAACGGGCGCGCAGTTCATCAAAGGCTTCCCGCACCGCCGCCTGGTGCTCCACAGGCACATTGCCGTGCGCCAGGCCGTCGGCAAGGCTTCTATTGAAGATATCGGCACGAGGTTGCGCCGGCGGAAGATCCTGAACAGGCGCACGCGGTTCGGGCGCGGCCCCGGCACGAGCGTGGTGAACGATCGCGCGGATCCCTTCGGAAATCCCCAAGGTGAAAATGCCGGCGACAATACGCCCCGCAAGAGCTGCGGCAGAAGGCCGCGCGCCGTGCAGTTCGGCAGGGGCTCCCGTGCCGCCCTGCGGCGTCGCCTGCTGCACATCTTGTCTCATCACGCCGGCGTTGATCTGGGCTATCTGGGACATGCCGTTCTCCTCTTTTCCATATGAGGTTGGGGGGACATGAATACGGGATGCGCCAAAAAAGTTGGCTCCTCTCTGTCCCACTTTCTCACTTCAAGCAAATACTATACCAGCGTCCATGGAGACAGCCAATGGGCACGGTTGAAGTCGTTTCCCGGGCGTCGCTCCGGAATGAGCCGCGTCAGGCCCTTCCAGCCATGTCTTCGTCACCGTATATAGCCACATGCCGTGCGCCTTCGGAGCGGGTCCAGCCTCGGTACATGCCTCCGGAATTGAAAGGCAGGATGACCCCGCCCGCACGATCCACCGCGATAAGCCCGCCCTTCCCGCCAAGCCGCCCCACCTCGGCAATAGCCTCTGTTACCGCTGCTTCAAGGGAAGCGCCCCCATGCCGTATCCGTGCGGCCACTCCGCCTGCCACGCCCAGGCGGATAAACATTTCGCCCATGCCCGTGCATGCCACGGCGACGTTCTCATCCGCGTAGCACCCCGCTCCGATGACGGGCGTATCTCCCACCCTGCCGGGGAGTTTGTTGGTCAGTCCCCCCGTGGAAGCGGCCGAGGCAAGCCGCCCATTGCGATCCAGAGCCACAGCGCCAACAGTGCCCATTTTGGTTCGCTCGTCCAAGGGAGAAAGCAGCGGGACGATCCGGCCGGCCTCCTGCTCCGCAAGCATTCCAAAAACGCCCTTTTCACGCGCTTCGCGCAATTGGGCAAGACGTCTCTCGGAATGAAAATAAGACTCCGGCTCGAAGATCGCGCCGCGCTCGCGCAAAAAGGCTGTTGCGCCTTCGCCAACCATGAGCACATGCGGGGAGTCTTCCATGACCATGCGTGCGCCCAGAACAGGGTTGCGCACGCCCTGCACGCAGGCTACCGCGCCGGCCGCCCGTGTCGATCCATTCATGATCGCGGCATCAAGCTCGTGCGTGCCGGCGCTGGTGTACGCGGCCCCCCTGCCGGCGTTGAACAAGGGACAGTCCTCAAGCATGACCACAGCCTGCGTCACAACATCCAGGGCAGTCGCCCCCTGCGCCAGCGCGCGGCTGCCCTGCTCAAGAATAGCGTCCAAGGCGTCACGAAACTCGCGCTCCGCTTCAGATGAAAACGCCCCTCGAACGATCTCGCCCGCCCCACCGTGAATCGCCAAAACCGCTTGTGGTGTCATATCAGAATCCTTTTGAACTTTTCGCAGGTAACAGCGGCAGATTGCCGACAACAAGGAACAACATGTGGCAGATAGCATGGAAAGCAAAGGTTCGTGAAGGAATGTTTGCCCCTTGCCGGCCGGAAAAACCCGGCTTTTCGCAGACAGCGCTCCGAGGTCTGAACCCAAATGGATCCTGTGGAAAGACGCCTGCCTCTTGCCGCGTGTCTTGAACCTTGCGAGAAGTAGGGCTATGTTCCACGCCATGTTCACGCCGAAGCATCCGCACATCTTTCAGGTCATAAGCTGCCTGTTTCTTGTCTATCTGTCCTGGGGTTCGTGCTTCATTTCCAACAGATTCGCTCTGGAAAGTTTTCATGCCTTCATGTTGTGCGGTTTGCGCATGACTCTGGCGGGGGTTCTTCTCTACGGACTTACCTGGCTGCGCGGCGAACGCGTCACGCCCTCGCGCCGCGATCTCAAGCAAAGCTCCATTCTGGCTTTTTCCATGGTGTTCATCGCCAGCGGCTTTCTGAGCAAGGGGCAGGAGTCTGTTTCTTCCGGCACGGCGGCCATGATTCTCGGGGCCGTCCCCGTCTGGATGGTGCTGGGCGGATGGCTGTTTTGCGGCGATCCCAAGCCCTCAAAAGCGCAATTCGCCGGCCTGGGGTGCGGTTTTTCCGGGTTGCTGCTGCTCAGCGTGCATCAGGGGATTTCCGGCGACGACTCGGCGTTTGGCATTCTGCTCATCTTCTGCGCGGCGCTGGGCTGGGTGCTCGGTTCGTTTCAATCCAAAAAGTTCGGTGCGGGGAGCAAGCTTTCGGTCATGCGCGCGAGCGCCCTGCTGATGACCGTCGGCGGGCTGCAAAGCCTGCTCTGGGCTTTTCTGAGCGGCGAATTCAACGGTTTTTCCCTCGCCGGGGTCAGCCCCACAAGCTGGGCGGCGCTTGCCTATCTGATCGTCTTTGGGGCGATCATCGGCTACACCTGCTATTTCTGGCTGCTGACGCACACGCGCACGGTCGTCGCCATTTCGTACGAATTCGTCAATCCGGTCATTGGCGTCTTCCTTGGCTGGCTGCTGGCGGGAGAACGGGTGGACGGCATCATTATCCTTGCCTGCTGCATGACGGTGACCTCGGTATTTTTTATCGTCTCGCAGCAAAAGCCGCGTGCGGAAAGGTGACTGTATGGCGACGGCCATGCCCGACCTGGCAGATCCGAACCCCTGTCCCGCGGTTCGTGGACGCCTTGCCCCCAGCCCCACAGGTTACCTGCACCTGGGCAACGCCTGGAGCTTTCTGCTGGCCTGGCTTGCGTGCCGGAGCGCTGGCGGCACGCTTGTCTTGCGCATGGAAGATCTGGATCCGGAGCGTTCCAGACCCGCCTTCGCAGCCGCCATTATGGAAGATCTGCGCTGGCTCGGCCTTGACTGGGATGAAGGGCCGGACAAAGAGAAAGCAAGAAGCATGGAGTCGTATTTTCAAAGCGCGCGCCATGCCTTCTACCAGGGGGCATTGCGCCGTCTTGAGGAAGACGGCGCGGTTTACCCCTGCTACTGCACCCGCAAGGAACTGCGGAGCCTTGCCGGCGCGCCGCACCCCACAAGGGAAAGCCCTTTTGGGGACAGCGGCGCGGCCTACCCCGGCACATGCCGTTTCCTGAGCGGGGAAGAACGCCGTATGCGGGAACAGGAAGGCCGCCGCGCCTGCCTGCGCCTGCGCTGTCCCGAACATCCCGTCGCCTTTCAGGATGCCGTGTACGGTCCGCACAGCTTCAGCCCCGCGCAATGGGGCGGAGATTTCGCATTGCAAAGGTCCGACGGCGTCATTGCCTATCAATTGGCCGTGGTAGTGGATGACGGACTCATGGGCATCAGTCAGGTGGTGCGCGGGGCTGATCTTCTTTCGTCCACGCCCCGCCAGCTTCTGCTGTTCGATTTGCTCGGCTTTCCACGGCCGAGCTATGCCCATATTCCCCTGATTTGCGACGCCGAAGGGTTTCGCCTCGCAAAACGCCATGCAAGCCTCTCCCTGCGGAGCCTGCGCGAACAGGGTGTGCCGCCCGAAAATATTCTCGGCTTTCTTGCCTGGAAAGCCGGCCTGCGCGAGCGTCCCGAAACAGCCCGTCCGCAAGAGCTGGCGCACGATCTGGCCGGACGCCGCACGGCATGGGGGGCGGACGCCGATCAAATCTTCCCCCCGAAACTCGGCGCGAGCGCCCGCCTGCTGTTGGGGCCGGATCCCCTGGCCGAACTTTGCGCCGTAACGGCGCGATGACAAGAAAACAAATGGTCTTGCCGTCTTCCGGGCAAATGCAGATCCCAAACGGACCTTTTGCGTGCCCCGACGCATCCGCCGTGTTCCCCATTGCGCCGTATGCGGACGCATGGTAGAGCAAAAACACTTTTTTGCCCTGGTGACGATAGGAACTTTCCCCAAGGAGACATCATGACCGTACAAGAACGGTTCACTGCCGATCGGCTGGCCCGGATTTTCCCCCAGGAACGCACGGACGCCTTTTTTGAAGCTCTTTTCGGCGGAGCGGAAGAAGGAGCCTACGACATCCACCTTGTGCCCGATGACCATGCCGATGTGAATGCCGAAGAAGAGTTGCGGTTTTATTTCGAACTTCGGCAGCGCCCCGGCCACTGCCTCGTGTGCAGCCTTACCTATGGCCTGCCTCAGGTCTTTGAAAGGCACCCGGTGATCGACGTGAAAGGACTTGTCACGGAACTGGCGCGGCTTGCCGACTGGGATGCCGATGACGTGTGGTGGCGCTTGGGCACGACAGAAAGCCTGTCCGCCGCCCTGCACCGCATCCCCCTGATTATTCTCCGTCACAAGGCAAAATAAATGCCCTGCATGGATTTTGCCGAAAAAGACGCCCCGTTGCGGTTGATTCCGGATATCCTGAAAAAAACGGGGCCTGTTCTGGCCCTGGATATCGGCAGCGGCACTGTGGACGCGCTTTTGGCGTTGCCCGATCAGAGGCCGGAGAACTGGCCCAAATTCGTCCTGCCCTCTCCGGCGCGGCGAATCGGGGCGCTCATTCGTGAGCAGACGCAAGCCAGCCGCAGCGTGTGGCTGTATGGCACGACAATGGGGGGAGGTTTTGCCGAGGCAGTGCGCGAGCAGCACGCCGCCGGGCTGACGCCCGCCGCATCCCCGACAGCCGCCGCAAGCCTGCACGATGATCCGGCACAGGTGACGGACATGGGCGTCTGCCTGACGGAACAATGCCCCCCGGGACATGTCCCTGTTTGCCTCGCGGATTATGAAAGCGGCTTCTGGAAAGCGTTGCTGAGCGCATGCGGCCTGCCCATGCCGGCTCTTGTGCTCGCCGCCGCGCAGGACCACGGACGCCACGCCGATATCGGCAACCGGGAGGGACGATTCCGGCTTTGGCGGGAAATGCTGACAGCGTCGCGCGGCGATCCCGCCCGCTGGCTGTTCAACGATCCGCCCCAAGCCTGTACCCGACTGCGCGCGTTGCATGACTGCACGGGCGGGCCTGTCGCTGATACGGCCGCGGCCGCCGTGCTTGGCGCGCTGGCCGTGCCGGAAATAGCGCGGCGAAGTCAGCGCCAGGGCGTCACCGTGGTGAATGCGGGCAACAGCCATACTGTAGCGTTTCTGGTCTATCGGGAACAAGTCTTCGGCGTTTATGAGCAGCACACCGGCTTGCTGAACGCCGAGAGTCTCCTTGCGGATCTGAAAGACTTCCGTCTTGGCTGGCTTCCCGACGAAGCAGTCAGACAGCGCGGGGGCCACGGCTGTATGTTTCTCCCGCCTCTCCCGCCCGAGGCCGAGGGCTTCATGCCCACATTCGTCCTTGGTCCGCAACGAAACATCCTGCAGGGCCACGCCCAGTTCGTCGCGCCCTACGGCGACATGATGGTTGCCGGCTGTCACGGTCTGCTTTTCGGGCTTTCCCTGGCGCTGCAAGGCAAGCGCCTTGCCTGACCGCTCCTGCACTCTTTAGCTGCCTCATGTGGCTTTTGGGGATAATTCATGGACTTTTTCGACAAAGCGGAAACGTGGGACAGGGCCACAATTGAGGCGACGCAAGCCGTTCGTCTGCGGGCGACGGTCGAGCAGGCAATGAAATCCCCCTTTTACGCCGAACGTCTCGCCCAAGCCGGAGCAACGCCCGACGCAGTGCGCGATCTGGCCGACCTGACCCGCATCCCCTTCACCACCAAGGACGACTTGCGCAACCAGTACCCTTACGGCCTGGCCTGCGTCCCCCGCTCCGAATTCGTGCGGATGCACTGCTCGAGCGGCACTACAGGAACGCCGGTAGCCATTTGTCACACGCAGCTCGACCTCAATTCATGGGCCGATCTCATGGCCCGCAGTCTGTATATGGCTGGCGTGCGCAAGGAAGACGTCTTCCAGAACATGTCCGGCTACGGGCTGTTCACAGGCGGGCTTGGCATTCACTTCGGGGCGGAACGCCTCGGCTGCATGACCGTTCCAGCGGGGGCCGGCAACAGCCGTCGTCAATTGAAACTCATGCGCGACTTCCAAACGACTGTGGTGCACATTCTGCCCTCATACGCGCTGCATCTCGGCGCGACGCTGCAAAAGGAAGGGGAAGATCCGCGCAAGCTCCCCTTGCGCATCGGTTGTGTGGGCGCGGAACCGTATACCGAAGAGACGCGACATCGCATTGAAGCGATGTTCGATATCAAGGTGTACAATTCCTACGGCCTTTCGGAAATGAACGGGCCGGGCGTAGCTTTTGAATGCCAGGCGCAACACGGGCTCCATGTTTGGGAAGACGCGTATGTTCCTGAAATCATCAACCCTGAAACCGGAGCGCCCGTGCCGGACGGCGAAATCGGGGAACTTGTGCTGACGACTCTGTGCCGTCACGGGATGCCTGTCTTGCGTTACCGCACCCGCGATTTGACGCGATTCATCCCCGGCGACTGCCCCTGTGGCCGCAAACATCGCCGCATCGACCGCATTCTCGGCCGTTCGGATGACATGATCATCCTGAAAGGGGTCAATATCTATCCGATGCAGGTGGAACGCGTCCTGATGAGCTACCCCGAAGTGGGACAAAACTACCTGATCACGCTGGAACGCGAAGGCTTAAAGGATTCCATGAAGGTTCAGGTGGAAATCCGCGAAGAACACTTTGTGGAAGACGTGCGCGTGTTGCGCGCATTGCAGGAAAACATTGCGCGGCGGCTCCGCGATGAAATCCTCGTGACGCCGAAAGTGGAACTCGTTCAGCACAACACGCTTCCGCAAACCGAGGGCAAGGCCCAACGCGTTCATGATCGGCGTGGACAGTAGGAGTCGTTTCATTTCATGATTCAGCTTTGGGGCTGAATCATAAAGCTCATTCGCCAAAAAACGTGGCTTTTGGCTTATTCACGGCGCTTTTCGCGCCGCGCCAGACTGCCGCTGGAAGACATTTCATGGGAATTATGAAATGTCTTCCAGTGCCTGCTTGAAAAGTAGACACTGCAAAACCCTAAAGGTTTTGCGGCGGCGCAGCCGGGTTCGTTCGCGAAAACCCACGTTTTTTCGCGAACGATCCTGCAAAAATTCTTTGCATAATCATGCGAAGGATTTTTGCAATCAGACACTCGCTAAATTTCAACGTGAACATCTATGGGAGGGGCTGTGCGCCAATTGTTTCGACTGACGGCAGCAACATTGCTCGCTGTCTGCTTTCTGTTTCAGCCTCGTACGGGAGAAGCGGCCATACGCATCGGGCTGCTTCCCGCGGCCGATACCCTCCTGCTCATTGTGGCCAAGGAAGAGGGACTTTTTGCAGCCCGGAATCTTGACGTGGAGCTTGTGCCGTTCATGAGTTCCCTGGAGCAGGGCACAGCGCTTCTTGCAGGCAGGCTTGACGGAACATTTACCGATATCGTCCGTGTTCTGCTCTTGAACGACGCGGGAGCTGATCAGAAAATAGTCGCCACCACCTTTCACACTTCTCCGGGGAACAGGTATTTTGGCCTTGCCGTTTCTCCGCGTTCAAGACGAACCTCGCTTGCGGACACTTCACCGGCGATGGAGACAGGGATTTCCACCGCCACGATTATCGAATATGTGTACGAACGGATGCTGCTCACGCAGGGGCTTGATCCGAACCTTTTCCGTCCGGTCAGCCTCGACAAGATACCTATCCGTCTGCAAATGCTTTTGAGCGGCAAGCTTGAAGCCGCCATTTTGCCAGAGCCGCATCTCTCGCTTGCGGAACGGCGCGGGGCCAAAGTGCTGTGGGATGATGGGGAGTTGAACTCGGCGCTTGCCGTGGTTGCCCTGAATGCGGAGATACTGGGTGGGCCGGGCGGCGCGGCCGTGCCGGAAGCCCTTCGGGACGCCCTGACGGAGGCCGCACGGCGCATCAATGCTGATCCTGCAAAATACCGTGCCCTTATGGTTGAGAAAAAGTTGCTCCCCTCCGCTCTTGCGGATGACTACCGCATGATGTCTTTTGACATGCGCTTTGTGCCGAAGACGCTGCCCAGCCCGGAGCACCTTCAGGATTACTCCGACTGGATGCGCGAGCATGGGCTTTTAAAGCGCCCTCCCGCTCTTTCGGATTTGCTCCGGTGAACTCCGGCCAGGTTTACAACGCATGAATCCGCTGTAAGTGATTCATTAAGCGTGCCCTGTGACACGCCAACTGTTCACGCAGGCATCAGACCGACTTCAAAATGAACGTCTTCGGCTCAGGCTTTGCCGGAGCGCGTCCGGGACGACATTGCGGAGGCGGATGCGATCCCCTGTTCCTTCCGGCCGGGAGCGGTCTGCTGCGCCAACAGTTCATCAATTTGCTTCTTGATCACTTTTGCTGCCGCATCCTTGGCCGGATCAGGCATGTCGGAAGCGTATATCTGTTCCATTTTGGCCGTCAGCTTCTTTATTTTTGCCTCAATTCCGTTTTCATCAGCATCGTCTTCGTCATCCATCCCCCCAGAGGCGGCGTCAGACTGCTTCGTATTGCGTGCGTCCAGCGCGCCAGCGGCGGAGTCTTCCCCCGGCAGAGCAAGCGTATTGCCCGGCGCTGCCTCCCACCCAGATGCAGCGGAGGTAAGATAGTCCAGAAGATACCTATGGAATTTTTTCTGCAACGCGGCGTTCGTCGCCGCTCCGGAGGCCGGATCGGCTGTTTCTCCGGCACTTCGGGAAACGGTAAAATCTTCCGCTCCATTCTGCGCCAGCCCCATGCCCTGCGCCAACCCCAGAGCTTCGGCGGAAAAACTCACGGTATCGCGGACGGCAAAAGGATTTACTCCGTTCGGTGCGACGCTTTTTGAGGCTTGGCCGGGCCTGACGCCGGAAACGCCATCAAACCGATCCACAGAAAAAACATTGGCGATCATGTGTACTCTCCCGGAAAAAACTGCCTGAAGCAGCAGATTCAGGGAGAATATTTGCGAGATTCATGCCATTCGCAGCCGATTCTGCGGCGTACTTCCAGAGAGACAGCAGACTTGCTCACTCCCGATATGCGGCGCGCAACCGTCCGATTTCCTCTCCATAGCCCGGCAGTTCGTTAGGCGTTTCCAGATAGAAAGGCAGGTGACGCAACGCAGGATGGTTGATCAACTCCACGAACGCGCTCCAACCAATCATGCCGCCTCCTATAACCGCGTGACGATCCTTGTGACTGCCAAGCCCCTGCATACTGTCGTTCAAATGAACGGCATGAAGACGATCCAGACCTATTTTCTGATCAAAGTCCCTGAGAACTCCCTCAAGATCAGTGACGATATCGTAACCGGCAGCGTAAACGTGACAGGTGTCGAGGCAGACGCCAAGGCGTTCGGGCACATGGACGCCGGAAAGAATCGCTCCAAGCTCCGCAAAAGACGCCCCAACCTCACTGCCTTGTCCGGCCATGGTTTCCAGCAGAACCGTCACATCCTGATCGCGCTGCAACACCTGATTCAGCATGGAGATAACAAGCTGGATCCCCTTGTCCACGCCCTGTCCGGTATGACTGCCGGGATGAAAGACATAGCGCGCGTCGGGCAAAAAACGATTCAGCATCGCAAGATCGTCGCGCATCATGTCGCGCGCCACATCCCGCAGTTCCGGCTTCGCCGAACAGGCGTTCATGGTGTACGGCGCATGCGCCAGGGGCGGGAAAAAATGCTTGTCCCGCAGCAGGGCGGCAAGCGCCTCCAGATCCGCCTCGTTCGGGGCCTTCTGTTTGCTGCCACGAGGGTTGCGGCTGAAAAACTGGAAGGTGTCCGCAGCAATGCCAAGCGCCTCTTCAGCCATACGCGCCCAGCCCTTGGCTATGGAAAGATGACAACCAATGTGCAACATACTTTCAGCTCACTGTCTTCAGGAGGGGGCGCTCCAAATCAAGAAGACGACGTTTCATTTCCAGGCCGCCCCCATACCCCACCAGTTTTCCGTTGCTTCCTATCACCCTGTGACACGGGATGAAAATGGGGATGGGATTGCGATTGTTGGCAAGGCCGACGGCTCGCACGGCCTTCACATTACCCACCGCCGCGGCGATCTCCTTGTAGCTCGCCGTCGCGCCGTAGGGAATGGCGCTTACAGCCCGCCATACACCGTGCATGAAAGGCGTGCCTTCCGCGCCGAGAGGCAGATCGAAACGCCGGAGTTTTCCTTCAAGATAGGCTTCGAGCTGGGCGAAGGCTTCCCTGAGCAAGGGCGAAAACGCATCCTCATCCATTTCGCTGGCGTGGTTCGGCACTGCCTCACCGGGTAGGTAAAGCCGGCTGACGGCCTCGCTTCTTTCCGCAATGCCGATACGCCCGATGCGGGTTTGACGAAAGCGCGGCATACGTTCCTCCCTTGTCGCCGGTGCGAAGTTCATAAGGGGTAATGATTTCATCAGCGCCGTTCCCTTGTCAATCCGCAGGAACACAAAAGCCAGGGCAATCGCATGAATATGGATAACATTCTGAAATAATTGATAAAAACTTTTCAGGCTTGAAATAAAATATCTTTTTATTTCAAGCGGTTATCATGAATCATCCGATTGTCCTGACACAAAAGCGGGGTAAACACATCCGGGGTTCCCCTGACGACGCGCGTCAACCTTGATGACAAAGAAGTCCTCCCCTGTCCGTCGCTCAATTCCGAACGCGGTTTTGGATGCCGGGGCTTTTTGTAAACTTAATATTTCATATTTTTGGTTGACAATATTCTCGGATTCACCTTACCACTGCCGCTGGAACGGCAATGGTTCAGGCTGAAGCCTGTTCCGGCGTGCGCGCAAAAGATGTTGTTTTTCTTGTAGTTGAAGGCAATCATCTGCTGCAGGAGCGCAGTTTTTCGTCAACGGGCAAACATTGTGGAAAGGAGAACAATGACCAAAAGAACTCTTTTGCTTCTCCTGCTCGGGGTCATCCTCGGCGCATCGCCTGCTTCGGCAGCGGACGTCAGGATCGCGGGCATGTGGGATTTCAATCTGGAATGGAACCGACTCTCCTTCAGCAAGGAGACGCAGGATGACGTCTTTCATGCCCGGCAACGGCTCCGCACTCAAGTGGACATTGTTGCTTCCGAGTCACTGAAAGGGGTCGTTTTTTTTGAAATTGGCGATCAAAACTGGGGGACGACCAGCGAAGGAGCGTCTCTGGGCACAGATGGAGCCGTTATTGAAGTGCGCTATTCCTATGTGGACTGGCGCGCGGCAGAGGCTGGACTTCACTTCCGGCTCGGTCTCCAGCCTTACGCCTTGCCGGGCTTTGTGGCCGGATCGCCTGTCCTGGCCGAAGTCGACGGCGCGGGAATCACCCTGAATCATCAGTTCGTCGAAAATGCCGGCGTGACTGCCTTCTGGCTGCGCGCCGAGCATGGCAACCTCTTTGAAGAGAGCAGCCGCACACGGCAGGGAACCGGCGATGCCCTGGATTTCTGGGGGGTGAGCTTTCCCCTTGCCGGCAAGGACTGGAAACTGACGCCCTGGGGCGTATACGCCACAGTGGGGCGCAACAGTCTGCGTGGAACCGAAGGAGGCGTCGTCGCCTATGTACGGGATGGCATGCGGCCGTTTGGAATCGGTGGGGACTGCGAAGCGGACCTCAAAAAAGCCTCATGCCCGGCCTGGTGGCTTGGCGTTGGCGGCGAACTGACGCGCTTCACGCCATTCCGGGCGGCGTTCGACGTCATGGGCGGAAGCGTGAACCGCGGCTCCGTCCGCATGTCTCCCCACAACAGCAAACTCGATCTTGCGCGCCGGGGATGGATGATTGACGCTCTCGTCGAATACGCGCTCAGTGGGATGCACCCCGGTCTGCTGGTCTGGTACAGTTCAGGGGATGACGGAAACCCGTACAACGGATCAGAGCGAATGCCGACGGTCAGACCAAGCTGGCTTGGCTCTTCCCTCGGTTTTGATGACGGTTCGCCCATTGCCGGCGGCGACGCGATCGGCCTCTCGCCTGTAGGAACCTGGGGCGTCATCGGCAGAGTGAGCGACAT
This sequence comes from uncultured Bilophila sp., assembly GCA_910585945.1. Taxonomy (GTDB): domain Bacteria; phylum Desulfobacterota; class Desulfovibrionia; order Desulfovibrionales; family Desulfovibrionaceae; genus Bilophila. The sequence continues at coordinate 88,284 of CAJUHZ010000008.1, forward strand.
CTCCTTTCTGGAAAACCTCGGGCATACCCTGCGCATCGGCTGGTACACCGGCACAAACGACGAAGAAGCCGTAAAAAGGGGAGGAACCTTTTTCTTCGGTCACGCGTTTGACAACGGCGTTTCAACCTGGCTGACCAGAAAGGACCATGCCCTGGAAGTGAACTTCGACAGCCGGTACACGCCCGCACCCAACCTCGCCCTCACGCTTGAACTTGGATACATCCGTCTGAACCTGGACAAGGCCGTCTGGAAAAACGCCGTCGATCCCGAGACGCTCCGGAAAAGCGCGTGGAAAGCGGGAATGAATCTCCGTTACGCTTTCTGAGCATCCCCATTCATAAATCCCCGTGAAAAATCGGGAGAATCAGTCCGGTGTGGGCGGCTGCCAACCTGTGTCGCCGCCTGCTCCGGGCATGGTCACGAAGCGCACGGCCTCAAGTCGATCATTGCCGGCGATGCGCGCCTGAATGCGGAACACCGCCTCCTTGCCGCTCCGACGGGTCTGAATGGCATCCACAAACGGAATGGTGGATCCGAAACGCAGATCGCTGAACGTATACTCTGTTTCTCCCTGCTCGCCCGCGCCATTCAGCGCGATCACGCTGTCCACAGCCGGAAACGCTGCGAACCGTTCGTAGATCTGGAATATTCCATCCTGTTCGCCAAGGTGCAGCCACAAGTCAGGTGCAGGTTTGGCAAACCGCGTCCATTGGGTCGGCCTGCCCCGGCCCGGCGTATAGCCGGCGACCTTCCATGCCTCCTCATCCGGGCTGAGGATGACTTTCCAGTGAAAGGGCGTGAAAGCGTCCGGAACAAGATACAGAGCCGGTTCAGGGTGAAGCGCGTCGGCCGATGTGGTTGTTGCGGCCGGCACTTCCAGATCGGCCGCCAGGCGATCCTGCAAGGCCAGCCGCCCTCCAAGCGCGCCAAGGGGATAAAGAATGGTCCAAAGCAGCAGGCCGGCCATAACGCCGCGCCGGGCGCGCCCCCACAGCAGGCCGATCGCCAGAGGGAAAAGCAAAAGGGGATCGACAATGAACAGCGCGTTCCAGCGCACCCGGTAATCGCTGAAAGGCAAAAAGACCTGCGTGCCGTAGGAATTCATGCAATCAAGAAAAATGTGGTGGAGGATGAGCAGGTAGGCCATGCTCCACCCCCCCATGAGAGACCAGGGGCGAGGCGACGGCGGTTCCCCCAGCCTGTGCGGCTTGAGCCGAACATGAGCGAACATGACGAGAACAAGAGCGCACCCCAGAGCCAACACCCAGCCGCCAGCCAGAGAATGCGTGATGCCTCGATGGAATTCAATATAATCCACAGGGCTGCGCACAAAAAAAACATCCACGTCCGGAATCATGGCCGTCAGCGCCGCCCAGAGAGGAAACCACCACGTTCGGGACGAACGCGGCAGGGTACAGGCGATGATCGCCCCGCTCAGACCATGTGTGATCGGTTCCATCAGCGCCCCGCAATCGAAATGCTGCCCTTGCCGAGCAGATCATGCATGTGGACGACGCCGAGCAGACGGTTGTCCTCGTCCACCACCGGCAACACAGTAATAGCTTTTTGTTCCATCAGATCGAGGAGTTGGGCAACCGTATCCCCCAGGCGTCCGCAGCGGGGCGAGCGGGTCATGATCGCGCTCACAGGTTCTTCCGGCCGCAGCAAATCACGGCAGACGGCGCGCCGCACGTCTCCGTCGGTAAGGATGCCGCTGACGTGGCCTTGCTCGTCAACCAGCACCAGCGCGCCCAGTCCCCCCCTGTCCAGACTGGCCAGAGCCTGAACCTGAACGGCGTCTTGCGGCAGAAAGGGGAGTTCTTCGGTTCGCATGACCTCGCGGACGTCAAGCCTGAGACGCTGTCCCAGGCTTCCACCCGGATGAAAACGCAGAAAATCTTTTTCCGTGAACGCCTTGAGCCGCATCAGGCAGACAGCCAGGGCATCGCCAAGGGCCAGGGCGGCGGTGGTGGAGGCTGTGGGAGCCAACCCGTGCGGGCAGGCTTCGCGCGGAACCGCGCTGTTCAGCACAATGTCGGAGAGGCTGCCCAGCGTGGAATGCGGCCGCCCGGTCAATGCCACAACAGCGGCCCCAAGCCCCCGCATGGCGGGGAGAACCGCGTTCAGCTCGGGCGTTTCCCCGGAGTTGGAAAGGGCCAGAATCACGTCATCGCCGCGCAGGCTGCCGAGATCTCCGTGCGCGCCTTCCACCGGATGCAGAAAAAACGAGGGAGTGCCGGTGGACGAAAAGGTGGCCGCCAGCTTTCGCCCCACCAGGCCGGACTTGCCCACGCCGGTGACGACGACCCTGCCCTTGCAGGCCGCGATCAAGAACAGGGCGCGGGTAAAGGCGCTGTCCAGACGGGCGCGAACAGCGGCGATCCCTTCCATTTCAACGGCAAGCACATCCCGGGCCAGGGACAGCAAGTCTTCGGAGCCGGCTGTCGCCGGCGCATTCGGCGCGATCACGGATTGATCCTTATGGCTGTAGGCAAAGTTGACGCATCGCCGCCAGCGACCGTGCACGACCGGAAAAGCGTCAACTTTTCGCGAATGACATTGTGGCGGACGGCGTTTTAATGGAAACCGATCCTAGCGCATATCCCGCCGCTTGTCATTGTAAAAATGGCTGCACCAGGTTTCGACGCGTCTTGTGCGGAACGAAGCCAGGCTGTATGGTGAAAAACCGCAGGGCAGATCCCCTGCTCCATTCAAATACCGCTCCAAGGGAGGCAATATGGGCGTTTCCGTCACCTGGCATGGACACTCCAATTTTCAGATCGTCGCGGACAGCGTCAACATTCTTATTGATCCCTTTTTCACAGGCAATCCTTCGGCAACAACAACCTGGGAGGCCGTGGGGCGTCCGGATCTGACTCTGGTGACGCATGATCACGGAGACCATGTCGGCGACGCCGTAGCCATCTGCACGGCCTCCGGAGCGCTGTGCGGCTGCACTGTCGGCACAGCCGAACGGCTGGCGGCCGCAGGGCTTTCGCCGGATCTTGTTCCGGGAGGCATCGGCTTCAATGTGGGCGGCTCCATTGAAGTCAAGGGCGCACGGGTGACCATGACCCAGGCTTTCCATACCTCCGACTCGGGAGCGCCAGCCGGCTACATCATCACCCTGCCCGAGGGCTTCACCATCTACCATGCGGGCGACACGGGCATATTCCAGAGCATGGCTCTGCTCGGCGAGCTTTACCCCATTGATCTCGCCCTGCTCCCCATCGGCGGCTTTTTCACCATGGACGCCTTTCAGGCCGCTCATGCCGCCCGTCTGCTCAAGGCCAAGGCCGTGACGCCCATGCACTGGGGCACCTTCCCCGTGCTCGCCCCCACTCCGGATGAATTCATGGTCAGATTGAAGGAAGTCGCTCCGCAGACGCGCCCGGTGATCATGCGTCCGGGGGAAACCGTACATTTTGCGTGAGCGATCCGGCATCGTTGCCGTGAAACTCGTGCGGCGAACAAGACAAGGGCCTGCTTTCACGCCGTGTGAGCGCGCCTTTTCCGGGAGCGCGACCGGCGTCGCCCAAATCAAGAACACAAAGGATATTTCATGAACCTTGCGCGTCACGACGATCTCGTGCGGGAGGCACTGGCCTTTCTTTTGGACATGCGGGCGCAACAACCGGGAACGCCCCTTGCGCTGCTGTTGGACGAGGCAGGGATGCGCTACAATCTTTCGCCGCTGGATGCCGAGCGGCTCTCCCGTATTGTGCGCCAGGATCCGGACCGGGACCGGCAGGACAAGACCACACAAGGCGGATCAAAGGCATGACCACCCTGCTCCAACGTCAGATCTTTCGGGAAACCAGCCATCTTTTTGTTCTCGGCACGGGGGTTTTGCTTACCCTTATCCTGATCAGTCGCGCCGTACAGATGCGGGAGCTTTTTCTCGGCCTTGATCTCGGCATTTTCGATACCGTCCTGCTGTTCGCCTACATGACTCCCCTCTTTCTCATGCTGGTCATTCCCATCTCCTGCATGCTCAGCGTCTTTCTGACCTTCCTGCGCATGAGCACCGACCGCGAGCTGGTGGCCCTGCGGGCGGGCGGAGTGAGCATCTGGCAAATGCTGCCGGCGCCCGTGCTGTTCAGCCTCCTGTGCACAGGACTGACCCTTTGGGTTTCGCTGCACTGGCTGGCCTGGGGCATGGACCGCTTCCGCTCAAGCATGATGGAAATCGCCAGCACGCGCGCCCGCATCGTGGTTCAGCCCGGCGTTTTCAACAAGGATTTCCCGAACCTCGTGCTGTTTGCCCGCCAGGTGGATCCGGCATCGGGCAAAATGCGTCAGGTGCTGGTCGACGATCGATCCCATGCGGAACGCAAACTGGTCATCCTTGCCCCGGACGGCGATATCGAAACGGATCGCCAGCGAGGCGAACTGGTCTTCCGTCTCCGGGACGGCGAAATCCACACCTCGGACAAGCAGGGGGCGTCCGTGCTGGCCTTTGATACCTATCGCGTGCGCCTGCCGCTGGATTCTCTGTTCAAAAACATCGATCTGGGGGATGTCCGGCCGCGCGAGATGTCGTGGAACACGCTGCTTGAGGTGGATCAGGAGGCGGAACGCGAACGCGATCCCAGCTTCGCCAACCGCGTGGCGGTGGAAATTCAGAAGCGCTGGGCCTACCCGGCCGCGTGCGTGGCGCTCACCCTTTTCGCGCTGCCGCTGGCCGCCGCCTTTGAAGGGCTGCACAGACAGACCGGGCTTGTCCTCGCGCTTGTCATGTTTTTCGTCTATTACAGTCTCATGTCATTTGGCTTCAGCATGGGAGAAGCCGGCACGGTGCCGCCGGCCATAGGGCTGTGGATTCCCAACGCTCTTTTCTTTTTTGCCGGTTTGTACGGCATCCGGCTTGCCGAGCGGGAACGGGCCCCCCGGATCGTCTCCCTGCTCGCGCTCCTGCGCGGGAGGAAAGCGGCATGAAGCTTCTCTTCCGCTACCTTGTCCGCAACAACGCCTTCATCCTGCTGCCGACGCTCGGGGTGGGCATCGGGCTATACCTGCTCACGGACCTTTTTGAACGCCTGGACAATTTTGTCGAAGCGGGCGTGCCCGTGAGCATGGTGCTGCTCTATTTCGCGGTCAAGACGCCGTTGGTGATTTCCCAGATTCTCCCTGTCATTTTTCTCCTGTCCACGGTCATTCAGCTGTGTCTCATGGCGCGGAGCAGGGAACTCATGGCTTTGCAGGCCGGCGGCATTTCGCTTGGCGTAGTCGCCAGGTCCATGTTGCTGTGCGGCATTTTCTGGGGCGCGGTCCAGCTTACCTTTTCCGAATATCTGGGAGTGGCCGGCGAGAGAGAATCCGCGCGCATCTGGCAGGAGGAGGTGCGCAAGCGCAATCTTGCCGCCACGGTGCTGCACAACCAGTGGTTTGCCGACGGGCAGTGGATTGTCTCGCTGGCAACGCTCTCCCCCGACAATTCCGGCACAGGCTTCACCGGCTACAGGCTCTCCGCTGACGGGCTGCATATCGAAAATCTGGTGCAGGCTCCATCCTATACGGCAAAAGCGGGGCGCTGGACGCTCCGGCAGGCGGTGGTGGACACCCCGGCCGCGTACGCCAAACGCACGGAAAATGAACTTGTCCTTCCCCTGAGCCAAGATCCCGCCACCTTTCGCCTTGTACGGGGGGGAGCCAAGCCCACGCAACTGCCAATCTGGCTGCTGGGGAGCGCCATCGAACAGTTGCGCGCCTCGGGTTCCAATGTGGAAGGTCTGCGCACCACATGGCACGCCAAAATCGCCTACGCGGCTTCGCTCTTCGTCATGGCTGTCGTGGCTACCGCCATCGTTTCGTGGAAGGACAACATCTATATTGCGGTCACGCTCGCCCTGGTCTGCACCTTTCTGTATTACGCCGCGTATACCCTGGGCACGACAATGGGCGAGCGGGGCTTTGTTTCGCCTGTGATCGGCGCATGGGGAGCCAACCTTATCGCCATGATTCTGGCGGTATGGCGGCTGCTGTTCGCGCTCCTGTCCCGTCGTTTCCGCTGACGTTCGGAGGAGTCCCGCGGTCTGAACGGCATGCCGGCCGGCCCGCTTGACATGCCGTGCCGGCCATGCCACAGCCTTGAAACAATCCCCCTGATCCGCCAGATGGACCTGTAGAGCATACAACAAAAGGAAGCATCATGAATCTTGCCAGATTCCCCCGAAGGGGCTATGTAACCACCCCCACACCTCTGGAATTTCTGCCCAATTTCAGCAAGGCGTTGAACGCCGGGATCAACGTCTACATCAAGCGGGATGACCTGCTCCCCGGCGCCGCCGGCGGCAACAAAACACGCAAGCTCGACTTCTGCATTGCTGACGCACTGCGCCAGGGCGCTGACACCATCATCACCTGCGGCGCGGTTCAGTCCAATCACTGCCGCCTGACCCTGGCCTGGGCGGTGAAAGAAGGCATGGATTGCCATCTCGTGCTTGAGGAACGGGTCAAAAACAGCTATTCACCCACAGCATCGGGCAATAATTTTCTTTTCCAGCTTCTCGGCGTGAAGTCGGTTACTGTGGTTGCCGGCGGTTCCGACATGCCGGCTGAAATGGAAAAGGTGGCCGCCGCGTTGCGCGCTCAGGGCAAAAAACCCTACATCATCCCCGGCGGGGCTTCCAACCGCATCGGGGCGCTCGGCTATGTGAGCTGCGCGGAAGAAACCCTGCGCCAGCTCTTCGATCTCGGGATCGCCATTGATCATATGGTTGTGCCAAGCGGGAGCGCCGGAACCCATGCGGGCATCATTGCGGGCATGATCGGCAACAACGCCGGCATCCCGGTCACCGGCATCGGCGTGAACCGCAAGAAAGACGTTCAGCAGGCCGCGGTGCTCAAACTGGCCAACGAAACGCTGGATTTCATCGGCGTGACGGCGCAAGTGCCCGCCGAAGCGGTGATCGCTTTTGACGACTATGTCGGACCGGGCTACTCCCTGCCCACGCCGGCTATGATCGAGGCGGTGAAACTGCTCGCCCGCACGGAAAGCATCCTGCTTGACCCGGTATATTCCGGCAAGGCCATGTCCGGTCTCATTGATCTGGCGCGCAAGGGGTACTTCCCCAACAACGCGAATGTGCTCTTTCTGCACACAGGCGGCTCGCCGGCTCTCTATGCGTATCTCGACACCTTCCGTGACGCGCCGGTCGCCGGCTAGGTCAGCCCGCATAAAAAAATATCCGCCGGGGCGGCCGCATCTGTGGCCGCCCTGCGCCCCCCAATCCGGGGCTTGCCGAAGCGCCCCGATGCGTGTATTTCCATCTCTTTGACATGCGGGTTCAAAATGCCGCCGGGGCGGCTCCCGTGCGGCCGGCTCCTCTCCTGGAGCGTTTCCCCTATTCACTGTTTCCGAAGAGGTCCTGCCTGTGGCGACAAAGCACACTCTCCAGCAATGGAGCGTGGAGGATTCCACCGAACTGTACGGCATCCGCAACTGGGGGGCCGGGTACTTCGGCGTTTCGCCCGAAGGCGAAGTCGTCATCTACCCCTCGGGCAAGGGACGCGGCGTTTGCGTCAGCATCCCCGAGGTGATCCGCGGCATGCGCGAACGCGGCTACGACATGCCCGTGCTGTTGCGCATTGAAAACATCCTCGACTCGCAGATTTCCCTGCTGCACGAATCCTTTCGCAAAGCCATCAAGCAGCTTGGCTATACAGGTGAATACCGGGGCGTTTTTCCCATCAAGGTCAATCAGCAGCAGCATACCGTAAAAAAAATCACCCAGTTCGGCGCGCGCTATCACCACGGACTGGAAGTAGGCTCCAAGGCTGAACTGATCTCGGCGGTCTCCCAACTGCGCGATCACGAGGCATGTCTCATCTGCAACGGCTACAAGGACGAGGAATTCATCGACCTTGGTCTCTCCGCCAGCCGTATGGGCTTCAACTGCTTTTTCGTGCTGGAAATGCCCGGCGAACTGGAGCTTATTCTCGAACGGGCACGGCTGTTCGGCGTGCGGCCCCAACTTGGCGTGCGCGTCAAGCTGATCACCAGAGGAAGCGGACATTGGGCCGGATCGGGCGGCGAGCGCTCGGCCTTTGGCCTGACCACCGAACAAATCATGGATATTGTGGACACGCTGAAGGCGCACGACATGCTCGACTGCCTGCGCCTGCTCCACTACCATCTGGGGTCACAGGTGCCCAACATCCGCGATATCCGCACGGCCGTCATGGAAAGCACCCGGATCTACGCCGGACTGGCCCAGGAAGGGGCCGCCATGGGCTACCTTGATCTCGGCGGCGGGCTGGCTGTGGATTACGACGGTTCGCACACGAATTTTGTGGGCAGCCGCAACTACACCATCGACGAATACTCCGCCGACGTGGTGGAAGCGGTCATGACCATCCTGGATGAACAGGGCATCCCCCACCCGCACATCATCACCGAATCGGGCCGGGCCGTGGTGGCCTATTACTCCATTTTGCTCTTCAATGTGCTTGACGTGGGCGTGGCCGAAGCGGGAAGCATCCCCGAAGAGCAGCTCGACGACATGCCCGAACCCGTGCGGAACCTGCGCGAAGTGCTCGCCGGGCTTTCCATCCGCAACCTGCAGGAGTGCTACAACGACGCCGTTTACTACCGGGACGAGATGCGCCAGCTCTTCATCACCGGGCGCGTGACATTGCGGCAGCGCACCGTGGCGGATCGTTACTTCTGGGCCATCATCAGGCGCATCGCGCAGGAAAAAACCAAACTGAAGCATGTGCCCAAGGATCTTTCCGAAATCGACATCTCTCTGGCCGACATTTATTACGGCAATTTCAGCGTGTTCCAGTCCCTGCCGGACGCCTGGGCCATTGACCAGCTCTTTCCGGTCATGCCGGTGCACAGGCTGGCGGAACTTCCCTCGCGGCAGGGCGTGCTTTCCGACATCACCTGCGACAGCGACGGGCGCATCGATCATTTCATTGACCCGCAGGGCATGAAGCATACTCTTGACCTGCACCCGCTGAACGACGGAGAGGAATACTATCTCGGCGTCTTCCTCGTCGGGGCCTATCAGGAAACGCTCGGCGATCTGCACAATTTGCTTGGCGACACCAATGTCGTTTCCATCCGCATCGACGAAGACGGGGCCTATGAATTCGTGCATGAAATCCGGGGCGATTCCGTAGCCGACATCCTGGACTATGTGGAATACGACCCGCGCAACATCCTTGAGGATCTCCGCAAGGCGGCGGAACAGGCCGTGCGCGAAAAGCGCATCACCCCTTCGGAGAGGTATCGCATCATGCAGACGTTTGAAGACGGTCTGCGCGGCTATACCTACTTCGAACGCTAGTGCCTAATTGCAAAAATAAGGATATGAATATATGGTGCTTCCAAAACGGG
>CAJUHZ010000009.1 GCA_910585945.1 uncultured Bilophila sp.
GCTGTTGACGGCGTGAAAGGCCGTTGTCCTGGGCCGACTAGACGATGGGGACGCGAAACGCCGTTAGCGGCGTGATTTGGTGACCTTAGTCAAAAGCCGGAGGGCTGTCAACACTTTTCTTGTCCTGTCACTCATTTCTGTAAGCGCCGCCGGTGGAGGCCGAAGTCACCAGTTTGGCGTAGCGCCGCAGGAAAGGCGAAGTCGTCGCCTTGTCTGGCCGGACGAAATGCGCGCGACGTTCCGCGAGTTCGCTTTCCGGAACCAGGAGTTCAAGCTTGCGTGCGGGGATATCAATGCGGATACGATCGCCGTCCTGTACAAGGCCGATAACGCCGCCGTCAGCAGCTTCGGGCGAAACATGGCCTATGGCCGCGCCGCGACTTCCGCCGCTGAAACGCCCGTCGGTGATCAACGCCACATCCGCGCCAAGGCCCATGCCGACGATAGCCGAAGTGGGTGTGAGCATTTCCCTCATGCCCGGGCCGCCCCGCGGGCCTTCATAGCGAATCACCACGGCATCACCCTTGGTGATTTTTCCGCCAAGAATGGCTTCCACGCCCTCTTCCTCGCTGTTGAAAACGCGGGCTGTGACCTCGCGCGCCATCATTTCCGGCGCAACAGCCGCCTGCTTTACCACAGCCCCTTCTGGCGCGAGGTTGCCGCGCAGAATGGCGATGCCGCCCTCGGGGGCATACGGCGCATCAGCCCGGATCACGTCGGAGTCAAGCACGGATACGCCTTTCAGGTTTTCTTCCATGCTTTTGCCGGTAACGGTGAGCACATCCCCGTACGCCAGTCCCTTCTCCAGCAACGAGGCCATGACGGCCGGAACGCCGCCGGCCCGATCCAGATCTTCGATGTGCTGGCTCCCGGCCGGAGAAAGTTTGCAGATGTTCGGCGTCTTGCGACTGATTTCATCAAATATGTCAAGCGAGAGGACAAGCCCCGCCTCACCAAAGACAGCGGGCAGATGCAACACGGTGTTGGAAGACCCGCCAAGGGCCATGTCCATGGCCACGGCGTTGTGGACAGCCCTCTCCGTCACGATATCGCGCGGGCGGATATTCTTCTCCAGCAGCGTCATGACCTGCATCCCGGCATGCTTCGCGAGACGGATGCGGGCAGCGGAAACCGCGGGGACGGTGCCGTTGCCGGGCAGCGCCACGCCCATAGCCTCGCTCAGACAATTCATGGTGTTGGCCGTGTACATTCCAGAGCAGGAACCGCAACCGGGGCAGGCGCTTTCGGTAAGATCCTCAAGCTCCTCCTCCGTCATGGAACCGCTACGCACGCTTCCCACGCCTTCAAACACCTTGATCAGGTCGCCGCCGTTCGCCCCGGCCAGCATGGGGCCGCCGCTCACGATGATGGAAGGAAGATTCAGCCGCAACATGGCCATAAGCATGCCGGGCACGGTCTTGTCGCAGTTGGGGATGAAGACCAGCCCGTCAAAGGGATGGGCCATGGCCATGATTTCCACGGAGTCCGCGATGATCTCCCGTGAAGGCAGGGAAAAACGCATCCCTTCATGATTCATGGCCAGCCCGTCGCACACCGCGATGGCGGGAAATTCCATCGGCGTGCCGCCGGCCATACGGATGCCCGCTTTGACGGCTTCGGTAATCTTATTAAGATGTATATGACCTGGTACGACTTCATTGGCCGCGTTGACCACGCCGATAAGCGGCCGCCGCATTTCCTCCCGCGTCATTCCCAAAGCATACAGCAGTGAACGATGAGGGGCCTTTTCCAGTCCTTTGGTCATTTTCTGACTGCGCATTCTTTCCTCACGAACGTATCGACGGTTGACGCATCCCCTCCCCCGACGCAACGCGCGGCCGCTGCAAACGAACCGCGCCAGGGCGCACGGAGGCGGCATTTCAATACACTTTCACCCGAACTTTTTTGCCTTGCCAATCGGAAAACTTTCAGGGTTTGCGGACGCGGCTTTCATGAAGCGCGAGCGGAGAAAGTTTCCGGGCGTTCAGTCGGCAATGCGCCCCTGCATCCAGATGAGGGCGTCGATCTCGTCCCCCGCTTTGGGCACATATCCGTCCTTGCAGACGCGAGCCGGCGCATACAGAGGGAAACGGAGCGGATTGTCCGTATTGAGTCCAAATTCGACAATGAGCATGTAGACGGTTTCCGGCCCAATCGCGCCCTCTTCCACGCTCGTGATCGGCACGCGAACCTGATAGTCGCCGTAGGCATCGCCGGGCATGAGAATGCGCGATCCGGCAAGGGGCAGCGTCAATTGCGGCACGTCAAGGCGAGAGGAACCGGGGTGGGCTTCCAGCCATTGCCGGGTGTACTCCTCGTACTGCGGCCCGGAGGAAATGGTCATTTCGTCAAGCAACGCGGGACGCACCCCGTAGGCCAGACCGGCCACAAGAAAGGTATGCCGGACGCCGGGCGTGAGCGCGTCCCGATCCCGGAACAGGAAGGGCGTGTAGAACCAGAGCGCTTCCGCGCCCTCGTTGCGCGCGGCTCCCACTGTGCCTTCCGACTGATTTTCCCAGGGGTGCACGGCCTCGATCGTCATTTCATTGGGCAAGCCTTCCAGCAGGGGGTAGGATGAAATCGGCTTGAGACGTTCCCCCAGCCCTCCGCGCACCGTGACCCCGATACGCAGGCCGGCTTCCGCGGGCCAGCCCATGACCAGGGTTTCCAACCCCTCGTCGTTCTGCCGCCATGCCTCGCGCGTGCCGCCCTTGTCCAGAGTCAGCACGACAAGATTGGGAAGCTCGCGTTGCGGTTCCTTGAAAAGCGTCAGCCAAGCCTTGCCAAGTCCTTCAAAATGTGTGCGCATCGACGCGATCCTGCGGGTTCGGGTGTCTGAGATTGGCGAAAAGCAAAGTGTACCCGCTTGACGCGCATCCGGCAAGCGGCGAAATGGGATCGCCCGGGGCAATCGCATGAATGTGGATAACATTCTGAAATAATTGATAAAAACCTTTCAGATTCAAAATAAAATATCTTTTTATTTCAAGTGGTTATCATGGATCATCCGATTGCCCTGTGAGGCCGCCCCCTCGCCCTTGACAGGGCGCATGAAGTGGCATAAGGCTTTTCGGGTTTAAAGTGATTTTGTTTAGTTTGCACACTCCGACAGCGGCCTGGGGTGCCCGCCCCCCTCTTGAGCGGGAGCGGAACGCGTCGTCCGGACGCGCCGTAGCGGGTAGAAGGGTCAGGGCCGGGGTGGAAGTCAACCCCTTTTCCGAAAGGAGCATTCTCATGGCATACGTCAGCATGAAGCAGATGCTGGAAACAGGCGTGCATTTCGGTCACCAGACCCGCCGCTGGAACCCCAAGATGCGGCCGTTCATCTTCGGCGCGCGCAACGGCATCCATATCATTGACCTCCAGCAGACGGTCAAACTCTACCGCACCGCGCACGACAAGGTGGTGGAAACCGTGGCCAACGGAGGGCGCGTGCTCTTCATCGGCACCAAGCGCCAGGCGCAGGAAGCCGTGGCCGCCGAAGCGGGCCGGGCTGGCCAGTTCCATGTGACCAACCGCTGGATGGGCGGCACGCTCACCAACTTCGCCACCATTCAGAAAAGCATCGAGCGCCTGAAGAAGCTGGAAGGCATGTTCGCCGACGGCTCGGTCAACCGGTATCAGAAAAAGGAAGTGCTGACCCTCCAGCGCGAAATGGCCAAGCTGGAACTGACCCTTGGCGGCATCAAGGACATGGATCGCCTGCCCCAGCTCGCTTTCATCATCGATCCGCATCGTGAGGAAATCGCCGTGAAGGAATGCCGCAAGCTCGGCATCCCGATCGTGGCCGTCACCGACACGAACTGCGATCCCGACGTGATCGACTACATCATCCCCGGCAATGACGACGCCATCCGCGCCATCAAGCTCTTTGTCACCGCCATGTCGGAAGCCTGCCTTGAAGGCGAAGCCATGCGCAAGGACGCGAAAAAAACCGACGCCGAGGAAGAACTGAAAAAGGCCGCCCAGGCCGAGGACAAGGCCCGCGAAACCCAGGCCGCCGCCGAACCGGCTGAAGACCGCGCCGAATAGCCCCGATCTGATCTCAAACGGAGAAAACATATGAGCATCACCGCTTCAGCTGTGAAAGAACTGCGCGAGAAGACCGGCGCGGGCATGATGGATTGCAAGAAGGCGCTTGAAGAAAACGCGGGCGATATGGAAAAGGCCATTGACTGGCTGCGCCAGAAGGGTCTGTCCAAGGCGGCGAAAAAAGCCGGGCGCGCCACTTCCGAGGGGCTTGTCGGCTGCCGCGCCGCTGACGGCGCGCAAAGCGCCGTGCTCGTGGAAGTGAAGTGCGAAACGGACTTTGTCTCCCGCGGCGACAAGTTCCAGGATTTTGTGAAGAACCTCGTCGCTCAGGTCGAAAAGGGATCCGCCTGCGATCTGGGCGCGGGCGAGAAGCTGCTTGACGAAGCCTATTTCGGTGACGCGTCGCGCACCGTGCGCGACGTGCTCAACGACGCCATCGCCACCATCGGTGAAAATATCGTCGTGGGCCGCTATGTGAAAATGGATGTGGCGTCCGGGGCGCACGGCATGATCGGGAGCTATCTGCACTCCAACGGCAAGATCGCCGTGCTCGTGGAACTCCATGCCGAAAGCGAAGCCGCGGCCGCTTCGGATGACTTCAAGGGGCTGGCCAAGAACATCGCCATGCAGATCGCGGCCACCTCTCCTCTTGGCGTCGCGCCGGACAGCCTGGACCCGGAACTGCTTGAACGCGAACGCGAAGTGTACCGGCAGAAAGCCCGTGAAGAAGGCAAGCCGGAAAACATCGTGGAAAAAATCGCCGAAGGCGCCGTCAAGAAATACTGCAAGGAAGTCTGTCTGCTTGAGCAGCCCTACATCCGTGACGACAAAACCACGGTGGGCGAGCTTGTCCGCGCTGTGAGCAAAACGGCCGGAGCGGCCATTTCCGTCAGGCGCTTCGTGCGCATTCAGCTTGGAGCCGAATAACCAGCCGGAGGGGGGCCTTTGCCCCCCTTTTTTTGGGCCTTTGGCGCTACACGGTTGCCCTCCACCTGCGTCACAAAGCCTTTTTTCGGGCGGGCGCGTAGCACTGCCGTCCATGCCCGCAAGACGCGAAGACTCGTCCAACGGGCACAGCCCTTCGGGTGGCCGCCGGTGGAAAAGCATATTCTTCCACAAAGAGTCTTTTTCCCTTGGCGAAGAACAAAATTTCTCGTAATGTCAACAGACCTTGGGGTCAGACCTCATTACCGCGCCGTCCGGCGAACGACGATTGTTTTCCGGCCGGCAAGAGGCGTCCCCTGTTTCAAAGATGAGATGCGCCGTCCGCCGGAGGGGACAAAGTATCCCGCGCGGGCATCCCTACCACGACAGACCATACGCAGGAGCCTGTATGCGCGATCCTTGCAACACCCGGGCGGCTGGTTCGCGCATGAAGCCGACCATCGCCGGACTGGTTCTTACCTACAATGGGGAACGCCTGCTGAAGGAATGCCTCGCTTCGCTGGATTTCTGCGACGCCATCCTGGTGGTTGATTCCTGCAGCAAGGACGCCACCGTCTCCATTGCCGAAGCAGCCGGAGCCGTGGTGATCAAACGCGCCTGGGAAGGCCCGGCCGCGCAATTCCGCTTTGCTCTGGAGCACCTTGACGCGCATTTGCCCACGGACTGGATCGTCAGCCTCGATCAGGATGAAATCTGCACCGGACAACTTCGCGCGAACATCCTTGCCGCCACGGCTCAAGCGCCGGACTCTCTTGCCGGCTTCCGCATCCCCCGCCGCTCATGGTACTACGATCGCTTTCTCCTGCACAGCGGCTGGTATCCGGATCGCCTTTTGCGCTGCTTCCGACGCGGCCGCATGCGCGTGAGCGTGAGCGGCGCGCACTACTCCTTTCATCCCGAAGGCGACACCGCGGAGATCTCCGGGGACATCCTCCACTACCCCTACGAAAATTTCAGCCAGCATCTCGACAAAATCAATTCCTACGCGGAACAGGGCGCGGCGGATCTGCGCGCGCGCGGGCGCAAGGGCGGCATTTTGCGCGGGCTGGGGCACGGCATCGGCCGCTTTCTCCGCATTTATCTGTTCAAGGCCGGTTTTCTTGACGGCAGAGCCGGCTTCATCAATGCGCTCCACGGCGCGTTTTACGCCTTTTTGAAATACGTCCGTGTCGATCAAGGCTCCTGGGGAGTTCCCTTCGATCACCGCTAACCATCCGAGGAGACGATCATGCCTGAACTGAAATACCGCCGGGTTCTGCTCAAACTCAGCGGCGAAGCGTTGGCCGGCGACAAACAGATGGGGATTGACCCGCACACGGTTTCAAAGCTATGTGCGGAAATCGCCGACGTTGCGGACATGGGCCTTGAGCTTGCGCTCGTGATCGGCGGCGGCAATATTTTTCGCGGCCTTTCCGCCTCGGCCGAAGGGATGGATCGTTCCTCCGCCGATTACATGGGAATGCTCGCCACTGTCCTGAATGCCCTTGCCGTGCAGGACGCGCTGGAAAAATCCGGCCACCCGACTCGCGTTCTCTCCGCCATCGCCATGCAGGAAGTCTGCGAACCGTATGTGCGCCGGCGGGCCATACGCCACCTGGAAAAGGGCCGGGTGGTCATCTGCGCGGCGGGAACCGGCAACCCCTATTTCACCACCGACACGGCCGCGGCCCTGCGGGGCATGGAACTCAAATGCGACGCCATCATTAAAGCCACCAAAGTCAACGGCGTCTATGATAAAGATCCCATGAAGCATGAGGATGCCGTCATGTTCAAGCAACTGAGCTATGAAGAAACCCTGCGGCGGCGCCTCAAGGTCATGGATTCCACAGCCCTGACCCTGGCGCAGGAAAATCATGTGCCGGTCATCGTCTGCAATATGTTCAATGGAAGCATCAAACGCGTGATCCTCGGCGAAAACCCCGGAACCACGGTGCAAGGAGAATAGCATGGACAGAGACAGCGTGTTGCTTGACGCTGAAGAACGGATGGAAAAAGCCCTTTCCTCGCTGGAACGGGAATTCGGCAAGCTGCGTACGGGACGCGCCTCCACAAGCCTTGTGGACGGCATCAAGGTGGATTATTACGGCACGCCCACGCCCATTGGGCAGCTTGCCTCCGTGGCCACGCCCGACAGCCGCACCATCACCATTCAGCCCTGGGATCGGGGGGCGTTCAGCGGGGTGGAAAAGGCCATTCTCAAGTCGGATCTCGGCCTGACGCCGATCAATGACGGCAAAATCATCCGCATTTCCATCCCCCCCCTGACCGAAGATCGCCGCAAGGAGCTGGTGAAAGTGGCGCGCAAATACGGGGAAGAAGCAAAAGTGGCCGTGCGCAACATCCGGCGAGACGGCAACGATCAGCTCAAAAAGCTGGAAAAGGACAAAACCATTTCCGAAGACGACCTCAAAAAAGCCACGGACGAAATGCAGAAGCTCACCGACAGGTATGTCGCGCGCGTGGACGAACGCGGGCAAGGCAAGGAAAAGGAAATCATGGAACTCTAGGCTCAGACCTCATTATCCCGCCTGCTGCAAGGCCGCTTTTGCGTCGGGCGACGTTGCAAGGCGAACATTGGCTGCATGTTCAGGACAGCTTCGGCCACTGTTTGCCCTTGCCGGCCGGAAAACCCGGCTTTCGCACACGGCGTTGTAACGAGAAATGAGATCTGCCCCCGGGAGTCATTTCGCATGGTTTCTCCCGCTTGCAAGACAATCCCCGCATGCTCATGCGCGGATTATCCTGCAGGATCGTTCGTGGAAAGCGGCACGGATGCGGAGCGGATTCGCCTTGAGACGTTCCAGAAGTCATTTCATGATGAATCATGAAACGACTCTTGCCGCCGAAGGTGATTCCGGCGTTGCGCGAAAAGCGCCGTGAATGAGCCGGAAACCATTTTACACAAGCACCCTTGCCCCAGAGCGTCCCATGTCCACAGCCATTCCGGAAAACGGGCCGTCCGGCTCCCTGCCAGCGCATATCGCCGTCATCATGGACGGCAACGGCCGCTGGGCGCAACAGCGCGGCCTGTCGCGCGGGGAGGGGCACAAGGCCGGCGTGCGCGCCGCCAGGGCCATTGTCACCGAATGCCGGACCATCGGCATCAGACACCTTACCCTGTATACCTTTTCCAGAGAAAACTGGGCCAGACCCAGGGACGAAATCGCCCTGCTCTTCCAGCTTCTTGCGCGCTTTCTTGGCGAAGAGTTGCCGTCCATGGAAAAAAACGGCATCCGCCTGCGCGTGTTCGGGGAAACAGGCGAACTCCCCCTGGCCGCGCGCACGGCGCTCAAGCACGCCATGAACCGCACGCGGGATCGGGCCGACATGACGGTAAACCTCGCCCTGAACTATTCGGGGCGCGAAGAAATCCTCCGTGCCGCGCGCGCGGCCCTGGCCAGCGGCATCCGGCCAGAGGAGCTGACGGAGCAAAGCTTTCGCGCCGGGCTGTACTCGTTCGACCAGCCGGACCCGGATCTGATCATCCGTACCAGCGGCGAATGCCGCCTCAGCAATTACCTGCTGTTCCAGAGCGCGTACAGCGAACTGTACTTTACGGACGTTCTCTGGCCCGACTTCACGCCTGACGAACTCCACAAGGCGTTGCGGGAGTATGCCGGGCGCAACCGCCGCTTCGGCCTCACGCAGGAACAAATCAGCGAACAGGAACACATATGAATGGAGTGACGCAACACCTTCGGCGCATGACGACAGGGCTTGCGCTTCTCATGATCCTCACGGCGGCGCTGTATTTCGGAGGGCTTGTCCTCGCCGGCATCCTGCTTGTCGTCGCGCTCCTCGGGATCCACGAATTCTTTTCCCTCTTCGGAGAGGCCGGCGCGGGGCGCACGGAGCGCATTCTCGGCCTTGTCCTGACGGCCGGAATGATCATCCTGGCCTGGGCGCGCCCCGAAGCGGGCGTCCTGCCCGGCGCGGCCGCCTTTGTGATCCTCGCGCTGTTTTTTCTGGCGCGCTGGGCCGCGGATGAAAGCTACGCCTTCTCCTCCGTCGCGCTCGTGGCGGCCGGGCTGGCGTATGTGCCGCTGCTGCTGATCCCGGCGCTGTCGTTCAGCCTGCATGAGCAGATCCTGATTGTCTGCGTGCCGATCTTCACGGACTCGGCGGCCTATTTTTGCGGAGTGCGCTTCGGCAGGCACAAAATCTGGCCCAAGGTCAGCCCGAAAAAAAGCGTGGAAGGCAGTCTCGGCGGACTGGCGGCCAGCGTTGCGGTCTGCGTGACTCTCGGCCTCTGGCTTGGCCAGGCCGGAGCGGCGGCATTCGTCGGCCTGGGGCTGGCGCTGGGGATCATGGCGCAACTCGGAGACTTCTTTGAATCGGCCCTGAAACGCGCCCATCATGTGAAAGATTCCGGAAACATCCTGCCGGGGCACGGCGGCGTGCTGGATCGCATCGACAGTCTGCTGTTTGTGATCCCCGCCTATCTGTTGTGCCGGGCGTTCTGCAACTTCTTCTAGGCGCGATCATGCTCTACTCCATTTCATCCCTGCCGGGGCAGGACTGGGAGCGCACGTTCCCGCGCACGGTCTGCCTGCTCGGCAGCACAGGCTCCATCGGCCTCAACGCCTTGCGGGTCATCGCGGCGCACCCCGAACTTTTTTCCGTCGTCGCGCTGGCGGCCGGACGAAATGTGGAACGGCTGGCCGAGCAGGCTGAACGCTGGCGGCCAGCCTGGCTCGCCGTGCAGGACACGGCTTCGGCAACGGCCCTTGCGGAACGCCTCGCGCCTCTGGCGGGCTACCGGCCCGAAATTCTCGTCGGCCAGACAGGGTACGCCCGTCTTGCCGCCCTGCCGGAAGTTTCCACCGTGCTTTCCGCCCAGGTGGGCGCGGCCGCATTGCGCGGCACCCTGGCCGCCGCGCAGGCCGGCAAGGTGATTTGCCTCGCCAACAAGGAATCCCTGGTACTCGCCGGGCACCTTGTGCGCGACGCCTGCCGGAAATCGGGGGCTGTCGTCCTCCCTGTGGATTCCGAACACAATGCGCTCTTTCAGGCATTGCGCGGGCGCGATCCACAGACGGTGCGCACGCTCGTGCTGACGGCGTCCGGCGGGCCGTTTCGGGGAAAAAGCCGGGAGGAACTGCGCGCCGTCACCAGCGCCCAGGCGCTTCGCCACCCCAACTGGAACATGGGGGCGAAAATCACGGTGGATTCGGCCACCATGATGAACAAGGGGCTGGAAGTGATTGAAGCCTGGCACCTCTACGGGGTGCCCGGCGAACGCATCACCGTGCTTGTGCACCCGCAATCCATTGTTCATTCTCTGGTGGAGTTTGAGGACGGCTCGCACATGGCTCACCTCGGCACGCCGGACATGCGCGTTCCCATCGCCTATTGTCTGGCCTGGCCGCGCGCCCTGGATACGGGCGTCGCCCCGCTTCGGCTTGCCGATATCAAATCCTTGACCTTTGAAGAACCTGACGTACAGTCCTTTCCGTGCCTGGATCTGGCGCGGCAGGTGCTGGCCGGTCAGACGCCGGGACAAGGGAGCGCGGCGGCTGTGGCGCTCAACGCCGCCAATGAAGTGGCCGTGGAGGCGTTTTTGCAGGGGCGCATCGGCTTCCTCGACATTCCGGATCGCATCGCCGCCGCCCTGGACGCCTGCTCCGCGCCGGACCCGGCCACGCTGGAAGACATTGAGGCTCTGGATCATGAAACCCGACGTTTCGTCGGCGCAACAATAGAGTGACGCATGGATGTTGTGCTTGCCGTCGTGTCCCACTGGAAAGAGGCGCTTGCTGTCGTCGTCGTCCTGGGGGGGCTTATCTTTTTCCATGAACTCGGGCATTTTCTCATGGCGCGGGTTCTCGGCATCGGGGTACGCGCGTTTTCGCTCGGGTTCGGCCCCAAACTTGCGGCCGTGCGGGGCGGAAAAACCGAATACCGCCTCTCGCTCGTGCCGCTTGGCGGCTACGTTTCCCTTGCCGGCGAGGAAGAAGAGGAAAATGAAGAAGGGAAAGATCGGAGCGAACCCGAGAGCATAGCGCCGGAAAAAACGCCGGATCCCGTGGAGGCGGTGTTCACGCCCGAGGAAGAATTTTCGGGCCGTCCGGCGTGGCAGCGCCTGCTCGTGGTGCTGGCCGGGCCGGTAGCCAACTTCTTTCTGGCCTTTCTGCTCTACTGGGGCATCGCCTGGATGCAGGGGCAGGCATCATCCCTGCCGGAAATCGGCGGCGTGCAGGCCGAAAGCCCGGCGGCAACAGCCGGCCTGACCGCCGGCGATCGCATCGTGAGTATTGACGGCGCGGCGATCCGCGCCTGGGCGGACATTCCGGCCGCCGTGAACGCCGCCGGAGGCAAGGCGATCACGATCGTGATCGCGCGTGACGGCGAAGAACGCGCCCTTGTCATGACGCCGCGGGCGCAAACTCTGGAAGGCGCGTCCGGCGAGGAAGTCCGGGTGTGGCTGATCGGCATCCAGAGCGCCACGGTCCGCCTTGGCCCCGTTGAAGCCGTTGCCGCCGGTCTGGAAAGAACCTGGGACATGATCGCCTTCACCTGCCGGAGCATTGTCATGCTGGTGCAGCGCACCGTCCCGCTCGACAATGTGGGCGGGCCGATCCGCATCGCCCAGATCATCGGGCAGAGCGTGCAGTCGGATCACGGCTTCTTCTCCGTGTTGCGTCTCGCCGCGCTGATCAGCGTGAACCTCGGCATTCTGAATCTGTTGCCGATCCCCGTGCTGGACGGCGGGCACATCGTCTTTTTCCTGGCGGAAATGCTCATCGGCAGACCGATCAGCCCCCGCGTGCGCGAGGTGTCCACGCGCGTCGGCATGGCGCTTCTGCTGGCCCTCATGGTATTCGCCACATGGAATGACATCACCCGGCTTTTGTCATGACAGACACAGTGCTTGTTCTCAATGCGGCGGAAGGACGCGTGCAAACGCTCCTGCTCCGGGAAGGAGACATTCTCTGCTTCCAGGACTGGAACGCGCCTTCCCGCGGAACCGAACTCCTGACGCCCCTGCTTGCGGACGCCTTTCAGCGATCCGGCGTCGCGCCGGGGGATATCACGCGCATCGCCTGTGTGGCCGGGCCGGGCAGTTTTACCGGCATCCGGCTGGCGCTGGCCACAGCGGCCGCCCTGCGGCGAGCCACCGGGGCCAGACTCGCCGCGATCAACGCGCTCCAGGTTCTGGCCGCCGGGCTTTCCCCCGCCCTTCTCGCGCGCGGGGGCATCCGCCGGATACGGGTTCTCACCCATGCCCGGCGGGGGCTGACGCATGGTCAGGATTTCCTCCCGGCCGCCCCGCCCGAACCAATCGGAGAGCCGGCCATGCTGCAGATCGAGGGCGCGCTGAGCGATCCCGCGCCCGATCTGATCATCGGCAGCGGCGTCGCCCGCAATCTCGACTTCCTGAAAGAACACGCGCCGCAAGGGAGCCTGCTCCTGCCCGGCGTCTGCGATCAGCCCACGCCGGCCGCGCTTGCCGCCGTGGCCCTGGCCCTGCCCGAAACAGCGTGGCGCGATGAGGATATCGAACCCATGTACCTGCGCCCGTGCGACGCGGTGGATAACCTCTCCTCCATCGCCGCCAAACGTGGGGACGATCCCGCACAGGCGCACGCCGAACTGCGCCGGCTTCTGAACGTCTCCCCCGAAAGGCCGTAAAAAAAGATTCCCCCGCTCTCCTCAGTTAAGGCCACGAAATGCCTTATGGCCGCCGGCAGGTGCGACGCCAAAAGCGATAGTGCGCGCAAACGGAACCTGGTCCGCTTGCATCTGTGCACGACAGAACGGGAAGAGATCTGACTCTGGGATCTTGCCGGGTCAGCCCTCATCAACTCGCCTGCTGCAAAGCCGCCTTTTTACGTCCGGCGGCGTTGCAAGGCCAATATTGACTGTATATTCAATACAACTTCGTCCCGTTTTTGCCTTGTGTCTGGCTAACTGGAAAACAATCAGCTTTTCGCGGACGGCGTTTTAATGAGGTCTGCCCATAGAATGCCGAAAAACATTAGATCATGCGCATAAAAAAAATGGCCACAAATAATAGCATAACTGTCAATTTATTATATTGTATATCTTGAAATCATTTTATATAGATAATATTACACTATACAGGAGAGCCTTATGCATTTTGATCTGCTTAATTACCACATTTATGAAGACAATCTACCATTGCCAGCTGGCGCTTCGTTCAAAAGTCAGTTATGCAGCCATGAATTTTGTTCGCGTCTCCACTCTTCCTTTCTCAATTCCCAAAAAGATTTTATTCAGGTCTATGGGAATGATTCATCAGAACACTGGGATAGAATGATCGTTGGTAACAAGCGAAGCGATATATTAAATCTTATGTTGGCAGAAAAATATAATAAAGCGCTTCGCTACACTCTTTCAAATCCCATTAGACACAATTTATGGTATGGATTTGATAATATTGCCAGACGCTTTTCTGCTGATGTTTTAAATGTTGATTCTTATCACATATATGATGTTCTGAGGCGATTTTATGAGGCTATGGGAGGTCATACGCATCAGGAAGAAAAACGAAGACCCACGGCATATATAGATATAGATAGTCTTTTGAGAGATATTGAAGCGGCTTTGCGAATTACTCTCACTTTTCCTGCGCCATATGCAAAAATGATGGGATTGGTTGACAGAAGGGGGATAATCAGAGAGCGAGCATTATGGGGATTGTATCTGGCTTGGCGAGCAAATCAGAATAGGGCAAAAACTATCCTTGAACTGGGTGGGGGCCTTGGCTATGCTGCCTTTTATTCATCAATCTTTGGAACTGCCAGTTATACAATTGTTGATCTGCCGCTTACTTTGGTTGCCAGTGGACATTTCTTGGCTTTAACAAAGGGTGAGGAGAATATAAATTTATACGGAACCCTTGATAATGAGCAGGATATAAGTTCTACCTCCCAAAAATTCAATCTACTTCCTCCCCATGCCTTTCCAGTCGGGAGCAAGTTTGACATTGTGGTTAATATGGATTCATTCCCTGAATTTGGAAAAGACATTGCTCAGGAGTACGTCAATAAAATAAAAACCGTCACCCAAAAATTTCTGTCAATCAATCATGAAGGAGAATCCTACACAGTGCGCGAACTGTTTATAAATGATCCTGACCTTATCAATTATTCCAGATTTCCATTTTGGCTACGTAAAGGTTATGTGGAAGAAATGTTTGAATTCAGATAAACCACATAAGTAAAATGGAAGTGTCTAGAAGACTGAGCCTATAACAAAGCACTTAATGCAGCCATCGACGATTTTCCACTACAGGATACACATTCACAACTCATTTAAAAAATTAAGTAATAATAAACAAACCATGCTTAATTTGATATAACGATGCCAGACTTTCCAACTCATGACCTTGTATTCGTCGAGTCCAACTTCCTGTTTGGCGTATTCGAAACAACTTTCGATGTTCCAGCGCTGATCTGCGGCAGATACAAGTTCATCCAGAGAAATATCTTTTGCTGCATGGTAAAAATAAAATGCCATATTCTTTGTATCTTTACTATTTTTTGAACCAAAAGGTATTGTGCCACACACTTTGATGCAGGTCAGCAAAGTCTCATTACGGCCCATTCATACCAACACTGCCCTTTTTCTCCCGCCCCTGCCGATAATCTGTTCCATGTATCGGCAGGGAAATTTTCAACAGCAGTATCGACTCTGTATTGAATATACAGTCAATGTTGGCCCTGCAACGCCGCCGGACGCAAAAATGGCCTTGCACCAGGCGGATCAATGAGAGCTGGCCCCGGACACGGCGTAGCCGAAGCCGGCCGCAAGCACGCACACGACGGCGTTGAGTCCGATGTTCAGGCCGGCGGCCAGAGGATGCCCTGCCTGAAAAAGCGTGAGCGTATCCAGGGAAAAGGTGGAAAAGGTGGTGAAGCCGCCCAGAAACCCGGTCCCAAGCAGGCTGTACACCAGCGCATGCGGTGATCCGCTCCGTTTGATCGCCCCTTGCAGCAGCCCCATGAGAAAGCCGCCCAGGGTATTGATCAGCAGGATTCCGTAGGGAAAGCCGGCTCCGACGGCGCGGACCACCGCCGCATTCAGTTCAAAGCGGCACACCGCGCCAGCCGCGCCCCCAAAGAGGACGGCAAGGATTTCAAGCGTTTTCCCAATGCAATTGGGTAAACGCTCGGCGGTCGCAAGAGCGGACGCCCGTGCCGAACAAGCGGGCAAACCGCGTTTTGCCGCGCCTGTCCCGCTCCGCGGGGAAGTGACGGCAACGCCGCGATTGAAAATGAACTTTTTCAATCGCAAAATGCTGTCGCTGATGCGTGACATCATGTTTCCTCCGCCGCATCAAGCGACAATGGCATAGCCCGCAGCCACGGCGCTCAGACACAGAACCATGCTGAGCACGACATTGCACGCGCCTGCAAACCATTCGCCCGTGCGGAACAATTTGAAACTGTCCATGGAAAAGGTGGAAAACGTGGTCAACGCGCCAAGCAGGCCCTCGCCGATGAAGTCATGCCACGGCTGAGCCGGAATCAGCTTCAGCGTCAGGAGGCCCGCCAGCACTCCCATGATGAAACACCCCAGCATATTGACCAGAAGCGTGCCGTAGGGAAAGCGCGTGCCAAACCGCGCCGCCACCCGGGCCGACAGCCAAAAACGCAGAAACGCGCCGGCAGCTCCGCCGCAAGCCACCCACCACAGTGCTGATGCGTCCATAACTCTGACCTCAGGATGCGTGGTTACTCCCCTGACCACGGACGCCCGACACGCTCTTGTCCCGGATGCGTTCGGGCGGGAGGTCAAGGTTGGGGAGAAGGAAAATCCAGGCCGCAATGACAAAGGGGAAGGTCAACGTGGGGATGCCGTAGGTGTTCAGCACGACGTTGAGCGCGCCCTGCGCGATCACGGTGAAAATGGCGCCGAGAACGGCATAGCCGATCACCCGCCAATTGGGATGGTAAAAGGTGGTCCCAAGGCCGACGGCCGTGAGTACCGCGCTGAACTGGAACAGCCCCGCCAGGATGGAAGACGTCCCCGCTCCAAGCAAAAGCGCCGTGCCCACGGCCAGCGCGGAGCCGAAAAAGGCGAACACAGCCGCCCACAGGGAAGCGACGGCCAGACCCGCCAGAAAGAGAAGCCCCGTAGCCACATTGTTGATGAGGAACACCTGGGAAATGCCGGTCAGGCAGGCCCGGAGAAACTGGAGCAGATCCAGCCCGTAGAGTTCCGAGGCCGGCGGCTGGATCGCAATTGTCGGATGCGGCAGACCCGTGATCCTGATATTGGCGAAGTTGTACGCCGCGAGCATGAGAAACCAGGTGGTGAACACAAAAGGCCCGGTCATGGCCGAAATTTTCCAGGTCCGCAACATGTGGGTGAACGCCATCATCAGAATCGTGGAAAAGACGGATCCGATCACGATGTAGGCCCACAGCAATGGCGTTGGAGCAAAAAAGGTGGGGAGGGCGCAACCCACAAGAACGCCGTTGTAGCCATGCAGACCCATGTTGATGTTTTCTCGCGGCGCGTTCAGACACCAGGCCGTGACCGTGCCGACGATAGTCCCGACGACGGCGCCCCAGGCCACCGCCGGCATCCCCGCGGCATGGGCTCCCCAGAAAACGCCGATAAAAAAAAGCAGCCCTGTCAGCGGGTTGTTCTGAAACATGACCTGCCCCGCGCCGCGCAGGCAAATATCAATGAAATGGAGCAGGCCGTTGCGGGCCGTGGCCGTGCTCCAGACATCCCGCGCGCCGGCGGGATCGATTGAATGCGTGCCCATACTGCGTCCGTTCCGGTTCGCGGGCGCTCCCGCGAAGTTGAAGGTTGCGCCGAAAAGCAGGTTTTTTCGTGAACGAACCCGGCCTTGCCGCCGCGTCAGACTCCCGCCTGAAGACTTTTACCGCCACAAAAACTCGGGAGGCAGATCCGCGCCGGTCAGAACCTTGCGCGCCAGCCCGCGGAACTCCCGTATTTTCGCCTGCACGCTTTCCGTGTCCCGTCCGAGCGCCCTGAAGACAAGCCCTCGCCCGCCCGGCAGGAGGCCACCCCCCCAGGCCAGCCCTCTGTCTTTGTCCACGTCCGCATCCACGCTCTCTCGCAGGGCAAGCGTTTTGTCCGCCGGCCCGATCACGAGCGCGTTGCCGAAGACTTCATAACCGCTCATGACGCCAAGACGCGTCAAGTCATCGCGTTTCGGCTCCAGAATGAATTTTTCCACAAAGAACGGCCTGCTGCCGCCGCCTCTCCTCGCGCCCCGACTGTCCGCTCCGGCGCCCGATCCCGCGTCTGACTCGGCGTTCGCGTCATTCGTGTTGAAGGAATGCGCCGCGATGCGCGAGGAGTAGAGATCAAAGCCGAACAGCTCATCCTTGTGGTGATGCTTGCGGCCGGGCAGAAGAATTTCGGAATACACCAGCGCCCCGCTTTCCGCCACCGCGAGGCGCGTGTCCGTGAGAAAGCGGGAGGAACGGTGCGGGATGACGGGATCGGGCGCGTACTCCAGGTACCCCCCCTCCTCCACCGTGATTTCCTGCAATTGCGCCGCGTAATTGCTGGACATCATGTGGATCTTGGTGGCCGACTGGGTGGTGACATGGGCGCGCGCGCCCGCGCCCACATGGATCTGCACGGCCAGACGGTCGCCCTGCGCCACGCAGCCCGTGGTGGTGATGATCATGACACAGGGCATGTCGGGCAGGGCTTCGTCCCAGTACAGGGCTTTCTGGACCAGAAAGGGCGCGCGGCGATCCATGTCGCTCAGGACGCTCCGGGCGCCGTCCGCGCGAAAGACCAGCCGCAGGAAGCCGAATTTTCCCACCACGCCGCTCGGCATCTGGGGCGGCTCGTCCTGATAGGGCGCAAGCTCCGGAGCGGCGCGCCCGAGGCGGGTCACCGCCTCCCGCGCCAGCCGGGCGCGCTCCCGGCTGTCCGGAACAGCGCGGACCACGGCGTCCTCGCACATGCGGAGGGCGCTCATCACGCCACCTGTTCCACGGGCCGCAAGTCGAACAGCGCGTCGCGGATGATCATGTCCGTGAGGGCTTCGATATTCCGGCCCGTCTTGCAGTTGGTGAAGATGAAGGGCTTGTCCCCGCGCATGAGCCGGGAATCCCGCTCCATGACTTCAAGACTCGCCCCGACGTACGGGGCCAGATCTTCCTTGTTGATCACCAGAATATCCGACTGGCAGACGCCCGGCCCGTTCTTGCGAGGGATCTTGTCCCCGGCGGCCACGTCAATGACGTAGATGAAAAAATCGGCCAGAGCCGGGCTGAAAGTCAGGGTCAGGTTGTCGCCGCCGCTTTCAATGAAAATGAGGTCGCTCTCCGGGAAGCGGCTTTCCAGATCTTCCACTGCCGCCAGGTTCATGCTCGGGTCTTCACGAATGGCCGTGTGCGGGCACGCTCCGGTCTCCACACCCACAACCCGTTCCGGGTCAAGAATGCCGGCAAGCTGTTGCCGGACGTGTTTCGCGTCCTCGGTGGTGACAACGTCATTGGTGATGATCAGCGGTCTGATGCCGCGCTGAACAAGCAGGGGCGTCACCGCCTCGATCACGGCCGTTTTTCCGGAACCGACAGGTCCGCCGACACCGATTCTGGTGATTTTCTTCATCAGGAGTCCTTTACTGGCTTATATCCGGGATCAGTTCATGAAAAGCCGCACCCTGCCCCGCACATGCACAGCGGCCAGGATGTCGATCAGCGGCGCGTAGGCGGCCATGCGGGCCAGAGGGAGATCGGCGGCAAGCCGGCACTGGCCGGCCAGTTCCGGCCCGAGGCCGAAGAGAATGGCCTGGGTGTCCAGGTGGGTGACCCGCAACAGCCGCAACGCCGCGTTGAGGATGGTCATGGCCGTTGCGTACTGATGCACCATGAGGGCCTGCTCCGGCTCAAGCCCCAGTTCACCGAACAGCAGGGCCAGCGTCACGGGGTAAACGCCGGGCGTGCGTTCGTCGCGGATCAGGTCAAGCCAGGCGCGCATGAGCGGCGCTTCCGCGGCGTGGACGCTCATTTCCGCAAGTTTCTTGCCCATGCGAACGGTCATGAGCCGTGTTTCCTCATTGGGTTTGCGGCTGAACACCTCGTGGTCGATCTCCGTCAGGCGGCTCAGGGCTTCCGGAACGGCGGCGTCCCCGGCGTGTCCGCCTCCGTGCCGGAGACGCGCCGCGCGCACGCCCCAGGCCACGGCCACCGCGTCGCCGTGGGCGGCCTGTTCAAGGACGGTCAGGGTGAATTCCCGCAATGTCGCCGCGTCGTGCACTATCCCTTTCTGCACGGCGGCCTCCAGCCCGCCGGAAAAGGCAAAGCCGCCCACGGGCAACACGGAATCGCCAAACTGGAGCATCCGCGCCAGCATGAGCGGATCGGGCGAAGCGGAAATCGCGGCCGCGCCGCCCGCCTCAGACATGGACGGCCCCGCGGACGTCCATACACTCGCGCGCATGGCGGGGCCGCTCCGGTTCCGCGTCGTCATGATCGTGCCGGTGAGGCGCGTGCCGGCGTTCCTTGCGTCCATGCGCCGGGTGGTGGTGACCGTGCCCATGCGGACCATGACCATGCGCCGGAACTTCACTGCCGCCGAAGAGGCGCCGCGCTTCCGCCGGATCAAGCGTGTCAAGAACGGCCTCGCCCTGCACAAAGCGGTACTCCACCCCCTCAAAGTGGTGGGTCTTCATGACTGAAGCGACGACATTCCGGTCCACCGTGATCGGCACATAGACATGACCGCCCTTGCACACCGCCGGCCAGTGCTGGTTGCCGAGGGCATGACCAATGCGCACGGCGCGTTCGACGATTCGGGCGGGCGACAGATCGTCAAGCCCGCTCAGGTCAATGTCCAGAACATCGCAGAGATCGATCCGGCAGACCACGGCCCGGCGCTCCGCGTCATCCCAGAGCAGCACGTCGCCGTTGCGGAGAACTTCGCCCCGTTCCAGGGAGACAGCCAGGGGAAGGCCGTCCCGCGTGGTTTTGCGCAGGCGGCTTTTTTGCGCGTCCCACTGGCTGAGATCCAGGGTGTCGACGTGCGCGTGGGCCAGCCTGGCCCGCCATTCCGGATCGTTCGCGTTGCCAAGAACTGTTTCAATCAGAGGCATGATAGGAGATTCCTCGTAGGGATGCGGGAGAAAAAATGCGGGGAGCGCGGCCTCCCCGCACCATGTTTCGGTCAGGCTCAACTGAAGAAATAGAGCTGCCCGAGGCCGACCTTTTCAATGGGCGGAACCGTGGCGTGCACGCCGTCCACGGTTACGGCAAAGGTTTCGGGGTTGACGTCGATCTCCGGCGTGTTCCCGTTGCGCACCATACTCCGCTTGGACAAACTGCGGATGCGGAAGACCGGCTCCACACGGCTTTTCAGGTGCAGCTTTTCCCTGATGCCCAGCTCGTAGGCCGCGCGGGAGACAAAGGTCACGCGGGTTTGCGGCAGCGCCTTGCCGAGCGCGCCAAACATGGGCCGGTACAGCATCGGCTGGGGCGTGGGGAGAGAAGCGTTGGGATCGCCCATGTTCGCCCAGTTGATCATCCCGCCCTTGATCACGATCTTCGGCTTCGCGCCGAAAAACTGCGGCTCCCACAGCACGAGATCAGCGAGCTTGCCCACTTCCACCGAACCGATGAGGTGGCTCATGCCCTGGGTGACGGCCGGGTTGATGGTCACCTTGGCCACATAGCGGAGCACGCGGAAGTTGTCGTTGCCTGCCGCGTCCTCGGGCAGTTTGCCCCGCGCCTTTTTCATGGCGTCGGCGGTCTGGATGGCGCGCAGCCAGTTTTCGCCCACGCGCCCCATTGCCTGCGAATCGCTTGAGATCATGGAGAGCACGCCCATGTCGTGCAGCACGTTTTCGGCGGCGATGGTCTCGGCCCGGACGCGGCTTTCGGCAAAGGACACGTCGGAGGCCACATTGGGGTTCAGGTTGTGGCAGACCATGATCATGTCAAAGAGTTCGGCCTGGGTGTTCACGCCGTACGGCAGGGTGGGATTGGTCGAACTCGGGAGTACATTGAGCTGCCCGGCCGCCTTGATGATGTCCGGCGCGTGCCCGCCGCCCGCGCCCTCGGTGTGGAAGGTATGCACGACGCGCCCGTCAAAGGCGGCGATGGTGTCCTCGACATAGCCGGCTTCGTTCAGCGTGTCGGTATGAATGGAGAGCTGCACGTCCATGTCGTCGCACACGCTCAGGGCGGCCCGGATCACGCCGGGCATGGCGCCCCAGTCCTCATGGCACTTGAAGCCTACCGCCCCGGCTTCGATCTGTTCCACAAGCGGCCCCTTGTTGTAGGCGTGCCCCTTGGCGAGGATGCCCACGTTCACCGGCCAGGCTTCGACAGCGCCGAGCATCCGGTGGATGTTCCACGGGCCGGGCGCGATGGTGGTCCCGTTGGTTCCGTCCGTGGGTCCGATGCCGCCGCCGATGAACGTGGTGATCCCGTTGGAGAGCGCGGCCTCGGCCTGCTGCGGCGAAATCATGTGGACATGGGAGTCAAGACCGCCCGCGGTGAGGATGAGATGCTCGCCCGAGATCGCGCCGGTGGAGTTGCCGCAGACCAGGTTCGGGTCCACGCCGTCCATCATGGCATGGTTGCCGCTTTTGCCGATGCCGGCGATTTTTCCGTCGCGGATGCCCACATCGGCCTTGATGACGCCCTGCACGGCGTCGATGATGGTCACGTTGGTGATGACAAGATCAAGCACGCCGGCGTCGCGCTTCATGGAGGCGTCGCCGCCCATGCCGGCGCGCAGGGTCTTGCCCCCGCCGTACACGGACTCGTCGCCGTAGCCTCTGAGATCCTTTTCGATCTCCACAACCAGATCGGTGTCGCCCAGCCTGATTTTATCGCCCGTTGTGGGGCCGAACAGGGCGGCGTATTCTTTACGGGAAATGGTCGGCATGATCGCTTCCTCGCTGCTTCAGCGTTCGTTGGATGGGGTGGTGTCGAGCCTGGCGTTCCGAAAACCGACGGCAATGGCATGAGCAACCTTGACCGGCTTGGGATGCTGGTCTCCTGTCCACCCGTCCACCAGATTGTTGAAGCCATAGGCGCAGGCGGAACCGCCCATTTCCACAAGCGAAACGGTTTTCTCGTCTCCCGGCTCGAAGCGCACGGCCGTGGTGGCCGCGATGTTGAGGCGCATCCCGTAGGCGGCGGCCCTGTCAAATTCCAGGGCGCGATTCACTTCAAAAAAATGAAAGTGCGAGCCGACCTGAATGGGACGGTCTCCGGTATTGCGGACCTTGAGGGAAATGTTTTTGCGCTGTTCGTTGAACGTGATCGGCTCGTTTCCGAGGATAAGCCCGCCTACGGCCGTGTCGCTGATCAGGCTGGACTGATCGCCAAGGCGGATCTTGCCCTCCGGCATACCCTCCCGCCAGTGCTGATTGGCGTTTGCCGCCGGCTGACCGGGCTGCGCCCCCTGATCCCGCTCCTGATCCTGTCCCTGATTCTGCCGTTCCTGGATGGGGTCCATGCTGTAACCTCCTGTCGGCGTCAGTTGATGGGGTTGTGAATGGTGATGAGCCGACTTCCGTCGGTGAAGACAGCTTCCACCTGAACGGCGGAGATCATGTCCGCCACGCCTTCCATGACATCGTTCCTAGTCAGGGTCTTGCGCGCCTCGTTCATGACCTCTTCCACCGTCTTGCCGGCCCGCGCGCCTTCCAGGGCGGCGGCGGAAATGACGGCCACAGCTTCCGGATGGTTCAGCTTCAGGCCATTTTCCTTGCGTTTCAGCGCAATGCCCGCAAGGGAGTGGATGAGGAGCTTGTCAAGTTCACGCGGAGTGAGATGCATCGCTTGCCTCCTTGAGAGGATTGACCTTGAGGTGATGCCAGCCCAAGGTTTGAAAATACGCCCGCTTCCGCGCCGTACAGAGCAACCGCATGACGCTCGCGCTTGCGGCGGCCGCCTGCTCCAGCAGTCGACAGGGAACCTTCAGGGTGAAAAATGCTCTTGCGCATTCGGAGCGGCCCTCCCGAAAACACGCAGGACTGTCCGGGTTTTCCACTGCGTGCGGAAAAGCCTCTGCCCCACAGAAGAATCTTTTTTTTCGCATCATTCCACTATATTCGGATTATTTTTATCCGTGGCGGACGGCTCCCCGATCCCTCGTCGCAAGCCCGGGGCATGCGCGCGATTGACAGCGCGCGCGCAAAGGCTTAGCCGGAAAGCAATCCCGGCCAGACGGCTGGAAAGCATTTCAGGGGGATGCCATATGCGTTACGGCGTCAGTGTGATTGCGACGGGACTGATCGTCGCCGGGCTGTGGTGCTCCGCAGGAGCGGCTCCGGCCGGTTTTACGGAACAGAAGGCGGAAGGCGTGATTGTGGATCTGCCGCCCGGCTGGCGGGCGGCTCCAAAGGAATTTCTGGCCCGCGTGCAGGAAGGACAGGCCGCGGCAGGCAAAATACTGATGCTTGTGCAGGGGCCGGACAAAAACGGCCTGCCCAAGGCGGTGCTGATGGAACGGGAAGATCCGGGCGCCACCTCGGAAAAGATCGACGCCATGAGCGACAGCGATCTCAAGCTCTGGTGCGATACCCTGAAAAGCAATCTCAGAGGACGCACTGGCGGCAAATTTGAAGATGTTCGCTGTGAAAAAAGCCAGACGCGGGCCGGTTACGCCCTGGGAACCCGGATGATCGTCCCCTCGGGCGGGCCGGACATGCTCACGCTGACCTGGACCATCCCGCACGGCGACACAAGCCTTGTGGCCACCGTCATGTTCCCGAAATCGGACGAGGAAAAATACCTTGCCCCCGCGCGGGAGATGCTGCAATCCATCCGTTTCGGCAGATGACGGCTCCCGGGGCGTGTTCACACTACGGCTCCTGTCCTCCGTCTGCGTCAAAAAGGCTTTTTATTCCGGTCAAATGCCATAAGAGTACATTCCCTTCATAAAAAGCCTTTTTTCCCTGGCGGAGAACAACATTTCTCGCAGTGTGCCCCAAGGCTGCGCACAACCGGGAGCGGCAGGGAACAGGCGGCGAACGCCTGAAACGGGGCCCCGGCCGGGGCGCGCCGCTGTCCGTCTGGCGCAGAGGTTCCGCATCAGAAGGAACCACGCCCGTCAGGACGCCGTGACCGCACGAAAAACAACGCTTTTCCACGAAAAACGATCCGAAAAAAACCGTTCCTGCCGGATATGCGGGAACGGTTTTGCCTTCGGATGCCGACAGAGCCCTTGCGGGGCGCGCTATGCAACAGTTCGCCCGCTTCGCTCCGTCATGGCCAGGGCCAGCAGCTTTTCGCTTTCCATCCTTTTGCGGGCCGCAGCCTGAATCTGTGCGGAAGAGGACCCGAAGCGCTGCGCCCGCAAGTCGTAGACTTCCCGAATCAGGTGTTGCTCGTGCGCGCTGTTCTGCCCGAGGTTTGCGGATGCCTGGCGGAAAATGCGCGCCGCTCCGGCCGGACCGTGCTGAACGGCCGTGCTCCACAGCACTTCCTGCATGGCCGGAGAAAAGTCGCGGGTATTGTAGCCCATGCGGCGCACGGCCGCCAGCGCCGGCTCGTAATGACTCTGCCGGATAAAACGCTCCTGAAGCTGTTCAAAGCGTTCCGGTTCAGCCGCGGCAATGGCTTTCCACTCCTGCGGCATCCGGCCCTGCCGGCTTCCGGTATTGGCCGGTCCGGCAGATCTGAGACGCTGCCCGAGATCCGGGGCTTCCTTGTCGAGGAATGCGAGAAACGCGGTCATGGTGCCGGGCCGCGAGGCTATCTGGTACTTGCCGTAGGAAGTTCCGCCGTTGCGGTCGTAGCCAATGGCGGCGATCCCCTCACTGCCCGATTCAAACCGCGCGGCAAGTTTGCCGGGTGTGGCTTCGCGCGAGGCGGCGGCTGCTCTCCCTGCCCGGCGGCTGCGCGAAGTTTCGCGCACGTCATGGATGGAACCTGTCTCCAGGGGCGTCCGGTTGCGATTCAGGGCGACGTTCTGAACCAACGCGCGTCCCGCGCCCTGAGGAACCCGCAAGGGGATGCCCCGACGGCGATCCGGGAGGGCGATGCCCTTCTTGTCCCGTTCGAGGTTTGCCCTTCGCGCGTCAGCCCGCACCGCCGGAACGTCGGTCTCGACTGTCCCGGCCTGCTCGGACGGCGTCGCCCTGGCATTGCTCCGCTCCGCCCCGGCGCGCGACGCCGAGGCCGCGAGCGCGGTCCGCATGGCTTCAAGCCCCTTGCGCTTGTAGAGGCCGCCGGCGTCGTCGCCCTCTTCTATCATCTGCCCAAGTGTATTGAGCGCCCGGGCCTGGAGCAGGCGCGCGTCCGTGCCGGGGCGGGACGCATGACGCGCCTCGCCGCGATCGGAGGGCGCGACATTGTCCGCCCGCCCGCCGGACGATCCTTCCATGAGATCCGCAAAGCCGGCTCCGTCATTTTTCCGCCTCATGCGCGAAGAAAATGAAGAAGCGCCGTCGCCGCCCGCCAATCCCATGACATACAGGGGTTTGTTTGTCGTCACCATAACCGCCTCCGGTAATGCTCGCGCAAAGCTTTCCCGCCGAACCGCGGCAACACGACGCGGGCGGCTCCGCAGAGCCTGAACGAGGGATGCAGAGGGGATTTAGCAAAAATCATTCCATACCTACGGATCCCGCAAGGCTGGTGGGAACGGCAGGCGCTCATGAAACGAGCGGCGCTGAAAAAGGCGAGAAACCGCCCTCTCGGGCGATCTCTCGCACCCGCCGCAAGCTTAACCTCTCTTCATGGTTTCAATCAAATTACCGAGCGCCTGCGCCTGCTGGACCAGTTCGGAAACGGCCCGGGCGGCCTCGCCCATCGCTCCCGCCGTCTGACGGGACATGTCGTTCACGTTCAGAATGGCCCGGTTGATTTCATCGCTGGCGGCGGACTGCTCCTCGCTCGCCGCGGCGATGGAGCCGACTTCATCGGCCGCCATTTCGGCATTGCGCAGGATTTCTTCAAGGGAGGCCTCGGCCTGGGTTGCAAATTCCGTCGCCTTTTCAATCTGCTCCACCGCATTTTCGACGGCGGCCGAACTTTTCGCCGTGCTCTGCTGGATAGCCTGGATGGACGCCCCCACTTCCTGCGTGGCTTTCATGGTTTTTTCGGCCAGCTTGCGCACTTCGTCGGCCACAACAGCAAAGCCGCGCCCGGCTTCGCCTGCCCGGGCGGCTTCAATGGCCGCGTTGAGGGCCAGAAGATTGGTCTGGTCGGCAATGTCGGAAATGACGGTCATGATCTGGCTGATGGACTTGGCATGTTCATTGAGCCGTCCCATGTCGTCGCTCAGTTCGAGGGAGACCGTGCGCACCTTTTCCACGCTGTCGAGAGACTGACGGACGATGCGCGCCCCGTCTCCCGCCTTTTCCTTGGCGGCGACGGACATGTCCGCCGCCGACGAGGCGTTGCGGGCGACTTCCTGCACCGTGGCGTTCATCTCGTTCATGGCCGTGGCCGATTCTTCAAGGCGAAGGGCCGATTCGGAAGCCGTGTGATCCGATTCCTCTATGCGGGCCGACAACTGCGCGGCGGCCGACGAAATGATGGCGACCACATCCTCAAGCTGACCGGCCGCATCAAGCATGCCGTCGTGTTTCGCGCGCTCGGCCTTCTCCTGGGCCTCCTTCGCCTCATTCATGGCCCGCAGGGCTTCAGCCCCCTTGAGTTCCGCCTCCCTGCTCTTCTTTTCAGCCTCGCTGATGTTTTCCTTCAGGCTGTTCACCATGCCGCGCAGCGAGTCGGCAAGGTGGCCGACCTCATCGCCGCTGTACACGTCAAGCACGCTGTCAAGTTCTCCCCCGGCGACACGGACGGCAAAGCGTTCCGTGCGAATCAGCGGCGCCGTGATGAGGCGGGTGACCACAAGCGACACGATGACGCCGATCACGAACACCAGACCGACAAGGATGAGCGTCCGCGCCGTCGCGCCCTTGAAATCCGCAAAGGCCGCATCAACATACTGGCGCGTGCTGACGGAAAGAGCTTCGGACAATTCTTCCGTTGCGGCGCGGGCGGAGACGAATTCCTTGTTATGCGTTTCCAGGGCGGCGAGATACTTCTCCATCTGCTCAATCATGGTTCCGCACGACGTTTCATAGAAAACAAGGAGTTCCCTTGTCCGATCAAACATTTGCCGGCATTCTTCGCGCAAGAGACCTTTCCGCAGCTTGTCCATATCCTGGAAGATGCCGGCAAACTCCGCCTTTGCCGCGCGCATGATGCCCGGATTGGAATCGGCAAACCCGGCGTTCATCTTTTCCACAAGATTCGTCTCATGGTTGATGACGCGCGCCGTGGCCGCCAGGTTGGCGGCATACCTGTCCGCCTTGCCCAACTCTCCCGCCGCGATGTATTGCTGTTGCGTTTCGGTCATGGTGACGTTCAGGTTCAGCAACATTTCCGAGCATTTTTTCCACGCGGTATTCATTTGTCTGGTCAGGCGGCGCACGGCGAGCACGCCTTCGACCATCTCGTCGGAGAGCTTGATGAAACCGGTACGGAAGGTTTTATACTTTTGCAGAAAGACTTCCGTGGCCGGAAGGGGGAACGCCGCGTTCAGTTTTTCGATCTCGGCCAATTCCCGCCCGGCGGCCTCCAACTGTTTTTTCGCTTCGGCCAGGCCGTTTTCATCGCCTGCGTTCAAAAATGTGCCCATTTCGCGCAGGTACCGCATCTGGGTCACCAGCAGAGACCAGACGCGATCGTTCAGGGGAACATGATCCTCGGCGATCAACTGCATGGTGCGCATGCCTTCCTGCATGGCACGATAATTCATGACGCCCTGGACGGCCGCCAGCAGGATGATCACCGCGAATCCCAAACCGATTTTCGCTCCAAGTTTCAGCTTCATCACCATGTCTCCTTATCCCGAATACCACATGCTTCGCGCCCCTGAAACAGGCAGGGCCAGAGCGGCGTCCTTCTTTCACCCGCATACGCGTATAATGAAAATTTCACTTGAAATATCAGGGTTCCCCCAAAACTTCAAACAAAACCTCGACGCCGTGCGGAAAGGAAGAAAGGCGATTCGGGGCGGCGCGAAGCAACTTATAGAAAATTTCTAGAAAAATACGGTTGACGCTTGCGCAATGCGTGGATTATACTGAAAAATATGAAAAGACATGTACCAAGATGGGCCTGCGCCGTGCTGGTTGCGGCGGCATTCGCTCTGGTTTCTGGTTGTGCCCCGCGCAAGGGCGCTGTTTCGGATACGCTGGCCGTCACCGAAAGCGAGGCGGAACGCTTCGCCAAGGATTACCGGACAGCCGGCGAGAACCGGATGAAGGAGCAGTGGGCCGAAGAAGCCGGCGAACTGGTTGTGGATACGGCCAAGGCGGCTCTCGGCACCGCCTATGTCCTGGGCGGAACCAGCCTGGCCGGCTTTGACTGCTCGGGGCTTGTGCAGTGGGCGTACAAGCATGTGGGCGTGACCTTGCCGCGCACGGCGCGCGAACAGGCCGGGGTGGGCGAGGCGATCACCAACAAGGATGACTTGCGGGTGGGCGACATTGTGGCCTTTCGTCACCCGCGGCGCGGTTACCACACCGGCATTTATACCGGAGACGGTCAGTTCATTCACAGTCCGAGGCGTCGGTCTTCGGTCAAGATAGCCTCTCTGAGCGATCCGTACTTCCGCAACACCTTCCTCGGGGCGCGGCGCGTGTCCATACCCGACACCACCGATGTGAACGCCGTCAGGGAGCGGGTGGCCAGCTACAAAAAGGAAAAACAGAAAGCCGCTTCGGCAAAATCGCTGGCGTCCTCGGGCGTCGGGGACAAAAAAAAGAGCAAGGCCCGCGTCACGTCCTCCAGCAAAAAGAACAGCAAGAAGCGTGCTGGCGTCAGCCGGACGCGATCCGCCAAGGTCAAAAATGCGACAAAGGCGAAACAGCCCGCCGTCAAAGCCGCTTCGCGGAAAAAGAACGCTCCTTCCGCGCGGATTGAACCCCGGAAGACAGCCGCCAGGTCCGCTTCCTGATTCTCGCCCTCCCTCCAAAGATCCATCCGGCTTTTGAAAGCTGTCCGGACGACAAAGGCTTCGCACTGCGAAGCCTTTTCATCATGTCCGCCGGCAGAGGCGTCCTCCTTTAGCGTGCTTGACCCCGCAGTCGCCGCGTCCAGTCGGCCAGGGCCAGCATCAACCCCCTGACCTGCCCGGCCAGTTTTTCATCCGCCACATCGCCGTCCGCATCGAACGACGGGGAAAAGGCGTCGGCAAAAAGCTCCGGCTTGGGCAGGGGAAGCAGATTGAGGCATACGCAAGTCTGACGCAGATGGTATTGCGCACGGGAAGTGCCCATTCCGCCGCCCGCGCCCAGAATGGCCACAGGCTTGCCGTTCAGGATCGCGTTGCCCGGCTCGCGCGAGGCCCAGTCCAGCGCGTTTTTCAGGGCGGGAGCCATGGAATAATTGTACTCCGGGCAGGCCAGCACCAGGGCGTCGGCTTCCGCCGCCAGGGCAAGAAAACGCCGGACAGGCTCGGGTTTGTCGTTTTCCAGATCTTCGCTGAACAGCGGCAGATCCGCAATGACCGCCATTGTCAGGGTGATCCCGTCCGGCAGAGATTTCGCGGCGCAACGCAGGAGTCCGCTGTTGCGGGACTGACGGCGCAAGCTGCCGGATATGCCGACAAAGTTCAGAGAATCGCTCATGGTTTACCTCGCTTTCCTACACGTTTCATCATTCATCCCGAGGGCTGAATGATGAAGATCTTTCTCCAGGAAATGGCTTTCGCAGGCCGGTTCACAACTTCCCCTTGAGTAAGGCGCTTTGTGCCGACGGCAAGCCGCCGGACGAAACCGAACGCAAAAGCGGCGTTGCAGCGGGCCGATTGATGATGCCTGCCCCCAGCATAGCGTGAAACGTGCATCCTGCACAGGGAATGAGAAAGCCCCGCGCCAGACTCGCGTCTGGCGGCAGAAATCGTTTCATGATGAAATGACTTTTACGCTTGCAAGTAGATCCGGGCGGCCGCGATGGCCTCGGGCGGGAGACACGCCTCCCAGACAGGCGGGCACATGGCCTGAAAGCCAGGCAGGCGGCACAAGCCGTGGTGCAGAAAAAACATGCCGCCGCCCGATCCGTACAGTCCGTCCCCCCACAAGGGATAGCCAGCCACGGCAAGATGCGCGCGGATCTGATGGCGCGCCCCTCGACGGATACGGCAACCGACAAGGGTCAATGCGCCGTCATCCCCAGGTCTCCCGATCTTCGGGACGTCGGCAAGGGCAAAGCGCGCCAGAATCCGCACATCGGTATGGCGCAGGGGATCGGCGTCGTGTCCCAGGGGGCGAACGCGCACGCGGCGCGCCATGTCCAGAGCCGTGCGCACGGTGAAATCGCGTGGGGGATGCCCCACAACCAGCGCAAGGTAACGCTTGTCTACCGTTCCATCCGCCTGAGCCGCTCGCCAGATCCTCTCGCCCCCGGCGTCCAGAGCGGCAAGCGCCAGCCCCGAGGTTCCCGCATCAAGCCGATTGAGCAGCCGGGGAAATGCGCCCTCCCCCCGACTGGACGCGCCGGCGGGATCGCCGGCGTCAAGCAGTGCCGGCAGGATCGCCTCCAGGCTTGGTTCGCCACCGCCGGCCAGCATGGCGCTGTGCAGTCCCGCCGGCTTGTACAGGGCGGCAAGGCCGGCTCCTCTGCTGACGAGACGCGCCGCCTCAGCGGCTTTGACATGGGGCGCTTCCACCTCGGGCAGGGGCGCAAGGGACAGTTCCTGCCCGGCCCGCGCCCGGACAGACGCGCCGACTGGCCGGCCATCAAGCAGAACGCGCCCCGCCTCGCACAGACGTCGACGCCCGCGCAAGCCCAAACCCGGCGCCAGCGCGGACAACAGACGATCGACGCGGCAGTCGTTCCCTTCAGGCGGAATATATATTTGGATGGTCTGTTCGCCGGGCATCAGACTTCGCAGGCATGAAAGGCGGGGCGAGCGCCCCACCTTTCCCAAAAAAACAGATTATACTGTTTGCCCCTTGCCGGCCGGAAAAAACGGCTTTTCGCGTCCGGCGTTTTCATGAGGGCTGACCCTGATGCTTGTTGACGCCACGAGAAATCTTGTTCGCCGCCAGGGAAAAAGGACTTTTTGCGGAGGAAGCGTACTCTTGCAGTACTCAACCGGAATAAAAAGCCTTTTTGGCGCAGGCGGAGGACAAAAGGACCGTAGCGTCAACAGGCGCTAGTGGTTCGGGGTTGTCTTCTTGATATGCCGCAAGCCCAGGGCCACAGTGATGATGCCAAGGAAAAACCAGAAGAAATCCATTACTGCCTCCGGAGGCGGAACGCTTCCGCCGTCGGGATCGCCTATTTCAGCGAATCCGCGTAAAGTTCAATGACATGCTTGACGGTCACGGCGTCGTTGTTGGCGGCCAGCACGTCTGCAAGCTGCATCATGCAGGCGGGGCAGGCGGCGGCCACCACATCGGCGCCGCTGGCGACCACATTGTCCCGCTTGCGCTGGCCGATACGGCGTGAAAGCTCGGGCTGCGTCAGCGTAAAGCTCCCGCCGCAACCACAACAACGATCGGCCTCCGCCATTTCCACCAGCTCGCATTCGGCAT
Source organism: uncultured Bilophila sp. (assembly GCA_910585945.1). GTDB lineage: Bacteria > Desulfobacterota > Desulfovibrionia > Desulfovibrionales > Desulfovibrionaceae > Bilophila. The sequence goes on from CAJUHZ010000009.1 coordinate 31,460, forward strand.
TCATGCGGATGAGCGTCCGGGGTTGCTGAACCACGCCAAGCGACGTCCTCAAATGGCACGACTCGTGGTAGGTGACCTTGGTCTTTCCCCTCGGGTGCCCCTTGGTTTTGGGGCGAACCTTGAGCACATCCACAAGGAACGCATTGATATCCATGGCTTTCAGAGAAAGTTCATTGGTCGCGTCCCGGTACCTGTAGGGCAGATCCGTCTTCGCGCAGATCTGCGGCCAGAGATCCCGAATGGTGGCCGTGCAGGATGAACAGGGGGTGACGATATAATCGAACGAACCTTCCTTGAACACGTTGACGTTATGCCGCACCATCCGGGCAAAGCCGTCCATGTCGCCCGACGCCAGGGCGGGAATGCCGCAACAGGCGAAGTTGTCGGGCAGATACACCCCCACCTCGTGATGATCGAAGACCTTGAGGCAGGCTTCGGCCATGTCCGTATACACCTTGTCCCCCAGGCAGCCGGGGAAAAAGGCCACCTTGAGACGGCTCTTGCCCTTGGGGGTGTTCAGCCGCCCCACCCTGGCGGAAAGCGGGGTCGCCGCAAGGGGCGGCATGTGCCGATCGCCGAGAAATGGCGAGAGCAAGGGGGCGCGGCAGGTGTTTTGCGCGTTTTCCTCCTGCCTGAGGAAACACTTCTGGAGAGGCGAGGTCACGCGCATGAGAGCGGCAAAAAGACGCGGGTTGGGCAACAGCGTGCGGAACAGCGCCTTTTTCAGGGGGGAAAGCCCCTTGTACTCGGCCACAATGGCCCGTGCTTCCATGAAAATCTCAAGGATGGACACCCCGGAGGGACAGTTCGCCTGGCAGGAGCCGCACAAAAGGCAGCGATCAAGCTTGTCGCTTACGGCGTCGGGGTCGTCGATCATCTTCCGGGCCAGATTTTCCAGCAGGGCGATTTTGCCGCGGGTGACGTCCGCCTCCATGAACGTGGCTCCATACACCGGGCAAACCGCCTGGCACATGCCGCACTTCATGCACGCGGCCAGCTTGTCATCCAGGGCTGTCAGCGCCTTGGTCAGGAGATTGAGATCATCCATACTAGACTCCCACAAGCTTCGTGGGGTTGAGCAGCCCCTTGGGATCGAGCGCCTTGCGCAAGCGGCGCGAAAACATGATGGACCCGCGCGACGTTTCCTTTTCCAGCCATTTGGCTTTGGCCGTGCCGATGCCGTGCTCGCCCGAAAGCGTGCCGCCGAGTTCCAGCGCCGCGTTGAAAATGGCGTCCACAGCCTGTTCCACCCGCTCGAACTCCGCCTTGTCCCGCCTGTCGCACAGAATGCAGGGGTGGAGATTGCCGTCGCCCGCGTGCCCGAAGGTGCCCATGGTCACGTTGAACTGTTTGGCGATCCCCTCCAGCGCCTCAATCATGGCCGGAATTTTGGAACGCGGAACCGTGGCGTCCTCAAGCACGATGGTCGGACGATTGCGGGCAAGCGCCGGCAGGGCGGCGCGGCGCGCTTCCCAGATTTTCTTCTTTTCCTCCACGTTCGCGGCCGTCACAATGCCGGACGCGCCGCAAGCCTGGAGCACGCGTTCCACCTCGGCGGCGTCGTCCGCAACCTGGGCCGGGTGCCCGTCCAGCTCGATGAGCAGCACGGCCGCGGCGTCACGCGGAAGGCCGATCTGGGTGTAATCTTCCACATAATTGATTGTGGCGTGATCCAGAAACTCCAGGGTGCAGGGCACGACGTGCGCCGCGATGATCCCCGCCACCGCCTCGGAAGCCTTGCGCATGTCGCTGAACATCGCGGTCATGGCCCGGGACGCCTTGGGCGGGGGGACAAGCTTGAGCACGGCCTTGGTGATGATGCCAAGAGTGCCTTCCGATGCGCTCATCAGACCGGCGATATTGTAGCCCGTCACGCACTTGACCGTACGCGAACCCGTGCGAACCAGTTCGCCGGTCGTGTCGTACAGCTCAAGCCCCATGACGTAATCCTTGGTGACCCCGTACTTGAGGCCGCGCAGGCCGCCCGAGCTTTCCGCAATGTTCCCGCCGATGGTCGACACGGCCTGGGAACCGGGATCAGGCGGATAAAAAAGGTTCTTGCCGGCGGCGGTCGCCGCCAGGGCGGCGGTGACGACGCCCGGTTCCACAACGGCGTAGAGATCTTCCTCGTTGATCTCGAGAATCCTGTTCAGGGCGGTGGTGACGATGACCACGGTGCGCGGGCTGTCGGGAACCGTCCCGCCGGACAGGTTCGTTCCCGCGCCGCGGATCGTCATGGGCAACCCCTCGTCGTAGCAGCGCCGCAGAAGCATGCCGATGTGCTCGGCATGAGTGGGCCGCAGGACAAGCCCCGGCGTCACGGGTGGCAGCACGGCCGAATCGTAGGCGTAGCTCTGCCGGTCCGCCTCACTGGTGAACACGTTTTCTTTGCCGATAAGCTTTTCGAATTCCTTGATGAGCGATGCGCTGGGCATGGGTTCCTCCCGGAAAAAATGGAAAACGCTCCGCTGGATGTACTTCCATAGCCTTTCCCGGCAGGCGCGTCAAACGCGGCTGTTCGAGCGGACAAAGAGCCGCTTGACCAGCCGGGGCAAGCCCTTATACAGATGCCGGCACGGGTATCCGCGCGCCGTCCCGCAAGGGACGACGTGATCGGTAAAAACCTCCCGGAGGTTTGCTGATGCCTTCTTCCCTCCCCTCCCCGGGCGAAATGGCCGCCTGGGATCGCGCCGCCGCGGCGCTCGGCCTGCCGGAAGCCATGCTGATGGAAAACGCGGCAAGGGAAGCCCTGCTCGCCCTTGCGGACGAAGCGGGCGACCTGACAGGAGCCTCGATCCTCCTGCTCATGGGCGGCGGCAACAACGGCGGCGATGCGGCCTGCCTGGCCCGTCACCTGCTTGACGCTGGCGCGCGGCCCGTGGTGATGCACACGCGGCCGCTCGCGCGGAGCAGGGGGGCGGCCGGGCGACACGCGCGCCTCGCCCGGCGTTGCGGCGTCCGCTTCAGCCCCGTGCCGGCCGGGGACGCCCCGGATCTCTTCCGAATTCTTGAGCGCGAAGCCCCGGACATCATTGTGGACGGCCTGCTCGGAACCGGTTTTTCGGGGAATCTCCGGCCGCGGGAAGAACGGCTTGTCGCCGCGCTCAACGCCTGGCGGGAGAAGGCCTTCATCTTTGCCCTGGACATCCCGTCGGGCCTGAACGGACTCACCGGCCGCCCCCTGCCCGCGGCCGTGCGCGCGCACGCCACCGTGGCCTTCGAGGCCGCCAAGCCCGGTCTTGTTCTGCCGGAGGCCGCGCCCTGGGTGGGGCGGCTGCATGTGCGCCGCATCGGCATTCCGCACTGTGTGCGAGAGGCTCTGCCCGCTTCGTTTCGCCTGCTCGACGCCGGAATGGCCGCGCGCTTCCCCCGGCCTTCTCCCTTGCAACACAAGGGAACGGCCGGCCGCGTCCTTGTCATCGGCGGATCCATTGGCCCCGGGGGCGATCTGACAGGCGCGGCGCGTCTCGCCGCCCTGGCCGCCCTGCGCGCCGGGGCGGGGCTTGTCAGCGTGGCCGCGCCAGCCGGAATCTGCGCCGAAATCAAGGCCGGATGCCCGGACATCATGATGCGCCCCCTCGGCCCGGAAGGGACACGACGCTGGTCCCCGGATCTGAAGGACGAAATCCTCGGTCGCCTTGCGGACTGCGACGTCGCCGTGATCGGCCCCGGCATGGGGCGCGAGGAGGCCACGGCCGCGCTGACGCGAGACGTGCTGGCCGCGCCTGGCCAGCGCCCGCCTCTCGTCATTGATGCGGACGCCCTGCACGCCCTTGCCCGCAACCCGCACGCCCCCACAGCGGCGGACGGATCGCTCGCCGGCCTTGTCCGGCCGGCCGACACGCTCACGCCCCATCCCGGCGAAGCGGCCTTTCTTCTTGGCCGCGCCAACGCGGAAGTACAGGCGGATCGCTTCGGCGCTCTCGCGGATCTGCGCGCGCTCGCTCCGGCCGTATGGCTGCTCAAGGGCGCGGGAACGCTCATTGCCGGAGGGGACGGCCCGGTGTTCATCGCCCCCTTTGCCGAACCCGCGCTGGCCGTCGGAGGCTCGGGCGACGTGCTGGCCGGCTGCCTCGCGGCGCTGCTGGGGCAGATCCGCCATGAACCGGACGCCCCCCGCCTCGCGGCTGGCCTTGCCGTGCTTCTGCACGCCGGGGCCGGGCGGCTGCTCGGCCGGCGCTTTCCCGCCCGGGGCAACACGGCCACGGACATTGCGGACGCCCTGCCCGAGGCGCGCGCCCTGTTTCTCTCACCCTCCAACCCAAGGAGTCGCTTATGTTGCGCATCACTTCCAGACTGACCGCCGTTTTCGCCGGTTCCCTGCTTGCGTTGAGCCTGTGCGGCCCGCTGCCCGAAGCCGAAGCGGGGGCGCGCCTGGACAAAATCATGCAGACCAAAACCCTGCGCGTGGGCACTCCCGGCGACTACCGCCCCTTTTCCATGCATGAGGACGGCAAAATCACCGGGCACGATATCGAAGTGATCGAAAAGATCGCCGGCGAACTCGGCGTCAAGGTGGAATACGTCCAGAGCAGTTGGCCGACATTGGCCAAAGACTACGCCGACGACAAGTTCGACGTGGCGGTGGGCGGCATCACCCGCACCGGCGCGCGCTTCGCCTTTGCCGACTTCCTGCCCGCCTACGCGCCGTTCGGCAAGGTCGCGCTGGTGCGCAAGGCGGACAAAGACCGCTTCACCACCCTCGGCAGCCTCAATCAGCCCGATGTGCGCGTGATCAAAAACCCCGGCGGCTCCAATGAAATCTTTGTCGACACCCATCTGACGAAAGCCAGGGTAAGCCTGCACCCCAACAATGCCGAAATCCCGCACATGATTGCCGAAGGCAAGGGCGACGTGATGATCACCGAAACCAATGAGGCGATCATCTACAGCAAGCTGGACGAACGCCTGCACCCCGCCTTCCTCGACAATCCGCTGACGCCGGTGAACTACATGGGCTTCATGCTCCAGAAAGACGATCCGGACTATGTGCGGCTGATGAACTTCGTGTGGGATCTTCTTGGCCGGCGCGGCGAACTCGGCAAGTCCGCCGACGCCTGGCTGAAGTAAAACAGGAGAAGTCATTTTGAATTATTGGGGGCTGCTCGCCCCCAAACCCCTCGGCAGGGGAATGATTCCCCTGCACCCTCATTTGCCGGCCTGGCGCCTTGCGCCAGCCGGCCATTGCGGGAAACGCCCTATGCCCGCGCCAGACGCGCCGCGTGCGGCGCCGAAAGCGATGGCGCGGGCATGGGAATCGGTTTGCGCTTGCCGGCAAAGCCGGTTACCCTGCCCCGCATGAACGACTTTCGCGCCGACCTGCACATCCATTCGCGTTTTTCGCGCGCCACGAGCACGCGCCTGGCCATCCCCCACCTCGCGGCGTGGGCCATGATCAAGGGCCTGGCCGTGGTGGGCACGGGCGATTTCACGCACCCCGCCTGGCGGGAAGAACTGGAACGCGATCTTGTCCCTGACGAGGCAAGCGGCCTGTACCGGCCGCGCAAGCCGCCGACAGACGCCGACGTGGCCGCGGAAATTCCCGGCTTCGGCCGCCCCGGCGGCGCGACGGAAGCGCCGCTCTTTCTCCTCCAGACGGAAATCAGCTCCATCTACAAGCGGGGCGGCGTGGTGCGCAAGGTCCACAACCTTGTGTTCATGCCCGATCTGGACAGCGTGGACGCCCTCAACCGCAAGCTCGCCGCCGTGGGCAACCTGGCTTCGGACGGACGGCCGATCCTCGGGCTTGATTCGGAACGTCTCCTGGAAATGGTCCTGGAAACAAATGAACGCGGCGTGCTCATCCCCGCCCATGTCTGGACGCCGTGGTTCGCGCTTTTCGGCTCCAAATCGGGGTTCGACGCTCTGGAAGACTGCTTCGGCGCGTTGTCGTCGCACATTTTCGCCCTGGAAACCGGGCTTTCCTCCGATCCGGACATGAACCGCCTGTGGAGCAGGCTGGATCGCTATGTGCTGATCTCGAATTCCGACGCGCATTCCGGCGAAAACCTGGGACGCGAAGCCAACCTGTTCGGCGGAACGCCTTCCTACGACGGCATTTTCAGCGCCCTGCGCCGTGCGGCGGGCATTCCCCGCGGGCAGGCGAACGGAGCAGACAAACCCAATGAAACCGACAAGGGAGCCTGCGTCTACCGGGGCACGCTGGAATTCTTCCCCGAAGAGGGAAAATACCACCTCGACGGACACCGCGCCTGCAATGTGGCGCTGGATCCCAAAGAGTCGAAACAGCTTGGCGATATCTGCCCTGTCTGCGGCAAGCCGCTCACCGTGGGCGTGCTGCACCGGGTTCTTGATCTTGCGGATCGTGATGAACCGGCCTACGCGCCCGACGAAGCCCGCTTTGCCTCCCTCATCCCCCTGCCCGAACTGCTGGGCGAACTTTTGGGCGTGGGGGCCAAGAGCCGCAAGGTTCGCCTCCGGCAGGCCGAACTGACCTCCCGTTTCGGTTCCGAGCTTGACATCCTCCATACCGTGTCGGAAGCGGATCTGCGCGCGCACTGGGATGCGCTTGGCGAGGCTGTGGCCCGGATGCGTGCGGGCCGGGTCTTCCGCCAGGCGGGATACGACGGAGAGTACGGGGTGGTGCGGGTTTTTGATCCGCGGGAACGCGCCGATTTCGCCGTGGGACGCATTCACGCCGGGTCTCTCCTCAACCCCGCGCTCCCCCTTTCGCCCACCCTCGCCGTACCCGGATCCGGCCTGCCGATTCCGACGCGCACGGCGCACGGCCCCCAGACAGGCCAGGCAGGGAAATCGGGACGCGGCCGCCCCCCGAAACAGGCTGGACCATCCCTCTGGGATGCCGTGCCCGCCCCGCACGACGCGGCCGCCCGGCAGGCGGCAGATCCCGAAACGCCCCCCTCCACAGGTTCGGACGCCGCCGCATCAGGCGATCCGGTCTTCGCCTACTCCGCGGATCAGCAGCGCGCCATTGACGCCGGGCCGCACCCGGTGCTCGTTGTGGCCGGCCCCGGCGCGGGAAAAACACGCACCCTTGTCGGACGCGCCACACGGCTCCTGACAGCGTCCGATCCGCTCCATCGCGTTGCGGCCGAACAGATCCTGGCCGTCACCTTCACGCGGCGCGCAGCTGGCGAATTGCGCGAGCGGCTGGCCCAAAATCTGACCCAAAAACTGGCCCCAAAACTGGCACGGACCCCGGGCGACAGCCCTCTCGTCGATATCCCGCGCGCTGACACGCTGCACGCCATCGCCCTCTCGCAATGGACGTCTGCGGAGCCTGAAGCCGCAAAGCCCGAAATGGAACCGGAGACGCAGCCGGGGCTGACATCGGGAGCAGACGCCGGCACTGACGGAACGAACAGCGAGAACATGCGCCAGCCGGGCAACGCATCCCTGCCGGCCGTGCTTTCGGAGGAAGCGGCACGCGCCGTCTTCACCAAAGCCAACCCGGATCGCCCGGCCGCCGAACTGCGTGCGGCCTGGAACCGGCTGTCCCTGGCTCGCGAACGACTGGAAGATCTTCATGCCGTGCCCGAATTTCCGGATCTGCCGGACATGGCGGCCCGTTACGCGGCGTGCAAGAAAGCCGCCCATCTGGCGGACTACACGGATCTGCTCGAACATTGGCTCAAGGCGCTCACCGCCACGCGCGCCCCGTCGCCCTGGACCGAAATTCTGGTGGACGAAATCCAGGACCTCTCGCCCCTTCAGGTGGCCGTGATCCGCGCCTTGTTGCCGCCTTCCGGCCGCGGCTTTTTCGGCATCGGCGATCCGGATCAGGCCGTATACGGCTTCCGCGGGGCGCATCCTGACGTTCGCGCCGCCCTGACCGCGGCCTGGCCCGATCTGGAAACCGTGACCCTGCGCGAAAGCCACCGATCCGCATCAGGCATTCTGGATTCCGCATCCGCCCTGCTTGGCGCGGCTTCGGCCTGCGGCCGCCTTCTCCCCACACGGAAAGAAAGCGCCGTGCTGCACGAATTCGACGCGCCGGACGCCGCACGGGAAGCCGCCTGGGTGGCCGAACAGATCACCCGTCTGCTCGGAGCCACATCACATACCCTGCTTGACGCCCGCGCCGGGCGCAACGCCGCGGCCCGCATTCCGGACGCCGCGCTTTCCTCGCCGTGCAGTCCGGGCGATCTGGCCGTGCTCGTGCGCATGAAAAGCCTGATCCCGCCCCTGCACGCCGCACTTGAACGCCGGGGCATTCCCTGTTCGGTTCCGGAAAACGCGCCCTTTTGGGAGGAGCCGCGCGTCGGCCTGATCCTGAGCCTGGCGGGCCGGCGTTTCGGCCGCCCCTGGGGCGCTGGCCCGGAACAGGAGCTTGCCGCTGTTTCTCCCGACGCCCTGCCCGACAGCCTGTGGCGGCAAGGGCCGGCCGCGCTGCTGGCGCATCTGGAAAACACGCCTCCCTTTGATCCGCTCTTCCGCGAATCCGCCGCGTTCGCCGCCCTTGTCCGCGCCTACAGGGAACAGGGTTCCTGGGAGGCTCTGCTTGAGTGGACAAGCCTGCGCCAGGAGCTTGATCTTGTCCGCGCGGAGGCGGAACAGGTCCAGATCATGACCCTGCACGCGGCCAAGGGGCTGGAATTTCGCGCGGTTTTTCTGCCAGCCCTGGAAGAGGGCCTCCTCCCGTTCTTTGGGCCGGAAGCGCTTGCGAAGATGAAGGAAACGGATCGCCCCGCCCCCGCCCACGAGAACGCCGCCGAGGAAAGGCGACTGTTCTATGTAGGGCTGACGCGCGCCAAAGAAGCGGTCTTTCTCAGCCACGCCGCCCGGCGGACCCTGTACGGGCGGGAACTGCGTCTGCCGGCTTCCCGCTTTCTCGCTGACGTGGAGCGTTTTTTCCGGCACAGCCGGCTGATCCGGCATACCCGGACCACCGCCCGGCAAATGTCGCTGTTCTGACGGATCAGACCGCAACCCCGTCTCCAACCCGCCTTGTACATCTCTTTCGGGCGATTTATGAGGAACATGCGGAACATGTTTTGAATCAGACAGGAGGAATCGCCATGTTCGACACTTCCCCGCTCCTCCCGCCGGAGGAGTTGTATGGCATCATCGGGCATCCGCTGGGGCACAGCCTCAGTCCTCTGTTGTTCACAACGCTTTTTGCCGCCACGGCGCGGCCCGCCGCCTATTTTCGCTGGGATGTGTCTCCGGAGCAGGTCGACGACTTCATGCGCGCCGTGCGGGTATTGCACATTCGCGGAGCAAGCGTGACCATTCCGCACAAGGAGGCGGTTCTGCCCTTCCTTGACGCCGTTTCGGAGAGAGCCAGACGTGCCGGAGCGGTCAACACGCTGTATTGGGAAGGCGAGCGGCTGTGCGGGGACAATACCGATATCGGCGGCTTTCTGGCCCCGCTGGAGAAACGACAGCCGCGCCGCGCCCTTGTGCTCGGCAACGGCGGAGCGGCCCGCGCCGTGCTGGCCGGCCTGCTTGAACGTGGGGTGGAATGCTTTGTCGCCGGGCGCTCGCGCCACAAGGCGGAGGCCCTGGCCCGGGACTTCGGGGCAAGCGTCCTGCCCTGGGAAGAATGCGCGCACGCCGCCTGGCCCGACGCGGATCTCCTGGTCAACGCCACGCCCCTCGGCATGCAGGGCGCGCGGGAAGGGGAAACGCCCTTCCCCTCATTCCCGAAAACGGGAAATAACGGCGATCGCCTCGCCTACGATCTCGTCTACCGCCCGCGCCCCACACGCTTTCTCAGAGAAGCGGCCGCCGCCGGGTGGGCGACGCAGGACGGTCTGGCCATGTTCCTGGCTCAGGCGCAGGAGCAGTTCCGCCTCTGGACCGGCGAAATCTGGACCCCCGATATGGCGGCCCTGGCGAAGCGCACGCTGGCGTTTGCGGAAGATGAAATCCGGCACGGACACTGCTGATCAGGCAAGGAACACTGTGCGAAAAAATGTGGTTTGCGGAGAGCGAACCCGGCGTTGCCGCCGCATTGAGCGCCAGCCTGCCGATATGGCTTCCAGGGCGTTTTCCCAATGAATTGGGCAAACGCTCGGCGGCCGCGAGAGCGGACACCCGTGCCGAACAAGCGGGCAAACCGTGTTTTGCCGCGCCTGTCCCGCTCCGCGGGGAAGTGACGGCAACCCCGCGATTGAAAATGAATCTTTTCAATCAAAAATGCTCTAATGATCCAGAGCGTAGTAAATGTAATTGATGGCTGCCGTGCAGGCATTGGCAAACAGATGCGCGTCGCGGGAAAGAGCGCGGGGCGCGCGCTCCCGGGGCAACATGGCCAGTTGCTTTTCTATCAGTTTGTCTATGGCATATCTGTCGCAGGCAATTGTTCTCAGTTCCGCAGCTTCAGCACACGCCCTGTCATAGCCGGACTGCAGCCGGAGGATCATTTCTTCCGCAGTCATCTTCAATTTTGTGGTTCTGCCGGAAAAATTCATTTTCTCCTCTTCATTGATATTTTCCAGCGTTATATACCCGCAACCGCCAAAATGATCGTATTCAAAAACAGGAATTCCCAGGGACAGACCGTATTGAACCGTTTTTCCAATGGTTATGATCACATCATAATTCAGGAGAATATCAGGCGTGATCAAAACATTGTTATTATAATTTGATCCATAATAATCAATTTCAAAGGTTTTCAATTCCGCAAGCTGACTCAATTCAGGAATATAATAGTTTGATACTACACATATCTTTTTGATTTCCGCGTTCCATTCCTGTTTTATGTTAACATGATCATAAAAACGCAGGGGAACGTGATTGGGAATCCTTGTAAAATACTTTGGGTTTATGTTAAAATATTTTTGGTACATATCAATGATTTCATCTGATATGCAGACCATCAGGTCAAAACAGGACCAAAATGGGGAGGGAGGAACTTTTTCCACAGGCAAAAAAGCCGACAAGGTCACTGCTATGGCGTGATCGTATTTCAAGTCCCTGCAAACCATGTAGGGGAAAAGGAGAAGGTGCAGAGCAAAAACAAGATCATATTTCGTGTCTACAGGAAGCTCACGCAGCGAATGAACATGAATGCCACGATCTTCGGCTATTTTCCTGTTTTCCTCGGATATGAACACAGACCCGATATGCACATCTGCGTTCTTTTGGATAAAATACTCGGCATACTCCAAAACATGCAGCATTGATCCGTGAAAGCCGCTGTTCATCTGCATGCAGAGAAACAAGACACGCATTTTCTGCTTTTCCTGTCCGGATCAAATGGCCGTCTCAAACACGGCGCTCTTTGGGGCGCTGGCACGAACGGAGCTGCAACTCCAGAACAATAAGACGCTCATAGTCCTGAGCCGGCACGATATTCGCCTGATATTCAGACCGCAAAACGTTTTCTATGTGCTGGGTCTGCTCCCAGAAATCCAGCAGTTCCTCGTCGCCAAGCCCTTTGATTTGCAGGTTGAAAGGAATATCGTCAATCTCGCAGAGACGAGTTGCCATTTGCGCTCCCTGTCTTGCATGACGTCCGCGCCGCGCGCTCCCGCAAGCGCCCGATGCGTGGACGGCGTTTTTGTATGAAATGACTTCTGCAACGCATTTCATGACTCGGCCCCCGGGCCGAATCATGAGGATCATTCGCCAAAAAACGTTGTTTTTGGCTCATTCACGGCGCTTTTCGCGCTGCGCCAGACTTTCGTCTGGCGGTAGAAGTCATTTCATACGAATTATGAAATGACTCCTACACAAACATGGCGGCGAGATCCTCCACGGTCTCCCGCCGGCGAATCAGCTTCGGCGCGCCGTCAAGGCCCACAAGCACTTCCGCCGGCCGGCAACGCTGATTGTAGGAAGAAGCCATGGAAAAACCGTACGCTCCCGCGTCAAGCACGCCGAGCACGTCCCCCTGACGAATCAGGGGAAGAGGACGGTTTTTGGCCAGAATATCGCCGCTCTCGCAAATGTTGCCCACAATGGTCTGGGGCGTGAGATCCGAATCGGGAGTTCCGTTTTCTCGATAAATTTCAATATCATGGAATGAATCGTACATGGCCGGGCGAACAAGGACGTTGAAACCGAGATCCGTGCCGACATACCGCGTGGGGCCGTTGTTCTTCACGGCGTGAACAGATCCGAGCAGCACGCCGCATTCGGCGGCGATGTAGCGCCCCGGTTCAATATAGAACCGCCCGCGGTAGCCTGTGGCCTCGGTCCATGTGGACAGCCTGGCATGAAGTTTTTGCCCGAGTTCGGCAAGGTCAAGCCGGGGATCTTCCTCATACTTGCGGTAGGGGATGCCGAAACCGCCGCCAAAATCCAGCACGGAGAGCGTGGAGAAGAGATCGCCCAGTTCGCTTTGGGCGAAGCCGAGCAAAAAGTCCACGGCGTCCAGATATCCGTCCGGCTGCATGAAAAGCGAGCCGATGTGCTGATTCAGGCCGGCCAGAATCAGCCCGTGCCGGGCGATCAGCGCCCGCGCTTCGTTGAAGGCGGCCGGGTCCACGCCGAATTTCGTTTCCTTGCCGGCGGTGACGACCTTCTTGTGATGCCCCGCGCCAATGCCCGGATTGAGGCGAATCATGACCCGCCCGCCAGGGTTGACCTCCCCGTACAAATCAAGCTGGGCAAGCGAATCGACGCTGAGGATCACGTCGTTTTCCGCCGCGATGCGCATCTCCGCCGCGGAAACATTATTGCAAACGTACAGAATCTGATCGGGCGTGAAGCCAGCCAGCCTGTTGATGTAAAGCTCCCCCGGAGACATGGCGTCCGCTACGCAGCCCTCTTCCCGGATGATGCGCAACAGGGCCGGATTGGCGTTGGCCTTGGCCGAATAGTTGACGCGAAACCCCGGCAGGGAAGACAGACCGAGCAGATCCCGGCAACGGCGACGGAGGACACCCTCATTGTACACATACAGCGGCGTGCCATAGGCGGCGGCCAGCTCGCGGGGCGAGGTCTGACCGAAAAAACCGACGCGATCGGTCTGGACGGAACGGACGTTGGGCATGACGAACATCTCCTTGGAGCGTTTGCGATTGAATATCCATTTTCAATCGCGGCGTTGCCGTCATTTCCCCGCGGAGCGGGACAAGCGCGGAAAAACGCGGTTTGCGTTGCTCTTGACGCCCGTCATTCGCTTCGCTCAAACGGACGCGACGCCCCGGGGCGCTTCCGCCTGCCTGACGCCGGCGTCCGCCCCCGCGGCGGCCCGCGCGCCGGTCTCACGGGGCAAACGCGCAGGGCAGGGGCGAAAGCTTATCCGGATCACGCATGGTGTCAAGCCGCCTCCCGTCGTATTTGACTTTCCCCGGCCGGCAGGCCATGATGCAAAAGAGCAAACCTCCACGAACAACGCAAAGGAGCCTTGCATGGCGATCAAAAACGGCGATGCCGTTCGGGTACACTATACCGGGACATTCACGGATGGCGAAATCTTCGATTCTTCCCGCGATCGGGAGCCTCTGGATTTCGTCATGGGAGAGGAAAGCCTGATCTCAGGCTTTGAAGCCGCGCTGCTCGGCCATGAAAAAGGCGACCGTTTCACGGTGACCATCCCGGCCGACGACGCCTACGGCGAGCACCTCGACGAACTGATCATGGAAGTTCCGCGCAGTGAAGTGCCCGCGGATATCACGCCCGAAGTGGGAATGATGCTCCAGATCGCCACGGACGAAGGCGATATGGAAGTGGAAATCGTCGATATCGAAGACGACAGGCTCATCCTCGACGCCAACCACCCCCTCGCCGGCGAAGATCTGGTTTTCGACATTGAAGTCATTGACGTGAAGTGACGCGCTCCCCGGAGCGGACCACAGAACGACAGCACAGCAAGGAGTCGGGCATGAAGATCATTTTTGAAGTCACGGGATTGAGCTGTGACCTTGCACTGCACCCCATTTCTCCGCAAACGGCGGAAGACATGCGCGAAAAGGGCCGCGGCATTTATGGGGAACGCTACATGAACTGGTGGCGCCGGGGCAAGACCCGGACATTCGGGATGCGCATCAACGAGTCTTCGCACATCCGCCTTCAGGTGGACGGGGAGGATGTCCGCTTCAACGCCACGCTGCTGTATCGGGACGTCTATACCCTGCGGCAGCGCATGTACCTTGCCAGCAAGGCGCGGTACCTCGCCGTTCTCGGGTACGATGACGAAACCTGCTCCTTCCGCTGGATCTGGGAAAACATCGACCATTTCGACGAGACAAAGTTCAATTTTGTGGTCACCGACTGGGACAATGTCCTCAACACCAAGGGCTACCGCGTGCTCGACAATGTCTTTTACGACGGCAAGAGCGCGGACAACGAGGAATGGATCAACCCCAGCGGGTTCACCCTGCGCGCTCCGCTGGTTCTTGATCTTGAAGACGTTCGCCGCGAAATCCGGGCGGAGCTTGAAGGCACGGCCAACTACACCGCGGGAAAGTAGGCGGGAATCGCGTTCGTTGACGGGGACCCGGGCGGCTGGTATTTTGCCCGGGTTCATCCTGAAGACAGAGGAACTGCCATGCTGTTGCTTGTGACCGGCGGATGCGGGTTTATCGGAACCAACTTCATCCGCCTTGCGCTTGGGCGGGATCGTGAAACAACCGTCGTCAACCTGGACAAGGTGACCTACGCGGGCAATCCCGCCAACCTGGCCGACGCCGAGACGCGCTTCGGGCCGGGGCGCTATACCTTTGTGCACGGCGACATCTGCGATGCGGCCCTGGTGCGGGATGTGATCGGCTCGCGTCCCTTTGACGCCGTTGTCCACTTTGCGGCGGAAAGTCATGTGGATCGCTCCATTTCGGACGCCACCCCGTTCGTGATGACCAATGTGCTCGGCACGCAAACCCTGCTCGACGCCGCCCGGCAGGCAAAAACGCCACGCTACGTCCAGGTTTCCACCGATGAAGTTTACGGCAGTCTCGGGCCGGAGGGCGCGTTCAGCGAAAGCACGCCCCTTGCTCCCAACAGCCCGTATTCGGCCTCCAAGGCGGCGGCGGATCTGCTTGTCCGGGCCGCGCACGAAACCTACGGCATGGACGTTGTCGTCACCCGCTGTTCCAACAATTACGGGCCGTACCAGTTCCCGGAAAAACTTATTCCCCTCATGATCCGGCGCGCCCTGCGGGACGAGCCGCTCCCCGTCTACGGCGACGGAATGCAGGTTCGGGACTGGATTCATGTGGAGGATCACTGCCGGGGCATTCTCCTCGCCCTCGAAAAAGGCCGACCCGGCGGGGTGTACAATTTCGGCGGCGGGGCCGAACGCCCCAATATCGCTGTGGTGAAAAGCCTGCTGGCCGCGCTCGGCAAGCCCGAGAGCCTGATCCGGCATGTGCAGGACCGCCCCGGGCACGACCGTCGCTACGCCATGAATTGCACGCTGGCTTCGGCGGAGCTTGGCTACTCGCCGCAATGGAGCTTTGAGCAGGGGCTGGCCGACACCGTGCGCTGGTACCTGGAGCACGAAGACTGGATCGCAAGCGTGGAGTCGGGCGCCTACCGCGACTTCATGCGCGCCTGGTACGGAGAACGCCTGTGACGCCCCGCACGCCCGGCGAAGCTGCCGAACCCGACGATATCGGTGGAAAAAAACAGCCCGTGGCCCTGGTGCTTGGCCATCGGGGGTTGCTCGGACAGGCCCTGACGCGCAGCCTTGCCGCGCACGGCTGGCAGACGCACGGGCTGGATCGGGCGGAGCGCAACCCGCTGGATCCCGACGTTTTGCGCCCCATGCTGGAAGAAACAGCGCCCGACGCCATTTTCAACACCATCGCCTGGACTCAGGTTGACGATGCCGAAGCCCACCCGCAGGAGGCGCTGGCCGTCAACCGGGGGCTGCCCGCCCTGCTCGGGAACATCGTCCGCAACAGCGGCGCGTACCTGATGCACTTCAGCTCCGACTTCGTGTTCGACGGCCGCAAGACAAGCCCTTACACGGAAGACGACAAACCCGCGCCGCTCTCCGTCTACGGCGAAAGCAAACTGGCCGGGGAACAGGCGCTGCTGGAGCCGGCCGCGCCGAACATCTGCGTGGTGCGCACGGCCTGGCTCTTCGGCCCGGGGCGGCGGAATTTCGTAAGGGTCATCCTCGACAAGGCCAGGGCAGGCGGGGCGCTCTCCGTCGTGGATGATCAGATCGGTTCGCCCACCTATACGCCGGATCTGGCCGAAGCCTGCGTAAAGCTGGCGGATCGGCGGGCGGACGGATTGATCCATGTGGTGAACGCGGGGCAGGCGTCGTGGTGCGAGCTGGCCTCCGAAGCGGTGCGCCTGGCCAACATTCCGACGCAGGTCCGGCCAATCACCTCCGCCGACTGGCCGCAGGCGGCGCGGCGGCCGGCGTATTCCGTGCTTGGCGCGGAGCGTTACACCGCTCTCGCCGGCCAACCCATGCGGACCTGGGCGCAAGCCCTCCGCGAATATGTGTATACCGACTTTCTGGCCGAATCCGGTCACGGACAGGACGCATCGTAGAACGCATTTCCTGATTCGCCTGGGCCTCGGGATCATTCGCCCCGGAAACGTGGTTTTTTGGGGCATTCACGGCGCCTTTCACGCCGCGCCAGACTGGCGTCTGGCGTGAGGAGTCATTTCACGGGAACCATGAAATAACTTCCAAACAGAACCTGCCGGACGCGGGAGGAACCCCGCGCAACCCGCGCGGAGGGCATCATGCCGGACACAATCGGCCGCCGCCTGTGGGGAGGCGTGCGCCAGACCTTCAGCGATACAGTGTACACGAGCCTGGAAATCTTCAAGGTGCTCGTTCCCATCGTCATTGTGCTGAAAATTCTTACTGAAATCGGCTGGCTCCGCTACCTCGCCCTGCCGCTTGAGCCGATCATGCGCCTGACAGGGCTTCCGGCGGATCTCGGCATCGTCTGGGCCACGGGGATCATGGTCAACATCTATTCGGCCCTTATCGTTCTGGCCGGAATGTTGCCGGATCTCGGGCCGCTCAGTCAGGCGCAGGCCGCCGGCTTCGCGCTCATGCTGCTGTTCGCGCACGGTCTGCCGGCCGAGTGCGGCATTGCGCAACGGTGCGGGGTTTCATTCACGGCGCAATGCGTCATCCGGCTGGTCACGGCCGTGTTCGGCGGCGTGCTGGTACACCTGACGTGCAGCGCGTTCGGCTGGCTGCAAGAGCCGGCGGTCATGGTCTTTCAGGCGGAACGCGCCGATCCTTCGCTCCTTGCCTGGGCGACAGGCGAGGCGTTGAACCTCGCCGGCATCGCCTGCATCGTCTTTGCGGTCATGCTGCTGCAACGCTTTCTCAAATACTGCCGGGCGGCCGATCTGCTCGGCGTGGCCCTCCGCCCGCTGCTCCGCGTGCTCGGGCTGGGGCCGGCGGCGGCCACAACCGTGATCATCGGCATGGTGACCGGTCTCCTGTACGGAAGCGGCATCATCATTCAGGAATCCCGGCGGGGAGAACTCTCGCCGCACGAAATTTTCGCGGTGCTGACCCTCATGTCGCTGGCGCACGCCCTGATTGAAGACACGCTGCTCATGCTGCTTATCGGCGCGAACGTCTTTGTGGCGCTTTTTGTCCGCACGGGCATTGCCCTGGCCGTGGGCGTGGCGCTCAACCAGATCCATGTCCGGCGAAAATCCCGCGCCGCCCGCGCGTAGCCCCATGAGCCGGCAGCTTTTGTGGATCAATGCCGGAGAACTCTCCGGGGACATGCAGGCGGGCGCGCTCCTGCGGGAGTTGCGCCGCCTCCGGCCGGATCTGAAGGCCGTCGGCATGGGTGGGCCGCATCTGGCCGCGGCGGGACAGCACAACCTCTTTACCGTGGACGCGCTCTCGGTCATGGGCATTGCCGAGGTCTTCACCGCCCTGCCCCGCGCCCTGCGACTGCTTGCCGGCATCCGGGCGGCGTTGCGCCGCCTGCGGCCCCGGGCCGTGCTGCTGGTGGACGCGCCGGAATTCAACTTTCGGGTGGCCGCGGCCGCGTCTGGTCTGGGCATCCCCGTCTATTATTTCATTCCGCCCAAGGTCTGGGCCTGGCGCACAGGACGCGTCGCCTTTCTCAGGCGGCATGTGCGCCGGCTTTTCTGCATTCTGCCGTTCGAGCCAGCCTTTTACCGGGCGCATGGGCTGGATGTGGAATATGTGGGCAACCCGCTGGTGGACATGGTGGCGTGGCCCCGCCTGGAAACCATCGCGCCCGTGCCGGGACGCGTGGGATTGATGCCGGGCAGTCGGCGCAAGGAAGTCGAAGCGCTCCTGCCCGCCTTCGGACAAGCCGCCGAGCGCCTGAGGGAACGGCACGGAACGGACGTCTCCTTCCACTGCCTCCGCGCGCCCAACATGCCCGAAGCAACCTTGCGCGCCCTGTGGCCGCCCCATGTTCCGGTGACCTTTGACGCCCCGGACGACAGATACAGGACGATGCGATCCTGTCAGTGCATCCTGGCGGCTTCGGGCACGGCCACTCTGGAAACCGGCCTTGCCGGCGTGCCCACGGTGGTGACCTACAAGGTTTCGCGTTTTTCGGGATGGATCGGCCGCCGGCTGATCAAGGTTCCCTGGGTCAGTCTGACCAACCTCATCATGGAGCGGGAGGTTTTCCCCGAACTCCTGCAGGAAGACGCCACCGGCGAGCGCATGGCGGATCGGCTCGACGCCTGGCTTGACCCGCCGAATGGCGCGGCCAGCCCGGGGCAGGGCGCGCGCGCCGCCGTGCTCGACGATCTGGCGGAACTGCGCCGGCGTTGCGGCGAACCCGGCAGTGCGGCTCGCGCGGCCGAGCGCGTGCTTGCAGCCCTTGAGGATTAGGATCCGTCCCCATTGAAATGCCGCCCGCGAAAAGCCGTTTGTTCCGGCCGGCAGGGGGCAGGCATTGAGCTGTCCTGAACATCCAGTCACTGTTGGCCGTGCAACGCCGACGTGCAAACGACTGTGCAGCAGGCGGGTTCATGAGCTGAACCCGAGCCTTTGCATTCCTGCCGCATACAAAGCAGACAAAAAGCTGAAGGCGCGTGCCCGCCGGCAATACGGCGGATCTGCCGCGCACCCGCCGGGGCACTCCCATGCTGTCCGGACCCCTCCGTTATGCGCGAAATACCCTCCGCCGGCAGGCGCGCCGCACGCGGCGCTGACAGCAATGGCGAGTTTTTTGCCCGACGGCAAAACCGTCGCTGGGGGAGCAGGGGCGTCATGCCCCTGTCGGGTGTTTGGGGACGAGAAGCCGCCAACATGTCAAACCGCCCCGCTGCCGCTGCAATTCCTGTTTTGACGAAGCGGATGAAACGCGCTAAAGCCTCTGGCGCGACGGCCGGGGATCGTTCTCGGCCGCGCGGTTTTGCAACGCTCCGCCCACAGGCGGACAAACAGCGAGATCGGTATGGAATTGATTTTTGCGGAACTGTTCAGCACCGTGATCAAACTCTTCGCCCTGCTCACGCCGCCGGCGGTTCTCAGCGCCTTCCTCGGAGGCACGCAGAATTACGGGAGCAGGCGCAAACGCCGGACAGCCCTTCGCACAGGGGCCGCCGTATTCATCATCGGGTCGGTGCTCTACTTTTTCGGTGATTCGATCTTCAGCACTTTCGGCTTCACGCTTGACGCCTTTCGCATCGGTTCGGGCATCCTGCTCTTTCTCACCGCCGTGGCCATCATGAGTCCGCCAGCGGAAGCGCATACCCCCGAACATGCCGACGAAGACATCAGCATCGTGCCCCTTGCCCTGCCCATCTGCCTCGGCCCGGCGAGCATCGGTACGCTGATGGTTCTCGGCGCCTCGGCGGACACGCTGGCAAGCCGGCTCCTGGGGTTCTTCTCTCTTTTCATCGCCTCGGCCCTGATCACGCTCATGCTGCTCGCCGCCGATCATGTCCAGCGTATCCTCGGCCGCACGGGCCTTGCCGTGCTCGCCAAACTGACCGGTCTGCTGCTCGCCGCCATAGCGGCGCAGGTGGTGTTTACGGGCATCAAGAATTTCCTGATTCCGTAGCCAGGGATCATAAAATCGCCGCCCGCGCGAAGCCGAAGCGTTTCGGCTCGCGCGGCGTCTGGTCAGCCCTCATGAGTCCGTCCGCCGCAAGGCCGTTTTTACGATTCCGACAGCGTTGCAGGGCAAACACTGACCTTGCGCATGTTCAATACGGCTTCGCCCAATGTTCGCCCCGTGCCGGCCGGAAACATTCGCCTTTCGCAAACGACGTTTTGATGCGGTCTGCCCTGAAACTCATTTCCTGATTCGGCCCGGACCGGATCAGGATGATTTCTAGAACTCATTTCATAATTCAGCCTTGAGGCTGAATTATGAAGATCATTCGCCAAAAAACGTGGTTTTTGGCTCATTCACGGCGCTTTTCGCGCCGCGCCAGACTCTCGTCCGGCGTTGGAAGCCATTTCATGCGAATTATGAAATGACTTCTATTTGTCCCAGTGAACGCGGCGCTCCCGGTACACGCTGTCAAAGCGGTCCAGATCGGCCTGCTCGGCCGGAGTACGGGCATTGGCGCGGGCCTGCTCCAGCCAGGAGTCCGTTTTTTTCCTGTCGTTCCGGTACAGGGCGCTGTAGGCAAGGTGCAAAAAGCCCTGGAAGGGCTGCCCGCCCTCGCCAAGCGAACGCCCGTAATAGTAGTGCAGTTCCGCATCTTCGGGCAGGCGGCGCAGGAGACGCTCATAGTAGGCGTGCGCCGCGCGGCGATCGCCTGCCGCGCTGAGCAGGCGCGCGTAATAGAACTGGGCCATGAGATCGTCGGGATCAAGGGCCAGCGCCCGCTTGAGCAACGTCGCGGCTTTCGGATCGCCCACGCTGTAGTAAAAATGCCCGGCCTCGCGCCAGACAAGCGGATCGCCGGGAGCACAGGCCAGCGCCGCGTCAAAGGCCGCCCGCGCCTCCTTCACCTGATTGCGTCGCTCCGCCAGAATGCCGCGCCCCATGCTGGCCAGACAATCCGTGGCGGGCGCGCGCATGAAGAGGCGGGACGCCGCTTCCGGTTCGCCGTATCTGGCCCAGATAAGCGTTTTCACACGCTTGAAGCGAGCGTCGTCCTGCGGCCGGGCGCGCACCGCCGCCGGCATCCCGGCGATGCGGGCGTGGATCTCGTTGACGCGGCTCCCCACATCGGGGTGGGTGGAAAGATACTCGGGGATATCAATCCCCGTGTTCCACTGCTTGCGCCGGATCTTTTCAAACGCGGTCTGGAGGCCGCTCGGGTTGAAGCCGGCTTTCACCAGATACTGGAGACCGATCTCGTCGGCTTCGGTTTCGTCCATGCGGCTGTAGTTGAGCATGGCGGTCTGGCCGGCGGCCATGCTGCCGGCGAGCATGGCTCCCGAACCGGATCCGCCCCCCAGAAACGCGCTGGCCAGCGCCCCTACCAGGCTCGCCAGAGTCACCGCGCGCGAGCGTTCCATGCGGCTTGCAATGTGACGTTGCGTGACGTGCGCCAGCTCGTGCGCGATCACGCCGGCCAGTTCGGACTCGTGCTCAAGCTGCATGACAAGCCCGGTCTGCACAAATACATAGCCGCCGGGCACGGCAAAGGCGTTCATGGTCGGGTGCAAAAGGACATTGGCGTTGAAGGGAAACGCCTGGGGCGGCATGGCCTTTTGCAGGCGATCCACAATGGACTGAACGTAGAGTTTGACCTCCGGGTCCTCGATCAGGGGCATACGGGAACGAACCAGAACATCAAACTTGCGCCCGAGTTCCTGCTCGTCCTTGACGCCAAAGCTGCCGAACAGACCGGCGGCGGAAACCGCCGGCCCGTTCAGCGTGAGGCACATCCCCAAAAGACACGTCAGAACAATCCGGCTCAGGCGATATCCCATACCGGGCCTTCCGGAGTATCGCGCACCTCCACCCCGAGGGCGGCCAGTTCGTCCCGGGCGGCGTCGGCGCGGGCGAAATCGCGGGCGGCCCTGGCCTGTTGCCGTTCACCGATCAGACGTTCGACTTCGGTGACATTGACGCCCTTGCGCCGCGCGCGCATGGCATGGAGCGAGGCGAGAAAGGCCGCCGGCTCCTGACCGAAAAGACCCAGGAGGGCGTCCCATTTCTCCGTAGCCGTGCGGAAGAGCGCCAGAACTTCCCGCCCTTCCGGCACGGCGCGCAGGGTTTTGTCGTCCAGCACGCGCCCGGCCGCACGCGTCATGGAAAAGAGATGCCCCAGGGCGGCGGCGGTGTTGCAGTCGTCTTCCAGCGCTTCCATGAACGCCGCATCAAGCGCGGCCACTTCGTTCTTCAACTCGGCAAGCTGCGTGAGGGCGGCAGGCGTCGCCTTTTTCCCGCTTTCGGCGGCCAGCGCCTGATCCGTGGCGCGCAGGCACTCGTAGACGCGCTTTTGCCCACGCTCGGCCTCGTCCATGTTCGCAAGGGAAAAATCAATGGGGCTGCGGTAGTGCTTGCCCACAAGGAAAAAGCGGAGGGTTTCCGGCAGGTAGGATTCCAGAATATCGCGGATCGTCTGGAAGTTCCCGAGAGATTTGGACATTTTTTCGGAATTCACCTGCACAAAGCCGTTGTGCATCCATACCCTGGCCAAAGGCTTGTCGAGCGCGGCTTCCGTCTGGGCGATTTCATTCTCATGATGGGGAAAAATGAGATCCAGCCCCCCGCCGTGGATATCCAGAGGCAGGGGCAAATACTTCTCGCTCATGGCCGAGCATTCGATGTGCCAGCCCGGCCGCCCATGCCCCCACGGGCTTTCCCACCACGGCTCGCCCGGCTTGGCCGCTTTCCACAGCGCGAAATCAAGCGGATCTTCCTTGTCCTCCCCGGGCATGACGCGAGCGCCGGCCCGCAGATCGTCCGGACTCCGGCCGGAAAGCTTGCCATACCCGGAAAAGGACCGAACGCGGAAATACACATCCCCCGAAGGAACGGCGTAGGCCTTGCCTCTGGCCAGAAGCGTCCGGCACAGGTCGATCATGTCGGTGATATGTTCAGTGGCCCTGGGTTCCACATCGGCCCGGCGCACCCCGAGCCGATCCATATCTTCATGAAACGCCTCGATGTAGGCGGCGGCCACCTCTTCGCTGGATCGCCCTTCCTCATTGGCCCGGTTGATGATTTTGTCGTCCACGTCCGTAAAGTTGCGGACAAAGGTGACTTCGTAACCCTTGAAGCGCAGGAGCCGCACCAGCACGTCGAACGCCACGGCGGAACGGGCGTGGCCGATGTGCGAGAGCGCGTAGGCCGTGATGCCGCATGCGTACAGGCCCACCTTGCCGGGCCGGACGGGCGTGAAGGGTTCCTTGCGTCGGGTCATGGTGTTGTAAAACTGCATGGCGACTCCCAATGTCTGATCGCAAACAGTTCGCGCATGGTCATGCGTGAACTGTCGTGCAGGATCGTTCGTGAAAAAACGTGGTTTTTCTTCCGGTCACGGCGGTTGCGCCGCTACGCGCGCGGCGCGGCGTCGAACAGATCGATGCGGCGCTGATGCCGCCCGCCTTCAAACGGTGTGGACAGAAAAAGATCAACCATTCCCAGCGCCACACCCGGCCCCGTGACCCGTTCCCCAAGGCAGAGCACGTTTGCGTCGTTGTGCTGGCGCGTCGCCCGCGCCTGAAACTCGCACGCGCACAGCGCGGCGCGGATGCCGGGGAAACGGTTGGCCGCCATGCTCATGCCCACGCCCGTGCCGCAGACAAGAATGCCGAAACTCCCGGCATCTTCCAGCACCTTTTCGCATACCTTCCGCGCGAAGACCGGATAATCGCACGACTCCGGCGAATCCGGTCCCAAATCCCGCACTTCGTGTCCGTTCTCCCGCAAATGCCGCGCGATGAGGCCGCGCAGGCCAAAACCCGCATGATCCGAACCCATGTACACAAGAGCCATTTCGTCTGTTCCTGCCCTGTCTGAAGGAGGTTGAGAGGTTGAAAGGGGAAATGTGAAGTCATTTCATATGAATCATGAAATGACTTCCGGATGGTTCCACTCGCAGAATGCCAGGAGCGCCCTTCATGAAGACGCCGACCGCGAAAAGCCGTTTTTTCCGGCAGGCGGGTTCATGAGGGCTGACCCTGGCATGGAGCGCTGTCTTCCAGAAAGCCCGCCGGCAGATGCTGACGCAGGGCCTTCATGCCGGCAAGGCGGCGCGCCGCGCGCTCGTCCTCGACGTGGCGCAAATCGCTTTCCAGCAGCTCCAGATCGCCGTTCACCTGTTCGCGCCTGGGATCAGCCAGAGTGGCAAGACGGGCAAGTTCGCCGTGCAGGGCATCGCGCCGCCGGCGCATGGCGCGGATGCGCCCCCAGTACGCGAAATCCGGCCCGAGCAGCCAGGCCGTTTCATACCCGAGAACCCACAAGCCGCTGTAAACAACCACAAGCACCGCCCGGCCGCGCTCCAGCACCCCGGCGATCCGGCCGAAAAGCGAATTTCCCTTTTTCATCGAACTATCCTTTGGCATCTGAAAAATCATCCGTCAGCGCCCTTCCCGCACGGGTTCGATCCGTACCCCCGGCGGCAACTTCAGGGCAAGTTGATCCGCTGTGAAATGTTGCGCCGGCTGTTCGCGCTTTTTCACCAGCACGACGGCGGATCGTCCCTGTGCGTCGACAAGGCGGAGAGTGCGCGGGAGGGGATCGCCGGTCTCGCTCCCGGCGCTGTCGCCGGCATAGTCGAGTTCCATGCTCCAGCCCCGCTCCCCCTGTTCCCGCCAGCGCACGGGCAGGCCGTCCGGCCGCAATTCAAGCGTGCCGGCGCGTTCGTTCCCTTCAAGCGCGTAGGTCACATTGCCGTCGTGAACGCCAAGCGCCCGTCCGTTTCCGGCCCGGCCGAACACCTCATGGAAGCGCCCCCGGAGCAGAGCCGACAGATCGCGGAGACCAAACGGCGCGGGCAGCCCCATATTGAGCCGCACCCGTCCCCTGCCTGTATAGGTCACGGCCCTGTTTTCGCGCGGCGAAAAGGCCATGAATTCGCCCGGGGACTCGCGCAGGCGCGCCACTACCGTACCGAAGCCGGCCATGACGTCAAGCCGGACAGGGCCGAAAACCGCCGGGTCCGCCCCAAGCGCCCCAGACTCCCCAGACGCGCGGGAGGCGCGCGGAGTCTCGCCGTTGCTCCACACCACTCCCGTCACGCGCCGCGTGTCGCCCTCCTGCCCGATGCGCATGCTTACGCCAATGCGATAGGGGCCTTCCTCGGCCTCGCGGGCCTCCGCATAGGCGTTGTACGCCGCCCATACCGACGCGGCCTGCTCGTCGGACACGGGACCGGGCGCGACGACAGATGGCCCCTGCCGCCCCGCCGTGCAGGCGGAAAGAGCAAGGCAGCACACCATGAAAAGCCATACGATCCCCTGGCGGGAAAACATGGACAGAAGCGCGCTCATGCTACTTCCCCTCCAGCTTCGAGCGGATCACGGCGGGATCGGCCGGATCCAGCCCCAGCGCCCTGCTCCAGGCGCGCCGGGCTTCACCGTGGCCGCCGTGCGCGGCGGCGATATCGCCGTAATGATCCCATATGGCCCATTCATCCCCCCCGGGCAGGGCCACGGCGCGGCGAATGTTCGTCAGCGCGTCCCTGATCCTGCCCTTGCGGAACTGCGCCCAGGCCAGGGAATCAAGAATATAGGCCTGTTCGGGAGCCAGCCGCACGGCTTTTTCCAGAAGCTCCAGAGCACGATCCAGGTCACGGTTCGCGTCGGCCAGCGTGTAGCCGATGTAGTTCAGGGCCTGATGATTGTCCGGAGCCGCCTTGAGCAGGCTTTCCATTGCGGCCAGCGCCTCCTCCTTGCGATCCAGCAGATCCAGAACGGACCCCCGCAGAAAGAGCAGATCCTGATCTTCGGGCCAGTCCCGCAACGCCTCGTCCGTAACGGCAAGCGCCTCGTCCCGCCGTCCGGCCGAAAGCAGAAGGTGGACCTCCATCAGCCGCAGTTCGCGTTCGCCGGGGAAAATCTTTTCGCCCTCGCGCACAACGCTCAGGGCATCATCCGTGCGTCCGTCCTCGTGCAGAAGCTGGGCGCGAAGACGCAACGCCCGGTCGTAAAACCGGTTGGCCGGCGTGATGCGGCCGAGGCATTCCAGCGTCTTGGCCTTGTCCTGCCCCGCCTCGTAGGCCAGCGCCGCCAGATAGAAGTAAACTTCTTCGGGCGCGCCGGGTTCCGCGCTTATGCTCAGAAGCAGGGCTTCCGCTTCCTTGAAGCGGCCGGCGTCCAGAAAAAGCGTGGCGGCCGCAAGCTGGAAGCCGAAACTCTCCGGCCCGGCCTTCACGCGCTCAAGCGCCCGCGCGGGACGCCCGGCCTTGATCTCCATTTCCACCAGACGCAGCCAGATATCCTGATTGCCCGGGTCCTGTTCAAGCACCCTGGCGTAAACGCCCGCAGCCTCCTCGCCCCGGCCGCGGCTTTCCAGCAATCGGGCCAGTTCGATCCAGGCGTCTGAAAACTCGGGGCTTTCCTGCACCGCGCGACGCAACTGGCGGATGGCCTCCTCGGGCCGGTTCAGTTCGGCCAGGGCGCGCGCGTGGCAATACCGGCCGAAAGGCGTGCGCAGCCGTTCCGGCAGGGCGGAAAAAAAGGCGTCGGCCTCCTTGTGGCGGCCGATTTTCACATAAAGAATGCCGACTTCCTGCCGCGCCAGTTCCGACTGGGGATGCGCGGCCTGAAAATTGCGCATGATCTCGGCGGCCCTGGCGTTATCGCCCCCGTCAAGCGATGTTTCCGCCAGCAGGAGGTGGAGTTCCAGGCTGTCGGGATGCAGCCTCACGGCTTTTTCCAGAATGGCGAGGGCGTCCTCCCGCTGCCGGTTCGTCATGAGCCACGCGGCGGCGTCGATAAAGGGTTGCGGCTGGGAGCCGCGCCGGGTGAAGATACCCGCCGCTTCGAGAACCCCGCCCTTGTCGTCATGCCGGATGGCCTGATCGAGCAGGAGCGTGGCGTAGGAAAGTTCGGCCTCGGGCGAGAGGTTCCATTCCACCGTGGCGGCGGAAGACGGATTCCGCACGCAGCCGATCAGAATAAAGGCCGTCAGAACGAGCGCCCCCGAACAGGCGGGGCGGGCAGGGAAAGAAAAAAAACGACCACTCATGAACAACTCTTGCCCGACAGGGGGCTGTTTGTGTCGCGTGCCGCGACGGCGCGCTCAATCGTGATTGATCCAGTCTTCGGAAAAATCTTCAATCCCCCCTGCAAGATGAGCGCGCAGCTTTTGCAGCAGCCTCGCCTCAAGCTGCCGCACGCGCTCGCGGGTGACGTTGTAGCGTTCGCCTATTTCGCGCAGGGTCACGGGATCATCCGTAAGCAGGCGATGCTGGAGGATATACGCTTCTTTCTCAGAAAGCGACGGCAAAATTTCACGGATATGATCCTGAAGAAGTTCGGCAACTTCCTTGCCGGCGACCCCTTCCTCCACGCCCGGACCGAGGGCCGGGAGGAAGTCCATGCGCGTGGCGCTCCCCGCCTCGTCACCGACGCTCATGTCAAGAGACATGTCGGAAGCGTCCAGGCGCTGCTGCATTTCCACAATCTGGTCCTCCCCGACGCCCAGCCGTTCGGCCAGCACGGCCGCGTCGGGATCAAACCCTTCCGCCACAAGTTTCTGCCGCTCGCGGTTCAGATTGTAGAACAGCTTGCGCTGGGCCTGCGTTGTGCCGATCTTCACCATGCGCCAGTTGTCCATGATGAACTTGAGGATGTAGGCGCGGATCCAGAAAGCGGCATAGTAGGAAAACTTGATGCCCTTGTCCGGGTCAAACTTGTGCACGGCGCGCATCAGCCCCACGTTGCCTTCCTGAACGAGATCGAGCACGTTCTGCATCCAGCGGCGCTGAAAATCCATGGCGATCTTGACGACAAGACGCAGGTGCGAGGAGACAAGGCGAAACGCCGCGTCGCTGTCACCGGACTCGCGCACGCGCCTGGCCAGATCAAACTCCTCGTCCGGCTTCAGCAAGGGAAAGCGCCCCACTTCCCGAAGGTACAGGTGCAGCGAATCCTTGCCGGAAGAAAGCGAGGGCAGGTTGGACCGGGCCGGGGCCGGGAGAGCGCGCCCCTCATCCAGATCCGCCACGCTCACATCGTCCAGATCGTCCGGAACATCGGCGCCGTCCAGATCCCCGTCGGCAAGCTCGTCCATGTCGGTCACGTCGGCCATGTCTTCGGAGCCGGAGGCGTCGGCATCTTCCTCGTCTCCGTTTTCGACCGGATCCTCCGGTCGCTCCTCCGGGACCGGGCGGGCATCCCTGGGGCGACGGGCCGGGGCGGAGCGCTGTTTCCTTTCGCCGCGCTTCCGCGCGCCACGATCCGCGGCCGGCTCGGGCGGCAAAAGCTCGGGGATCACGCTCACCGGCCCGGCGTCGGGCAACACGGCGGGCACGGCAAGAGGCTCCGCCTCAAGAGCGGGGACAGACTTGCCGAGGGCGGTTTCCACATCCCCTGCCACAGTTTCGGCCCGCGTCTCGCCATTGGGCGGACGTTCCTGACGACGACTCATAACTTTCTCACCACTGTCTCGGGGCAAACACCCGAAAAATGTTTCCCGCTCGCCATGCTCGCGGCAACGGCGGCCGCGCCGGGCAGATGCCGGACGGATTCCGGAATCCGCCCCGGGGCATGCAGCGCGGCTTCCATTCTTGCGCCATGCTATAGTGTTGCTTTCGCCTTTTCAACGATTTTCACCGGAGCGCCGCACCCCGGCTCCCCGCACGGCCGCTTTACAGCGACGCCCGGCAACGGTAGGGTCAGCCGCATGAAGCTGTTTGCCGCACGGCCGTTTTCCATGCGCCGTTCCGGCCCGACAATGTCCCGGAATCCTCCCGGATTATGGAGAACCCCATGACGTACCCCGAACTTCTGCGCCGCCTGGACGCGGAACCCCACACCTGGCTGATCACCGGCGTCGCCGGGTTTATCGGATCCAACCTGCTGCAAACCCTCTTGTCCCACGGGCAGAAGGTGGTGGGGCTGGACAATTTCCTGACCGGCTACCAGCGCAACCTGGACATGACCCGCGCCCGGGTGACGCCCGAACAATGGGCCTGCTTCCGCTTTATCGAAGGCGATATCAGGGATTTGCCAACCTGCCGCGAGGCGTGCGCGGGCGTCGATCATGTGCTGCACGAAGCCGCCCTCGGCTCGGTGCCCCGTTCCATCGACGATCCGCTCCTGTCGAACAGTTGCAACATTGACGGTTTTCTGAACATGCTGGTGGCGGCCAGGGACGCCGGAACACGCAGTTTCGTCTACGCGGCGTCCAGTTCCACCTATGGGGACGAACCCACGCTCCCCAAACAGGAAGACCGCATCGGCCGCCCCCTTTCGCCCTATGCCGTGACCAAATACGTCAACGAACTGTACGCCGATGTTTTTGCCCGCGCTTACGGCTTCAAGGCGGTAGGACTGCGCTACTTCAATGTTTTCGGCCAGCGGCAGGACCCGTTCGGCGCGTACGCGGCCGTCATCCCCCAATGGTTCGCGGCCCTGCTCGGCGGCCGCCCCGTGCACATCAACGGGGACGGCGAAACCTCGCGCGATTTCTGCTACATCGACAATGTGGTGCAGGCCAACCTGCTGGCGTCCTTCGCGCCTGACGAGGCGCGCAATCTCGTGTACAACGTGGCCTTTGGCCAGCGCACCACGCTGAACGAACTCTTCCTCCTGATCCGCGAGGAAGTGACGCGCCACCGGCCCGAGGCCGCCGGGGCCGAACCGGTGTATCGCGAGTTCCGCGCCGGGGACGTGCGGCACTCTCTGGCGGATATTTCGCGCGCCGGCCGTCTGCTCGGCTACCAACCGGAATTCGACGTGCGCCGCGGCCTGCGCCTGGCGGGCGACTGGTACGCGGCCAATCTGTAGCAGTCAGGGACACCCCTCATCAAAACGCCGGCCGCGAAAAGCTGTGTGACGAAACCGCCGGCTGCACAACGTGCGGCCGGCGGTGTTTTCATGGCCCGCTCACCCGCCGGCGACGACGGGGAACAGCGCCACCACGTCCTGTTCGGTCAGGGGCGTGGTCACGCCCTGCAAATGGGTGATGTGGCGGCCGTTGACCATGACGATGGCGTCCTTTCCCAGATCGCCGCCGTCAGGCGTCAGCAATTGCGCGCGCAAATCCGGCCAGCGTTCCGCCACCAGACGGAGCAGGGCCAACACGTCCGTCTGCGCCGGCAGCGTTTCGCTCCTGCTCCCGGTCACATCCCGGTAGGCGGCAAAAAATTTGACCTCCATGCAATCTCCTCCCCTGCCGCGGGGGCGGAGGAAGGATTCCCCCGTCCCCCAATGGGCGCGGCGCTTTCGATCATCCGGCCGAGCGCGCCGGACGATCACGCCAGACCGAGTTCCCGATCCTTTTCCGGCGTGGGCACGCCGTCGGCGTCCCAGCCCCGCACCTGGTAGTATTCGCCAAGCATGGCGTGCAGTTCGGCCACCTTGCCGGCAGCCGGGCCGGAAGGCAGTTTTTCCCGCAGCAGGCGAGGCGGCAGGGTGTCTTTTTCCACGCCGGCGGCGATGTTGAATTTTTTCTCCAGATTCCAGACGCGCTCGCCCTTGAGCAGGATATCGGCGTCGCTTTCATCGCTTCCCACGGCCGCGCGGTACTGGGCCGCCACGTCCTCAAGCCCAATGGCGAACGTGGTGAACAGGCAGATGCCCACGCTGTCCACCAGGGCCGTCAGATCCTGGAAGGTCTTGAGCAGCCCGGCCTTGCCCTCGGTGACGAGCGGGTCCGTCTTGACAGGAATGCCGAGGACTTCCGGCGAGGTCATATAGCCGCGCACATGGCAGCCACCCCGGTTGGACGTGGCGTACTCCAGGGCCATGCCCTGCATGGCGCGCCCGTCGTAGGCAGGCATTTCCTGCTTTTTCACGCTCATGGAAAGTTCCGGATGCCCGTGCTTTTCCGCCAGCCGGTACGATCCCTGGGCGAGTTCATTGCCGAAGCCTTCGCCCTTGCCCACGGCCTCGGTCAGATCCACCATGGCTTTCGCATCGCCAAAGCGCAGGGGGAAGCCGATTTCCGACTCGGGCAGCGCCCCGATTTCATACAGTTCCATAGCGCAGGCGATGGTGGAACCAAGGGTGATCGGGTCCATGCCGTATTCGTTGCACAGGTGATTGGCGCGGACAATGGCGGCCAGATCGGTCACCCCGCAGTCCGCCCCGTAGGACCAGCCCGCTTCGTATTCCGGACCTTCGCCAAAGGATTTGAAGGGACCGTCCGGCACGCGGGTGATGCGCCCGCAGGCGATCGAGCAGCCGAAACAGCCCTTGTTTTTCACCAGATAGGTTTTGGCCAGAGTTTCGCCCGAAGTCTCGTCCGCCTGGGGGAAGACCGAACCATCGCGCCAGTTGCGCGTGGGCAACGCCCCGCTTTCATTGATGATATTGACGAGCACCTGAGTGCCGAGCGCGCCGAGGCCCGTGCCCGTCACCGGATGGGCCGCCAGTTTGGCGCGCGCGTCGCGCATGGCGGCGAAAAAGGCTTCCGGCCGCGCCGTCTGCACAGAGCCGGAACCGCGCACGACAATGGCCTTCAGCTTCTTCGATCCCATGACCGCGCCCATGCCGCCGCGCCCCGCGGCGCGATGGCGGTCGTTCATGACGCAACTGTACAGACAGCCGCGTTCGCCCGTGGGACCGATACAGGCCACGCGGACCTCGCCGCAGGTCTTTTCCAGCCGATCCGTGGTTTCGTAAACGGTCAGCCCCCAGAGATCGGCGGCGTCGCGCAGTTCAACCGTGTCGTCATTGACGTACAGGTAAACGGGCTTGTCGCTCGCGCCCTCGAAGATGATCCCGTCGTAGCCCGCGTACTTCAGTTCCGGACCGAAATGCCCGCCCGAGTTGGACGCGCCGATGGTGCCGGTCAGCGGAGCCTTGGCCACCACTTCATAGCGCCCGCCGCAGGTGGCGGACGTGCCGGTCAACGGGCCGGTCATGAAAATGAGCTTGTTGTCCGGCCCGAGGGGATCGACTTTCGGGTCCACTTCATCGCAGAAATATTTGGTCCCGAGGCCGCGCGCGCCCACGAAATCATGAGCGGCCTTCATGTCCAGCGCTTCTCTGGTGATGACGCCGCGCGTCAGATCGACGCGGAGGAGGGTTCCTGTCCAGCCGTTCATGCGCGCGCCTCCCTCTTGAGAATGTTTTCTATGTTGTCGAGCATTTCCGCGCGGGATTCCCCGGCTTCGCCGGCCTCGACAAAGGTAATGGCCTGTGTGGGGCAGAAGGCCGCGCACTTGGGATCGCCGCCGCACAGGTCGCACTTGAACACCCGGCGTTCCTTGCGCAAAAAGCGAATGCCGTCGTACGGGCAGGCTTTGACGCATTTCTTGCAGCCAATGCATTTTTCGGGATCGATCACGGTTGCGCCGGAGGCGTCACGGCTGATGGCCTCCTTCGGGCAGACGGCAAGGCAGAAGGCCTGCTCGCATTGCAGGCACATCACCGGGAGCGAGAGCGCCGCCTCTTCAAAATCCAGCACCTTGACGGCGGACTCTCCGGGATTGAAGTGTCCTTTATGACCGAAGGAGCAGACAAGTTCGCACGTCCGACAATTGACGCACTTTTCCGGCCGAATGACAAGTTGTTTTGCCATGCAGTGTCTCCTTGTGTTACCGGTTCGCAGAAAACGCTCCCGCGAATGCAAAAGTCCGCGAAACCGGCGTGTACGGCGGTTGCGCGGACCCCTTCGCGCAATGGCAGGCGCTGGCGTTGCCGCCCGCACCCAGTGGCCTGAACAGCCCTTGGGGCCGGACAGGCTCGGAGCATTCCGTCTGTGCCCAGTATGACCGGAAAAAAAATTTTTTGAAAGCCCTTTTTCGACACAAACCCGCACGGCCTTCCGGCAGTGACAGGCCGGGGGATAACAGATCCCCTTCCGTGAAACATCCCGGCCCTGCCCGACGTCACGGAGACGAACACGGCCTTGCGCCGCGCAAATGAAGTTGCGGACGAAACCGCCCGTTTACTTCATGCGGTAGGTGATGCGCCCGCGCGTCAGATCATACGGCGACAATTCCACCTTGACCCGATCGCCGGGAAGGATGCGGATGTAAAACTTCCGCATTTTTCCGGAAATATGCGCCAGAACGGGGTGCCCGTTTTCCAGTTCCACCCGGAACATGGCGTTGGGCAACGCTTCCTGAACAACGCCGTCCACCTCAATGGCATCTTCCTTGGCCATGAAGCCTCCTTCAAAAAAATAGATGACCGCTGACCCTTCCACACCCGGCAGGAAGTGTCAATGCCTTTCCCGCCGGGGCGGGCGCGCGGGACGCTTCCGTCCGGCTTCCGGTCCGGCCGCCACGGGCGCGGGGGCCGACGGGCGCAGGAGCAGCCACAACCCCACGCCGATCAGGGGCAGACAGAGCGCCTGCCCCATCGTCAGCCAGCCGAAGGCGAGGTACCCGATCTGCACGTCGGGTTCACGCACGAACTCCACAAGAAAGCGAAACAGGCCGTACAGCAGGGCGAACAGCCCCGCCACCCTTCCCCGCGGCCGGCCGCGCTCGCCCCCGCCCGCGGAATACAGCCACACGGCCGCGAAGAGAACCAGCCCTTCCAGCCCCGCCTCATACAATTGGGAAGGATGACGCGGCAAGGAACCGCCGCCGGGAAAGATCATGCCCCACGGCGCGTCCGTGACCCTGCCCCACAACTCGCCGTTGATGAAATTGCCGATCCGGCCGAAAAAAAGGCCCGGAGCCACGCAGGGGGCGACAAAATCCATGACCTCCAGAAAGGGACGGCGCTGCTTCCGGCTCCACCACCACATGGCGAGCGTCACCCCAATGAAACCGCCGTGAAAGGACATGCCTCCGCGCCAGATCCGGAACAGCTCCAGCGGGTGCGCCGCGAACGACGCAAAGTCGTAGAAAAGCGCGTACCCGATCCGCCCTCCGGCCACCACGCCGATCATGCAGCAGACGATCATGTCGTCCACCCCTTCACGCGTCCAGCCCTGGCGGGACCACGGCGCGCGGGCAGCGCGCAGACGCGCCAGCCCCCAGGCCGCGAAAAAGGCGAATACATACATCAGCCCGTACCAGCGCACCAGAACAGGCCCCAGGCTGAAGGCCACAGGATCGATCCCGGGATGGATCAGCATCACTCGCTCCGGCGATCAAACACGCCGCTCCGCCCGCCCGACTTGTACACCAGGCGCGCGTCGCGGATCGTGATATCCCGCTGCACGGCCTTGCACATGTCGTAAATGACGGCGGCGGCGGTTTGGGCGGCCACAAGGGCTTCCATTTCCACGCCGGTCCGATCCGCGGCGCGGGTTTCCGCTTCCACCAGCACGCCGGGCGGAACGTCGCGCACGCTGAAGCGCACGTCCGCAAAGGTCAGGCGCACGGGGTGGCACAGGGGGATGAGTTCGGCCGTGCGTTTCGCCGCCAGAATGCCGGCCACGCGCGCCGTGGCCAGCGCGTCGCCCTTGGGCAGGGCCTTTTCCTTCAGTTTGGCCAGGGTTTCCTCATTGATATCCACCAGGCAACGGACTATGGCCACGCGCTCGCTCGTCGCCTTGCCGCCCACGTCCACCATGCGCACGCCGCCGTCTTCCCGAATATGGGACAGCGCGGCGGGCAGCCCGCCTTTGCGTTCGATTTCGGCCAGGATGAAGGCGACGGCTTCTTCCACGGTACGCCGGCTGGTGTCCACCAGAACGGCGTCGTCCGCGGCGCGCAGGGGCGCGGCGCTCCGGTTGCGATCGTTGTCGTCCCGTTCCCGGATATCGCGGGCAATGGCGTCGAGGGAGACGTCTTCCCCTTTCTCCCTCAGTTCGGCATAGCGGCGTTGCGCGCGCACGTCCGGGTCCGCATCCACAAAAAACTTGAAACGCGCCTGCGGGAAAATGGCCGTCCCCATGTCGCGGCCTTCCGTCACCAGGGGGGAAGCCGCGCCGAGACGGCGCTGGGCGGCTTTCAGGCTTTCGCGCACCGGCACGCTGACAGCCAGACGCGAGGCCATCTTGCCCGCCTCTTCCGTGGCGATTTCCGCTCCGACAGGTTCGCCGTTGCAGACAAGCCGGGTGTCTTCTCCCGATCCTTCAAGCGCGAACGCAAAGGCGTCGCAGCGGGCGCGCAGTTCTTCGGCGGGCAGCGCCGCCGCGTCAGGACCGAGCCGCAGGGCCAGGGTGCGAAACATGGCCCCGGTGTTGAGGCAGGGGATGCCGAGCAGCGCGGAGAGCCGCCGGGCAAGCGTGGATTTGCCCACGCCCGCCGGGCCGTCCAGGGTGATGATGGGAAGCCTTTCCATGCGATAAACTCCGATATGTCGCCGGGGATCACGCGGCGGAGCGCAGAAGCTCGCCCAGGGCCGCGACAAGCCCTTCGTTTTCTTCGGCCGTGCCCACGCTGACGCGCAAATGACGAGGCAGTCCGTATCCGCCAAGCGGCCGCAGGATGAAGCCGCGCCGCAGGAGATCCTCAAACAGCCGCGCCGAATCCACAGCTTCCGGCGGTTCAAACATGATGAAATTCGATTGCGAAGGGTACACGCGGCAGCCAAGAGCCGCAAGCTCCCGGCCGAGCATGGCGCGGCCCGCGCGGGTCACTTCCAGCGTTTTCGCACGGAACGTCTCGTCGCCAAGAGCGGCCAGGGCAGCCTCTTCAGCCAGCAGATTGACCGAAAACGGCAGACGCACGCGGCGCATGTAATCGGCAATGTCCGGCGGAAGGATGCCGTAACCGAGCCGGAGTCCGGCCAGGCCGAACAGCTTGGAAAAGGTGCGCAGCACCGCAACACGATCCGCCAGGGGCGCTCCGTCCCGCATGTCTGAAAGCAGGGAGCACGCGTGCGGATCATCCGTGAAATCCATGTAGGCTTCATCAATCACAAGCAGGCAGCTTGCCGGAAGACGGGCCGCAAGATCCGCCAGTTCCTGTCTGGAGGCCGCACGCCCGGAAGGATTGTCCGGCGTGGTCACGAAGACGAGCGCGGTGGAGGCGTCCACCAGGGACAACAGGCGTTCCCAGGGAAAGGACATGTCAGGATTGAGATCGGCCCGGCGCAATTCCACGCCGCACAGGGCCGACTGCGTCGGGTACAGGCCGAAGCAGGGACGGAAGGCCACGGCGTTGTGCACGCCGGGCGTGGCGCAGACGCGGAACAAGAGATCGATGATCTCGTCCGACCCGTTGCCCGCTACAATCCGGTCCGCGCTCACGCCGTGCCGCGCGCCCAGGGCGGCGGAAAGCTTCGGATTGCCCGCCTGCGGGTAGCGGAAGGCCAGGCCGGCGCGCTCGGCAATGACGCGGCGCACCACGGGCGAGACGCCGAGCGGGTTTTCGTTGCTGGCCATTTTGACCACGCGATCCAGGTGGTATTTTTCCCGGATTTCGTCAATGGACAGGCCCGCCGTGTACGGTTCAAACGCCCGCACTTCGGGGCGGATGGGGATATCGGACATGTTTGCCTCGCCGCTGTGGAATCTTTGCAAAAAAATCAGGGAGTCGGGAGCGAGGCCCCCGACATCCCGTCCGTAATTCATTTCATGCATCCCCCGCGGGAAATGCATGAAACGACTTCACATCAATACCGGTACAGTTCGGACTTGAACGGTCCGTCCACCGGCACGCCGATGTATTCGGCCTGCCTGGGCGTGAGCTTGCTGAGCTTGGCGCCAAGACGGCCAAGATGCAGGCGGGCGACTTCCTCGTCAAGCTTTTTCGGCAGGGTGTAGACCTTGCGTTCAAGTTTGGCGGAGGCCAGTTCCATCTGGGCCAGAACCTGATTGGTGAAGCTGTTGGACATGACGAAGCTCGGGTGCCCGGTGGCGCAGCCAAGATTGACCAGGCGGCCCTCAGCCAGAACGATGATGGAACGCCCGTTGGGCAACAGCCATTTGTCCACCTGCGGCTTGATGACCACTCGCGTGCAGCCGGGGTTCCGCTCCAGCCAGGTCATTTCGATTTCGTTATCGAAGTGACCGATATTGCAGATGATCGCCTCATCCTTCATGTTGGCCATGTGCTCGCCGGTGATCACATGGTAATTGCCGGTGGCGGTGACGAAAATATCGGCTTCGGCCAGGGCGTCTTCCATTGTCGTCACTTCGTACCCTTCCATCGCGGCCTGAAGGGCGCAGATGGGGTCGATCTCGGTGATCAGCACGCGCGCGCCGAAACCGCGCATGGACTGGGCGCAGCCCTTGCCCACATCGCCGTAGCCGGCCACCACGACAACCTTGCCGGCAACCATGATATCCGTGGCGCGCTTGATGCCGTCGGCCAGGGATTCACGGCAGCCGTAAAGATTGTCGAATTTGGATTTGGTCACCGAATCGTTGACGTTGATCGCCGGGAAAAGCAGCTTGCCGGCTTCGGCCAGTTGGTAGAGCCGGTGCACGCCCGTGGTGGTCTCTTCGGACACGCCGCGCACGGCCGCGGCCACCGCGCCCCAGTGACCCGGCGTTTTCTCCAGGTTGAGGGCCAGGCGCGACATGATGATTTCTTCTTCCTTCGACTCGCAGGGGCGCTTCAAAAGCGACGGATCGCGCTCCACTTCCACCCCCTTGTGGATCATCAGGGTGGCGTCGCCGCCGTCGTCCACAATGAGATCCGGGCCGGAGCCGTCAGGCCAGGTCAGGGCCATTTCGGTGCACCACCAGTAGTCTTCCAGCGATTCGCCCTTCCAGGCGAACACCCTGGCGTAGCCGAGTTCAGCGATCGCCGCCGCGGCGTGATCCTGGGTGGAAAAAATGTTGCAGGAAGCCCAGCGCAGATCCGCGCCGAGCGCGTGCAGGGTCTTGATCAGCATGGCCGTCTGGATGGTCATGTGCAGCGAGCCGGTGATCTTGAGGCCCTTCAGCGGCTTCTTGTCGCCATAACGGCGGATAAGCTCCATGAGGCCGGGCATTTCCCGCTCGGAAAGCTGCATTTCCTTCTTGCCGAAATCCGCGAGCGCGATATCGGCAATTTTGTAGGGAAGCGAAGGATCGAGCGGCAAGGGCGCTTTCATGTCTGACATGCTGGTTCTCCAGTGGCTCAAAAGGTTACGACGCCGGCCCCGTGTCCGGACGACGGGCCAGGGTCAGGTTCAGGGCAAGACTCTGCTCCACGGCGCATGTGCGGCAGGATTCGGGAACAAGCCCGGCCGACAGCAGCAGGGTTTCGAGCGTCGAGCGGTCAAAACCGAGCCAGCGATCGCCGTAGTCACATCGCATCCGCTCCTGGGAGTGCCGGTCAAAATCCGTGACCATGAGCAACCCGCCCGGGCGCAGGACGCGTTTGATTTCCACCAGGGCGGGAGCCGGATCGGACAAATGGTGCAGGACCATGTTGATGCTGGCGAAATCGGCTTCCCCATCGCGCAGGGGCAGGTGATCAAGCTCGCCTATGCGCAGGGAAAGCGGCGCGAGCGCCGGCGAACCGGCCGGGATATCGGCCCCGGCGGCGGGAAAGGGAGCGCCCCCATCGGACCACGCTTCAGCCGATCCTTCGGGGATGAAACGGCGGCGGGCCAGTTCCAGCATGCGCGGGGAACCGTCCACGCCAATAACCTTGCGCGCCCGTTCGCGCATTCTTTCCAGAACAAGCCCGGTGCCGCAGCCGAGATCAACAGCCACGCCGCAGTCCGGCGGCATGGCGTCGCGAACGGCCCCCGCCAGATCGAAGCCCCCCAGCACCTCCCGGCTCAGCGTATCCCAATGATCCGCAATGGCGTTGAAGAATTGCCGGGTTTTCAGCGCCCGGTCCTCCAGAATTCTGGCCGCCATGTCCAGATCCGCCCGCATCCGGGCTTCAGCCGTGACAAAGGGTTCGGCAGCCTTGAGAAAGGCGTGCCCCTCGCCTTCGTTCACCGCGGAGTAGAAAACCCAC
This sequence comes from uncultured Bilophila sp., assembly GCA_910585945.1. Lineage (GTDB taxonomy): Bacteria > Desulfobacterota > Desulfovibrionia > Desulfovibrionales > Desulfovibrionaceae > Bilophila. The sequence continues at coordinate 70,106 of CAJUHZ010000009.1, forward strand.
AGCCCGTCCCGCCTGGACTGAAGCAGGCCCGCCTCGGTCAGGATCTTGAGATGCCGCGACACCCGCGACTGCCCCATTTCGAGCAGAGACACAAGCTCGTTCACGGAAAGCTCGTACCGCCCGAGAACATGCGCCAGACGAAGGCGTGTTTCATCCGAGAGCGCTTTGAAATAACGGATGGCGTGAGACATGGCGTTGGTTTCCCGGCGGGGTGATATTCCGGCGCGTTGCAGAGTACATCAAGTTTTGCAAATGCGATATATCAAGACAAACGCATATATGCAAGTTCTTTCCGCACGATCTCCCCCGACTCCCGGACAACGCCGCGCCCCGGCGGAACGTATCCCGCCGGGGCGTCGGATTGAAAGGCGCGTGACGCAAGTCACCAGGTCAAACCGTGACGCTCCGCCTGTTGCAGCGTCGCGCGATTTACAGCATTTCCACAGCCAGGGCCACGCCCATGCCGCCGCCGATGCACAGCGTGGCAAGGCCCTTCTTGCCGCCCTTGTCCTTGAGCAGGTGAAGCAGCGTGACGAGAATGCGCGCGCCGCTGCATCCCACCGGATGCCCGAGCGCAATGGCCCCGCCGCGCATGTTCAGACGATCGTCGGGGAAGCCGAGTTCGCGCCCCACCGCGAGGCACTGGGCGGCAAAGGCTTCGTTGGCTTCAATGGCGTCAAACTCTTCGACGGACTTGATGCCCGCCATCTTCATGGCCTTGCGCGAAGCTTCGATGGGACCGACGCCCATGATGGAAGGATCAACCCCGGCCGTGCCGTAGCCGATCACGCGGGCCAGGGGTTTCACGCCGAGCGCCGCCGCCTTGTCGGCAGACATAACCACCAGGGCCGCCGCGCCGTCGTTGATGCCCGAGGCGTTGCCCGCCGTCACCGTGCCGCCGTCCTTCTTGAAGGCAGGGCGCAATTTGGCCAGACCTTCCGCCGTGGCCCCGGCCTTGATGTATTCATCTTCGGCAAAGACGATATCGCCTTTCTTGTTGGGGATGACCACAGGCACGATTTCGTCCTTGAATTCGCCGTTGGCCTGAGCCTTGGCGGCCTTCTGCTGCGAAAGCAGGGCAAAAGCGTCCTGATCCTCGCGGGAAACGCCGTACTGCTCGGCCACGTTTTCAGCCGTGATGCCCATGTGATAGTTGTTGTACACGTCAGTCAGGGCGTCGCTGATCATGGTGTCCACCAGCACGCCGTTGCCCATGCGGTAGCCGGAACGCGCCTTGGGCAGAGCAAAGGCGGCGTTGGTCATGCTTTCCATGCCGCCGGCGACCATGACTTCAAGATCGCCGCAACGAATGGCCTGGGACGCGAGAATGACGCTCTTCAGGCCGGAACCGCAGATGATGTTCACCGTATACGCCGGGGAAGTGACAGGGAGGCCGGCGTGAATGGCGGCCTGCCGTCCCGGCCCCTGCCCGCAGGCGGCCTGAAGCACGTTGCCCATGATGGTTTCTTCCACCTGCTCGGGCGTGATGCCAGCGCGCTTGATGGCTTCCTTGATGACTATGGCCCCGAGATCGGAGGCTTTCAGGGGCGAAAGGGTTCCGTTGAAGCTTCCGATAGGCGTCCGGGTGGCGCTGCAGATGACCGCTTCTTTCATCAGGGGCTTCTCCTTGCGTAAAATGAGGATGGAAAAAAGCCGGAACAACGCTTCCGGCCGGGCGCGACAGCCGCGTCTGCGAAGACGGCGGTTTCCCGCACGTTTTTGCTGACAAGCACAGTACTCAATCTCCGGAAGGGAAGCAACAGCCCTTGCGAATTTTCCAAGTGCGGGCGCACACCATACGGCCCCCGGGGCGTTCCGGGAGCATAGGCCCGGGATTGAGCTGTTTGGGATCGCCGCGCTGTACGGCGCACCAGGCAAAATTATACTCCCCGCCCCGCGAATCCCGTTGTAGGGTTGAACGGTACGTCCGCCGGCCGGCGTTTGCGTGCGGGCGCGCGTGCTTCCTCGCGCCCGTTTCGCCGCAAACGTCGCAGGAGGCGCGACAGAGCAAGGGGGTTCACATGAATGCGAAAACATTGATGTGTTCGACACTGGAAGAGGCGGATATCAGAGTCGGGGGCGAACGCCCCTGGGATATCCATGTGCATGACGAGAGGCTGTACGATCGTGTGATGCTGCGCGGCACGCTCGGACTTGGCGAGGGTTATGTGGACGGCTGGTGGGATTGCGACGCGCTCGACTCGATGATCTGCAAGGCCATCCAGGCGCGTCTGGAAAATCGCGTGCGCCACAAGCTCCCCGCCCTGGCGAGCGCGCTGTGCCACAGCCTGTTCAACCTCCAGACCGTGCGGCGCGCACGCATGGTTGCGGAACGCCATTACAACTTCAGCAACGACATGTTCGAGCAGATGGTGGGGCCGACCATGAACTACAGTTGCGGCTACTGGCGGCACGCCCGGACGCTTGACGAAGCCCAAAACGACAAGATGGAACTCATCTGCCGCAAGCTCCAGCTGGAAGAAGGCATGGAGGTGCTTGATATCGGCTGCGGCTGGGGCGGGCTTGCCCGGTACATGGCCGAGCGCCGCAAGGTGAAAGTGACGGCCATTACCGTTTCCACCGAGCAGGCGGCCTACGCGCGCGCAAAGCGCCCCGATCTGCCGATCACCTGGCTGCTTCAGGACTATCGCTCGCTTGCGGGCCGCTTTGACCGCGTCGTTTCCGTGGGCATGTTTGAACACGTCGGCCCCAAAAACTACGCCGGTTTTCTGGACACGGTCAAACGCGTCCTTGCTCCCGACGGACTTTTTCTGCTGCATACCATCGGCAGCAACGGGCGCATGGGCGGCACGGACCCGTGGATCAGCAAATATATTTTCCCCAACGGCGTGATCCCTTCGGCCGAGCGGCTTGCCGCCGCCCTGACCAATCGGTATGTCGTTGAAGACTGGCACAATTTCGGGGCGGATTACGACAAAACGCTCATGGCCTGGCACGGCCGTTTTGAAGAAGGCTACGCCAGAGGCGCGTTTTCCTGCACGGAGCAGGTGCGCCGCATGTTCTGCTACTATCTGCTGATCTGCGCCGGAGCGTTCCGCGCGCGTGATCTCCAGCTCTGGCAACTTGTGCTGAGTCCGCGGGGCGTTGCCGGCGGCTACAATTGCCGCTAGAGCGTTTTCCCAATGAATTGGGGGTAAACCTCGGCGTCCGCGAGAGCGGACGCCCGTGCCGAACAAGCCGGCAAACCGCGTTTTGCCGCGCCTGTCCCGCTCCGCGGAAAAGTGACGGCAACCCCGCGATTGAAAAATGGATATTCCCAATCGCAAAAGGATCCAGGGTCAGACCTCATTGCAACGCCGCCGGACGCAAAAACGACTTTGCAGCAGGCGGATTCATGAAGGCTGACTCCAGCCGGAGGAGCTACCCGAACACCCCGTGTTCAAACAGGATTTTGAGGCCGATGCCGAACAGGGCGCAAGCGCCGACAAATCCCGCTCCCCTGCCAAGGACGCGCGCCGTCGCAATGCTTTGACCAAGGAAGAGGCCACTGCCGGTCATGACGGCGCAGATCACGCCGATCAGCACGGACGGCCCCCACACGGACGCCCCGACCAGGGCCAGGGACAGGCCGGCCGCCAGCGCATCAATGCTGGTGGCCAGCGCCAGGACAAGAAGCGTGCGCCCGGCTGTGGGATCCGCCGGGGGAGCATCGTTATCCCCCTGCACGGCGGAGCGGGCCAGATTCCAGGCGATCCACGCGAGCAATCCGAAAGCGATCCAGTGATCCCACCTTTCAATCTCGCCTTGCACGGCCGCGCCCAGGCTCCAGCCGATGACCGGCATCGCGAACTGAAAAAAACCAAAAGCGGAGCAAAGCCGCACATAATGGATCGGCCGGATCTCGCGCACGGCGCACCCCGCCCCCGCCGCCACGGCAAAGGCATCCAGAGAAAGAGCCAACGCCAGAGCAAACCATTCGAAAATGGACGACATTGTTGCGAAACCCCTGTCGAATCTGAAGCGGGGACGCCTTTCGGAAAAAACAGCCGGAAAAAAACAAGGGGGGCGCTCCGGATGAAGCGCCCCCTGAACAGCCGGCGAAACCGTCTCTCGACATTCCGCCGGCTTCGCTACGCCATACTAGTTGAGGATGATATCCGCGCGGCGGTTCTGCCGACGGCCGTCAACCGTATTGTTGTTGTACTTGAAGGAAACAGCGTTGCCGCTGGTGTACACCTTGTCGGCCGGGACGCCCTTGCTGACCAGGTAGTCTTTCACAGCCGTGGCGCGGCGCTCGGACAGGGTGTCGTTGCGGTACCAGCCGCCGGTCTTGTCAGTGAAGCCTTCCACTTCAACAATGCGCACGCCGTGCGGCACATTGAGGATGTAGGCAGCGGTCTTGTCAAGGGTGGCCTGGGCTTCGGCGGAGAGCGCGTGGGAACCGGTGGCGAAGTACACGCTCAAGAGACCGTCGTACCGTTCTTCAACGTACAGCACGGCCTTGATGAACTGATCCATGGCCACGGGATCGGTGAGGAGATCGGCGCCGTTCACGCACACGGTGTCGCTGCTGAGGGCGGCGAGCTTGGCGATGCTGGCCTTGCCGGGCTTCGTGTCCGCAAAGGAGATGATGTGCAGGCGCACGTTGGGCCGGGCGGACAGGATGTTGCGCACGGTCTCCACGGCTTCGGGGCCAATGTTGTCCCAGCCGTCGGTGACGAGAATGACCGCTTCCGTCGCGGAAGAAGCGAACATGGGAGCGATCTTCTGCATGTCGCCGCCAAGGTCGGTCAGGCGATCGAAGATGCCGAGGTTGGCGGGGATGGCGGTGATGGCCTTGCCGTACGCCTGACGATCCCACGCGCCGGCGCTGACCGGCGTGGTCACCGGCGAGAAGGTGTAAAGCGCGCTGGTGAAATCAAGGCTCGGGATGCGAGCGTTGAGAGCGCCAAGCAGATCCTTGGCAAGCACGATTTTCTTCTCGTCGTACACCGGGCTTTTCATCATCATGGAACCGGAGGTGTCCACGACGAACGAGAAACCGTCCACCTTCTTGCTCAGCGGAGGCGTGTCGGGGCGGCCGATCGGATCGCCGGCAAAAGCCGTCGCGAAGCCGAAGCACACGAGCGCGAGGGTCAGTGCTACCATGCGAAAGCGTTTCATCCTTACCTTCTCCTCAAGTTGTTGGTGTTACTGAAAAAAGCAGCTGCTACGCTGTCGTTCTGGCTTAGATTACTGTATGAACCGAATATTGTCCAGTCTTGAACATACTGACGGGTGAAATGCGGACTTGTATCTAAATAAAATCTAGAAAATATAAAAAAGCAGAAAAACGCTTTTTATAAACCATTACACTATGAAGCGCTTTCCCTTCACTATTGCGCAACGGTTCAAGGATCTGCTCCCTGCGCGCCCCGTGCCGAATTTGTATTTTTGTTTTTAAAGAAATTCAACGTGTTCTACTCTTTTTGCATGTATCGGCAAATTTTCACTTTCCGGACGGCGGAATTCAGACCGTAAGCGCCCTCCACCATGCCAGAACGACAAGCAGCAGGGCAAGCGCCCCGGCCCCTGCTCCCGCGCGCCGGGCGGGCATCCGCGCCAGCCCCGCCGCCCCGCCGAGAACAAGGCCGGCCACCAGCCCGAAAATATGTGCGCCGTAATCGGTAGCGCCGCCCTCCGCGCCGAGCATGGCAAGCACGCCCACCCCCACGGCAAGGGGGAGTACGGCCTGGCGCACGCGCCCACCTGGAGAACGAACGCCGCGCGCCGCCGTCAGGCCGGAAAGCGCGCCGGCAGATCCGAACAGGGCTGTGGAAAAACCGATGCTGCTGTGTCCGAGAGGCTGATACAGGCTGTTCAGGATGTTGCCGAGCGCTCCGGCGCACAGGGCAAGGGCAAGCCCCGGCCCGAGACCGACACGGCGGCACAGAAGCGCCAGAAAGGGCGCGCCGAACAGGACATTGGCGAAAAGATGGCCGCTGTCGCCATGCAGAGTGAGCGCGGTGATTGCGCGATACCATTCATGCCGGCGGAGGATGCGAAACACATCGGCCGCCCCGGCCTCAATCCAGCGCGGAGCCGATGCGGGCGTCAACGCCTCCCACCACCCCACGCGCAAGCCGTGCCAGACGACAAGCGCAAGAAACAGGGCCAAAACCCAGTGCGCGTTGCGCCGGATCGGCTCGGGCGCGAGCGCCCGCCCCGGCCGTTCGGCGGCTACGGCCGTCAAATCGGCCTGCGCGCGGCGCTCCAGCAAGGGGGGAACATACACCATTTCCCCGGCCCGACGCGCCGCCCCCCTCCCTTCGCCCACACGGAAAGGAATGCCCCCGGCCGAAAGAACGGTCAGCCACAAGTCAAGCTGGCGGGATGAAGCCCGACGCTTCAGCGCCGGCCCCTCATGTGCGGCGGCAGGCAACGAGGGAAAGAGCGTGCCGGCATGAACCGGAAAAAGGTTGTCGTCCACCCGACGCCAGAAGCGGGGGATCCCGGCGGGCCGCTGCTCCAGCCGGCGGACAATCGACGGCCGCCCGGACGCGCGCTCCGTTCCCGCCCGGGAGCACTGCCGCGCATTCCCCGGGAATGCCCCGGGCCGACGCCAAAGAAGGCGCGCCCGCGCAACGGCCGCGCCACGTCGGGCATGTCCCCGGTGCGGTCGGAAACCACGCGGCGAACTCATGCCTTCTCCGAAAAAAAGCCCCCTGCTTGAGGGGGCGAAACACGCGCGCCTTATTCGGCCTTGCGCACAACGGGTTTGGTGACCCGTCCGGAGCGCAGGCAACGGGTGCACACGCAGATGGTCCGCACTTCGCCGTTGGCAAACTGATGCCGGACGCGCTGCAGGTTGGGGTTGAACACCCGCTTGGTCTTGATGTTGGAATGGCTCACATGGTTGCCGACCTGGGGCTTCTTCCCGCACATTTCGCATTCTCTGGACATGACGACCTCCCTATATTTCGGCCAAGCCGACGTAACATCTCAACAAAGATGCGGATTGAAAAGCAACCGTTTCAATCCAAAAGACCGCCGGTCAAAAATTGTTTTCTGACCGGCTCACCCCGCAAAGGAATTCTCTTACGCCGCCTCGCAAGAAATGGCAAGCCCGGATCTCCCCCGGCAGCAGGTCAGTTTGAAAATGGCACATTGCCATGTGGGGTACTGCCCCACGCCCCGCCGGGGGAAATGATTTCCCCCAGCCCTGATATGCCCCCCCTCAGTTGGGGATATTTCTTATGGTCGCCGGCAGGTGCGGCGCTGAGCGATGCCGCGCGCAAGCGGGACGTGCTTCCGCTTGCATCCGTGGCGACAGAACGGGTAAAGGTCAGGGTTGGGGGCAAGAAGCCCCAATAGTTCAAAACGAGACTTGGGTCAGCCCCCATGAATCCGCCTGCCGCACTGCCCCCTTTTACGTCCGGCGGCATTGCGAGACCAACATTGAACTTGCGACATGTTCAATACAGCTTCGTCCAATGCTTGCCCTTGCCGGCCCCAAAAACGGCTTTTCGCGACGGCGTTTTAGAGTGTGTTCACACTACGAGAAATGTTGTTCCCCGCCAGAAAAAAGGCTTTTTATAAAGGAAATGTACTCTCATGGCACTTGTCCGGAATAAAAAGCCTTTTTGACGCAGATAGAGGACAGAAGCTGTAGTGTGAACACGCCCTAATGAGGGCAGCCCGCATCAATCCCATTCGCGCTTGTCTTCAATGGGCTTGATTTGCGGCGGCAGCGTGCCCGGCGCGAGAACACGCAGTTCGGGCCGCAGCTTGATCCGCTCGCGGAAGAGGTGGAGCAGCTCGTCTTCCTGATGAAAATTGCTCGCTTCCACATACAGGATCATCTCGTCGATGCCGCCCGGGTTGATGACTTCGATCTGCCAGCGCTTCACGTCTTCAAAACGGGCCATGACCTGTTCCACCTGGTGCGGATAAACGAACATGCCCTTGATGCGGGCTGTCGTGTCCACCCGGCCGACAATGCTCCCGAGGCGCGGGCTGGTCCGCCCGCAGGCGCAGGGCGCGCGATCGATGTAGGAAAGATCGCCCGTGGCCAGACGGATCAGCGGGTACGTCTTGTTGAACGCGGTGACCACCACCTCGCCCACTTCCCCGTCCTTGAGCGGAATGCCCGTATCCGGATGGCAGATTTCCACATAGCAGCGGTTGGAAATATGCAGCCCTGTCTTGTGGAAGCACTCGTAGCCGATGCACCCCACGTCGGCCGTGCCGTAGCCCTGGCGGAGAATGACGTCGAATTTTTTCTCCAGCTGGTTGCGCATTTTTTCCGAAAGCCGCTCCCCGGTGACGAACGCGACTTCCTGGAACAGATCCTTGCGCGGGTTGATCCCCTTTTCTTCCGCCTTCTGGGCAAGGTGCATCAGGTAGCTCGCAGTGCCCACATAGCCGGAAACACGCAGTTTCTGCATGATGTCAAGCTGCGTCCCCGGGTCGGTGGGGCCGGCCGGAATGGAGGCGCAGCCAAGATTGCGCAGGGGTTCTTCAAACATGAGACCCGCCGGGGCAAGGTGGTAATTGAAGGTCACCTGCACCACGTCCCCGGGGCGGAAGCCGACGGAATAGAACGCTTCGGTATACCCCCAGTAGTCATCCAGCCGATCTTCGGGATCAAAAATGGGACCGGGCGAAAGAAAGATACGCTTGAGTTCGCCGATATCCTTCGTCAGCAGACCGCCAAGACGGGGGCCAATGGACTGAAGAAAAATCAGTTCCTTCTTCTTGAGAATGGGAATATGCTTGATGTCGGCAATATTCTTGAACTTCTCCACATTGAACTGAGCGCGATCAAAACGCTTCTTCACATCTTCCGAATACCGGTAGGCATAAGACAGCAAATCCTTGAGCTGGATCAGGCAATACTGGCGGCGTTCGCTTTCATCAAGGACTTCCCGACGGTTGTAGATGCCTTCGGTACGGTCTTTACGCGTCATGGTTGTCTCCGTAACTGCTGATGTGCCAATTCCGTCCGGGGCCGACGCCGCGCTTTCGCCTTTCGCGTCGCCCTGCCCGCAAAAACGGAACAGAAATGCAAATCTGTAAGCTCAGACCTCATTAGAGCATTTTGCGTTTAAATTTTTTCAAACTTTAAACGCTTCGCTGCCTTCATTTCGCTTGAAAAACGCGGTTTTCAAGCGCATTACGGCGCGGGCGTCCGCTTGTACGCGTCCGCCAGAGCAATTTTTTATGAAAAATTGCTCTAAAACGCCGTCCGCGAAAGCCGGTTTTTCCGGCCGGCAAGGGCAACCATTGAACGAAGCTGTGTTGAACATGCGGTCAATGTTGAGCTTGCAATGCCGCCGGACACAAAAAGGCGGATGTGCAGCAGGCGGGGTAATGAAGTCTGACCCTAGCCACCCGCACGAAAAAGCGCAAGCCTTTTTCACAGCGCCAGCAAAAACGGCCGACGGCCTGACGACTTGCCCGGCCGACCGCGCCGCCTAACGCCCCGCCGCCCGTGAAGTCGCCCCCCGCCGGCCGGCGGCGTGCCGCAGACGCCGTTTCAACGAATCGTATATGGGCGGCGTTCCAAGCCGGTTGGCCGTGGCGACGCTGATCAGAGCCGTCAGAATCATGCCGGGCAGGGACGTATACGCCCCCGTCATCTCGGCCGCCAGCGCGATACCCGTCAACGGGGCGCGTACCGCGCCGGCAAAGAGACCGGCCATGCCGATCGGCAGCAGCGAGGCCACTTCCTCCGCTCCCACAACGCCAAAATGCAGCGCCGCGACTCCGGCCGCCGCCCCGGCCATGCCGCCCATGCCGAGCAGCGGCATAAGCAGACCGCCCGGCACGCCCGAAGCAAAGCTGAACACGGAAAACGCGAATTTGACCGCAAGCAGCAGAAGCAGCGGAGCAAGAACCGCCCACTGTCCGCCGGAGTTGTCGGCAAAGGCGGCGATATCCGCCATAGACCACCCCACCCCGTTGAGCACGCGGGGAAACACAAAAAACAGACACCCCGCCACCAGAAAAGGAGGGAGCGCCCGCAATGCCGGCGGCAGCACGCGTTGCCTGTCATACAGCAAGGCCGCCCGAATCTGCGTTCTGTTGTACAGCGTGCCAAGCAGCCCTGTGCCCACCCCCAGAGGCAACGTGAGCCAGAGATTGCTCCAGACCAGAGGAGCGGCGTCGGCAAAGGGGAAGACAAGGCCGAAGTCAAAGACCATATCCACAACAAGCCAGGCCGAAGCCGCCGCAACAGCGGTGAACAGCAGCAGCGGCACGGAAAGGATCACCTTCATTTCCTCAAAGGCGAAAAAAAGACCGGCCGCCGGCGCGCCAAAGGCGGCCGTCAGCCCGGCCACGCTCCCGCCCACGAGGCAACGGGGCATGGTCCGCGAGCTTTCATGCAAAAGCTCCCCCACGCCGCAGCCCACAGCCGCCCCCATCTGGATGCTCGGCCCTTCCCGGCCCACGGAAAGGCCGCCGGCCAGCGAAAGCAGCGTGCCGGCAAACTTGGCGGGCACAATGCGCCGCCACGGCATGGGCAAACGCCCGGCAAGGGCAAGCTCCACATGCGGAATGCCGCTCCCGCCGATGAGCGGTTCCCAGCGCGCAAGCAGGGTCACAAGCAGGGAAACGACGACAAGCGTCCCGAACACCAGCGCGATCCGCCATGCAAGTGTCGCCCCGTCCGCCGGCAATGCCCAATCCAGAACCAGGGAGGGAAGCAGGACGCTCAACTCGTCGTACAGGGCGCGAAAGCAGGCGATCACCGTTCCCGCGCCCACCCCCACAGCCGCGGCCTGAACAACAAGGCGGAACACGCCCTCATTGCGCAACGCGTGGATTTCCCCCAGGATCGGAGGCAGAACCGGAGGCAGATGCGGGGGGTGAAAACGGCGCGGCATGGCTCAGAACGCCTTCGGCTCCATGATGTACCAGGGTTTTTCTTCTTCCGGCAGGGCCTGCTGCGGGTCAGCCCATGCCCGCACTTTCAGACCCATATCCCTGGAAATCGCGCTGATCACGGCCGCGGCGGGGTCTGCCGGCATCCGCGATTTGGTGGCGAGGATCAGATAGTCGCTCACCGTGGCGCGGGGCATCGTCCCGCCCTGGGCCATGGACCAGAGCAGATTGCCGGAACGCACGTCGTACGCCTCAATCGCGATGGAGACGACTGTATCGCCCACAGTTCCGCCGTCCAGAAAATGCGTGATGTAGCCGCCCACCACGAGGTCCGCGCCCCGCTGCCGCCCGAGGGCCAGGGCGATGTCGGGCCGGTACGGCGTGCTTGTCGTCGAGAATTCGATGGTTCCCAACACCTGATTCTGCAACCATGTCTGCCAGACAAGACGTGAAACATTGGTCCCTATGCTCGACGCCTCCTCCATGCGCTGCGTCATGCGGAACGGCACGAACAACGCCTTGGGCGGCGTTTCCGGGCTTACATCCGGGTGAACATAGACCTGAACAGGGCTGAGGCGCACCCAGTTGTCAATCTGGATTGTCGGCTGGCTGGCCAGATCAAGATCCACTCTGTCGGAGAGCGCCCGCCCTACCGGGCTGCCACAGCCGGAAAGGGAAAGGACAAGGGCCGCAACAGCCGGGAGCAGAGCCGCCCGGCATGAAAAAAAGGGCAAGTGCCGCATGGAGAATACTCCTTGGGTTCAACTGCCAAGCAGTTGGCGGGCATTCTGAAGCAGAAAGGAAAAGACGATGGCGTACAGCGGGCCAAGCGCCAGCAGCACGCGCGACCAGGACAGATCCAGGGCGTAGCGCACGCCGATGAGACACGAAACGGCAAACCACAACGTGGCGACCAATGGCCCCACAACAGGAACAACATACAGAATCATCGGCGCGGCGCTATAGGCCACCACCCGGAACAACACGGCAAACGCCGCCTGCTCCGGCTGCACAAGGCGCACCATGAGAAAAAAGACGCCCGCAAAGGCGACAAGCTGGAACGTAAACAGAACAGGAGAAAAAAGCAGCGTCAGCGGCAGGCTCATGTTCTGCGCCATGGATCCGAGCATCTCCTGCATCTGCGGATCGGTGATGAAAGGAGCGCGCGCCTCAATGCTCATACGAAACCACATGTATTGCATGAGGGTTTGGAACAGACCAAGCAGAAGATAAAACAGCAGGGGACGCCCAAGCCCCCCCTCCGCTGATGGCACGGCGGCGAAAAACCGGGGCGCGCCAAACATGACGCGCAGAATCGTCTGATACAGGGCGACCACGGGATTGTAGCGATCCGGACGCTCCCAAGGGATATCCATGTCTTCGAGGGGCGCTCCGCCTCCGGAGGCCGCCGCGCGATCCTTCGCTCCGGCCTTCCCGGCGGGGCGTCGCAACGCGCCGGCGGAGTCCCCGCCCCGCGCCGAGTCGGCTTCCTCCCCCCGAAGGGAGGCGGGGCGATCCTGCCGCGCGGCCTTTCCAGCCGCCGGCCGGTCATTCTCATCAAGCGGCGGCCTGCCGCCTTGAGGTGAGGCGGCGCGGCCTTCTTCCGGCACATCGTCGCCCTGCTCCGCCGCTTCCTCGGGGCAACCCAGGGTCATCGCGCCCGGGGGCAGGGGATCGTCGTCCGGATGCTCGTCAGAAATGGGAATGAGAGTGCCGCCCGACGGACGGGAGCGGGTTTCACGCATAACCCGCGGGCGGGGTTCGGACACAGCCGCGGCCGCCGTTTCGCCCCGCGCGCTCTCGCCGGCTCCGCTCGCCGCGGGAGCTTCGACAGGTGCGGACATTTCGGCGGGCAGGGGCGCGCCGTCGACATTACGGAACCGAAAACGCTCGCCGCAACGGGGGCATGTCGCCATAACCGCATTGGGCGGAATCCGGGCCGCTGAAATTTCACGATCAAAATGACATTTGGGGCAGCGAATCAGCACGGAACACCTCATAACCGCCGGAAATCGGGCGGGTGCTGAAGTGTATAGCGTCCTTCCCGGCAAATCAAGGGCATGATCCGGCGCTTCGGGCTTCGCCTGCCGCACGGCGCAGAGCTTCGGGCAGGAAGGGAATCAGCTCCGCCACCTGCGTGGCCGGGGTCGGCTTCGCCAGCAGGCCGGCAATCCGCCCGGCCCGCGCGGCCGTCAGGCAGGCACGTTCCATCCCGAAGCCCGCGGCGAGCAGCGCGGTCACAAGACCCGTGACAATATCGCCCGTGCCGCCAATAGCCTCAAGGGCGGGGGTTTGCGGTTCGGAGACCCGCCCGAGGAGTTCCCCGCCACGAATGAGGTGATCGGTTTTCCCCTTGACCAGGAGAAAGCGCGCCGCGTTCCCGTGCCGGTACGCCCGCGCGGCAAGCTCCGGCACGTCGTCCTCCGAGGCCAGCAGAAAACCTCTGGTATAGAACGGATGCGGAGCCTTTTCATCAGCGAGAAAGGCCAGTTCTCCGGCATCCGGCGTGAACAGGTCGTAGGCGTCGGCATAGCCGCTCATCTTGGCGACGTACATGAAGCCGGCGTCGGCCACCAGCACGGGCCGGGGGGACATGCCTTCCAGCGCCATCAGGACGCGGTTGTGACCGTCCAGATCGGGAAAGAGATAGTGAAAGGTAAGCCCCGAAACCTCGCCCGCGTGCAGGCCCTCCGCAAGGTGGGCGTAGATCCGCCGGCTCCCGTCGCCGTTGCCGGCGTCGCCGGCCAGCAGCGCCAGGGGCGGTTCCGCGCCAAGCGTTTCGCACGCGATCAGCGCGGTGCCGATCAGGGCCGGCGTGCCGCGCCGCACGGGGAGCGGCGGAGCGGAACTCCCTTCCGCATGCAGAACGCCCTCCTCCAGCCGCCACCGCCCCCGCGTCAGGGGAAAGGCCGCATCCGGCGCCGTGCCGCAAATCATCCATGCCATAGACGCCTCGCCTCCTCAAACGCGCGTTGCAGCGAGTAGGAACACAGGGTTTGCCCCTTGATGCGAGGCTCTTCGGCCTCGCCGATGCACTGCCCGGTCAGCAGCGCCGCAAGGTAGGGGACATCCGGACAGCCGCCGCCCGAGACGTTGACGATTTTTCCGCTGGCGCGCTCCACGGTGATTTTCATGTTCGCGGCGCGCACCATGAACCACTCGCCGTAATCGCGCACCTGAAAGAGCGAAACGGGTTCAAGCAGGGCGTCGCGCAGGGGAACGCAGCGAAGAGGCTCAAGCCCGGCGGATCCGAGCGCCTCGCGCGCCAGAGGTTCGCGCATCAGATCAAATACGATCACCATGTCGCAGCCGGTGCGCAATTCGGGCGGCGGCCCTTTCACTTCCACCGCAAGGCCGGCGTTCCGCAGGATCTGTTCCGCGCGGATGACCTCGCCCGTATGCTGGAAGACAAGCAGCCCCCGCTCGACAAGCGGCTCGACAGGAGACGGGACGGGGGAAGCCCCGCAAGGGGGCTTCCTCCACAGACAGGCGGTTATTCGAGAAAGCAGTCTCTTCACTTGCGCAGTTCCAGGCGGAAAACGCCTTCGCCCTCATCCACCGGCGAGACATTCCAGCCCTTTTTGGCGGCGGCCCGGCTGACGTTTTCGCGGCTGGCTTCATTGTCCACCAGCACGTCGAGCGGTTCGGCCGCGTCTTCGGCCAGGGCCTGATGAAGAAGAACCAGAGGCTGGGGGCAGGAAAGCCCCCGTGCATCAACAGTACGCATGGCGATTCTCCCTTGAATGCAGGTCAGATTTGCTGCAACGCGTTTTGAAAGGCTGACTAGAACTCATTTCATAATTCAGCCTTTGGGCTGAATCATGAAGATCCTTCGCCCAAAAACGTGTTTTTTGGCTCATTCACGGCGCTTTTCGCGCCGCGCCGGACTTTCGTCTGGCGGTAGAAGTCATTTCATACGAATTATGAAATGACTTCTAATGCCTACTTGCAAAAGCAGACACTAGGCGCGGTTTCCGGAATGGACAAAGCCGATGATCAGGCAGACAAGAAAACCGATGATCGTCGCTTGTGCGCCGTACACGCCGATGCCCGCGCCGGAACTGGCTGTGCCGAGGTTGTGAGCCATCGCCGCGCCGACAAGCATCCCCAGGGCGAAGAGACCCGCGTCGCTGTCGCCCTCGCCGGCCATGAACAGTTGACGGCCCGGGCATCCCCCGGCCAGGGCAAACGCCAGACCGGCCGTGACCATGCCAAGGAAGTTCCACAACAGATCATTGTGCGCCACAGGCTGGCCCTCAAAGCCGAACTTCAGCCCGCCAGTCGCCGCATTGGCGACAAACGCGGCGACGAACATGGCCGCCAGCCCCAGGAACAGGTGCGCATAGCGGAACAGAAAGAGATCGCGGAAGGCGCCCATCGTGCAAAAGCGGCTCCGCTGCGCGATGAAGCCGATCACAAAGGCCAGCCCCAGCGAGGCGATAAACGGCGCGTGCTGCGAACCCGGCCCCTTGACGGAGTAAAAGATCGGGCCGCTCTGCGGTTCGCCGGAAATCTGGGGGAAGACAAGGTAAAGCAGGAGCAGGCACACGATGATGGCGGGGAACAGCGCCCCGGCAACAACGCTCTGCCCGGAACTGCGTCCGAGGGAGTAGCCCCGCCGGAAAAAGAGCGTGCCGATCCAGATGCCCACAGCCAGCCCCGCAATGCCGAGAATGGCGTTCCCGTCGCCGCCGGCAAGCCGCAGAATCGCGCGCCAGGGGCAGCCCAGAAAGACCAGCGCGCCCATCGCCGCCACCATGCCGAGCACAAAGCGCACCAGCGGCGCCGAGCCGCCGCGCGGCCTGAACTCGCGCGAGAAGACGGCGGCCGCCAGCGCGCCGAGCACCAGCCCCATGATTTCGGGGCGCAGATACTGGACAATGGCCGCGCGGTGCAGCCCGAGACCGCCCGCCACGTCCCGCTCAAAGCAGGCGACGCAGATGCCCATGTTCGCCGGGTTGCCGAGATGCTGCAACCATACGGCAAGCAAACCGATGACCGCGCCCACGGCAATGATCCCGGGCGTTGTCGCAAGAGGATTCTTCATGCTTTCCCACTCCTTCGTTCGTGTTTCGTCGATTGACGCGACGCCGGATCGAACGCGGGAAAGCGAAGGAAGCCCGCGGCTCCTTCACGCACAGGATCGGAAGGGCGGCGGGAACAGCGCGCGTTCCGCGTCCGTACAAACAGGAGGAACCACACCCCGTGGGTTCCGTCTGTTTTCAAGTCAAGTGCGCGCGTACGGCATGACTGCCACCCTCCAGTACAGGAACGCCGCGGTTTTCGTGACGCGAATGCGGCGTTTGTTTCCTGTTCTGGTACACCTCCGCGCGGGCACGGTCAACCGGGGCGCGGCAAGGCCCCGCCTCGGCCGCTTGACCTTCCGGCGTCTTTGTCGGTACAGCAAGGCGGCTTTGGGCGATCGCCATGCGTCGGCCGGCCCTCCCTTTTCCATCATCCCCATCAGCACGCGCACCCGCACAGGAGAGCGCCATGCCCATCAAGATTCCGGAACAACTCCCCGCCCGTCCCATTCTCGAGGGCGAAAATATTTTCGTGATGACCGAAAACCGCGCCAACCGGCAGGATATCCGCCCGCTGGAAATCGGCATCGTCAATCTCATGCCCACAAAAATCGCCACCGAGACCCAGTTGCTCCGCGTGCTGGGCAACAGCCCGTTGCAGGTGAACATCACGCTCCTGCGGGCCGAGGGGCATGAATCCCGCAACACCTCGCATCAGCATCTGGAGCGTTTTTACTCGACGTTTTCGCAGGTGCGGCACAGGACGTTCGACGGGATGATCATCACCGGCGCGCCGGTGGAGCAACTCCGCTTCGAGGATGTGGACTATTGGGACGAGCTTGTGAACATCATGGACTACGCCCTGTCCAACGTGCACTCGACGCTCTACATCTGCTGGGGCGCGCAGGCCGGGCTGCATCATCATTTCGGCATCGCCAAGCACGCCCTGCCGGCCAAGCTCTTCGGGGTCTTCCCGCACCGGGTGACAACGCCGAACCACAAGCTGTTCCGGGGATTTGACGACGTGTTCATGGCCCCCCACTCCCGCCATACCGAAGTGCGGCGCGAAGATATCGCCAACTGCGACGCGCTGGAGATTCTGGCCGAATCCGATCAGGCCGGCGTGCTTGTGGCCGGCACGCGCGACGGCCGCAACCTTTTCGTCACCGGGCACCTCGAATACGATCGTGAAACCCTGGATGCCGAATACCGGCGCGATGTGGACAAGGGCCTGCCCATTGCCGTTCCCTCCGGGTATTACCCCGGAGACGATCCGGCCCGTACCCCGATCATGAGCTGGCGCGCGCACGCCCATCTTTTTTATGCCAACTGGCTGAATTACATCGTGTATCAGGAAACGCCCTACCAGCTTGACGCGATTGTGCGGGAGCAGGCTCCGGCCTCGTGACCCGTCCGCCGTCACGCGGCCGGAACAGGCAGGCCGTTTTCTCTCGTGTCTTACTAGGGCCTGTTCACACTATGCTGAGTTTTTCCAATGAGTGAAGCGGGTTGGAAGGGAAATTCAGCCTCGCCCCAAAAGAGGATAACCATTTGTAAAAATTATGTTTATTCTCTGTTTGTGTGAACAGCCCCTAGTGTCTGATTGCAAAAATTCTGCGAAGAATTTTTGCAGGATCGTTCGCGAAAAA
>CAJUHZ010000010.1:0-12551 GCA_910585945.1 uncultured Bilophila sp.
GAGTTCCCCTTTCCTGGCAAGGGCCTACTGTCAGATCAAGTCGAGACTACCTCAGCTCAAGGATGGTCCGCTTCTTCTTCTTCTTCTTCTTCTTCTTCTTCCAGCCGCATCAGCCGGTCCATTTCGTTCAGCAGATCGCCGGGAGGAATGCCAAGCCCCCGTCCAAGACGGATGATCATCCGGGCCTTTGGCTCTCGTTTGGCATTTTCGAGTTTATTCAGGTATTCCTCTGCAATACCAGAATTTTTTGCAAGCTGGTATTGCGAGACGTGAAGAGACTCCCGGATTTTGACAAGAGCCGCCCCGAAGAGACATCGATCCAGACTTCCCATTTTTTCCTTTTACCGGGAATGGGAGTGCTCGTTTACCGGTTCAATTGGACTGGTATTTTCATGGGGACGGAAGTCTGTTCTGGCTGATTGGTATATGAAGTTATTTGAGAAGCGTGGAGTGAACCCTGATTGGTTGAAAAGATGAGCCGTTTTGCGCTCTGTTGTGTAACATCCCTGTTTCAGGGGATGATCTCCCGTTCAAGCGGCAGGTAGACGCCTTCAGCGCAGACAATGAGGGAAAGCTGCCCGGGCAATTGGAAGTATTTGACGCCCTGTCCGTTCATGCAGCATTCATCCAGACGGAACAGTGTTTCGGCGCGCGCCTGGCCTTTGCCCCGAAGCTCCGCGCCGTTGCGGATCAGCGCCATGTAGACGCGCAGTCGCGCGGCGGCGGGCAGGTGGGCGAAAGCGTGTCGGGGCAGATGCAGGGCCGGCAGGGCGTCTCTCGGGCGTTCGCACGCTTCGGCCGGCAGAAGTTCCGGGCGGATTGCGGCCAGAGCGGGTTCGATGATTCCGTTCCAGTAGCTTTCATCAAGCCGGGCCAGCCGCCAGAGATCCAGTCCGGCGTCGGCGTGGGCGGGGTTCTCCCGGCGGATGATCGGCAGAAGTTCATGGCGTATGCGGTTGCGGGTAAAGCGGGCGTCACTGTTGGAAGGATCTTCAATCCGGTCAAGACCGAGGGCGGCGAGAAACGTCTCGATTTCGCTCCGTCGGGTGGCGAGCAGGGGACGCAGCAGGCGGCGTTTCCCGTCCAGGGCCGGCATGCCGCCAAGCCCCGGCCAGCCTGTGCCCCGGATCAGCCGCATGAGCTGATCTTCGCACAGATCGTCAAGCTGATGTCCTGTCGCGATCCAGTCCGCGCCGGTCTCGCGCCGCGCGCGTTCCAGAAAACGGTATCGGGCCAGACGCCCGGCCGCTTCCAGTCCAAGGTTTTCCTGCCGGGCCAGATCGGCCACAACGATCCGTTCGGTCAGAAAAGGCGCGTTGAGCCGTTGCGCGAAGCTGGCCGCGTGCAGGGCTTCCGCCCGGCTCTCCGCCCGCAGGCCGTGATCCAGGTGCGCCAGTTGGGGCGACATGCCGAGACAGTGCAGAATGACCGCCAGGGCCGTGGAGTCCGCCCCGCCGGAAAAGGCCACCAGGACAGAACCGGAAAGGGAAGCCTCCGGCAGCAGGGAATGGATGAAGCGGCGCACGCGCAGGCACAGCCGCGCGCAGGGGCGGGGAAGTTCTTGCAGACGTCGGGGCAGAGGTTCCGCCATGACGCGATCCTTCATGACACGCTCTTCCATGAAACGATCCTCTGGCGCAGTCCGTATTGCGGCCGGAACGGAACATGACAGAATGCAGGATAACAGGGAACATGCAAAAAGGGGAGAGCCGAAGCTCTCCCCCCTGGCGAGCGAATCGCCAGACTTTCAGGGCAAAATGCCGTCGCGTTCAGGCTCAGGCCAGCGCCTGGAGCAGCAGCAGGGCGACGATGTTGATGATCTTGATCATCGGGTTGACGGCCGGGCCGGCGGTATCCTTGTACGGATCGCCCACGGTGTCGCCGGTGACGGCGGCCTTGTGCGCATCGGAACCCTTGCCGCCGTGGTTGCCGTCTTCAATGTATTTCTTGGCGTTGTCCCACGCGCCGCCGCCCGAGGTCATGGAAATGGCCACAAAGAGACCGGTGACGATGGTGCCCATGAGCATGGCCCCCAGGGTGGAGAAGGCTTCGCTCTGTCCGGCAAAGGCGTTCACCACGAAGTAGACCACGACAGGCGCGAACACGGGCAGGATCGACGGGGCGATCATTTCCCGAATGGCGGCCTTGGTGAGCATGTCCACAGCCGCGCCGTAGTTGGGCTTGGACACCCCTTCCATGATGCCCGGAATTTCGCGGAACTGACGGCGCACTTCCACAACCACCGCGCCGCCGGCGCGGCCCACGGCCATCATGCCCATTGCTCCGAAGAGATAGGGCAGCAGGCCGCCGATGAAGAGGCCGACGAGGACGTAGGGATCCTGAAGGCTGAAATTGACGTTGAAATTGGGGAAGAACCGGCCGAGATCTTCGGTGTAGCAGGCGAAGAGCACCAGGGCGGCGAGGCCGGCCGAACCGATCGCGTAGCCCTTGGTCACGGCCTTGGTGGTGTTGCCCACGGCGTCAAGCGCGTCCGTGACTTCGCGGACTTCGTCGGGAAGATTGGCCATTTCCGCAATGCCGCCGGCGTTGTCCGTCACCGGGCCGTAGGCGTCAAGCGCGACGATCATGCCGGCCAGGGCAAGCATGGTGGTGGCGGCGATGGCGATGCCGAACAGACCGGCATTGCTGTAGGCGAAAAGAATGGCGACCGAAATGATGATGACGGGGAGCGCCGTGGATTCCATGGACACGGCCAGACCCTGGATGACGTTGGTTCCGTGGCCCGTGGTGGACGCCCGGGCGATGCTGCGCACCGGACGGAACGCGGTGGAGGTGTAGTATTCGGTCACCCACACCAGCAGCGCGGTGACGACAAGACCGCTCAGGGCGCAGAGCAGCAGGTTGCCCACGCCGAACTGCTTGCCCTGGATTTCCATGTCCGGAGCGCCCCAGAAAAGGAGCACGCTGACGATGATGATCAGCCCGGCGGAGACCAGCCCGGCCATGCCGAGACCGCGGTACAGGGCCTTCATGATCTTGTTGTCCGCGCCCAGGCGCACATAGCGGGTGCCGACGACGGATCCCACAATGCACACGCCGCCGATGAGCAGCGGGTACATCATCATGAGGCTCTGCAATTCGCCGGTGAAATAGATTGCGGCGAGCAGCATCGTCGCGACGACGGTCACGGCGTAGGTCTCGAACAGGTCTGCGGCCATGCCGGCGCAGTCGCCCACGTTGTCGCCCACGTTGTCAGCGATCACCGCGGGGTTGCGCGGGTCGTCTTCAGGGATGCCGGCTTCCACCTTGCCCACGAGGTCCGCGCCCACGTCGGCTCCCTTGGTGAAGATGCCGCCGCCGAGCCGGGCGAAAATGGAAATGAGCGAAGCGCCGAAGCTCAGGGCCACCAGGGCTTCAAGCAACTGCTTCTGCTCCACGCCGAAGAGCGAGAGCAGACCGTAGTACACGAGCACGCCGAGCAGGCCGAGGCCCACCACCAGCAAGCCCGTGACGGAACCGGCCTGAAAGGCCACGTTCAGGGCCGGGGTCATGCCGCCCCGGGCCGCTTCGGTGGTGCGGATGTTGGCGCGGACGGAAATGTTCATGCCGATGTACCCGGCCGCGCCGGAGAGCACCGCGCCGAGGATGAAGCCAAGCGCCACCAGGCCCGAGAGGGACATGGCCAGGATGACGGCGACAACCACGCCCACGATGGCGATGGTCTTGTACTGCCGGTTCAGATAGGCGCGCGCGCCTTCCTGAATGGCTCCCGCGATTCGCTGCATCTCTTCAGTGCCGACGCCGGCCGAAAAGACGCGTTTGGAAGTGTCGTACGCATAATAGAGGGCGAAAAGCCCGCATGCCAAGACCACGATGAATGAGAACATCTCGGAACCCCGCGTTTGGATGTGAAAAACAGATGACGACGCACAGCCGCCGCAGAAATGCTCCAAAGACCGCCGCCCCGCCCGGAAGGTACGGACGGGGGCGCTCAAGACGTCTGTGCCCCGGGCACGCTTGAATCGGTGTCACATACTTGAAAATGCCTCTGTTGGCAAGCCAAAAAGCCGGCTTGCACATGCGCCGGACAGGCGCTTTTCCCTGCATTTCAGCCGTGCGCCTCGGGGAGGCTTTCAGCCGGGGCGCAGAGAGAGGGCGGGCGGTGCAGATCCGCAAGTTCGTGCCGCACATGCGCCTCGTAGCGGTCCGCATCAGCGCGGATTTTTTGCATGACTTCCAGAAAGAGGCGCACATGCGCCGCCTGCTGGAACAGGCTTTCCAGCGCGGGCGCGAAACCCCGCCGCACTTCAAATTCATACGCCTTGCCGAGGTTCGTCCGGGCCGTTTCCAGTTCCGCCGCAAGGGCGTCGGCCGTTCTGGCGGCGTAGGCGTCGATTTCCCGCCGCTTTTTTTCCAGAAAGGCGGCCTTGCGCTTGTCTTCGCGCCCCAGGTGATAGACAAGACCCGCCGTGCCGGCCACGGCCGCGAAGACGACTGCGGCCGCCGGATTGGCCGCTGTCAGGGCCAGAATGTTCCCGGCCGTGACCAGCAGCGTGATGGAACCCAGCGCCGAAGCCCTGCCGGCGGCAAGGCCGGCGGTGAACATGGCCAGGTTTTTCATGTGGCGGTGGCTTTGCACCAGAAAATGCGCGGCCGCGTTTGAAATGTCGCCCCCGCCCGCGCCGGAACGGACGTCCTCTTCGCCGGTTTCCGCTTCCGGCAGGCCCGCGACGGAGGCGGAAAGCCGGTCCAGACAGTCGCGCGAAAAGGTTTCCATGTCGGCGGAGAAAAGCCGGAGCTTTTCTTCCCAATCTCGCAGGGTTGCGCGCTGTTCGTCCAGAAAGGCGTCCACGACTTCCCGCGCGATGACGCGGACCTCGGCGTTGTCAAAGTCCTTCCATGCGTCGTCCCGGGCGAAATTGTGGCCAAGCTCCATCACCTTGCGGTTGACGGCATCCATGAGGCGCAGGGAGAGAGCGTCGCGCAGGCGGGCGAGCGCGTTTGCCGTTTCCCGATCCCAGGCGTCAAGTTCCCGGCCTGTCGCCTGCACCACCTGGCGGGCCTGATCCAGGGAGCGCAGAGCCGCTTCGTGGAGCTGGCGGGCGTGGGCGTCGAGCATGTCGAGGAAGCCGCTTCCGGGCAGGCCGGCCCGGTACGCCTCCATGTGATCCGAGATGCGTTCCTGGGCGAGGCGCACGATGCGCGCGTACGCGTCGGCCGTTTTGCGCCGGTAGTCGAGTTTGCCGGAATCACATTCCATGACTTCGCGCAACAGTCGCAGCAGGTGGTCCATTTCGCCGCCTGCCGCGCCTTCCGCCTTGCAGCGCTCGTCGGCCGCCTCGCGCGCGTTGAGGGGCACAAGGCCGGCAAGGCGCACATGTTCCGAGCTTCGACAGGCTTCAAGCAGGAAGGTTCGCGCCTGCTCCAGACTGTGGGCGAGGCTTGCGCTGTCGTTCAGCCTGTCGATGTTGGTGAGCACGCCGACAAGGTGCACGACGCGGCCGGACCGGGCCAGACGGCGCAGGAGATCAAGTTCCGATCGCGCCCCGGGATCCCGCGCGTCCATGACAAAGAGCACGCAGTCGGCTTCCAGGCTTTCCTCGTAGGCGAGGTAGTCGTGAAACCGGTCCGTGTCGTTGAGACCGGGCGTGTCGACGAGAACCACGCCGCCTTGCAGCGCTTCCAGGGGCAGGCCGACGGAAACGCGGGCCACAAAGCCGGAGAACCGGCCGTGCAGGCTGACGTAGTCGTCCAGTTCATCCAGGCAGGAAATGCCGGAGAGCCATTTGCCCGGGGTGAAGGCGCCGCTGGCGACGCCGTCGCGAATGGCCTTCACCTTGCGGGCAAGCAGGAGGTTGTCTCCTTCCCCGGCCAGGTATTCCTCAAGCCGGGCGAACTGGGCCGCGTCGAGAAAACGCACATTGTAGTCGGGGGCGGGGGCGTGGCGGAATTCCAGAACAGTGGCGGTTTCCGGCGTGGATTCGCGCACGGGGGAGAGCTTGCACCCGATAATGGCGTTGACCAGCGAACTTTTGCCGCGCTTGCGCTCGCCCACGACGACGATTTTGAACGGCTGGGCGCGGAGGGTCTTTTTGAAGGTATGCAGCTCCTCGCGCAGGCGCGCGTCGTCCAGCGTCCAGGCGATTCGGTCGAGCGAAGCCGCGGCGGCTTCCATCTCCGCGTTGAAGGCGCTTGTTTCCGGAAGCAGGGCGTTGTCATCCGCCTTGTTGCCGGAGAACAGCCCGGCGGGCAGGAACCGGCTCGGGAGGAGAGCAAGATGCCGGGGGAGAAGTTTCTCCGGCAAAAGCTGCGCCGGCGAAAGCCGTTCGGGCAGGGCGCGTCCCGCCAGACGGCGGAGGCTGGCCAGCCCCTGGCCCACGTCAAGGCTGAAGCCCCGGTCCTGTTCCAGTCTGGATTTGCGAAAGGCGATGTCGATTTCGCGCACCAGAGAGCGCGCGCTGTCGTCGATGCGTTCGGCATGGGCGCTGATGGAGTCCAGAGCCGCGAGCAGGGCGTCCACAAACGCGGCGGAAACATTGCGCGCTTCGGCCTCATGCGCCATGTTCCGCGCCATTGCGGGAGCGTCCGCCGGCGGATGGAGCAGGGCGTAGTGCAATTTGGCCTGCATTTCGGCATGGAGGGCGCGTTCGCCGAAAATGGCCCGGGCCGCTTCCTGCACCAGTTGGTAGGCGCGGTAGGTGAGCGGCCCTTCGGATGTGGCGACGGCCGCGAGCAGGAGCAGGATGCGGTCGTTGAAGGAATCGCCGGGAACAGGCCGTATCGGTTGCGGCAGTACGGAAAGAATGGCGGCGGCCCCGGAGCCGGGGCCGAACGCGGGCGCGTCCGCTTGCGAAGGCCGGCCGGCGGCGCGCGGATCGGGGACGAGCGGAGAAGACATGACGAAGGCTCCTTTGGATGTTCAGGATCAGCCCTCTTTAGAGCATTTTGCGTTTAAATTTTTTCAAATTTTAAACGCTTCGCTGCCTTCATTTCGCTTGAAAAACGCGGTTTTCAAGCTCATTACGGCGCGGGCGTCCGCTTGTACGTGTCCGCCAGAGCAGTTTTTTATGAAAAATTGCTCTAACCCGCCTGCCGCAAGGCCGCCTTTTTGCGTCCGGCGGCGTTGCGTGGCCGGCATTGACCTTGCAGCATGTTCAATACAGCTTCGGCCACTGTTTGCCTTGCGTCTTGCCGGTTGAAAAGAAACGGCTTTTCGCGGACGTCGTTTTGACGGGGAACCCTGATGAGGGCTGACCTAGCGCAGCAGCGGGCGTTCCGGCGCGCTCTGATCCTGGAGATCTTCCACAGTCACCCCACGGGGCGGAGTGAAGCGGAAGGCGCTTTCGGGCGCTGGCGCGTCGGGCGTGAGGCGGGTGAACGTCATGTCGTTGGCGTTGCCGTAGAAGTCGAGGACGCGCACGCGCCGGATGAGTCCGCTCGCCTTGTCCGCCCAGAGCGTGGCCTCCACCATTTGCGCGCTCGGTTCCCGCGGGTAGAGCCGCAAAACGGCAAGGCCGTTCTCGTCAGGCAGGCTTTCAACGGAAAAATCCTTGTCCAGACGGGACTGTCCGGTCACCACCTGCACGACGGACGCGGAATCGGCCGCCACTTCGGGCGCGTAGCGGTAGGCCGTCGCCTCGTCCGGCACATAATCCCACACTTCCTTTTCATTGATCACCAGAACTTCGGGGGAGGGCGCGGCGGTCTCCCAGCGCAGGCGGAACGGTTTGGCGAACAGGATTGTTCCTGTTCGGCGTTCCTCGGCGCCGCTTTCCGCGTGCGTCAGAACCTGGGTGAACGCGGCGGAAAACGAGCGCATGGCTTCGTAACGCTTCTGCATGGTTGTGGCAAGGGCGTCGGCAGGGCCGGCGGCGGGTGCGGCCGGGGCCAGAAGCAGCAGCGCGGCCGCACAGAGGACAAGGGGCGAGAAACGCATGGCGAAACGCTCCACAGGCTGGAAATTCCGAAAAAACGCGCCGCTCAGGAATCGGCGCGCACCTGCCGCGCCTTGTTGGCGCGGGAGGCGGGCGGCAAAATGCCTTCCTGCTCCATCCGCTCCACAAAACGGGCGGCCTTGTTGAAACCGATCCGGAAACGCCGTTGCAGCAGCGAAATGGACATTCTCCCCTGCTCCTGCACAAAGGCCACCGCCTCGGCGTACAACGCCTCCTCTTCCGAAGATGCGCCGGACCCGGCGGTCGCGCCGCCCGTCGTCGCCTTGGCTTCGGCGGCGGCCATGCCCCATTCCGAGAAATCCACCTCGTACCTGGGGGGGAGCTGGCGTTTCCAGTGCTCGACGACAGCCTCCACTTCCTCGTCGGTGACAAAGGGGCCATGCAGCCGTTGCAGTTTGCCGCCGCTCGGCTTGAACAGCATGTCGCCCTTGCCGAGCAGTTTTTCCGCCCCCGAGGCGTCCAGAATGGTGCGCGAGTCGTACTTGTTGGCCACCTGGAACGCGATGCGGCAGGGGAAGTTGGCGCGCAGGATGCCCGTCACCACATCCACGCTCGGGCGTTGCGTGGCGACGATAAGGTGGATGCCCGCGGCGCGGGCCAGTTGCGCGAGCCGGACAAGGCAGGCTTCCACCTCCTTGCCGGCGGTCATCATGAGGTCCGCCAGTTCATCGATGACAATGACAAGATAGGGCAGGTAAGACAGATCCGCCAGAGCCGGCGGCCTGTTTTCTCCCATCTGGATGATTTTTTTGTTGAAGTCCCGGATGTTCTTGACGCCGATCCGCGCAAGGCAGTCGTAGCGGCGCTCCATTTCGTGCACGGCCCAGTCCAGGGCGGTTTTGGCCAGACTCATTTCCGTGACCACCGGGTGCACGAGGTGGGGCATGTCCCTGTACATGGCCATTTCCACCCGCTTGGGGTCGATGAGCATCAGCTTCACCTCATCCGGCGTGGCCTTGTACAGCAGGCTGACCAGGATGGAGTTGAGGCAGACGCTTTTGCCCGATCCTGTCGTGCCGGCCACCAGGGCGTGCGGCATGGTAGCCAGATCGCGCACCGCGGGCCGGCCCTCGATATCCTTGCCAAGGGCCATGGTCAGGCGGGAATCGTTCTCCTGAAAGGCGGACGACTGCACAAGCTCGCGAAAGTTCACGGTGGCGCGCACGGCGTTGGGGATTTCGATGCCCACCGTGTCCGATCCCGGCACAGGGGCCTGGATGCGCACCGCTTCGGCTCGCAGACTGCGCGCAAGGTCGTCGTTGAGGTTGGTGATGCGCCCCACCCGCACGCCCGGCGCGGGCCTGATTTCAAACAGGGTGATCACCGGCCCGGGCGTGACCCGAATAAGCTCGCCCTGCACATTGAAATCGGCCAGGCAGTTCATCAGTTCGCGGCTTTTTTGCTCCAGCACGTCCGGGTCGGGCAGAGCGTCGCTTTGCTGCGGCGGCCGCAAGAGATCGAGCGACGGCATCACGGGGAAGCGCCTGCCAGGGGCGGCCGCTTCCGCGCCGTGCGGCGTTTGCGCTGTCGGCATTCCAGCAGGGGCGATCGGCGCGACTGTCGGCGTCGTCGCCGGAGGGGGCGCGATCGAAGGCGTCGGGGCCGATGGCATTTGCTGGAAGAGCGGCGTCTCCGGTTGCGGCTCGGCCACATGTTCGGCCATGCGCCCGGCAGGATCCCGGATTGCCCGTTCGGGAACGGCTTGTGGTGTCGCCGCCTGAGGCGTGGGCGCGAGGCCCCGGCCTTCCCCGTCCTCTGGAGCTGGCGGAGGCGTCATGACCGTTGCGATCGTGGCATGTGTGCAGCCCGGTTCGTCCGGCGTGTTCGCTTCGAGCGGACGGGGCGGCGCGACGGCATTGTCACCCCTGTCATCCGCACGGCGTTGCTGTTGGGCGGGCGCGACAGACGCGGCCGGCGCGGCGGGGGCGTTCTCGAAATCGGCCACGCGCAAGGTCGCCGGCGGCACGGGCGCGCTGCCGGCGTGCTCCGGCGCGAGGCGCGCCGCGGTTTCCGCCACGGCATCCGAAATGGTCCGCGCCAGAGTGCGCGCCAGAGAAGGAACGGAAGGCGCTTCCTTCCCGGATCGGGGGGCCTGCTCCGTGTCCCCGGGCGGGGTCATGCTCAGGGGGATGAAAGGTTCTTCCCGCCCTGCGGCCGGCGTTTCCGGCGCTGGCGGGCTGTCGTGCGCGCTCGCGGAGGGGGAGGGCGACGGATCGGCCGGGGGAACGTCCGTATGAACTTCGCACAGAGGGATGATCTCGTCTGCGTCAGCCGGCGCGCAAGCCTCCTCAACGGCGTTGCGGGAGGCGGCGGGCGGAACTTCCGGCGCGGCTTCCGGATCGTGCGTGCTCTCGTCGCGAGCATCGGCGTTTTTGCTGGCGGGAAGCCGGGCCAGCCACTCCAGCGGGGCCAGTCGCGCCTCCAGGCCGTTGCGGAATGCGGGGCAGGCCGCAAGACGGCGTTTGAGAAAACGCGCTCCCGCCCCGATCAGGGCAAGCCAGGCGATGCCGAACGCCAGTTCCAGCGAGAGAAAGAGCAGAAACAGCCAGACAAGGAGGGAACCCACCGGATTGAACATGGCGGTCGCCTTCTGGTACAGGCTCATCCCGAGCATCCCGCCGCCGCGCACGTCGCCGATGCCGAAATTCCAGGCCGCGCCCACGGAAATGAGGCAGATCGTCAAAAGGATGAAGCCGCACCAGCGCCACCACGGCATGGTGAACCATGTTGAAATGCAGCCGGCCCCCCAGGCGATGAAAACGGCGGGCCAAATCAGCGCGGCAACGCCGAAAATGTCCACCAGCAGGCCGGAAAGATACGCGCCGAACAGTCCGGCGCTGTTCTTGACCCCCGCGGCGGCGCTCACCGCATGGTTGATGCCGGGATCTCCCTGATCGTAGGAAGCGAGGCTGAGCAGCACCAGCAGCCCCCAAAAGATCAGAAACAAACCAAAAAGTTCCTGGGCGATCCTGCGCCCGTTCGTGCCTTGCACCTCTGTCATGCGCCTTCCGGGTTGCCGCTTCTGTGAAAACGACGGGGCCGTTCCCCGATCCGGAGATCGGGAAACGGCGTTTCTTTCGTGCATGTTGCCGCTGTCGAACAGGTTGCAGTTGCGCTTTGCCTATTCGCGGCCCAGATATTCCTTGGTGCGGGTATCAACCTTGACCCTGTCGCCCGTATTGACGAAGATGGGAACCTGGATGCTGATGCCCGTTTCCAGCCTGGCCGGCTTGGTGACGTTGCTCACCGTGTCGCCCTTGGCGCCCGGCTCGGTATCGATCACTTCCATGATCAGCGAGGCGGGGATATCAATATCAAGCGGTTTTTCATTGTACAAAAGCACGCGGCATTCCTGGCCGTCCTTCAGGAAGCCGGCCTTGCCGCCCGTGGATCCCTCGTCCATGTGCAATTGTTCATACGTCGTCATGTCCATGAAAACGAGCTGATCGCCCTCATGGTAAAGGAACTGCATGTCGCGCGATTCAAGATTGGGACGCTCCACCTTTTCGCCGGAGCGGAAGGTATTGTCCACCACCCGGCCGTTCAGGATGTTGCGCAGTTTGGTGCGCACCATCGCGCCGCCCTTGCCGGGTTTGAAATGCTGGAACTCAATGATTTCGTAGGGCGTGCCGTCGATTTCGATTTTGAGTCCCTTGCGAAAGTCGGTGGTCGAGTACATGCTGCCTCCATGAGCGGTGCTTGTAAGGAAAAAATCGCCCGGCGGGCGATCCGTGGTGGTGCTGAGATCCGGCCTTATGCCCGGCGCTGCAACAGCGCGGCCACAGCCAGAGCGTAGCCGGTCAGGCCGAACCCCGCAATCACGCCGATGACCTGGCCGCCGATCAGGCTCTGGCGGCGCAGGGGTTGATCCGTTCTGGCAAAGACGTTGCTGATGTGCACCTCGACGCACGGGATGCCGATCCAGGCCAGACAATCGGCCAGGGCAAGGCTTGTGTGGGTCAGCGCGCCGGCATTGAGCACAATTCCGTCCACGCCCTCCCGCCGCGCCGCTTCCAGACGATCGAGAAGTTCCCCCTCGTGGTTGGACTGGTAGAAAACCAGATCCACGCCGTCAGCGGAGCCGCCGCAGACGGCGCGAACAAGGGCGGGCAGGGCGTCCATGCCTTGCGAGCCGTATATCTCGGGTTGACGTTCGCCCAGGGCCCCCAGGTTGGGGCCGTTCATGACGAGGATGCGCACCGTGAATCTCCTGTTGTGTGGGAAGCGCCATCGGATGGAATCCGGGCTGGCTCCGAAAACGCGGCCGGGACGCCGTTTTTGCCGGAAGGAGGCCGGGCGGCGTCTGGAACTGACCAGTTTTGAACATCTCTCCCTTCTTGTCAATACGCTCGGCGCGGGCAGGGGGCGTTTGAATTTTGGGGGCTTCTCGCCCCCAGACCCATCGGCAGGGGAATGATTCCCCTGTCCCCCCTGATCCGTGCCGCGCCAGGCCGGCAAAAGCCTGGGCCTCTGCCTTCATCAGTGGCCGGGATTGATCCGCTGCCGTTACGCGAGAACAGGGCGGAACCCGGTTGCCGTTTGTGCCGATTCGGTGTAGAAGTGATTTCATAATTTGTATGAAATGGCTTCTACCGCCAGA
Source organism: uncultured Bilophila sp. (assembly GCA_910585945.1). Taxonomy (GTDB): domain Bacteria; phylum Desulfobacterota; class Desulfovibrionia; order Desulfovibrionales; family Desulfovibrionaceae; genus Bilophila. The sequence goes on from CAJUHZ010000010.1 coordinate 12,517, forward strand.
CGAAAGTCTGGCGCGGCGCGAAAAGCGCCGTAAAT